>JAFXSG010000039.1 GCA_017525875.1 Clostridia bacterium | reverse complement strand
CTCTCAATCGCTTCCTTTTCATCAAAATTGCGAAGGCAAGGACCCTCTGTCTCCTGCCATTTTTTCGCTTCAAAACTCATAGTACGACTCCTTAATAGAATTCTCCGTCCGTCTCCAGTCCGAGGAAGAAACGGAGTGCGGTCTGAATAGCCCGGTCCCAGTATGGCCAGGCATGCTCGCCGGGTCCCTCGCCATAGCAGTGTCCGTATCCGGCCTCCTCCGCCGCGAGACGGAAGCGCCGGTTATGCTCGTAAAGGAAGTCCTCCGTGCCGCAGAGCTGAATCAACCGCGGCCGGTCAGCCTGTGCGGCGGCGCGCCGCACCAGCGCGATCGGATCGTCCTCCTCGGGCAGCTCGCCCGTCGGGTAGAGCGCGTCAAACTCGCCCGGCTCGATCTCCGGCAGCATCCCTGCGCGCGCCTCGTCGACAAAACGGCGGAAGTCCAGCACGCCCGAAAGAGCGGCGATCGTGCCGAAGCGCTCCGGTCTGCGCAGACCGATCTTGAGCGCGCCGTAACCGCCCATGCTCTCGCCCGCGATCATGCAGTCCTCGCGCGGCCGCCTGAGCGCGAACCATTGCTCGCACAGCTGCGGCAGCTCGTCGGCAACATAGTGGAAATAACGCGGGGCAGTGGGATAGTCGCAGTAAAAGCTGCGCTGTGCCTCGGGCATGACGACAATCAGATTGAATTTTTTCGCGTAGTATTCGATTTTTGAAAAGCGCAGCCACTCGTCGCAGTTGCCTCCGAGGCCGTGCAGCAGAAAGAGCAGCTTCGGCGTCCCACCGAGCAGCGGCGTGACGTCGTTGGACGCATCCGGCAGGATCAGATTGATCCGCGTGGTGGTTTTCAGCTCTTCGGAATAAAAGTTGCCGCTAAAGCTTCCCATGTTTGCTCCTTTCAGCGCTCGACGATCAGCTCTTCTTCACCGCCCTCGGGAATCAGAACGCGCTGCAGCGCGATCACACGTCCCTCGGTATCAAGATACTCCCGCTCGAGACACAGGGCGGCGCGCTCCTCCCTGAGCCGCAGGATGCGCAGATCACGCCGCGCAAGCTCGACAAGCTCAAGACTCTGGCGTGCTGTATGAACGCCGGGGAGAGGCAGTCTCCACAGCGAGCCGCGTTCGGGCAGCGGCACCCGCTTCCGTTCGGTGCCGTGTCCGGGCAGCACCAGTTCCTCAAGGAACAGCGGATTCCCACCTCGACTGAAAAGACGGCGCAGGCACAAAATCTCATCATCCTTACCGATCGAAAAGCGAGCGGCGTAATACGCGCCCGCCGGGCGAAGCTGCCGGCTGCAGGTCCTCATGCGCAGACGCCCGGCGTCAACGGAGGGATTGGAATAACCGTTCATCTCTGTGCGGCGGCTTTACCATCCGCCGAAATAGCCCAGCGTCACGGTAGCGTTTGCCGCGCCCTTTGCCATACAGTCCTCCAGCGGTAGCCCTTCAACAAGGCCGAAAAGGAACCCGGCGATATAGCTGTCGCCCGCGCCCATCGTGTCGACGAGCTTTTCGCAGGGGACGATGCCGAAGCTGTGGAAGCGCTCACCGTCAAAGCAGAGGCTGCCATCCTCGCCCAGCATCGCGACGACCAGCCGCGGTCCTCGCGCATGGTAGTCT
>JAFXSG010000038.1 GCA_017525875.1 Clostridia bacterium | reverse complement strand
GACCGATGATCCTCCTTCCCGACCGCGGCCGTGATCGCGCCGTCGCCGTCGAACCGGCGGAGCTCTCCCCTATGGACAGGCGTATCAACGTTTGCTGTTAAGGATTTTTCTCCGCCCGCTCCGCCGTCTGCTCCGCGATCGGCCGCCCCGACGGCAGGATCCGGCAAAAAAAGCCGAAAATGCCCTTTTTTCTCCCCTTGCAAAGCGAGCGTTTTCATCGTTTAATATACGTATAACCCATTAAGGAGGACAAACGAATGAAACCCAAAGCAAAACGCTTTTGCACCCTCGCCCTCACTCTCCTGCTGCTCGCAATGAGCATCGCCGTCCCTATCAAAAAGGCTTCGGCGGCGATCATGTACAACAATGTTAATCAGGCAACGCTCAACTGCAGCGTAAGCTCAAGCGGCCAATTGTCGGCAGACCTGTTGGTAACCGGGATCAAAGGAAAAACGACAAGGATCGAGGTCGAGCTCTACGTTGAAAAAAGATTCCTTCTTGTCTTCTGGAGCCGCGTTGACATAGGCTGCCCTAATAACGTTTGGACCGATGCCGTAAATGCCGTAAACTACAGCCATACTTTCTCAACAAGTCTGAGTTCGACAGGAACCTACCGTACAACAGTTACTTATACTGTTTCAGGCACGGGCGGTTCGGCTGATGTAATAACTCTTACGGATACCGTAACTTACTGAAGAAAAATCGGCGCCACTGCATCATCAAGGCAGTGGCGCTGCTTCCGTCTGCTATTTAGGATCGACGGATGCGATCCATTCTTTGAACTGATCGATACTGATCGGGGATGTATATGATAAGGTGAAATAGTAGCCGTTTTCGATCCATGCGGCATGCGCATGGTCTTCGGAAAGTATGATCATAACAGACTTTCCTTCAATTACGGTTTCCATCTGCGTCCCATGTTCGTTGTCCACACTATAGATGCCCGATTTATTGCATGTTTGCCACAGCCAGATCGTATCATCATCCGCAGTGGAGTAACAGGTTCTGATCCCCAAATCCGATTTCGATACAACGCTTTCCTCAAACCCCTCCGGTACGGGCACAAGGCCGTATTCCTCCTCTATGCTTGTTTTGGTTATTGCGGGATCGAAGTACTCAACGTGATCCCCGAAGGTCTCTACGAAGAAGCCCGCGACGGACGAGCGGATCCTCTCCGAGGTGAAGCCCACCATCAAAAGCAGCAGCACGGCGGCGATCAGCGCCGCTGCCACGCGCTTTGCGCGGGAGTTCACGAGGCGGCGCACGGGGCGCTTCTCGTCGGCGATCAGGCCTTCCATCCGCGCCTCAAACGCCTTTGAGGGGGCGGGCGCCGGACAGGAGGCGAGTGCGAGCTCAAGCTCCTTTCCCACGGCGGCCGTAAACGCGGCGCGGGATCCTTCGGATAAAACCGTCCCTTTCATTCTGTTTCCTCCTTTTTAAGCATTTCGGCAAGCAGCTTTTTGCCCCTTTCAAGCCGCTTCCATACCGTGCTTTGATTCATTCCGAGCAGGCCCGCTATCTCCCGCCCCTTAAGGCCCTTTGCAAAGCGGAGAAAGAGCACGTCCCTGTACAAAACGGGCAGCGCGTCCAGCATGGCGGCAAAGCGGGAGTCGCTTTCGTTCCGCTCGATCAGGCGGATAAAGTCGCCGTCCGAAAGCGCCGCCTTCGTCCCGATCCCCGGCACGCTTTCCATCGGGAGCTCCCTGCTGCGCTTCTCCCGCCGGTTTATAGCCCTGTGCCGCGCGGTGAGCAGCAGGTAATAGCGGCGGTCGGCCTCCGGGCAGGACTCGAGCCTGCCCATATAGTTCCGGGCAATGTAAACAAAGGCGTCGTGGACCGCGTCCTCCGCCTCTTCCTCATCGTCGAGCTCAAGCATGGCAAGCTTCAGCATGTCGTCCTTATAGTCGTAGTACAGCCGCTCGAAGAGGCTGCGCTGATCGCCGTTGTCTATCGTCTCCAGAAAAGGCAGCATAGAACTCCTGTCACGCGGTTTTCCTTATATTACCACGGTTTTCTATAACATATCACAGCCCATCCCGGTTTTCAAGCGGTTAATAATATATTATTTTTAGTGAAAAAAATGTCAGAAAAAGGCTTCCCCGGCTGTATATATTAGAAAGGATAATCCGCTTTTGCGCCGGGCGGGAAGGCGTCAAAATAATATATTAAATTCTTTTCCGCAGCCTCCGCGGATTGACACCGCACAGGCCTTATGCTACTATGGAGCTGCCCCGTTTGGGGCCCCGCGCCGCAAGCATACCAACCGGCCGCGGGAGGAGCGGATATGAAAAAAAACGATAACGCGGGCGTCCTCGCCCGCCTGCGCGAAATGAGCGAACCGGACTACGCGGATTTCACCGCAAAGCTCATCCCGACCGTCCCGCGGGAGAAGGTGCTCGGCGTGCGCCTGCCCGCGCTCAGAAAGCTCGCGAAGGAGCTTGCCGCCTCCGGGGAAGCGGAGGATTTCCTTTCGGCGCTGCCCCACGGTTTTCATGAGGAGAACCTGCTGCACGCGATGCTCCTCGAGCCGGAAAAGGACTTTGACCGGCTCATCGAGCGGATCGACGCGTTCCTTCCTTATATAGATAACTGGGCCGTCTGTGACACGCTGCGCTTCAAGCTGATGCCGCGCCGCTTTGAGGACGCGCTCCCGCATATCCGCCGCTGGGCAGCGAGCGATAAGACCTACACCGTCCGTTTCGCGGTGCTGATGCTGATGACCTACGGCCTCGGCGACCGGTTCAGGCCGGAGTACGCGGACATGGTCTGCCGGATCGTCAGCGACGAATACTACGTCAACATGATGCGCGCCTGGTATTTTGCGACAGCGCTCGCGAAAAATCCCGAAGGAGCGCTGCCTTGCCTCGACGGGCGGCTCGATGAATGGACGCACAACAAGACCATACAGAAGGCCTGCGAGAGCTGCCGCATCACGCCGGAGCACAAGGAGTGGCTGCGCGGAATGCGCCGCGGCGGAAGGGGCAAGCCCGGGCCGATACAGGTGGCGGCGGGCGTCATTTGGCGCGGCGGCAAGGTGCTGATCTGCCGCCGTCCCGCAGGCAAGGCCCGCGCCGGGCTGTGGGAGTTCCCCGGCGGCAAGCTTGAACGCGGCGAAAACGCGGAGCAAGCGCTCGTGAGGGAGATCCGCGAGGAGCTCGGGTGCACGGTGAAGCCGCTTTCGCGCCTCTGCGGCGGCTTATACCCCTATGAGGACGTCTCCGTGAATATTATCGCGATCGAGGCCGAGATCGTCGAGGGCGAGCCGGCGCCCCTTGAGCACAGCGAGCTGCGGTTCGTTTCCCCGGAGGAACTCGGCTCCTTCGCGCTCTGCGCGGCGGACAGGTTCGCCGTCGATTGCGTACTGCGTAAAAGGCGCTGACAGGCCGGGAATACGCGCCGCGTAAAGAATATAATCCTGCTTTTGGCGGTTTTTCCCCAAAAATAAGCGTCGTTCGGGCTTGACATGCTCCCCATTCTGCGGTTATAATAGCTAAATGTGACACTATGGGAATTGCCGCCCTCGGCGCTTCAGTGCGTCTGCGGCGCTCTTTCGGGAGCGCGGCGAAAACGCTTTCCCCGTTTCGTGCGGGCGGTCGTCCCTGTGATATTCAAGAAAGAGGTACTGTACTATGAAAATGACTTTCCAGCCCAAGGTCAGGCAGAGGAAAAAGGTCCATGGCTTCCGCAAGCGCATGAGCACCGCCAACGGCCGCAACGTTCTTGCGCGCAGGCGTCTCAAGGGCAGGAAGAAACTGTCTGCGTAACAGTCCGGTTCCGTGCGTGATCTGCCCCTCGGCGGATCGCGCCGGGTCTCCGTGCGACTCATGGCCCCCGCGTCAGCGGGAGAAAAGCAGTCAGTGAAGCGTTGCTATTCATTAAAGCGTAACAAGGAATTCCGCCGTACCTACCGCGCGGGCCGTTCCGTCGGCAGCAGGAGTATGGTCCTCATTTACGCGGCCGCAAAGCAGGCAAAAGCCGCGGACGTCAACGTCCGCATCGGTATGTCCGTCGGCAAAAAGATCGGCAACGCCGTTGTCCGCAACCGTACAAAACGGAGGCTTCGTGAGGCGGTCACGCCGTTCATACCCTCCGTTAAGCAGGGCTCCAGGCTCATATTCATCGCAAAGCCCCCCATCCTTGAGGAGAGCTTCACCTCCATCCGCTCCACGATGCGGTATCTGCTGAAAAAGGCCGATCTGCTCGAACAGGCGCACGGGGAGCAGGGGGACGCGCAATGAAAGGGCTTGCCGGGCGTGTTTTTGTGTATCTGATACGCGGCTATCAGACCTATATCTCGCCGAGGCACGGCGCCCGCTGCCGCTTCACACCCACCTGCTCCAGCTACGCGATCGAGGCGATCGAAACGCACGGCGCGTTCAAGGGGCTGGCGCTCGCGGTTTGGCGCATCCTGCGCTGCAATCCGTTCTGCAAAGGGGGCTATGACCCCGTTCCCCCGAAAAAATCATGATTTTCGGGGTTTTGCCGTATTGAAAGTTCTCCCGCCTTCCTGCGGCTGCCCGGCGCGCGGCATTGCCGTCCGCCCCCTGAAAGGTTAAAAATGATCCACGATTTCTTTCTCACAGAGTGGTTTTTCTACGTTCTGCGCTGGCTGTACGGCGTGTTCGGCAACAGCTATTTCCTGACCATTCTTGCCGTTACCCTGGTGCTCAGGCTCGTTCAGATCTTCCCGGATATCCAGAGCCGCAAGACCCAGAAAAAGCAGGCGGAGATTCAGCCGCAGATCGACAAGCTCAAAGAAAAATACTCAAACGACCCTCAAAAGCTCAATCAGGAGCAGAACAAGCTCATGCGCGAAAACGGCATCGGGTGCCTGTCCGGCTGTCTTCCCATGCTGCTGACGCTGCCCCTTTTCTTCTGCTTCCTCGCCGCGTTCCGCTTCTGGGGCTATGAACAGACCGTCAAGCTCACCTATGAGACCATCGTGAACGAGACCAGGGCCGAGCAGACCTACGAGAGCTTCCGCTTCGGCTGGATCACCAACATCTGGCAGCCCGACAGCGGCCTTGCGCCGGTCGTCACCCCCGCGAAGACCGTTGCGGCCTACGGCAGCAATCAGAGCCTTTTTGCCTGCTTCAAAAAGCAGGATACCACCACGAGCAAGATCGGCAATCTCGTCATTTTGCACGACGGCTATACCGATTTTGACGGCAACTTCGTCTCCGGCGAGGAGATCTGGCGCACCTTCACCGAAAGCGGGCTCGCCAAGGGCGAATACGGCACCGAGCAGATGCTCCTGCTTTCGGACGAGGCCTCGCAGCAGAAATACGACGAGCTGATGCAGGTCTACAAGAAGGGCTACAACAACGGCTGGTTCATCCTGCCGATCCTCGCGGCCGCGTTCCAGTTCCTGCTTGCCTGGTTCTCCCAGAAGCAGCAGAAAAAGGCCAACCCTGCGGCGTCCGCGCAGCAGAATATGAACTTCATGATGTATCTGTTCCCGATCATGAGTATCGTGTTCTGTATGACCAGCACCTCCGCTTTCGCCCTCTACTGGGTGCTTTCCAGCGTCCTGCAGATCGGCTCGAGCACGCTCATCAACTACCTGATGAACAAAAAAGAAAAGCCTGCCGAGATCGTTCAGAAATAACGCTCTTCGGCAGCACGGGTCCTTCCCTTCCTGCCTCTCCCATTCCGCGCGCGGCGGGCGGCCGTCCTTATCCGCTCCCCGCATGAAGGGCCCAAGTTTTCCTCTTATTCGAATTTGAAAGGAACCGTCCCGGGCATTCCCGGGCGGGAAAAGGAGCAAATAATGCGTTCAATACAAGCAACGGGCAAATCCGTTGACGCCGCGATATTCAGCGGCCTGACCGAGCTCGGTCTTTCGATAGACGAGGTCTCGATCGATATCGTCCAGCGTGAGAGCAAGGGCATCCTCGGCATCGGCGCAAAGCCCGCCATCGTCACCCTCACCGAAAAGCCTCAGGAAGAGGTCGTCGTTCCCGATTTCGCGGCAGAGCTCGAGCGTGAGCGCCGCGAGCGCAATGAAAGGCGCGAGCGCCGCAATGACCGCGACCGCCGTGACAACCGCGAGAATCGCGACCGCCGCGAAAACCGCGAAAGCCGCGAAAACCGCGAAAGCCGTGAGAACCGCCGCGAGGAGCGTCCCGCGCAGGAGGCTTCCGAGCCCGCAAAGGCGGAAGCCCCCGAAAAGGCGGAAGCCCCCGAAAAGGCCCACGGCGAGCAGTCGGAAGCCGCGCACCGCGAGCCCCGCAGGGAACGCCGCCCGAGGAACGACCGCCCCGAGCGCCGCGAGCAGGAGACCGTTCCCGCGGAGGAACAGCCCGCGGAAGAGCCCATCGTCTACACCGAAGAAGCGGCGGCAAACGAGCCCGCTGCACAGTTCGTTTCCGGCCTCATCGATAAGATGCACATCGAGGGCAAGGTCCTCGCCGCTAGGGAGGAAGAAGCCGTCCGCCTGCGCATCGACTGCAGCGAGATGGGCGTTCTGATCGGCCACCGCGGCGAAACGCTGGACGCCGTCCAGTACCTCACCTCCCTCGTCATCAACCGCAACCGCAAGACCGAGGGCTACACCCGCGTCACCATCAACACCGAGGACTACCGCGAAAAGCGCGAGGAAACGCTGATCCGCCTCGCAAAGAGGATCGCTCAGCAGGTCAAGGCCACGAACAGCCCCAAGGCGCTGGAGCCCATGAACCCCTATGAGCGCAGGATCATCCACTCCGCCCTGCAGAAGCACCCCTACGTGACCACGCAGAGCGAGGGCGAAGAGCCCAACCGCCGCGTTGTTATCTCCCCCAAGCGGAGGAACAGCAGGCAGTACCGCGGCGCATGAGTGCCGTCGGGGAAAACTTGATAAGCGTTTCAAACACCGTCTTCGCACTGTCCACCCCGATGGGCGGTGCGATTGCCGTTATTCGGGCGACCGGGCCCCTCTGCCGGCCCGTGCTCGAAAGCGTTTTTTCGGGCAGGATAAGCGAAAGGCTGCTGAGCTTCGGCCGCATTTCGGACGGCGGGAAAGTGCTCGACGAATGTATGGCTGTGTTCTTTCCCGCGCCGCACTCGTACACGGGCGAGGATATGTTCGAGCTGGATCTTCACGGCTCCTACGCCGTGGTGACTGCCGTTTCGAGGCTTCTTCTTGCAAAGGGCCTCGAGCCCGCACCCGCAGGCGAGTTCACGAAAAGGGCTTTCCTGAACGGCCGGATGGATCTCGTTCAGGCGGACGCCGTGATGGACCTCATAAATTCGGAAACGGAGCGCTCCGCCCGCGCCGCGATGGATCAGCTTCGCGGCGGCCTCAGCGCAAGGATCCGCGCCATAGAGGAACAGCTGCTCGACTTCGGGTCGGAGCTCGGCGCCGCGCTGGACTACCCGGAGGAGATGGAGGACGAGGTGCTTTCATCCGTCCCCGGCGCGCTCCTGCCCGCCTTGTCGGAGCTTGGCTCCCTTATCGAAAACGGCAAAACGAACAAAATAGTGAGGGACGGGGCGAAGTTAGTCATAATCGGCCGGCCGAACGCGGGAAAATCCAGTCTGCTCAACGCTTTATTGAATGAGGACCGTGCGATCGTGACCGAATACGCCGGCACCACGCGCGATATCCTTGAGGAAAAACTGAGCCTCTGCGGGCTGCCCGTCCGCCTTGTGGACACGGCGGGTCTACGGGAAAGCGCCGATCCCGTGGAAGCGATCGGCATCGGCCGCGCCGAGAAGCAGGCGGAGACGGCGGAGCTCGTTCTGCTCGTTATCGACGGTTCCGAACCGCTCTCGTGCGGGGACCGCGAGCTCGTTAAAAAGACTTCGGGCATGCTGGTCATTTTCGTGATAAACAAGCAGGACCTCGCTCCCGAAACCGCGCTTGCCGCCGAAAAGGAGCTTACTGCGCTCCGTGCGGATGCGGAAACGGCCGTCATAAGCTGCAAAACGCGATCCGGCATAGACGAGCTCGCTCGAAAGGCCGCTGCACTGCTCGGCGCCGGCGAGGGCGGCGCGATCGTTACGAATGAAAGGCATATCGCCCTGATGGAGCTTGCGAAGGCGGAGCTTGAAAAGGCGCTTGACGAAAGCTCGACCGACCTCGTTTCGGAGCTTGTCGCATCCGCGCTCTCCGCGCTTGCCGGGATCACCGGGCGCGAATTCTCGGAGGAACTGCTGGACCGCATCTTCTCGCGGTTCTGCGTCGGAAAATAAGAATACGCCGAAAGGAATGCACGGCGATGGATACTAACGCAAATTATCTTTTCAACATCGGAGAAAACTCCAGCGCGTACCGTCTGCTCGGCGCGCATCTTGCCCGCGAGGGCGAGCGCGAGGGCTGGCGCTTCTCGGTCTACGCGCCGAACGCGAAGGCGATCTCGGTAGTGGGCGATTTCAACGGCTGGAACGAAAGCGCGACTCCGCTGCACATGGTGGGCACGACCGGCATCTGGGAGTGCTTCGCGCAGGACGTCTGGCGCGGGCAGCGCTATAAATACCGCATCACCGGTGCGGACGGGAGCACCGTGCTCAAGGCCGATCCCTTCGCCTTCCGCGCCGAAATGCGGCCCGGCACCGCGAGCGTGATCTGGGGCGTCCCCTCGTTCGATTGGACCGACGGGGATTATATGGCGCGCAAGACCCGTGAGAACCCGTTCATCAAGCCGATGAACATCTACGAGGTCCACGCCGGCTCCTGGAAGAGCGGCAGGGACTTTGAAGCCCTCGCATGGGAGCTTGTGGACTACTGCGCGGACATGGGCTACACGCATATCGAGCTGCTGCCCGTTTCGGAGTTCCCGCTCGACGACAGCTGGGGCTATCAGTGCCTCGGCTATTACGCGGTCACCGCCCGCTACGGCACGCCGGAGCAGCTGATGAAGCTGATCGACCGTGCGCACAGCCGCAATATCGGCGTCATCCTCGACTGGGTGCCCGCGCATTTCGTGAAGGACGAGCCCGGCCTCCGCCGCTTCGACGGCACGCCGCTCTTCGAGCCCGCCGACCCCCTGCGCGCCGAGATGCCGCAGTGGGGCACGCTGCTGTTCGACTACGGCCGCCCGGAGGTCCGCAGCTTCCTGATCTCCAACGCGGTCTACTGGCTGCGCGAATTCCATGCGGACGGTCTCCGTGTGGACGCGGTGAGCTGCATGCTCTACCATGATTTCTGCCGCAGCGAGTGGAGGCCGAACATCTACGGCAATCACGACAACCTCGAGGCGATCGACTTCCTCAAAAAGCTGAACGTCGCCGTTCACCGCGAATGCCCCGGCTCCCTCATCATCGCGGAGGAGAGCACCGCTTTCCCGAAGATCACCGAACCGGTCGCGTACGGCGGCCTCGGCTTCGACTTCAAGTGGAACATGGGCTTTATGAACGACACGCTTTCCTATTTCGAGAAGGACCCGGTCTACCGCAAGTATCACCACAGCAACCTCACCTTCCCGATGACCTACGCGTATTCGGAGAAATACATCCTCCCATTCTCTCACGACGAGGTCGTTCACGGCAAGAAGTCGCTGATCGGGCGCATGGGCGGCAGCTATGAGCAGCAGTTCGAGCAGCTGCGCCTGCTGCTCGCCTACCAGATCGCGGAGCCCGGCAAGAAGCTGAACTTCATGGGCAATGAATTCGGCCAGTTCATCGAGTGGGATTTCCACCGCGAGCTCGACTGGTTCCTGCTCGATTACCCCGCGCACCGCGCGATGCACGAATTCACCCGTGCGCTGAACCATTTTTACCTTGAAAACCCCTGCCTGCACCGCGAGGACACCGGCTTCGTGGGCTTCCGCTGGCTCTCCGTGGACGACGCGGACCGTTCCGTCATCGCGTTCGTCCGCCGCGAGGGGCACAGCCGGCTCGTGTGCATATTCAACTTCACGCCCGTGACGTTCGAGCGGTATCACGTTCCGATGGACGAGGCGACGAACGCCTCCGTCACGCTGCGCTGCGCGTTCAGCACGCATAACCGCGAGCATACGGAGATCAAGGTGCACAAGGTCCGCCTCGGCGAGCGCTACGCGGAGATCCCGCTCTACCCGTTCGAAGCGGCGTTCTACAAGTTTTGATGGATAATGCTTTGAAAACCGATCGCCGCCTGCCCTCCCCCGAGCGCCTTTTGAGAGGCCGCGCCGCCGTGACCGCCTGCCCCGGGCAGGACAGCTGCGGCATGTGCGCTATGGCCTGCGGGTTCGGCGCGCTCAAAAAGCCGGGACGCTTACCGATCGTGGATCACGATAAATGCATCGGCTGCGGCGCCTGCGTCAAGGCCTGCCCGCGATTCAATATGCGCCTCGTCGACGGCTCGAAGGGGCCGGACGAGTGCGAGATCACGGTCAAATGCCCGCTCTCAGCGCTCCCCGCGGACGGCGAAACGGTCCGCGCGCTCGATCTTTCCGGCGCAGCGCTCGGCGAAGGCCGGGTCGTCCAAAGCTATCCCCTGCCGGACGGCAGACACGGTATGGTCCGCTTCCGGGCGGAGAGGGCGCTGCTGCCGTACGCCGCCGGGTTCCTGAAATAAACCGAAACCGCACGTCAGCCGTTTTATGGATATAAAGAGAGCTTGGAGGCCGTTATGAAGTATTCACAGAGTATCACGGACAAGCCGTCCAAAGCCACAAAGACGCTTGTGATCATACCGCTCGTGCTCGCCGCTGCTTTGATCGTACTTGCTGTCCTCGGTTTGGTCGGTATCCGCTGCTTTTACGGCGCGCATCCGCCGCGCGAAGATTATCTCTCCATGGTGTTCCTGTATCTTGTCTTCGTAGGCGCATTGCACGTCCTGGCGGCTGCGGTCGTCCTCTCGATCATAGCCCTTTCGCTCACGAAAAAGGCGATCGAGCCGGGCCGGATAAAAACCGCCGCCCTGATTGAGCTGGTCATTTCAGCCGTGCTGCTGGCGCCGCTGCTGTTCTTCTTCCTGAAAACGCTCTGAACAGCTAAAACAATAACCAACACAAAACAGCCGGAGATCGCTCCCCGGCTGTTTTCTTGTCTTAGGTTTTACAGCTCCAAAAGCCCCATCGACGCGCGCAGGATCAGCAGCGCGTCCGCGACGGTGATCTCCTCGTCGCCGTCCACGTTCGCCGCAGCCTGCTGCTCGTCGTTCAGTTCGACAAGGCCCATAGAGGCGCGAAGCGCAAGCAGTGCGTCCGCGACCGTGACTTCGCCGTCGTCATCCACGTCGCCGGGGAGTACGGGCTCTTCATCATCTATTGTAATGTGCGGATTGTCAATCAGCTCCGCATAAGGATAGTCGGAATTGCCATCCATAGTCCAGACGTTCTCAAAATCGAACTCCTCATAGTTCGAAGCGTCCGTCATCTGTTCCTCGGTAAGCACAAATGCGCCGATATGCTGGCCTTCGGTGCAGCCTTCAAGGCAGAAGCAGTTCTGACAGTTGCTGCTTCCTTCATAGTCAAATCCGAACAATGCACCGGTGGCTTCTCCGCCCGTAACAGTACCGACGTTGTAGCACTGCCTCAGAGAGGCCTGATATCCCATTCCAAAAATGCCGCCTGTGTTTTCAATTCCTTCAACAGATCCGCAGTTATATGAGTCACTGATGCCCGCATCGTTGGCACTTCCTGCAATACCGCCTGCATTTAGGCCCATGACCGAGGCCAAATTGTAGCTATGTCTGACGCTGTTCCAAAGCGATCCGATGAGTCCTCCTGCTGTTACCTCACCGATCACCTGGCCCGCAGCCATGCAGTAATCCGCACGGCCGCTCAACTCACCGGCTATTCCTCCCGCTTCGCCTTCCGAGTAGACCAAGCAGTTGGCTTTACAGTTCGTTATGCTGATCCCGGTTCCGGAAAAGTTTCCTGCAATGCCTCCAACAGCCTCTGTCCCTTCAAAGACTCCAACAGACACACAATTGCTTATACAATCATCAGCGGCCTCTATGTGTCCGAAAATACCTCCGCAGGAAGAGCCGCTCTCTATCATTCCCTGGAATGAACTGTCATACACACTTACATCAGCACCCCATGCAACGATACCGGCGCAGGTATAATTGCCGATGACACAGCTTTCAAGCACAGAAATTCCGGACACCGCTGCCTCATACATACAGCCGAACAAGCCGCTGGTGACCTTCGCTTCACTCTCGGGAGATGTGAACAGCCCGTAAATTGCGTGTCCTCCTCCGTTGAAAGAGCCCTTGAACCATTTCATTTCATGCCATTCAGCAACTCCATCGGTGCATAATTCCGCCCATCCGATCGGCGTCCACATATTTGCGGGTGGGTTTTCTGCGGACCAGTCCTCCCAACCCTCGGTATCGTTAAGGTAAATATCGTCCGTCAGCTCGAACAAACAGCCCTCGTAGCTTTCGCCCGCGTTTACTTGTTCGGCAAGATACGCGAGCTCCGCGCCGCTTGAGATCAGATAAGGGTCCTCCGCGGTGCCGCTGCCGCCGGCGAAGCCTTCCGCAACGCTGCCGTCCCAGATGTCGCGGGTCTCCGGCGCGGTCTTTGCAAGCGCCGCGAGCGGTATGACCGCCGCGAGCATCAGCGCCGCTGTGATAAGGCAAAGTGCCTTTAACATCGTTTTTTTCATAAAGTCCTCCTTTTGATCTGCCGGGCGTCGAAAGCTTCGGCCACGGCCTGTAAGCCCAGCTTCGTTTTCCGCTGTTTTACAGCTCCAAAAGCCCCATCGAGGCGCGCAGGATCATAAGTGCGTCCGCGACCGTGACTTCTGCGTCGCCGTCCACGTTCGCCGCGGCCTGCTGTGCGTCGGTAAGCTCAACGAGACCCATCGAGGCGCGCAGCGCGAGCAGTGCGTCCGCGACCGTGACTTCGCCGTCGCCGTCCACGTCGCCGGGGAGGTCGGGCTGAGGGCCGGGGACCTGCCCGTCGGAAAAGAGCGCAGTGAGACCGCCGGACGCTTCATCGAAGAAAAACATAAATCCGTTTTCGGATACAAGCTCACCGGCTGCATCATACCATCCCACGAAATTGCTTTCTGTGCTGAATGCGTTAACGAACGCCGGTCTTCCCTGATCATATTCGGTTCCCGTCAGGAGGCTGTATCCGACCGTTCCGCTGCCGGATACGCGAACGTAGTTCAGCGGCAGCTCGGGGTTTGATCTGAGGTCTATCGTCCCGAGTTCGCAGTAGAGGCATTCAAGCGCATACAAAAGCCTGTTTTGAGAAAGATCCAGCTCGGTCAGCGGATTTCGGCTGCAAATCAGCACTTCGAGCATGGGATTATGAGAAACGTCGAGCTGGCCGATCTCATTGCTTTCGCAGACCAGCTCCATAAGCTCCGGGCAATTTGAAACGTCCAGCGCGGTTAAATAACTGTTTCCTCCGCAATTCAGTTTTTTGAGGGCCGGATTATGAGAAACGTCAAGCTGTTCGATGTAATTCCCCGAAACGTTCAGCTCGATCAGCTCGGGAAGCATGGATACGTCGAGCGCCGTAAGGAAATTGTTTCTGAGGTCGACGTATTCGAGCAGCGTATTGTTTGAAAGATCGTATTCACTCACGTTGTAGCATCCCGCGGCGTCCAGCGTCCGAAGCAGCGGGCAGCCGGAAGTGTCGATCTCCTCCGCGTACGCACCCGCACAGCCCAGATATTCCAGCTTATGGTTGTTTGATACGTTCAGGCTTTGGGTCATATTTCCGCTGCAGTTCAGGTACGTGAGCTCCGGGTTCGAGCTCATGTCAACAGTTTGCACGCCGTTGTTGCTGCAATCGCAGTATTCAAGCTTCGGGCTCGTGCTCACGTCGAGCGACCGAAGAATTTGAGAGTTGTTGCTGTAATCCAGATACGTGAGCTCCGGATCATTCTCGGTGTGGAAAATCTGGATCGCATTGTCCGCGCAGTCGATATGAGCGAGCCTTACGCAGTCCGAGATAAGAAGCGGCCCCGAAAGCCGGCAGCTCGCTCCGGATGCGTCAAGATAAGCCAGATGCAGTTCTCCGTCGTACTGCTCCCAGCGGAAGCGCGGAAGCCCGTCCTTCGTTCCCCAGGTGTTCGGATCCCATTGATCGTAGTTTGAGGAGAGGACCCGGCCGTTGCTCCTTCCGTCCTCGGCAGTGGCGTTGAGGAAGGACCTGACGCAGTTGAAGTCATGCTCGTTGTAGCCTGCCGGGACCGCCCGCACCGGCTCCGCAAGGACGTTCAGCGGAATGACCGCCGCGAGCATTAAAGCCGCTGTGATAAGGCAAAGTGCCTTTAGCATTGTTTTTCTCATAGTTTCCTCCTTAAAGCGTAGTGCTTTTGAGTTATATTCCAGCGCTGTCAAGCGCATGAAAGCCTGTTTATCCGGCGTTCTCCGCCTGCCCGGCCTCCGCGACCGTGACGCCGCTTGTCCACTCGATCATCTTCGGAACGAGCTTTTCCGCGTCCTCCGCGGTGCAGTACATCTCGGTATAGTAGAACGCTTCGTTCTTCGCGATGCAGGAGCAGACGTAGCTGTATTCCTCCTCGTTCAGCACGGCGTAGCTGACGCCGCTTTCGGTCTTTTTGATCTCCGACCCATCGATCTCGAGAAGGTTTTCAAGGTATTCCTCCGCGTCCGACCAGCGAATGCCGTACATGAGCTTCAGCTTTTTGAAGGTCTGCTTCTGGGCGTAGGCGTACACGTCCTCGCTCATCGCGGCAAAGAGCAGCTCGGCGCTCTCGTCAACGAGATCGTCCGTGTCGTTGTCCGTCTTAAAAGCGCGGTTCAGGGTGATCTTGTATTCGTCCTTGCCGAAATCGGCCCCAATGCCCTTCTTCGCGGCGTTGACGCCCTTGACCGCGAGCAGGCCGACGCCGATCGCCGCCGCCCAGGTGAGCAGCATGAGCACGACGCCGAGGATGATCTTGGTCTTGTTCGAGAGCTTTTTGCTGAGCGCAACGCCCGCGCCCGCCGCCGCGCCGCCGACCGCGCAAAGCGCGGGGATCGCCCCGCCGAGGAACAGCGCGCAGAGCGAGATCGTCACGAAGATCCAGTTCGCCTTGCTCATCTTCGGCAGCGGCTCGTAGCTTTCGCCGCTGTCCATATAGACGCCGTCATAGGTGAGATCGTTCTTCTTTCGCGTGGAAACGATGCGGATATCGTGCCCGCCTCCGGTCAGTATGGGCTGATCTATGCCCTCGTAGTAGGCGCGGGTGATATCGAGCGGCGCGGGCTGCCCGTCGATCTCCAGCCTCGGCTGCTTGAACGCGGTCCGCTCGAAGAACTCGACCGTATGCTGCCCGTCGGCCGTTTCAACGACCCAGATCTTTGACTTCTGTGCCATGCTTTGTCTCCTTTTGCGAGTTGTTATAAAGAATTCCGTCCCCGTGAAAACAGCGGGATAATGCGGAGCCTATGCTACGACCGATCCGCGAGCTGATCCAGTATCTGATTCACGATCGTCTCCGCTTTGTCCGTTCCTTCGGGCAAGTCAAGATTGTAAAACAAACCGTCGCGCCCGAAGAAACACATAAGCCTTCCTTTGCTTGCGGCAAACGTGCATTCATAGCCTTTTAGCGTCTTCACCGTGACGTTGCCGGGGTCCACGCCGGTCGCCATGTTATAATTGGAATGCTCATCATCCCACACCTCAAAGTATTGCGCCCCAACGTGGGCTTTTTCGCCGTCAAGCTGATAAGTCGCGCTGATTATGGCGGCGTCTTCATTGGAAGTGACTATCGCCGACGCGAACCGAAGCTCCGCAGTTTCCGCGGGCAGCGGCACCCTGCCATCCAGATACGCAAGCAGCTCATCGTAGTTTTCAAAAGTCCGCACAACGCTTTCCGGCCCCTCTATCGGTTCTTGAGCGTTCTGCGAAGCGCTGGTCGTGGGCGGGTCCCCTTCGCTTTGCTGCGTATTTGTTATACGCAGCATGCCCGCGTCCCAATGGACGAGCGCCGACCAAACCCTGAATCCGGCAGCCTGGGCGACGGAGGCGGATATCGCAAGCACCGCGATCACCACGGCCGCGGCAACGAGCGCTTTGCGCAGCGCGAGCGGCAGCCGCAAGCCTTTGCTCCGCGTCTCTGCCAGCGCTCTTTTTCTTTCCGCGCAGTACAGCATGGTTTTTTCAAGCTCCTCTATCAAGCTCTCATCCCATTCTGCGGAGGGCTTCGAAAGCTCGCGATCCAGCAAGCGCTTCGATCTTGCGAAGAGCTTTTCATGATCCCTTCCTGTCAGAAATCTGTTTTTCATTTTCCACCTCTATATAATAAGTGTACGCCGAATTCAAAACGAACGCTGATTTTGAAAATATATTTTTATTCTGTCAACGAGCTTCACTGAAATGCGCGTCAGCCGCGCTCTGACCGCGTCCTGCGAGATCCCCATGCGGGCTGCAAGCTGCTTTGTTGAAACGCCGTCGTCATAACGGCTGCAGAACAGCTCCCTCTCCTCGCCGGAAAGCGTACCGAGCAGCCGCTCCTTCAGCTCGCCGAGCTCTTTTTCTGACATTTTCCTTTCGCCGATCAGCTCGTCCTCGACGGTCAAAAGCGAAAACGCCCGCTTTTCCCACCAGGAAAGGTTCGTGCCCCTTGTCTGATCTTCGATGCTGACGCTTAGAGGGTCGAAAAGCAGATATCTGTATTTATAGCGTTTTTCCGTCTTTCGAATGTTTCTGACCGCGTTTTTCGCAATGGCCGTGAGCCAGAGCTCCGGATCTTTGACCGTGCTCATATCGGCGGCCTTGCTTTTTGCGGTCAAAAACACCGTGTCGACCGCGTCCATCGCGGCCTGCTCGTCGCCCTCGAGATTTGCCAGGCAATAGGCGAACAGTCGCCCGTAATACCGTTCGAAGGCTTCATTCAACTGCAGTTCGGGATCCATCGTTTGCATATCCTTTTCAGCCGGGCGCCGAAAGCTCCGGCCATTTCGTTTTTCGGGTCCTTTGTGGGTATGGGTTCATTCGCGTTCCCGCAGGGAGCGGGCAAGCGGAATATCGTAATTTGATTATACCACCCGCCGGAAGCTTGTCAAGGTTCTACCCCTCCCGATAATATATTTTCCGTTTTGGACCGCTTTTTCATTCCCCTCTATATATATAGCAATCGAGAGAGCCAAAAGTGGACAGGCTTTTGAAAATATATTCAGTCAAGCGCTGTCCCGAAGCATGCAAAAAGCCGGGGATCGCTCCCCGGCTTTTATTGCAGTCCGTATTGATTTTTCGCCGTCAGAACAGCTCCGGCAGCAGTTCATGGAACGCGTCCCGAAGCGGGCAGGCGACCGCGCGCATATCGGGGTGGGCGGCGGGCGCGGTGCGCAGGGCGAAGAAATGCCGCCACTCCCTGAGGTTCATCGTGCAGACGAACTCTGTCTTGAGCGAATTTGGCAGAACGCTCCGCGCGGTCTCCGGCTTTACACCGAGAGAGAGCAGCTCGAAATAGCTCTTTTCGGCGTTTTGCATCGCCCTTTCCCAAGCCTCGTATTCCGGCGTTCCCTCGTTGAGCTGCGCGGG
This sequence comes from Clostridia bacterium, assembly GCA_017525875.1. Taxonomy (GTDB): domain Bacteria; phylum Bacillota; class Clostridia; order Christensenellales; family CAG-138; genus PeH17. Next base: position 39,277 of record JAFXSG010000038.1, on the reverse strand, counting down.
TTTTATGAAGGTGATCTCGCCGCCGAACTTGTCCTTTGCGTAATTGCAGTAGCGCGTGCTCTCCTGCGAATAGCTCGCGATGCGGTGGCGCACCCACTCGTGTGAAACGCCGCGGTCGGTGATCACGCGGACGCTGATGGAGATGTGCTCGATCGGGCTCTCGTGCCCGCGCGCGAGCATGCTCGCGATGAGCCTCTCCGCCGAGCCCTCGCCGATATTGCCCTCGGATTTGTAGCACACGCGGCCGCAAAGCTCCAGGTGACGGAGCACCGCCTCCCGCTCCGGGGGATCCATGATTTCAAAAGAAGGTTCGATAACTCTCATGCTTTCTCCTGCGTTTACTATGGGGCTTCCCCTCGAGGGGAAGCTGTCTGAAAGCCCGGCAGGGCTCGAAGACTGATGAGGTGTAAGAGCGGCAGGTTGCCGCCCCTGCGGTGGGTGTTTTCTTTTCTCCGCGGTTGCTCGGTCAGCTGCTTGCGGGCGGCAGGTTGCCGCCCCTACGGGTCATACCTTTTTGCGCTTGATGCTGCCGTCGGCGGCCTTGCAGACGACCTCGGCAAGCCCGGCGTTCTTGATCATGCGGCTGCAGATCATGCAGGGAGCGGGCTCGGCGAGCTCGCCGTTCGCGTCGAACCCGGCGAGGTACAGCACTCCGCCCAGCATCTCGCCCCTTGCGGCGGAGATGATCGCGTTCTGCTCCGCGTGCACGGCAACGCATTTTTCGTACTGCTCGCCGTGGGGGATGTGGTTCGCTTCGCGCCAGCAGACGCCCGTATCGCAGCAGTTCGCCTCGCCCCTCGCCGCGCCGTTGTAGCCGGTGGAGATTATCTCGTCGTTCTTGATGATGACCGCGCCATACTGCCTCCTCAGGCAGGTGGAGCGCTTCGCCACGGAAGCGGCGATGGAAAGATAGTATTCGTCCTTGCTGATGCGGTTCATGGTTTCTCCTTTTGCGGGTACTGTAAAAGCACCACAGAATGCTTAACAGATACAGTTTAACATTTTTTGCCGCTCTTTTCAATATTTCATCAAAAAAGACCGCAGTTTGCGCTGCGGCCTCATGTCGTCAGTGCGGTTATTCCTCCGGGCCGCTCTCCCCGCCCGTTTCCGGCGTTTCAGTTTGAGCCTCTTCCTGCTTTGCCTCCGGCTTCCATCCGTTAAGAAGATAATCGCGGATCGCGTTCATCTTGTCGTAGACGTTTTGCTTGTTCATGGTATAAAGATTGCGGTACTCGGTCATTTTTAAATCTATCAAATTGAAACTCAGCAATTTATCCAAATGATAGTAAATAGCGCTGCGAGCTCCGCCATATTTGTCCGCCAGCTCCTGACCGTAGCTCTGTTTTCCGCACAGATCATGAAGGATGTTGAAACGGGTCTGGTCGGAGAGCATTTTGAGCAGTTGAATATGAACTCCGGGATTTCCGCGCTGCCTGCGAAGCTCAAGGAGCGTATTATAGTAAACGCCTATAATAAACCTGTAGAATTCGAGCGTGTTCTTCTTATTTGCAGCCTCATAATCGACCTTGTATGCATTGAACAGAAAAAGGCTTGGATATACGGAGGCATTCGCTATATCCTTTTGCTTGAGCTCAGTGCTCATAAGCTCGCTCATATTTCTGATGAATTTGTCCTTTCCGCACACACCCTCCATCTGCTTCGAAATAAATCCGGAAAAAGCCTCGCTTCGATTTTCGATATGATCCATTACCTTCTCCACGACCGGGCGCAGCCTTTCAAGATGCTCGCATGGGTTTGTGATGCAATCGATCAGTGCCCACTTATCCTCCGTGCTGACGATATTATCGTTTGCGGCAGCAACAATAGTGGATACGCTTATGTCGTCGAAGTTATTTGTGTCATTAAAGAACGGAGCAAGAGTGCTGCTGTAAAACAGCACAAGAAGATCCTTTTGAGATGCGGTTTTATAGTATGAAAGCAACTGATCGAAATCAAACGGTGGCTGCATTTGGGCGGGGATCTGAAGAAGCAGTCCCCCGAGCGTAATTGTTCTATACGCCGGCAACTCAGTTTTTGTTTTTAATGGTGTAAAGTAGTGCTCGATCAATTCACTGGGGGCGATAAGGTCATCAAGCTCGTTCTGAAGCTCGACTATTCGTTGAAAATATGTCCAACGCTCAGCGGATATTTCTTCCTTCCGCGGCTCAAAGGATCGGATACGATCGCTTGTCCTGCTTTCGGAAAACCGCTCGGAAAGATAAACAAATGCTTCAAAAAGAGGGATAATTTCAGAATAATAGTGCATCTACCGCTTCTCCGTTTACTGATAATCTTTACATATCACATTCTACAGCAAAGGAGAACCAAAATCAAGAAAAAAAATAGTTGACAAAGGTATATCACAATGCTAAAATATATGTACAACAGCAAAAGGACATGTTCTGCTTCTTGAATTGGTTGACCACAAAGGAGCAAAAGCCTGACGCTGAATATTTTTGGAGGCCTAAAATGAAAAGAAAACTGCTTTCCGCGCTGCTTGCGCTGCTGCTGACGTTCTCGCTGCTACCTCTCGCCCATGCTGAGACAAGACAGATCGTCAGCTCAGATGTGAGCGATTATAACTCAAATGACTACCAGAAGCTGGCCGCTTTTCTCGAATTGGAAGATGAAAACGGTGTTAAGAACGGTGAAAAGATCAGCGGTAATTATGATGTTAATAACCCTTCTTCATGGGGAGAAAGCTTCTTTTTTGAAGAAACCGAGGAAGGATACCGGATCAGCCAGATAATGATTTCAGGCATGGACCTTGTTGGATACCTTGACGTCAGCGGATGTGAGTATCTATCCGAAGTATACTGTGTCAATAACAGAATTACAGGTCTGGACGTTACCGGAGACGCCGGCCTTTATAGCGTCGAATGCGGAAGCAATGTGATCGAAGAGCTTGCTTTTGTGGGAACACCGATGCTTATGTCCCTTGATTGTGAATTCAATAGCATCCGTTCTCTTGATATCTCGCAGTGTTCTATGCTGATGGCGCTGAACTGCAGGTACAATGAGCTAACGGAGTTGGATATCTCCAACAATACGAGGCTTAGGATGTGGCTGGATGCAGATGCAAACCATCTGACGAGTATAGACGTCAGTGCATGCCCACAGCTTCAAATACTGAGATGCAGGCAAAACGAGCTTACTGAGATCGATATTTCAAACAACAGTAATCTTCACTGCCTCTGGTGTTCAGATAACCTCCTTTCCAAGCTTGATTTTTCGAACAATCCAGCTATGGACGATTTGGAATGCGCTAATAATCAGATTGACGAACTCATTTTCGAGAACTGCACGATGATGACGTATCTGAACTGTATGAATAACCTTTTAACCAGCCTCGATGTGACAGCATTTTCAAATCTTTTTAGTCTGAATTGCAGTCGCAACAAGCTGACTTCCATCGATGTTACGCACAATACCGCGCTTAAATGGTTATTCTGCGATGACAACAATCTAACCTCTCTCGATGTATCGCATAACACAGATCTTAGTCTTCTGACATGCTCGAATAATCCCCTCGACGAGCTTGCTCTTGTTGAAAACACCCACTTTTTGCCCGGCAATATCACTTCGACGGCCGGTGGCAATATAGGATATGCCAGAGATGTGGACGACTGGGATAGTTCGGAAGCTAATTTGGTTGAAAAGCTTTATGCATACCCCGAAGAAGACTACGAATTCGTTGGTTGGTTTGATGAAAATGGAGAGCTGCTTTCGACAGATGCGGAATGCGTAATCAACAGCATCCCATTCCCTGGCTGGTTCGATGACGTAATTGTCGAAGTGAAGAATAATTACATCGCCCGTTTTGCTCCTATCGCCTCCCTCCCCGGCGATGTCGACGCGGACGGCGAGGTCTCGGTCGCGGACGCGCTGCTTGCCCTGCGCTGCGCTATGGGTGTTCTCGAGTTCTCACCCGAGCAGACCGCTGCGGCCGACATGAATGGCGACGGGACGGTTAGCATCGAAGACGCGCTCGTGATCCTGCGCACGGCGATGGGGCTTCTTGACTGAACAATACAAGGATCTTCTTCGATACCTTTCCGCAATGAAGCGGCGTTTCCCGAACGGGGCGCCGCTTCATTCGTTTTATCCTGTTTACCGATCTCCTGCCGGGGCTTACATTATCCCGTCCGGATCGTTGCGCTTGATATGCCAGATCTCGTCCGCGTACTCGCGGATCGTCCTGTCGCTCGAGAATTTGCCCGCGTTGACGGTGTTTTTAAGGCATTTGAGCGCGAACTCCCGCTCGTTCTTAGTGTCGTAGATGGCGCGGAGCTTGGTCTTCACGTAGTCCTCGAAGTCGTAGAGGTTGAAGTAGTAATCGGGCTTGCGCCAGTCGCCCACGAGCAGGCTGTTCCAGATCTCGCGGAACACGCGCGCGCTGTCCGGATCGTTGGCGATGGAGCCGTCGATCAGGCTGTCCACCGCGCGGCGGACGTTCGGATCGTTGTCGTAAACGTTCTTCGGGTCGTAGTGCGGGCGGAGCCGCGCAAGCTCCTCCACCTTCGCGCCGAAGATATAGTTGTTCTCCTCGCCCGCGCACTCCACGATCTCGATATTCGCGCCATCGTAGGTGCCGAGGGTGACGGCGCCGTTCAGCATGAACTTCATATTGCCGGTGCCGCTCGCCTCCGTGCCGGCGGGTGAGATCTGCTCGGAAATATCCGCGGCGGGGATGATGTGCTCGGCGTAGGAGCAGTTGTAGTTCGCGCAGAACACGACGCGGATCTTCCCGTTCACGTCGGGGTCCGCGTTGACGCGGTGCGCGATCTCATTGATGAACTTGATGATGTTCTTCGCCATGAAGTAGCCCGGGGCGGCCTTCGCGCCGAAGATGAACGCGGTGTTCGGCATATCGGCAAGGCGACCCGCCTTGAGCTCCTTGTAGATATGGACGATCGAGAGCGCGTTCATGAGCTGGCGCTTGTATTCGTGCATGCGCTTGACCTGCACGTCGAAGACGAAATCCGCGGGGATATCCACGCCCTCGCGCACGGCGATGATGCGGGAAAGCTTTTGCTTGAGCGACTTTTTGACCGCGATGAACTCGTCGATCATCCGGTCGTCGATCATGGGCTCAAGCTGCTTGAGCTCGTCGAGGTCGGTGAGGAAGCCGTAGCCGATGCGCTCGCCGATGAGCCTTGAAAGCCCCGGATTGCACAGGCCGAGGAAACGGCGCTGGGTGATGCCGTTGGTCTTGTTCTGGAAGCGCTCCGGCCAGACCTCGTACCAGTCCCTGAGCACCTCGGTGCGCAGAAGGCCCGAATGGATCTTCGCAACGCCGTTGACGTAGGTGGAGACGTATGTGGCGAGCCTTGCCATGTGGATGCGGCCGCCCGCGATGATGTGCATATTATGGAGCTTTTCGCCGCCCACCCCGCGGGAGGTGAGGTCGTTTTCAAGCCGCGCGTCGATCTGCTCGATGATGGTGTAGATATTGGGGATGACGGTCTTGAACAGCTCGATATCCCAGGTCTCGAGCGCCTCGCTCATCAGGGTATGGTTCGTGTAGTTGAAGGTGCGGCGGGCGATGTCGAACGCCTCTTCAAAGCTCTTGCCCTCGTTTTCAAGCAGGCGGACGAGCTCTGGTATGGAAACGGTCGGGTGCGTGTCGTTGAGCTGGACGCAGTTCATCTCCGCGAAATTGTCCACCGTGCCGAAAACGCGCTTATGCCTGCGGACGATATCCTGCAGGGACGCGCTCGAGAGGAAGTACTGCTGCTTGAGCCTCAGGCGCTTGCCCTCGTAGGTGCTGTCGTTCGGGTAGAGCACGCGGGTGATGTCCTCGACGGCGTTCTTTTCGCGAACGGCGAGGGCGTATTCCTGCGAATTGAACGCGGCGAAGTTGAATTCCTCCTCCGCTTCGCTTTGGAACAGGCGCAGCGTGCCGACGGTGGAGGTGTTGTAGCCGATGACGGGCATATCGTAGGGCACGGCGAGCACCTTGCCGGTGGCGAACTCGACCGTGACGGTCTTATCGTCCCTGCGGCGGCTCCACGGGTCGCCCTGGCGCTGCCAGTCGTCCGCCTTTTCGGCCTGGAAACCGCTCACGAACTCCTGCTTGAACAGGCCGAACTTGTAGCGGATGCCGTAGCCGTCGAGGGGCAGGTCGTGCGTGGCTGCGCTGTCGAGGAAGCAGGCGGCGAGCCTTCCGAGGCCGCCGTTGCCGAGGGCACAGTCCTCGATATCCTCCATGATGTTGATATCGACGCCGCGGACCGCGAGGAGCCGGGTCACTTCGTCCAGCAGCCTCAGCGAGAACAGGTTGTTGTAGATCATCCTGCCGGTCAGATACTCCGCGGAGATGTAGTACGCGCGGCGGTTCTTTTCCCTCGCGCGGCGGCTGCGGCGCCAATCGTCCGCGATCGCGTACATGACCGCGCTCGAGATCGCGCGGTGCAGCTGCTTGCTGTTCGCCTCCGTGAGCTCGACCTGATAATCCCCGCGAAGGATGTCCTCCGCGCGCCTGATGATTCCCTTTGCGTCCATTAGCATAGCTTGATCTCTCCGTATTATATAGATTTTTTGAATTACTCTTCCTCAGTGAGCCTTGCTGCGCGGAACTCCCGCACGAGCGCGATAAGCTCATCCGCATCCGCGCAGACGTTCACGCGGCGCCGCAGCTCCGTGCTGCCGTACATGCCCTTGGTGTACCACGCAACGTGCTTGCGCATATCCGCGAACGCGCGCGTGCCGTGCCCCGAAAGGTATTCCGAAATATGCGAAAGCGCGGCGTCCAGCCTTTCGGCTTCCGTGGGCGGCGTATAGCTTTCGCCGGCGAGCGCCGCTTTGACCTCCGCAAATATGAACGGGTCCCCCTGCGCCCCCCGTGCGATCATTATGCCCGCGCAGCCCGTTTTTTCAAACATATCGAGCGCGGACCCGCCCGAGAAGATATCGCCGTTGCCGACGACCGGGATCGAGACCGCGTCCACGACCCGGGCTATGATCTCCCTGTCCGCCGTGCCCGCGTACATCTGCATGCGCGTGCGGCCGTGAACGGTGATGAACGACGCGCCGCTTTCCTCCGCCATTCGGGCAAACTCCACCGCGTTCACGTTATCGCCATCCCAGCCCTTGCGGAACTTGACGCTGACCGGAACGGGCGAAGCCTTGACCGCCGCTTCGATGATCCTGCCGGCAAGGCAGGGGTCCCTCATCAGCGCGGAGCCGTCGCCGTTTGACGTGATCTTCGGCGCGGGGCAGCCCATGTTGATATCCACGACGCTGACCTGTGCGGGCGTGACGAGCCTTTCAAAAAGGCGGGCGACCGTTTCCGCAACGATCGCGGGATCGTGCCCGAAGAGCTGAACGCCGCAGGGCGTCTCCGCGCCGGAGATGGAGATGAGCTCCTCGGTCTTGCGGTTGTTATAGTGCAGCCCGTTCGCGCTCACCATCTCCGTGAACGTGAAATCGCAGCCCCGATCGATCGCGAGGCGGCGGAACGCGCTGTCCGTAATGCCCGCCATCGGAGCGAGCAGCACGGGCGGCGTCCCGGGCTTTGAGCTTTGCTTTTTGAGGAGGGCGAAAAGCCTTTCCCCTTTATCGGCCTTCATCATTCATCAAGATAGAAGCTGCCTTCGCAGACCGTTGCGGCGGGGCCGAACATATAGAGCGTGTTGTCCTTCATCCACTCGATCTCGAGCGTGCCGAGCTCCACGTGGACGTTGACCTTCCTGCCCGTATAGCCCGCAAGGATGCAGGCCACGGCGGAAGCGCAGGCGCCCGTGCCGCAGCAGAGCGTGCAGCCGCAGCCGCGTTCCCAGGCGCGCATGATGATGTTTTCGCTGTCGATCACCTGCACGAAGTCCACGTTCGTCCTTCTCGGGAAGATGGGGCTGTGCTCGATGTCCCTGCCGTAGTATTCAACGTCCGTCAGGTCCGCGTCGTCAACGAACGCGACCGTGTGCGGAACGCCGGTGTTGACGCTCGTGACCGTGAAGCGGCGCCCGTGCGAGAACAGGCTCTTCTGCTGGAAATCGCCCTCGGCCGCGACGGGGATATCCGCGCAGTCGAGCTTCGGCTCGCCCATATTGACGCCGATACCCGTCACAACGCCGTTTTCAACGACCGCGTGCGGTTTTTTGATGCCCGAAAGCGTTTCCACGGTGAAGTCCGTCTTGTTTATAATGCCCTTTTCGATGCAGAACTTGACGAAGCAGCGGATGCCGTTGCCGCACATCTCCGCCTCCGACCCGTCGATATTGAGGATCAGCATCCTGATATCGGCGATATCCGAATTGCGGATGACGAGCAGGCTGTCCGCTCCCACGCCGGTGTTGCGGTGCAGGATCCTCTGCGCGAAGGCGTTGATGTCCTTTATGCGCTCCTCGCGGTCGTCGATAACGACCATGTCGTTGCCGAGGCCGTGCATTTTCGAAAACTGAAATATCATATCGATCACCCGCCGTTTTGTTATTCGAGGATAAGGCCGACCGGGCAGTGGTCGCTGCCCGTGACTTCGTTATAGATCAGCGCGTCCCGAACGCGCGGAAGCAGCCTTTCGCTGACCACAAAATAGTCTATGCGCCAGCCGACGTTCCGCTCCCTCGCCTTGAACATATAGCTCCACCAGGTGTAGCCGTCCGCGCGGTCCGGATAAAGCCTGCGGAAGCTGTCCGCAAAGCCCGCTTCGAGAAGCTCGGTGAACTTTGCCCGCTCCTCATCGGTGAAGCCCGCGTTGCCCACGTTCGACCTGGAGTTTTTGAGGTCGATCTCCTCGTGCGCCACGTTCATATCGCCGCAGACGACGACCGGCTTGGTCTTATCGAGTTCCGAGAGGTATTCGCGGAACGCGTCCTCCCAGCGGCAGCGGTATTCGAGCCTCGTCAGCTCGCGCTGCGCGTTCGGCGTGTAGACGGTCACGAAATAAAACTCCGGGAACTCCAGCGTTATGACCCTGCCCTCGCCCTCGAACTCCTCGGCCTTTCCCATGCCGTATGAAACGCAGAGCGGTTCCTGTTTGGTGAAGACGGCGGTGCCGGAATAGCCCTTCTTGAGGGCGTAATGCCAATAGCAGTGATAGCCCTCCGGCGCGAAGTCGATCTGCCCCTGCTGCAGCTTGGTCTCCTGCAGCGCGAAGATATCCGCGTCCTCCGCTGCGAAGAACTCCGAAAAGCCCTTGCCCATGCAGGCGCGCAGGCCGTTGACGTTCCAGGAAATGAATTTCATCTTTTGACCTCGTCCGTCGGTATTTTCCCTGCGTTTTCAGACACAGGGTCATACTTACCGACTGTATAATTATACAGGATAATTTAGGATAGTTCAATATCAATCGGTGTATTTTTGTATCTGCAGGCAGGAACAGTCGAAAGGGAGAAACGATACGGATAGGACCGCATCTTCCGCGGGCGTGTGATGCTCCGAAGGAAAGTGCTGCCACCGGCGGATATATCCGCCCCTACAAAAAAGCGGCTCCGCCGAAGCAAAGCCGCTTTAATTATTTATCGTCAATCCCACCAAAATGACCAGATTTTAGCCTCGGTAAGCGCTTTTTCAAATGACTGCATCGACCCCATCATCAGCGCTTCCATCATATCGATATCGAATATGATCTGTTCTGCAGCGGTCTTTTTCGCATCGTCCGCCGAGATTGGCTCCGGAAGCCAAACGTCGAGCATATCAAAGGTGATCACGGCCGGAACAGCGCCGAATTTTTCATACCAATACTTCAATATGGCTGCCATTTCGTTTGGCGCCGGACATTCGTTGAATCCGCCGAACGGTATATATATCACCGCTTCCCAAGGGTTTTTCGTCGGCAGTTTTAAAAGGATGAGCCGGCATTCCCCCTGCATCATAGTGACTGCCTGCAGTCCCGCAAAGGTCGTTTCCGCCGTGTCACTCCCAAAGTATTCAACGCCTTCGCCTGTTTCCGCGATCAGGGAATCTATGGACAAGCCGTACAGCCTCAGGAATTCTTCCTTTCTGTCATCAAGCACGCTTGTGCCGTCGGGAAGCGGTTTTTTCAGCTCATCCGCAATATCGAATCCGTCTTCAAGCTGTCCGCTGACGCTTTCGAGAAGGAGATCCCTCCCCTCGATGCCGCAGGGCACGATTACAGGCGTATAGCCCTCCTCCCGTCCCTTTGCGGTCTGCTCTTCGAATAATTTTACGATTTTCTTTTTGGAAAGATCCGGGTCGATGACAAGATACTCGTATCCGAGCCCGTCAAACAGCTTTTCGAGCTCTGTCTTGTCGGACTCGTCCGGCGCGGTCAAACGCGTGTCCGGACTTACGGTCGGCGTCGGTTGTGTCTCCTGTACGCCGCTGTTCGCCGGATCTTTTGTACTGCATGCCGCAAAAGGAAGCATCGTAATTGAGAGAGCTAATGCGATCAGCTTTTTCAAATTCGTTATCATTTCAGCAGCTCCTTAAGTATCTTATCGCCCTCGGCCATGATGCGCTCCATGCGCTCGTTTGCCGCCTGCTCGCTTTCCGCCGCCGCGCCGACGTAGAGCTTGAGCTTCGGCTCCGTGCCGCTCGGGCGGACGACGACCCACGCGTCGTTCCCGAGCGTGTAGCGCAGCACGTTCGACGCCGGCAGGCCGATCTCTCCGACGCTGCCGCTCGCGCAGTCGACCTTTTCGTTGATCTTGAAGTCCTCCCGGATGAGGATGGGCTCGGCCTCGCCGAACGCCGTCGGGGGCGTTTCTCTCAGCGCCGCCATCGCGTGAGCGATGCGCTCGATGCCCTCCTTGCCCTTGAGCGTGTAGGACTTGGTCTTTTCAATGAAGTAGCCGTATTTTTCGTAGATCTCGTTGAGAACGTCGATAAGTCCCTTCCCGCGGGAGGCGTAAACGATCGCCGCCTCGCAAACGAGCATCGCGGCGAGCACCGCGTCCTTATCGTGCGCAAAGCCGCCCGAAAGGAAGCCGTAGCTCTCCTCAAAGCCGAAGAGGAATTTGCCCTGACCGCTCTCCTCCGCAAGGTCGATCTGCTCCGCGATGAAGCGGAAGCCGGTCAGCACGTGGCGGATCTCGATGCCGAAACTGCGGCAGATGACGTCCGCAAGCGCGGTGCTTACGAGGGACTTGACCACGAAGCCGTCCTCCGGCAGCCTGCCCTGCGCCTTGAGCTCGGAGAGGATGTAATAGATGAGGATCGAGCCGATCTGGTTGCCGGTCAGCACTCGGTAATCGCCGTTCGCGAGCCGCACGGCAACGCCGAGGCGGTCGGAATCGGGATCGGTCGCGAACAGCATTCCGGCGTCGACCTTCCGCCCGAGCTCCATCGCGAGAACGAAAGCGTCCGGGTCCTCCGGATTGGGCGCCTTGACGGTCGGGAAATCGCCGTTCGGCTCCTCCTGCTCCTTTACCACGTAAAGATTGTTGATGCCGATGCGCCCGAGGATCGTCGTCACCGGGACGCGGCCGCTGCCGTGGAGGGGCGAATAGACCAAACTGCCCTTCATCTTCGGCGCTTCCTCCCGAACGAGCTCCGGGTTCAGCATCACGCTCATGGTCTTTTTATAATAGATCTCGTCCACCTCTTCGCCGATCATGGTGATGAGGCCCTTTTCCTTCGCCTCGTCAAAGTCCATGATCTGCGTATCGAAATACCCGAAATCACGGATGGACGCGAGGATCTCGTCCGCCTGCGCGGGGCCGCACTGGCCGCCGTGGGACCAGTAGACCTTGTAGCCGTTGTATTCCGGCGGGTTGTGGCTGGCGGTGATGACGACGCCCGCTTCGCAGCCGAGCTCGCGCACCGTGAACGAAAGCTGGGGCACGCTGTGGAGCGTGGAATAGAGGAAGCTCTTCACGCCGTACGCCGCGAGCGTGCGCGCCGAGACCTCCGCAAAGCGATCGGAACAGCGCCTTGAGTCGTATGCGATGGCAACGCCCTTGTCCTTCGCTCCGGGAATGCGCAGAAGGTATGCCGCAAGCCCCGCCGTCGCGCGGCGGACTACGTAATCGTTCATGCGGTTTGTGCCCATCCCGAGCACGCCGCGAAGCCCGGCGGTGCCGAACTCCAGCTCCGTATAGAACCTGTCCTCCTGCTGTTTTTCATCATCGGCGATCGCGGCGAGCTCCGCGCGCTCCGCCTCGGTGATCGCGGGCTGTTCGAGCCAGCTCTTGTATTCCTTGCGATAGTCCATACTCTGTTTCCTTTCGTTTTCGGTATTTCGGAGTGAGCCTTTGGTGTTATTCGCTGTCGTCCGTGTCGGTCTGGCCCGGCTTCGGTCCTTCGTTCCCGTAGTTTCCGTAGCCGCCGTAGCTGCCGTACCGGCCGTATTTGCCGTATTTGCCGTACTTTCCGTACTTGCCGTAGCCGCCGTAATTCCCGTACTTGCCCCTGCCGCCGTACTTTCCGTATTTGCCGTAGCCGCCGTAGCTGCCGTAGCCGGAGCTCCTGTGCTTGCCGTAGCTGTAGCCCGTATCGGTCGAGCCGGCGTTGTTCAGCACGTAGCCCATGAAGCGTATGCCGGTGTTTGCAAGGTTGTTCACGCCGGCGATCAGGCTGTTCTTCATCGTGTAGTCCTGGCAGACGACGTAGACCGCGCAGTCCGCGAATTCGGAGAGGATCTGCGAGTCCGCAAGGATCGCGCTGGGCGGAGTGTCGAAGATCACGAAATCCGCGTTCTGCGCCATCGCCTCAACGAGCCGCCGCATCTTTTCGGAGCGCAGCAGTTCGGGCGCGTTGTAGTTCTTCTTGGAGCCGCGGATCGCGTACAGGTTCTCCGCGATGCGGGAGACGATCTCGCCGATATCCGCTTCGCCGCGCAGGTACTCTACGAGGCCCTTTTCGCGGATCTCGGGCAGCTCGCTGATCGTGGAAGGCTTTCGGATATCGCAGTCGATGAACACGACCATCTTGCCCGACGCGGCGAGCGCGTATGCGGTGTTCAGCGCGACGGTGGATTTGCCCTCGCCCGGTATGGAGCCCGCGAACAGGATCACCTTTTCGTCGTGCTCATCCGCGGATTTGATAAGGCGGCGGCAGATCAGGTTGATGGAATCGGTGAAGTCCTTGGAGATGCCGCTGTCCTGAATGCTGAGGATCGGGCTCTGCCTGCCCTCTTTGGCGGCTCTTTCAAAGGGAAGCGTACCGATGCAGCGCACGCTCAGGATGTCTCGTATCTCCTGCGTGCCGCCGACGGTGCGGCGGGTCATATTGATGATTATCGCGGCCGCGAGGCCGATCAGCACGGCAATGCTCGTGCCGACCGCTATCTGCGCGGCGTAGTTCTTCGGGTTTATCGGCTTTGAGGGCAGCGTGGGCTCGCGAAGCAGAGTCATGTTCGTGTTGCCGATAACGAAGTTCGTGATCTGCGGATATTTGCGGATCGCCGATTCAAGCACCATCAGCGCGTTCTCGGGCTTTCGTGCCGTCGCTTCCAGCGTGAACAGCGTGGTCTCGCCCTCCACGTGCGCCGCAAGCGAAGCGGGCATGCGTTTGAGCTGCAGGTCCTCGCAGATGAGGTCGTTCAGTATGCCGCTGGTCAGAACGTGCGGGAAGACCCTCGAGAGCCTTTTGGTGACGTTTTTGTTGTATTCCTCGGCGCCCGTGCCGGAAACGCCCACCGCGCTGATCGTGAACGTCGCGCTCGACGTATATCTCGGGGAATAGTTCCGGTCGAGCTTCAGGCACAGGATCACGGAGAGCAGGACCGCAAGGCCGAGCGGCAGCCAGAAGATGCGGAAGAAGGTGCGGAAGGTATCGACAAGGAACTTGCCGATATCGATCTCCGGCTCCTCGGTCATGCTCTCGTCGGCGTCCTCCGCCGGCGCTGCGTCTTCGCGCGCTGCGTTTTCACGGGCGGCCTGCGCCCTTCTTTCCGCCGCGCTCGGCCGCCTGCGCTCATAGCTCTCGTACTCCGCCGGCTCCGCGGCTGCCAAGGGCTCCGCTTCCTGAGCGTCGCCGCTGCCGTAGCTGCCGTAATGCCCGTAGCCGCCCGGGCCGTACTTGCCGTACCGTCCGTAATTGCCGTAGCCGCGGCCGTATCTGCCGTATTTGCCGTATCGGCCGTAGCGGCCGTAGCGGTCGTAGCCTGTGCCGCCCGCTTCCGCTCCGGAGCCGAAGAGGGGCAGGTGGACCATGTCGTTCATGACATAGCCCAGCACCTCCGTCGAGGCCGAGAGGGTGGACAGCGCGCTCTCGATGCGCGGCGCCGAGGCAAAGCCCCTGCGCACGACCATGACGGCGGCGTCGCAGCTTTCGGCGCAGTACTCCGCGGCGCTTGAGACCGCGATGGGCGGAGTGTCGATCACGATATAGTCGAAGTATTTGGCGGCCTCCTCCATGAAGCTCTGCATACGGGCGGAGATGAGCAGGTTCTCAAAATCCGGAACGCTGTGTTTGCAGATGAGCAGGCTCAGGTTCTTTGCGTAATCCGGCGTGGGCAGGAGCTCCCCGCCCCTTTCGCCGATGATGTATTCGTCGATCGAAACGGTGAGGTCCTTTTCGCAGTCGAGTATCTTCGCGAGCGAGGCTTCGCGCATATCCGCCTCAACGAGCAGCACGCGCTTGTTCTCCCTTGCGAAGGTCAGCGCGAGGTTCGCGGCGACGGTCGAGCGCCCTTCGTCCTCCTCAACGCCGGTTATCATCAGGGTCTTGTAGCCCCTGTTCTTCATCAGGGCCTGCAGCCTGGTCTGCAGCAGGCGGAAGGTCTCGGTATAGGAAAAGCTCGTCGTCGGGTTGCTCACGAGCAGACTGCCCGAACGGTTTCGCTGGCGTTTTATAAAGAGCGGCAGCCTGCTTCGCCTCCTGCTCGATTCGTGATCGAACGACGCGAGCCTCTCGAGCCCGCCGACCTTGTTGTCAAAATCACTGCCGGTGAATATCTTTTTGGAGAATACGGTCGAAAGCACGATCCCGGCGATGATGGTGAACATCGCCGCGAGCGAATAGGTGATGACCCTGCTGCGCCTGTTGATCGGAGAGACCGGGGCCTTGGGGACCGTCGGCTTCATCAGAACGTACATAGCGGCGTTGCGGATCATGCTGTCGGTAACGACGTGGTGGTTCTCGATGATCGCGTTGATAACGTCGAACGCGAGCTCCGGCGTGTCCGCCGTGACGGTCAGCGAAAGGATGTTCGTTTCGGGCAGCTGGCTCGTTTCGACCTTGCCGGTAAACTCGTCGATGCCGACCGCCTCCTCGACCTTTTCCATCAGTATGTCGCTGGAGAGGGCGTACGCAAACGCCTGCGTCATGCTCTTCGCGGTGTCGATATCGGTCAGCATCGTGCTCGTGACGGAGCCCTTGCCGCTGACGACGAACGTGGCGGTGGAGGAATACTTCTGGTGATAGGTCTCCGTGACGATCACGTAGAACAGCATAACGGAAATGAGCGTCCCGATAAGGATCAGCCACCAGTTCCTCAGGACCTGGAGAACGATCGTTTCGAGGTTCGCGCTCGGCTTTTTCTCTTCGGTTTTTCGGCTTTCGGTGAACTTAGGCATGTGCTTGAGCTCTTCCTTTCGTTCTGTTCGGTCAGCCTTCGACGATGACGTACAGCACGGTGCTTCCGACGTAGTCGCCCGCTTCGCAGTAGATGGGGATCCGGTAAAGGCCGGGTTTGTTCGGGTCGAAACCGCTCGTGTCCGCCATCAGGCTGTCGCGGCCGTAATCGTCGATGGGATAGGTCTGCCTCGAAACGTATATGCTCTCCACGTTCACGAGCGGATCGAGTTTTTCGCCCGCGTTCATGTAGACGAGATAGTTCGACTGGTTGATGACGGGGACGTTCGTCGACGCGCGCTCCTCGGTGACGATATTCACGCGGAGGGTCGCCACGTCGCCGCAGCTGTTTATGACCCTGAACTCGACCTCCGGGTACTCCACGCCGGAGAATTCGTCCGACCCTACCGTGGTCATGGAGATCCTCGAGGTTATGTCGCCGTCGAAAACGTCGTACGCGCGAATGCCCGCAAGCGGGTTCACGGCGGTGCCGATCGAATAGATGAAGTCGGTCAGCAGTTCAAAACGAGGGGAATGGTAATCGGTGTAGTAGAGCGTTCTCGACGCCGTCGCCGCCTTGTTGCGGGAGTCGAACACGGCGTAGGTGATCGTGCATTTGCCCTTCTCGACGAACTGCGAGATGCTTTCGATGATGACGGAATCCGTCAGGTCCCCGTCCTCGGCGTCGAAGGCGGTGACGCCCGCAAGCAGCTCCTCGCGCGGGGCGTTGACGCTGACGCGGATCACGTCCGTCTCGCAGGTGATCTCGGGTTCCGTGTTCCGGATCGAGATGCGGTGCAGGATGAGGTATGTCAGGAAGCCCACGGTGCAGGCCGCAAGCGTTATCAATGATATCATCAAAAGTCTCAGTCTCGATCTGCTCATATCCACTCCCGGCACGGGCCTTGCCGTGACCTTCAGCTTTAGGACCATGAGCCGGGCTTTCCCTGTGCCTGCGCTCACGTGACCCCAACTGTATTATAACAGCATTTCCGTGCTCTGTCCATATTTAATACCTTATGTATAACGAAAAACGGAGCCCCGCCGCGGCGAAGCTCCGTTTGTTCCGTTATATGTGCCTGTGGGCCTGCGCTCAGTCCCTTGCCTTCGAGGCGACCTCCTCGCCGACCTTCGCGATGAAGTCCGCAAGGGGCATCGTGCCGAGGTCGCCGCCCTTTCTCGAACGGACGGCAACGACGTTGTTTTCGACCTCTTTGTCGCCGATGATGAGCATGTAGGGGATCTTCTGCATCTGCGCTTCGCGGATCTTGAAGCCGATCTTCTCGTTGCGAAGGTCGGTCTCAACGCGGAAGCCCGCGCGGTCAAGCTCGGCCGCGATCTTTGCGCACTCTTCATGCGTGCGGTCGGTCATGGCGAGGACCTTGACCTGAACGGGAGCGAGCCAGGTCGGGAACGCGCCGGCGAAATGCTCCGTGATGACGCCGATGAAGCGCTCGATGGAGCCGAAAACGACCCTGTGGATCATGACGGGGCAATGCTTTTCGCCGTCCGCGCCGGTGTATTCAAGGTCGAAGCGGCCGGGGAGCTGATAGTCGAGCTGGATCGTGCCGCACTGCCAGGTCCTGCCGAGGCAATCCTTGATGTGGAAGTCGAGCTTCGGGCCGTAGAACGCGCCGTCGCCGGGGTTGATGACGTATTCCTTGCCGATGCTGGTGATCGCGTCCGCAAGCGCGGCGGTCGCGACGTCCCAATCCTCAACGGAGCCGATGTGGTCCTCGGGCATGGTGGAAAGCTCGATCGTGTACTCAAGGCCGAAGGTGGAATAGACCTCGTCGAACAGGCTCGCGATGCGGATGACCTCGTTTTTGATCTGTTCCTTTGCAAGCAGGATATGCGCGTCGTCCTGCGTGAAGCAGCGGACGCGGAACATCCCGTGCAGCGCACCGGAGAGCTCGTGGCGGTGGACGATGCCCAGCTCGCCGTAGCGGAGGGGCAGGTCGCGGTAGCTGCGCGGCTCGAGGCGGTAGACGAGGATGCTGCCGGGGCAGTTCATCGGCTTGATCGCGAAATCCTCACCGTCGATAACGGTGGTATACATATTGTCCTTATAATGCGCCCAGTGGCCGGAGGTCTCCCACAGCGTACGGCGGAGGATCTGCGGGGTGGAGATCTCAACGTATTCCCACTTCTTGTGCACCTTGCGCCAGTAGTCGATCAGCGTATTCTTGAGCACCATGCCCTTGGGAAGATAGAACGGGAAGCCGGGGCCCTCGTCCATCAGCGCGAACAGGCCGAGCTCCTTGCCGAGCTTTCTGTGGTCGCGCTTCTTCGCCTCTTCGAGCATGTGGATATAGTCGTCCAGATCCTGCTTCTTTTCAAAGGCGGTGGCGTAGATGCGCTTGAGCATCTTGTTCTTCTCGCTGCCGCGCCAATACGCGCCCGCAACGCTCATGAGCTTTATGTTCTTGCACTTGCCGGTGCTCTCAAGATGCGGGCCGGCGCAGAGGTCGACGAATTCGCCCTGCTTATAGAAGCTGATGACGGCGTCCTCGGGCAGGTCCTCGATGAGCTCCACCTTGTAAGGCTCGGCTTTTTCGGCCATGAACTTAATGGCCTCCTCGCGGGGCAGCTCGAACCTTTCAAGGGGCAAGTTCTCCTTGACGATCTTATTCATCTCGGCCTCGATCTTCGGGAAGTCCTCGGGCGTGAACGGGATCTCGGTATCGAAATCGTAGTAGAAGCCGTTGTCGATCGCGGGACCGATGGCGAGCTTCACCTCGGGCCAGAGGCGCTTGACGGCCTGGGCGAGGATATGGGAGCCGGTGTGGCGGTAGGTCCAGCGGCCGCCGTCGTCGGCAAAGGTGAGCAGCTTGAGCTGATGGTCGCCGTGGATGGGCAGCGCGGCGTCGTAGAGCTTGCCGTCCAGCTCCGCGGAAAGCGTGGCTTTGCGCAGGCGGGGGCTGATGCTCTCCGCAACGGCGTAAGCGTTCACGCCGTCGTCGTACTGGCGGACTGAGCCGTCGGGGAACGTGATGTTGATCATAATGGTAACTCCTTTTGGAAATATCGTTCTTTATTAATATCCGCGGACAAATAATAAAGCCGCCCTTGAATCGCTTCAAGGACGGCATAGACCGCGGTTCCACCTTGATTGCGCTGCACCTATCCGTAAGGATCGGGCATCGCCTCTTAGTCCGAGTTGTATGGCACTCCTGCCCGGGCTTTTGCCAAACGCCGCTGAGTCGGTATTCCCTCCGCGCTTCTCGGGCGGCTTTCAGCCCGGCCTTCGCCGTTCCGCCCTCTCTTTCGGGAAGCATTCGGAGCTCATTTCTCAACAAGCCCGATCCGTATGGAAGCGAGTTTAGCACAACGAACAGCGAATGTCAAGCATGATTTTTGTTATATCGAGCCTTGACTGCGGGCCAAGGCGGTGGTACTATCATCCTGAAGATCCGCCGCGGTATGTTCCCGAAGCGGATACGGCAAACGAAGGAATACAGGGGAGTATCATGCAGCCCGTTCTCATCGGAAAAGAAAAGCTCGAAGTCGTCCGTTCACACATCCCGCAGGAGCTTTACCTCCTTGCGGAGCTTGTTTCACTCGAAGGCGCCCGGCTCTATGCCGTGGGCGGGCTCGTGCGCAGTTCGCTGCTGGGGCTCCCGATCTCCGATATAGATATCTGCTCCGCGATCCTGCCGGAGCGCATGATCGCCCTCTGCCGCGAAAAGGGCTTCACGGTCGTCCCCAAGGGCATCGATTTCGGCATGGTCGAGGTGCATATCGGCGGAGAGAGCTTTGAGCACACGACCTTCCGCAGCGACAGCTACGCCGAAGGCGGCGCGCACCGCCCGAGCGAGGTCCGCTTCTCCTCCTCCGCGGAGGAGGACGCGTTCCGCCGGGATTTTTCGGTCAACGCCATGTACTTCGATATCCTTTCGGGCGAGGTGCTCGACCCGACCGGCGGCCTTGCCGACCTTGAGGCCGGGCTCATCCGCACCACGTCGCCCGATCCCCGCACCGTGCTTGCGGACGACGGCCTGCGCATCATGCGCCTCGTGCGCTTCGCCGCGGAGCTCGGCTTCGATATCGAGCCCGCTTCCATGGCCGCCGCGCGCGAGCTCGTTTCCAACCTTGCGGACATCTCCGCAGAGCGCATCCGCGACGAGCTCAATAAGATCCTGCTTGCGGACGTCAAGTACGGCGAACGCAGTGCGGAGCGCGTGCTCCACGGGCTCACGCTGCTCAGAGAAGTCGGCGCGCTCGGCGTCATCCTGCCCGAGCTTCTCGAAGGCGAAGGCCTTGAACAGAAAAAGGAATATCACCGCTACGACGTGCTCCGTCATGCCCTGCACGCTGCGTCGGAGGCCGTCCCCGCCCTGCCCCTGCGCCTTGCCGCGCTCCTTCACGACGTCGCCAAACCCCGGGTCTTCGCCGAGACCGGCAAAATGCACGGGCACGACGTCGTCGGCGCGGAGCTCGCGCGCGAGATTCTCCGCCGCCTGAGATACGACAACAAAACGATCGATCGCGTCGTTTTTATCGTCCACCATCACATGTACGACCTTGACAACGCCGCGAAGGACAGCACGCTGCGCCGAACCTTCGCCCGCTGGGGGTATGAGCGCAGCCTCGATATCGCCGAGATCCGCATCGCGGACGTGCACGGCTCCGGCGTCATCACCGGGAAGGTCGCCACGGCGGAGCGCTGGAAGCGCATCCTCGCCGAAATGAAGCGTGAAAACGCCCCGTTCTCCGAGAACGATCTCAACTGCTCCGGCGCGGATATAATCGAATGGCTCGGCATACCGCCCGGCCCCGCGGTCGCGGATATCAAGCGCCGCATGCTCGCGCACTGCGCAGTGCACCCGCGGGACAACACGAAGGAGGGCCTTAAAAGGCTGGCCTTCGATATCTGCCCGAAAAGCGGCGGCTGAGGGCTTGATTAGCAGTACTCATTATTTTTCACCATTTTTCTCAAAACCATATAATAACATTAATTTCAATCATTGACTTATTTACTTTTAATGGTAATTGAAAGGAGCGCAAAATGAATAGAAGATCACTGTTTATAAAGCTTATCTGCGCCGCGCTGATCGTCCCCGCCCTGGTCTTTGCAGGGTGCACGCCGACGGTCGGGCCGGAGACCTCTTCACCCGTCGTGACGGCGGAACCGCACGAGATGCCGGAGCCTTCTCAAGCGCCCGACGCGGAAAGCACGGACGATGCGCAGGCGCTGACCTGCTTCGCCTGCGTTATCGACGCGAACGGCGAGCCGCGGACCGTCGGCACGGTACGCGAAACCGCAGAAGAGCTCGTGATCTGGGAGTTCAGCTCCCAGATGACTCAGCGCGACGGCGCGCCGGCGGAGCTGACCGCAAGCTTTGACGGGATTGAGCTAACGGGCGAATACGGCTATTCCTTATGCGTCAATCGCACGTCGTACGTCAGGGACCATTACAAAAACGGCAGCTGCAGTTTTGAGGTCGATCCGCGCACGGGCGCGACGGTGGGGTTCACGCGCTCGATCGTTTTCGACGACGAGATAGAGGCGGAGAACGCGAAGCCGGAGCTTGCCGATCCCGCAGCCGGGACCGAGGCGCTCGCGCGCGAATATGCCGGGAAGCTCGTGGATCTGACGGAATACGAGCTGAAAGAGGCCGGGGTCCTGGAATGGAACAAGCCCGAAAGCATGCATTTCGACTATTACGATTACGTTTTCTGCCGCAAGGTGCTGGGCGAGGATACGATGGACAGGATCGCGGTCAAGCTGACCTCGAAGGGCAGTTTTGTAAGCTTCTGCATCTATGAGGACGGCGCATTCGATCCGCTCCCCGACGATATCGGCCGTTTTGAAGGCGCGGATATCGACGGGCTCATCGCAAGCGAGGCCGCCGTCTGCTTCAACCGGTCCGGTCTCGCCTATGAAGACCTTGCCGTCCGCGAGCGCAGCTTCTGCGTTTCGCCCGTCGACGGGAGCACCGTGATGCTCGTTATAGCCTCTCTGCCCGGGGAGACCGATGCGCGGACGGGCGAGTGCTATATCATAATCAAATGACCGACCCGAGAAAGGGCTCCGCAAGCCGCGGAGCTCTTTTGTTTTCCGAAAGGGGCTCCGCTTTTGTCGGCGGGCGTCGAGGCCGCGCAAAAATTTTTATCAATATTTACACAAACTGCCGGTTATTGCTTGCATCCGGCATATTTTTCGTGTAAAATAATATGTTGAATGGGTATCTGTCCGCGTTCGGGGCTCAAGCGCCCCGCGCGCTGTGCCCATAAACAAGAAATATTCCGGCCGCGCGATCCCCGCGGCATTGAATAAGGAGCGAACATGAGTCTTTCACTCGAAGTCAGAAAGTTCACGAATTCCGAGCATATCGGCGATTTTATCACGGTCACTTTGCCCGGTGAGCTGCCCGTCGGCCAGGACGAGATCCGCACCGTGCGCCGCGACAAGGCGGCTGCGGAGCGCGCGTCCCGCGAGGCGAGGGCGAGGGAGGACGCGGAGCGTCTGGCCCTCTCGAGCGTTACCGAGGCCGAGGCGGACCTCAAGCGCACCAAGGAGGAGCTCGCGCAGGCAGAAGCCAAGCTCGCGGAATGCACGAAGAACCACGAGGCGCTGCTGCCCGATTTCAACGACAAAAAGGCGGCGATGGACGCCGCAAAGAAGGAATTCAGCGCGAAGAAGGCCGAAAGCGACAAGCTCGAGGCCGAGCAGTCCTCCGCGGAGGCGAAGCTGAACTCCATCAAAAAGAACCGTCAGGA
This sequence comes from Clostridia bacterium, assembly GCA_017525875.1. Taxonomy (GTDB): domain Bacteria; phylum Bacillota; class Clostridia; order Christensenellales; family CAG-138; genus PeH17. Next base: position 17,134 of record JAFXSG010000038.1, on the reverse strand, counting down.
CGCCGAGAAGCGCGCCGAGGACAACCGTGCCGCGCTTGAAAAGGCGAGGGGCGACTGCACCGCCGCCACCGCCGAGGAGGGCGAGCTTTCCGCTCAGCTCGACAAGGAAAAATCGGAGCTTGCCGAGGCCGAGGGCCGTTCGAAGAACTCGATCGACGCCGCGGAGGCCATGGTCCGGCTCGAAACCGCCAGTTTGGCGGAGTTCAATTCCCTCAAGGACGAATCCGTCTCACTGAGCGTTGAAAAGCGCGTGCTCGAAAAGCAGCTTGCGGAGGCGCAGATCAGCGAGACCCGCGCCGGCAAGGATCACCAGAAGGCCCAGGCCGACCGCGAGCTTGCCGAAAAGCAGTACGAGGCGCTCCGCTCCGCGGACAAGAAGCGCGATTCCGAAAAGGACGCCATGCGTCTTGCGCAGGCCAAGTCCCGTTTCGACACGGCCGAGGCCGAGGAGCGCGTCCGTTTTGCGAACTATGAAAAGGAGCAGGATTTCTTAAAGGCGACCCAGGATAAGCTGGCCGCCTGCGAGCAGAACATCACCGAAAACACCGGGAAGCTTGCCGAAGCGACAAAGCGCCTTGACGAATCCAAAAAGAATTCCCGCAAGGCGAACGAGACCATGACGGCCGAAGGGCTCAGGCTTTCGGAGCAGAGGTCCAAGGTAGAGACCGTCTCCTCAAAGCTCGAGACCGCACGCGGCCGCATCGCCGCCCTCAAAAAGGCGCAGGAGGAGGCCTCCGCCGCCATCACCTCCGCGGAGGCGGAGATCGAGAGCGCAAAGCCGCTCATCGAGAGCGCGGAAGCCGAATATAAGGAGAAAAAGCAGGTCTACGACGCCGCCAAGGCCGTGACCGACAACCACGAAAAGATCTTCTCGGAGAAGCGCTCCGAGTTCGATAAGATCAGCACCAGGACCGACGAGGAAAAGCGCGCGCTCGACGCGGCGGCGACGCGCAGGGGCGAGCTCAAGGACCGCATCACCGCGATCGAGCTGCACCTTGTGGAAGCCCGCAACAAGCTTGAGGACGCGCAGGAGAACAGCCGCAGCGCAATGAGCGAGGCGCAGCGTCTCAACGCGAACATCCACGTTATCGAGACCAAGTACGAGACCGCCCGGATGCACTATCTCGAGAGCGGCAAGGGCGAGCCGATCATCCTGATCCATACCGCCGGCCAGTCGCTGTACACCTTCCGCAGCCTGTTCTACAAGCTTGCGATGAGCTATCGCGTTATCGCGATCGACCTCATGGGCCACGGCTATTCCGATCATCCGGATTTCTTCGATTACGAGCTGCGCGAGCACGCCGAGAGCATCGTCCGCTTTATGGACGCGATGGACATAGAGTATGCGCATCTGCTCGGTTTCTCGATGGGCGCCGGCTTTGCGCTGGAGCTTGCTAAGCTCCATCCGGACCGCGTCGGCCGCGTGGTTGCGATCTCCCCCGGCGGCATCACGGGCTCCATGCCCCTCTCCGTCCGCATGATCGAAAGCGGGCTGTTCGGGCCGCTCGCAAGCCGCCTGTACCGCGTCCGCAGCGTTGAAAAGATGCTCAACGAGTGCGTGTTCGACCACACCGTTATCGGCCCGCACGACGTGAAGGAATATTTCCGCCCCGCCAGCACCTCGGACGGACGCTACGCGATCCGCCGCACGGTCTCCGGCTTCGATGAAGACGAGCTCGCCGCCTCTTTGAGAGAGATCGAGGCGCCCGTGCTCATCATCTGGGGCGACGACGACAAATGGCACCCCGTGGACGGCAGCGGCCTGTACCGCTCCTCCATCCCGAACGCGGCGCTGACGATCGTCCGCAACGCGGGTCACCTCGTCCACGAAGAAAAGCCCGACAGGATCTATGAGCTCGTCCGCTCGTTCATCCCCGCCGGGTACGGAAGCGATGATTAAGCTCGCAGCTTAACATATAATCATTATCAGGAGGCATTCATTATGGCATTTTGCAGCAAATGCGGAAAAGAAGTTCCCGCGGAAACCAAATTCTGCCCGTACTGCGGTGCGGCCGTCGCCGAGCCCGAAAAGAGCGAGCGTACCGCGCCCGACATCAAGCTGAACACCAATGACGCAAAGGGCCAGCTCGCCGGCTATTTCAACACCAAGACCGTCGAGAAGACCGAAGAGGAGCGCGCGGACGCAAACAACGTGAAGAACAAGATCATGGCGATCCTTGCCTACGCTGTGGCGATCTCGCTTGCTTTCTCCGCTATGACCACCAACCGTTTGGGCGGCATCCTCATTGAGATCATCTTCGTCGGCGGCATCCTGCTCGTTCCGTTCTTCGTCGGCAAGAACTCTCCGTTCGCCCGTTTCCACACCAATAACGGCCTCATCCTCAGCATCTGTGCCATCGGTCTTCTGATCCTCCGCTGGCTCAACTGGCTGATCTTTGTCAAGAAGGACAGCTTCTACGGCGTTACCTACGTCATCAAGAGGCACTTCCCGTTCTACATCTTCAACGTGCTCTTCATCATTGCGGCTATCGCCATCGTCGTGCTTGCGATCTTCGGCATCGTCCACGCGGCAAAGGGCAACAAGAAGGATCTCCCCATCGTCGGCGGCGTCAAGATCATCAAGTAATCGGTTTTTATCCGTCAGGCAGCAAAACAGCACGGCTCCGGCCGTGCTGTTTTTCGCATTTTTGCCCTCCCTGCCGAATAAGCTGTAAAAAAAGCAGAGGCAGGGATCCTTATGAACAGCAACGATAACGGCATGAACTTCCATTCATACGTCCGCACCCCGGCGCCGCTCCCGACTGACCGCGCCGCAAGGAGCTTTGCTCCGCCCGTAATGCGGGTGCGGCGGCGCTTAGGTCCGTCGCCCTCGGCGCTGTTCGCCGTCTTTCTCGCGGCGGTATGCGCGTTCTCGCTGTTTTTCGCCCTGGAGCTTTCAAGGAGCGATCTTTCCGGCGAAACGCTCGCGGTCCTCGCTTCCGCGGCGCAGTCGGATCCCGGCGAGGAGAGCGGCGAAGAGCGGCTCGGCAGGCTGAAGCTGATCGAGATGAGCAATTTCATCGAGGTCTTCGCCCCGACGGACAGCCCGATCCTGCCGCTCGCCATGGACAGCGGCTTTGTGAACGACGATCTGACCGCAAAGATCTACGCCGCCGCGGGGAGCGAGGTGTTCTCCGTCCTTGCGGGGACGGTGAGATCCGTTCAGGCGGGAACGGACGGCGCCGGCGGCGTCGTGACGGTCGCCCACAGCGGGGATATCGAGGTGACCTATTACGGGCTTGACACGGTGCTCGTTGAGCGCGGTCAGCCCCTGCTGCAGCGCACCGTGCTCGGAACGCTCCGCGGCGACGTGCTCTATATCCGCGTCACGAAGGCAGGGCGGCCCGTCGACCCGCTCGAGTTCCTCGGCGTCCGCGCAAGGCTCGGCTGATGCGCGTCGCGTATTTCGGCAGAACGGAGCTCAACTGCTCCGTGCCCGTGCTGCTCCTGCTGCCCGCTGCGGTGATCGCCGGCAGGACGGATGAAGCGCTCGTCATGCTCTCCTCGCTCGCCGCGCACGAGCTGGCGCACGCGTTCACGGCGCGCCGCCTCGGCTGCCGCGTGCTCGCGCTCGAGGTATGGCCCTTCGGCTTCATCGCAAGGCTCGACCGCGGCGGCGAAACGCCGAATGAGGACCTGGCGATCGCTGCCGCCGGGCCGGTGACGAGCCTGCTCATCGCCGTCTGTGCCGCCGGCTTTGCGGAGGCGGCCGGCGCCGCTCCCCGGGAGGCGCTCAGGCTGCTTGCTTCATTCAATCTGACGCTCGGAGCGGTCAACCTTCTGCCCGTTCTGCCGCTCGACGGCGGGCGGCTCGCGCTCGCTTTTATTGAACGCGGGCGGGGCGGAGGCCGGGCGGTGGCTGTCCTTGCCTTTTTGGGCGCCGCCGCAGGCGTTCTCTTGGCGCTCGGCGGTTCGCTTCTTTTGATTTCTGCCCGCGGGAGCGCCGCCGCGAACTGCTCGCTTGTGCTGACCGGCATTTTCCTCGTTTTCGCCGCTTTTCGGGAACGCCGCCGCTCCGCCGGGCTCAGCGCGCGGCGCAGGCTCGCCGCGGCGGTCAGGCTGGCCGGAGGCAGGCCGCTTCGCGTCACGCCCGCCGCGATGCACCTTTCCTGCACCGTTTCGGACGCGCTGCGCGCCGTGGAGGGCGGCGGCTACGGGCTGATCCTCGTTGTGGACGACGCGCTGCGCACCGTCGGCGCCGTGGACGAGGGCCGCCTCACCGAGGCCGTGCTTCGCGGGGAAACGCGGGCGAAGCTCGGGGAACTGATAAAATGAAAGAACAGACCGAAGTGATCGATCTGTTCTTTATTCTTGTGCTTCATTTTGGCTAAATTGCCGCGCATTGCGCGACAGCTAAATTGTTTGCCCGGCGGCAAACAGCTAAATTGAAAACCTGCGGTTTTCAGCTAGATTAAATTCGCTGCCTTTGGCTCGGCGGAGCCGAATTTAGCTTGCGGAGCAAATTTAGCTATGCAAAGCATAATTTAGCTCGCGCAGCGAATTTAGCTTCTCTTTTCACACCCCGTAGGCGATCATCCCGAGCCCAGCCGCGATGACGATCAGCAGGATCGGTGAGAGCCGTTTCTTTTTGAGTTTTCGCCAGAGGATCGCCGCCGCGCCGAGGATCAGCGTGATGACGAGCGCTTTGAGGTCGAAGCCGGCAGCCGCGAAGCCTCCGTTCTCCCCGGGCATGATATTGCAGAGGATCATGTACGCGCCGACCGCGAGGATGACGCCGGTCACGCAGGGCTTGAGCCCCGCGAGCAGCGCCTGCACGAAGCGGTTCTTCTCCGCGTTCTTGAACACGGCGAGCAGTAAGACGATTATCAGGAACGCGGGCAGCACCACGGCGAAGGTCGCCAGCGCCGCGCCGGGGAAGCCTCCCCGATCCGCGCCGACGTAGGTCGCGAGGTTGACCATGATCGGGCCGGGCGTGCTTTCGCTGACGGCGATCATGTGTTCGAGCGCCTCGTCCGTGAGCCAGCCGTAGCTGCGGACGATATCGCGGATGATCGGTATAGCGGCGTACGCCCCGCCGAACGAGAAGCAGCCGACCTTGAGGAAGCCCCAGAACAGTTCGAGAAGGCTCATTTTTCGCCCTCCTTCCTGTTTTTGAGCAGGCTCACGCAGTACGCCGCAAGGCTCACCGCCGCGGCGATCAGCATCAGGCTGATGCTCGAGAAATCAAGCGCGAAGATATTGATAAGCAGCATCGCCGCAAAGGACAGGCTGAGGATCGTGACGGCAAGTGTGTCCTTTTTCATCTTGCGGATCATGTTCACCGCCGCCTGAACGATCAGCACGCCGACCGCGAGCTTGATCCCGCGGAACGCGCTTGCGACCGCTTTTATCTCGAGCAGTCCGTTCAAAAAAAGCGATATCAGATAGATGATTATGAACGAGGGCAGCACCACGCCGAGCGTCGCGCAGGCGGCGCCGGGGAGCCCCGCCCGCTTGTAGCCCACGAACGTGGCGCAGTTGATCGCGACCGGCCCGGGCGTGCTCTCCGCGATAACGGTGATGTTCATCATGTCGTCGTGCGTTATCCATGCCCGTTTTTCAACGCAGTCGTGCTCGATTATCGAGATCATGGCATAGCCCCCGCCGAACGTGAACAGACCTATCCTGAAGAAGGTCAGTGCGAGCTCCGCCAGCGTCTTTATAAGGCTTTTCTTTTCGGTTTTATCACGGCTTCCCATTTCCGTTCGCCCTTTCGTGGTCCTCTCCCGTCATTACAGACCAGATTATAACCCGCGCCGCCCGCTTCCGTCAACACCTGCGGGCGTTTGCTTTTTCCGCGCTTGCTTTTCTGCTCCGGGCTTGATAAAATAAAGGATGGCGCCGGATAAAAAGACGCTGTCCGGCAGAAGGTGAAAATGTTCAGAAAGCTCGCCGGCCTCTTTTCGCAGTACAGGGGCCTTCGCAGGGAAATATACGTGCTGTTCATCGGCAGGATCGTGACGGGCATGGGCTCCATGGTCTGGCCGATGCTGACCATGATACTGAGCGGCAAGCTCGGCATGAGCGCGCAGGATATCGCGGAGCTCATGATCGCGGCGGGCCTCGTTCTGCTGCCCGCAAACCTCGTGGGCGGTAAGCTTGCCGACCGATACAATAAAAAGAACGTGATCGTGATCTGCGATTTCATCTCGGTCAGCTGCTATATCGCCGCGGGCTTCGTGCCGCTCGGCCCGGCCACTATCGTGCTGATCCTCATCGCGGCCATTTTGCAGAGCATGGAGCACCCCTCCTATTCCGCGCTCTTTGCGGACATGAGCGCCACGCGCGACCGGCAGAAGGCGTTCTCGCTCTCCTACCTCGGCATGAATCTCGGCCTCGTGCTCTCTCCCACCATCGCAGGACTTCTCTTCAAGGATCATCTCGATCTCATATTCATCATCAGCGGCGCGGCGATCGCTCTTTCGACGCTGCTCATCCTGTTCTTCGTGCGCGATATCTCCAAGGAACCGGACGACGGCGGGGAAGCCGTCTATCAGCAGGAGCGGAAGGCGGGCGTTTTCGCAGTTCTCAGGGAGAACCGCATCCTGCTGCTCTACGTGGTCATCGCCGCCGTTTACGGCGCGGTCTACAGCCAGTACAGCTACATCATGCCCCTCGATATGGGCCGCGTGCACGGCGAAGACGGCGCGCTGATCTTCGGCACGATATCCAGCCTCAACTGCATCGTCGTGGTGCTGTTCACCCCGCTTTTCACAAAGCTGCTGCGCCGGGTTTCGGAGATCAAAAAGCTGCTCGCGGGGCAGGCGCTCGTCGGGACGGGCTATCTGCTGTTCCTGCTGCTGCTCGGCCATATCCCCGCGTACTATTGCGCTATGCTGCTCTTCACCTGGGGCGAGATCTTCGCGACGCTCGCCGACGGGCCGTACCTGACCAAGCGCATCCCGGCGAGCCACAGGGGCCGCGTGACCGGCGTCATATCCGTCGTCAGCGCGGTCTTCATGGGCGCGATCGAGATCTCCGTCGGCAGGCTGTACGACAAGGCCGGCTCCTCCGCGGCGTGGATCCTCATAATCTCACTGCTCGCGGTCTCCGCCCTGCTGACCGTTATACTGCTCATCCTCGATAAAAAAGTCTATCCGAAGCTGTACGAAACCGATACTCCGCCCGAAAGGAGCGAAACCGATGACTGAAATACTTTACTATGAATATCCTATGGTCGTTTCCTGCACCGCAAAGGTCGTTTCCTGCACCGCAAAGGACGGGGCGTACCTCGTTGCGCTCGACCGCACGCCGATCTTCCCCGAGGGCGGCGGCCAGCTCCCGGACCGGGGGAGCATCGTTTCCGGCGCAGGGACCGCCGAGATAACCGACTGCCATACCGTCGGCGGCGAGATCCTCCACACCTGCTCCGCGCCTTTCACGCCGGGCGAAGCCGTCACGGTCAATCTCGACGTGCCGCGCCGGCTCGATCACGCCGAGCAGCACACCGGCGAGCACGTCCTCTCCGGCCTTGCGAGCAAGCTCTTCGGCGCGGTCAACGTGGGCTTTCACATGGCGGAGGATTACTGCACGATCGATCTGGATATCGAGCTCGCGCCCGAGCAGCTCGTGGAGCTGGAGCTTGCGGCGAACCGCGCCGTGCGGGCTGATCTGCCCGTGCATACCGAAGTCACGGACGGGGACGACGCGAGCAGCCGGCGCCTCAGGAAACGCGCGGAAAAGGCGCAGGGCGAGGTGCGCATCGTCTATATCGACAACGGCAAGGTGGACAGCTGCACCTGCTGCGGCACCCACCTGCCCCATACGGGCATGGTCGGCGCGATCCGCATCACGGACAGCCAGCACTACAAGGGCGGCACGAGGCTGTGGTTCGCCTGCGGCGGCCGCGCAAGCAGCGCCTCTGTACGCGAGCACGCCGCGCTCACCGCGCTCGCAAGGCAGTATTCCACCTCCCGCGAGGAGCTGCCGAACGCCATCCGCAAGCAGATGGACGAGCTTACGGCCGCCAAAGCGGAGCTCAAGGCAAAGTCCGCGCTCCTGGCGGCGGGCACGGCGGCGGCTCTCGTTGAAAACGCAGTTAAGGCCGGCAGCGTGCTCATAACGTGCGAAAAGCTCGCCGGAATGAACGCGAACGACCTCAAGCTCGTCTGCGACCGGCTTGCCGAAAGCGCGAAAGAGCCCTTTGCCGCGCTCGTTTTCGCGGAAAACCGCGAGGGCGGGACGGACTACCGCATGGCCTGTTCACAGGGAGTGAAGCTCTCGATGAAGGAGCTCTGCGCCGCCGTGAACGCGGCAGTGAACGGCAAGGGCGGCGGCAGTCCTCTCTTCGCGCAGGGCAAGACCTCCCGCGGGGTGGACGCGCAGACCGTGGATATGCTGAAAAGCTATATGATAAAGGCAATAGAGGGATAAGCTGTTGAAGCGCATCGTTCTGATAATCGAATACTGGGGAACGAACTACGTCGGCTGGCAGGTGCAGCCGAACGGCGTTTCCGTGCAGGAGGTCCTCGCAAAAGCGCTCGGCGAAGTGACGGGCGAGGAGATAAAGCTCCACGCCTCCGGCAGGACCGACAGCGGCGTTCACGCCCGCGCGCAGGTGGCGCATTTCGACACCGAAAGCCGCATCCCGGCGGATAAGATCGCGTTCGCGGTCAATACGCGCCTGCCGAAGGATATCCGCGTCAAGGCGAGCTTTATTGCTCCCGAGGCCGAGGGCGGCTTCCATTCGCGCTTCTCCGTCAGGAAAAAGCATTACCGCTACCGCGTGCTCAACACGCTCCACGACAGCGCGTTCACCGCGGACACCGCGCTTCACGTCCACTATCCGCTCGACCTTGAAAGGCTCAACGCGGCCGCGGCGCTCTTCCTCGGCACGCATGATTTCGCGGCGTTCAAGGCCGTCAACAGCACGGCGGCGACGACCGTCCGCACTATCTATAGATCCGAATGGCGCCGCGAGGGCGATATGCTCGTCTACGACGTGGCGGGCAGCGGCTTCCTCTACAACATGGTCCGGATCATGGTCGGCACCATGCTGCGCATCGGCATGGGCTATGATGATCTCTCCGTTATAGAAAACGCGCTCGCCAAGCCCACACGCGAAAACGCGGGCGACACCGCACCCGCGCACGGGCTGACGCTCTGGCGCGTGGAGTACGACGCGTTCGACACGGAGGATATCCTCTCGCAGAACTCCTTTAACACGCTCTGAACCTCATGATGATCACTCTTTCAAAAACCGCCGCGCGCCGTTTCATGCTCCTCTGTCAGGGGCTTCTCGGCGAGCGGCGTTTTGTCGGGAAAGAGGGCGTGCTGGACTACGTCCGCCAATGCGGCTGCATCCAGTTCGACCCCGTGGACGTATGCGGGCGGAACGCGGAGCTGACGCTGCAGTCCCGCGTCGGCAGGTTCACGAAGAAAATGCTTTACGACCTGCTGTATAAGGACCGCCTGCTCTTCGACTATCTCGATAAGGAGCTTGCGATCCTTCCCGTCGAAAGCTGGCCGTATTTCCTTCGTTACCGCGAACACTGCAAGGCTCACGCGGCGCAGTTCCCCGATATGGCCGGCCTTAGGAAAACCGCGCTCGACTATATCAAAGCGCACGGCCCCGTCGAGTCCTCGTCGCTGCCCATAGAGGGCAAAACACGGTGGTTTTCCGCGATCCATTGGAGCGGGAATTGGCACGGCGAAACGAACGCGGCGCGCGCCGTCCTCGAGCAGCTCTATACCGCCGGGGAGCTCGCGATCCATCACAAAAGCGGCACGCGCAAGAGCTATGATCTTGCGGAGCGCTGCATCCCCTCCGAATACCTGAACGCGCCCGACCCCCTGCCCGGCGCGGAGGAGCACCTTGAATGGCGCGTCATGAAGCGCATCGGAGCGGTCGGCCTGCTTTGGGACCGCAATTCTCCGGCGTTTCTCGGGATCTCCGGCTTTGCGCGCTTTGGCGCGGAGGAGCGTAAGCGGGCGGTTTCCGCTCTTTTGTCGAAAGAGCTGCTCACCGAAGCGCGCGTTGAAGGGATCTCCGGTCCGTTCTATCTGCGGACGGAGGATCTTCCGCTTGCGGAGCTTGCCGCGTCGCCCGCAGAGTTCAAGCCGCGCTGTGAATTCATCGCGCCGCTCGATCCCTTCCTCTGGGACAGAAAGCTCATCGAAAGTATCTTCGGGTTTTCATATTCATGGGAGATCTACGTTCCGGCGGAAAAACGGGAATTCGGCTGCTATGTGCTGCCCGTCGTTTACGGCGAACGCTTCATCGGCAGGATCGAAGCGATCCCGGATCGCGAGGCAGGTGTCCCCACCGTCAAAAACGTTTGGCTCGAGGCCGGCGTCAGGAAAGGGAAGCGGCTTTCCGCCGCCGTTCGCTCCGCCGCGGAGCGCTTCGCACGCTTCAACGGCTGCAGCGGGCTCGTGATGCCTGAAGCTTCTTCCCGCGATTGATTTTCTGCCCGTTATGTGATAAACTCTATCCGATCTCACTCAAGGAGGCATTATGAAACGAATTCTTGCGATCCTTTTATGCACGGTCTTCCTGGCGTTTGCGGCCTGCAGCGGCGCGAATAAGCCCGCAGCGCCGTCGGAGGACGCGAACAGTCACGCAGGGGAGACTTCCGTCCCGATAACGAGGGCTCCCGCCACGGATGCTCCCGAAGAAAACACCACAGAACCACAAGGAGAAAAATACATGAACAAGATCCACGCAACGATCACCATGGAGGACGACGGCGTCATCGAGCTGGAGCTCTATCCCGACCTCGCTCCCCAATCCGTCCGCAACTTCTGCTACCTGGCGCGTCAGGGCTTCTATGACGGCCTGACCTTTCATCGCATCATCCCCGGCTTCATGATCCAGGGCGGCGACCCGCTGGGCAACGGCACCGGCGGACCTGGCTACTGCATCAAGGGCGAGTTCGAGGCGAACGGCTTCCCGAACGACCTCAAGCACACCCGCGGCGTCATCTCCTGGGCAAGGCGCTCAAGGCCCCTCGACAGCGCCGGCAGCCAGTTCTTCATCATGCACGTCGACTATCCCTCTCTCGACGGGCAGTACGCCGCGTTCGGCCGCGTGACCTCCGGTATGGACGTCGTCGACCGCATCGCCAACACCCCGACCGGCGAAGGCAACAAGCCGCTCACCCCCGTTGTGATCCGCACGATCACGGTCGACGGGCCCGAGCTTCCCCCGCCGGACAAGATCATGGATTAACGCCTGTTTCCCACGGGACCGTCTCATGACGGTCCTTTTTTTGCGCCCGGCGCAGGAAAACGCAATTATCAGTGCTGTAGGACAAAAAGGGCCAAAGAAAGACCGGCGGAACAACAAAAAGCAACAAAAGCAGACCATCTTTACCGTGGAAATGCGGATTTTGCGCTGTTACAATTATTTCATCCGAAAACGGTGAAACACAAAGGAGGATAAGTTTTTATGGCAGAATACCGTGTTTTGATAGCGGACGGCAACGCGCAGTTCAGGCACGCCGCGGCAGAGTACTTCCGCACGGACAAGGAGCTCATCCGCGTTGAAGAGGCGGCGGACGGGCAGGCCGCGCTGGACAAGCTGCGCGAGGAGCGCTTCGACGTGCTCGTGACGGAGCTTGTGATGCCCAAGCTGGACGGGCTGGACCTGCTTGAACAGCTCCGTCTTGAAGCCGTCAACCGCCCGAACATCATAATCATGGTCTCATATATGCGCAGCGACAGCCTTCTCGAACGCTCGTTTCAAAAGGGCGCAAGCTACGTCATGCTCAAGCCCGTGGAGCCCGAATTCCTGCACCGCAGGATGAAGGATCTGCTTACAGCCGGCTCCGCCGAAAAGGAGGTCACCTTCTCCCCGCAGCCACAGGAAAGGTCGCTCGATGAAAAGATCACTTCGATCTTCCTCTCGGTCGGCATCCCGGCGCATATCAAGGGCTACCACTTCCTGCGCGAGGCGATCCGCATGGTCTATTACCGGCCCGAGCTCATCAGCCGCATCACCAAGGAGCTCTATCCCGGCATCGCCAAGCGCTTCAACACCACGCCCAGCAAGGTGGAGCGCGCGATCCGCCACGCGATCGAGGTCAGCTGGATGCGCGGCAAGATCGAAAACGTGAACAAGCTCTTCGGCTTCAACGTGTACGGCAAAAACGACAAGCCCACGAACGGCGAGTTCATCGCGCTGGTCGCGGATAAGCTCATCATCGAGGACGGCCGCGGCTCCGGCACGGCCCGCAGCGCAGGCGCGAAGTGAGATCCGCAGTAACGCAAAACGTGATTTCTTTTTGGCATTGAAAACAATCGGGTCCCCCCGCCCGCTTTGTTTGCGCCGGCCGCTCCCGGCGCAGTCCCCCTCCCCGGAACAGCGGTTTCGGCGTCCGCCGCTGCCGTGCGGGCGGCCCGGCCGCCGAGGGAGGGGGACCGTCTTTTTCGAGGCGTCGTTTTACCGTTCCGGGCATCCTTTTGTCAAGCTTTTAAGCGATCCGGCGACAAATATATTATCTTTTCGGCACTTTTTCACACGAAATTTTATCAACACCAAAAACTCTTTTATCCCTGCAAAAAGTGGATAACCCTATGGATAATGTGGATAACTTTGTCCGCATGCTGTGGATAACCCCTCAAAAATTGTGGATAACTTTCTTTGGCGCGGCTCAAGCCCCATTGCACCTATTTGGTGGAAGGCTCCCCGCGCCGTCCTCTCCCGGAGGCATTTTTACGCTCTCCCTGCATAAACTTTAGCAACGATCCACCGCCCCGCGGGGCGGGCAAAGCAAGGAGAAGCAGTAATGGAACTGATTTGGAACGAAATAAACGCGGTCGAGCTGATCCTCCGCGAGACGGCACAGACGCAGCTTGAAGGCGCCGTTCCCCCGCCGGACGGGCGGACCGTGCGCGAGCTGCCGGACTACACGGCCGAGGTCTTCGTGAGCTCCTGCCGCACGGACGCCGGCAGACTGGATATCGAGGGAAGGATCACCGCGGAGCTCGTTGCCGCGGACGACTCGGGCGAGCTCTATTCCTTCATCTCCGAATCCGCGTTCACCCACACCCTCTCAAACGAGGCGCTTGAGCCCGGGATGCTCGCGGACGTGATCCCGACGCTCACCGCCCTGAGCATCCGCCGCGCGCCGGACGGGAGGCTGCTGCTTTCCGCCGTGGTCGACCTTGACTGCATGGTCACCTCCGCCCGGCCGATCCGCGCGATCGGCGGCGTGAACGGCGCGCCGGATATGGAGCTGAAAACGCGTGAGGTCCCGATTAGGACCCGCACGGAGCTCGGAAGCGCCGTCATTCGCCTTTCAGACGAGATCGCGTCGAGCGGCGCGGACACTGTGCTGTCGAGCGGCGTGCAGCTCAGCGTGCGCGATACGGCGTTTGAGAACGGGGGCGTGACCGTCAGCGGCATGGCGGCGGTGACGGTGCTTGCAAAGAGTGCGGACGGGGAGCTTTTGCAGATCATCCGGAACCTGCCGTTCCGCGAGAGCGTGCAGACGGACGGCGCCGCGGACGAGGTGTTTGCTCTCGTGCGCTTAAACGAATCGAGCGTGCGCGCGCTCGGCACGGAGTTTTCGCTGATCTCGTTCGAGGCGGACGCTGAGATACGCGTGTTCGGCCTGCGCAAAACGGCCTTGCAGCTCCCGCTCGACGCTTTTTCGCCGACGATCAATTTCGACTGTGTGCGCAAAAAAACGCTGCTTCTGAGCTCTCTCGGCGGCGCGGACAGCCAGCACACCGTGCGCGAGAACGTCTCCGTGCCGGACGGCATGGCGGATATCTTCGCCGCGCTCTCCGTCTCAGCTCGGCCGATCGCAACGAACGTCGGCATCGCGGGCGGTGAGCTCACGGTCGAAGGCCTGCTCCCGACGCGGCTCGTCTACCGTTCGGACGGCGGCAGGATCGGCGCGTTTTCGGAGGACGTCCCGTTTGCGATCCGCATGGCGGCGCCGAACGGGGCTGACACTGCGAGGCTGCGAATGGGCTGTTCCTGTTCAGTGACGGGCGGCAGCGGGCGCGCGGCGCAGATCACGTACAGCATTGGCTGTGCGGCGGAGTTCTGGAGCACGGAGCCTGCGGAGCTCGTCGTAGGGCTTGCGGAGCGCAACGGTCAGGCGCAGACGGGCGGAGATCCGTTCGTTCCGGAGGCATTCACCGGCATGATCATCCACACCGTCGGCCCCAATGAGGACGCATTCGATATCGCCAAGCGCTTCCGCCTCCCCACCGCCCGAGTAAAGGAGCTGAACCCCGATCGACCGTTCAGCGAGGGCTCGAAGGTGCTGCTGGTGCTCTGAATCAAAAGAGAACTGCCTGTATCGCCAAATGGTGATAAGGAAGCTTATCGTTAAAACGAATACGACTATACGAACAGGATCCGAGATCGGCAAATAATATGCTTTCCTCGGACCCTTTTTTTGATTATCTCTCGATTCTGCACTGCAAAGGGGAGCCATGGCGATAAACGGCCTAATGAGAATCACGATACACCCCATGCACAAGGTCCGGGCCCGGATCAACTTCGTAACCGGCAGGACGTTTGTGTGCCGCAAATGTCGTGGGGAGCCCAATGGGCACTTCTTTAGGGGGACGCCCCCTAATACCCCCGGTGATTTATACAAAAAAAGTGATGCCATTTGACACCACCTATGTATTTACAGGTATTGTTCCACCACGATTATCTCGCCCGTGGATTCGTCTCTGAACCGCCAACGTCTCAGATCGCCCTCGCTTTTGCCCTTGCCTAGATAGGTTGCGGGGCGTCCGTCTTTGCCAAGCGGCCAATCCGAGCTTTGAGCCCAGCAGGGATAGCCCTTTTCGCGTTTGAACTCCTCGCGTATCTTTGCTTTGATGGCTTTCTTGCGCTCGCCCGTTTTCATCGTATCGGGGAAAAGCGGGATTATATGCTTTTGAATGTATTTCTCCGCTTCGCCGCCCGCTAGATATTCCGGTATCACTTCGAGCATAAATCCATAAGCTTCGCTGTAACGCTCCAAGCGTGGTATGCTTTGGTCGATCTGATAGAAGATCTGATAGACTCCGTCGTAAAAGTTCAAAGCGCCCTGCGCGGTCTCGACGTCATGCGTGCACATTCTCCATTCATAGGTCAGAAAATTGTGCACGGAGTCGTATTGATGATTGCCGTAAATAAGACCGGGCGAGGTTTCGGGCGAAAGCAGATAGGGTATCTCGCCCGGGGTTTCGTATTCTCGGCCGCCGTTTACAACATGGTATTTCATAAGCGGCCTTTTGCCGTCACGGATATCGTCGATTATCCCCTGCAGGAACTGCTCTATGGACGGATCGGAATCGTACAGAGCGCGAAATGTGATTATATCCATTTTGTCCGTCAGGAAATCACGAATCGTATTCTGAATATCCACAATAACGCCTCCCCTTTGAGTACCTTATCAATCAGTATTATACAGGACGTTCCGAGTTAAATCAATACACAAAAATACAGAAAGGAAGTGATGCCATGGGCAGAAAAAGGAACCTCCCCGGGTGGCCGTGAGGCTGACGGAGAGTGAAAAGAAAAAGATCGAAGCCGCCGCCGCGAAGTGCGGATTGGTTCCCGGTGTAAAACGTTATACCATGTTCGGGTTGCCCGTGACGGTTTTGAGTGGTATAATCATAGTGACTCTAAAGAAGATGCTCTATATGAATCATAATAAAAGCAATGGAGGCAATATGAAAAGAGTATGCTGCATAATCTTGATAACTGCGTTTTGCTTTATTGCAATAAGTGGGTGCGTTTCTAAGAATGCCGTTATTTTGTCGCAAAACAGCTTCTTTGACCGTATGATCATACATGACGGAAAGGTCTATATGCTCTGCTCTTTGGAATTTGTGAATAAAAGCGACGATGAACAAATAATCGATGTTACTGCCGAGTCGATGGAGGACGTGAAAAACGGACTTCTTAAGGACAGCTCGCTGAAGCTTTATATTTTCAGCGCAACCGTAGAAGTAAATGAGGAAAACATAGAGCAGTTGCTTGAGCCCGCAGAGCATATTAGTATTAACGGACACGAGACCGTTCGTTATTATGCATGCTTTGTCGGAGAACATGGCGGCGGTATGCAAAAGCAAGACAGAGAGCTTCCCGATAAGATCACTATTACTGACCGCTCCAAATAGTAAAAAGCGAAATCAATATCAGTACAGCGTCCGACCTCGGGCGCTTTTTTGTTGCCCCAAATAATAGAAAGGATGTGATGCCATGGGCAGAAAAAAGGAACCTCCCCGGGTGGCCGTGAGGCTGACGGAGAGTGAAAAGAAGAAGATCGCAACCGCCGCCGCGAAGTGCGGATTGGTTCCCGGTGTAAAACGTTATACCATGTTCGGGTTGCCTGTGACGGTTTTGAGTGGTATAATGCCCGTGATATCAAAGAAACAATACTCCCAGGGGTGATAATGTGATATATGCAGCAATCAATAATAAGGGCGAAAGGTTTTATACTCATCTCAGCAGGGTGTTCGAGGCAATAAAAAACAGGCAGCGCGAATACAACTGGCTGATATCATATGCTGTTTGTTATCCTCGTGACCCGGAAACCGACGAAATGCTATCTAAGGATTATTGCTGGATAAGCGGAGACGATCTGACGGAACTTGTCGCACGAGAGGATTTTCAATGGATATGGGCGGTATTATCCGGATTTGATAAGTCGATCGAGCTTTCGGAAGTGTTGAAATACGATCTTCCCTATGCAGACGGCTATAAGGGATTCTGGCAAAAGCCGCTTTCCATTCAGCATCCGTTGGCTGCAATAGAGATCGTTCCGTGGGACAGCTCCTTGACCCTTCTGTTCAGCCGTGAGAAAGAGATAGTCGACGATTTCAGACGGTTTTTCCATTACAGTGAGAACTTAGAGGATTTTCTTGACAGGGAATGAACCCGCCTGTGAGGTGCTATGCTCAGTTACGAAGACGCAATGTATCATATAACAGAAGAACGGCCCTTTGAGGGTCGTTCTTCTAAAGCAAAGAGGACGATCAAGGATCAAACTCGCTGTTAATAAGTACAGACGAAAGCTCCGCGGAGGAGCTTTCGTCATAAAGCAAAGAGGACGACCTGAGTCGTCCTCTTTGTCTTTTGGGATCCCGGCGGCTGCCTATCCTCCCATGCCGTCTCCAGCACAGTACTTTCGGTGTATGTGGGCTTAACTTCTGTGTTCGGAATGAGAACAGGTGG
>JAFXSG010000037.1 GCA_017525875.1 Clostridia bacterium | reverse complement strand
TCGCGGGCTTCGCAAATGGCGCGGATGCGTTCCCGGGACTCAAAAACCCGGCGCAGGATGCACATGCATGCCGCAAGGTCGCCGCACGTGATGCGTCCGGCTTTCCCGTCGATGGATGCGCGGAGAGCCGCGCACAGGGTCGAGTAGACCATTATCAGGCTGTCAGCCGTCGGCGCATCCGCACCGGCCTGGATGAGCTGTGCACGTGCCGTGCGGAATGCGGTCCTGGCATCGACGTCCGGCGTGAAAACGACCTCGCCGTCCCGCCACAAGTCGGCCATCTCCCGCAGGGTGTGCAGGATTTCCCCGGCCGTCTCGCTGTCGTGCCTGTCACATGCAGCGGAGAACATATCCCGGTCTTCTACATCCTGCCAGAATTCAATCATTCTGCGCGCCTCGCCGTTTGTCTGAGCGGCTGCAGCGATATAGTCAGCCCACTGGTCCGGCGTGCTGGCCAGTAGGGCAGTGACGTGTGCCGGCACGCGATAAGAGCCTTTTCGTTCCTGTTTGACTGTGGACTCCACGGTCACGCGCGCGCTGTTGCACTGCCTGAGCATCGCGGCCATTGACCCGAATGATTCATCCTGCACACGGGACTTCAGCCGCTGGCCGGCCTCGTCGATGACGACCATAAGAGAGTCGGGCGCGCCCGCTCGTTCCACGCGTTTGACGACGGTTTTCGGCTTACCCGTCTCTGTCAGTGTCGTCTCGGCGACGTCGTCGCATCCGCACAGCAGGATATGCTCACGGAGTGTCGGTGCATTCTTCGGGTCGCTGAGGGTCACGCCGAGGCTCTGCGCATGGTCCTGGACAGCTTCCAAAAGCGTCGTTTTCATGCCGCCGGGAGGCATGACCAAGACACAGAAAGCACGGGCCGGGTATTCCATCGCGCCGGCATAAAGGCGGCTTTTGACGTCGGCGCACATCCCGACGGCGGCCAGGGCGGCAGCGAGCCCCGCGTTCTGACACGTCTCCCCCGGTCGGAGGGCATCGGCCAGCATGGCCACCGGATGACGCAGGAGCGGCGATTCGTCCTGCCAGTCACATGCGAGGACGCATCGCGCCGGCGCGACGTACAGGTCTGGGTCACGCGATTCGAAGCGCAGCTGCGCAGGTTTGGCGCACGCATCGTCCAGAACATAATCCTCGCCGTCTGTCAGCCCGGCGGCCTGCAGATACGTCTTTAACGGCGCATATATAAGCGTCTTCAGTGCGTCACGGTCTCCGGCGAGGCGTTTTCCCGCGTCGCCTATGGCCACGAGACCCTGGCCGCTCCACGTCTTCACAACGGCCAAAAAGCCGCCATATTCGATGAGCTTTGACCGAAGGATACCAACGTCGGTCACGTGGTCAAAGTCCAGCTGGATAAGCCCGTTCGCCTCGCCGTCATTTGTGCCGGTGTCGTTGCACAACGCCCATGCCGGCGCATCGATTTTCTCTGGGGGGAGCCCTGATTCACCGGCAACGGCTGCCAGATAGTCGTACAGAGTCCTCGCCGCCCCGGTATGCCTTAGTTGGCACGTGTCAAAGCGTGTTGCTCTATATCGCTTTAAAAATTCCGGTAGTTGTCGCATCGTTCCCACCTATCCGTCCCGATGTCTGACTTGCGCCGAGGGTGCCGCCGTCCGGAACGGATGCAAGAGACGGCGGCACAGCGCGTTTCGAACCGCGTCGGCGCGGACTGTTTACCACGGATGTCTATTCCCGGTAAACAGAAATTTTCTGGCAATTTCGGCAATTATCCAGCCAAGTACAAATCCGATAATAAATCTCATGTTAGTCTCCCGTGCTCGCATAAAAGTGGTCTGCCCATCTAACAACCTGCCGTGGAAAGTATTCGCCGAAGGTCTCGATGATAACGTCTGACATTGTGAGGTCTTGGCATTCGCAGAAGTCCGGTCTGACTGGCATGACCCAGCCGATGTTTGTCCATTTCCCGCCCATTGCTTTGATGCGGTCTTTAATCGGGAAGGTATTGCCGAGGCACCGGAATGCGATACGCTTTTCGACGTCGAATCCCATCCATTTGAGCTGTGATTCGACACTGCCGACGCGTTTCAGGGCCTTCTTTTCCTCGCGCATCTGCCGCTGCTCCGGCGTGTATTCAATTGTCTTGTATTCGTCCGTCAGGCCACACCCACCGCAAGACCAGCAGCGGCTTCCGTCCAGCGTCGTGAAGTACACCCGGCCGTATCCGCCGCAACGTTTGCAGGCATTTGTGCGGTAGGTCTTGTTCCCGTGTTTGTCGGTGTGGATAAGCTCTTTGTAAACACCCTTTTTCTTTTCGTCCATGGTTTTCTCCTGGTGTGACAGGCAACGGCGCCTGTGCGTATCGTTTTACATTACTATAAAACTTGTGTCAAATAATTTCGTACCAGCATAGGGCTTTTTTGGTTTAGCCCCAAGTTCGCCCCGGCTTAGCCCCAAAAAAGCCCCGCACGAAATACGCGGAAATGTAGTATTTATGCGGTTTCGCCCCAAAAGCCCCAAAAAGCCCCAACAGGCACAGATAAAAAGCCCCATTTGTTAAAATATATAGATGACATACCTTTTATATACATAGATACTACTCTAATATATAAGGTATATTATATATACCTTATATATTAAATCTATTTATCTATATTTTAGAGCGGGCCGGGCTAAGTCTATGCGTGTATATATGCCGGTGGGGCTTTTCGGGGCTTTTGGGGCAAACGTAGTATTTATGCGGGTTTGCAGTGATTTCACGCGGGGCTTTTTTGGGGCTAGAACGGGGCTAAAGTGGGGCGAACCGGTTTTAGGCCAGTATGAAGACCCACTAGACCCCTCCCTGGGCAAGGTACTGCGGGCCGGCCGGGAGGGGGAAAGCGCGGGTTGTAGAGGCCGCGGTCTATACCTAAAAATTTTTGCCGAGTTTACTTGACCTCTTTGAACATTTTATGCAATATCCCCGTGCCCTCTGGTCTTCGCGAGGCCAGAACGTTTCCGTTGCGTTCGTTCGAGGGCAATTTTTTCAAACGGATAAACGGAGAAAAATATGGCTGTTCCAATTCAGAAAGTCGGGGAGTCTGACCAGGATTTCGCGGAACGCTTAAAAACTTATCACCAAAAAGAACGCCTGCGAGATTCAAAAAGAAAAGCTGACCCAAAAAGAAAAAAATACCTTTTAGAGTACGAACGCGCGAGAAGGGAGCGTTTGAAAGCTTCCCCGGAATATGTGTTTTACAGGGCCGAGCGTGAAAAGGCGGCTAGAAAAAAAGCTGAAGAAAGGCAGAAGTTACAACGGATGCGCGAAAATGCCCGTAGATATGCCAGAGAGAAGCTTCGAGAGCAGAACGACCCAGAATATGCCATGCGAATGCGGGCACTTCGTGCGGAACGCGCGCGCAAAAGTACGCAACGCAAGAAAGAGTTCGGGGAGGATTCATACTATAGAAAACTTGTCCGCCAGCGTGGGCACGCCGCGTACAAGCGAGTTTGCAAGTATGGCCGCGGGCATGGACCCTTTGCCGGCGAAGCGGGGGATAAGCGCTTTTTACGTGCGCTGGAGCAGGTGTTCATGTACGGGGTCATATTGTTTGAGAATTCAGAAGTCGAAAAAGAACGCCCCGCGGCTAATTACAGCGATGTCAAACTATTGCAAAATGCGCCGTATAGCATGTCTAAGTACGAGAAAATTATCTCTGATATTTTAACCGATGCCGGCATCGCGTTTGAAAGAGAAAAGGAGTTCTCGTGGTTGGTGAATGCTTGTACCGGCTGTTTATACAGATGCGATTTTTATCTACCAGATAAAAATCTGGTTATAGAGTACAACGGCCCGCAGCATTATCTGCTCAGGGTGTTTAATAAAGACACGGAAGCCCTTGTTCGTCGTCAGTTGATGGATGATGATAAGTACGCGCAGATCGCTCAGGCGGGGGTTGGCCTTTTAGTGATAGATTATACGTTTCGTACTAAAAAGCGAATCGCTTCGTTACTCATAGAAAAAGGCGTTTTGAATGGATGAAATAATTGCTAATACGCCTGAGCTTATAGCTGAGATAATGCAGGCGATAGAAAACGGCGGGGCGATACCCGTTGCGTCGTTCGCACGGCTAACGGGTACGAGTGAAACTTCAGTGAGAGGAGCTTGGGAAACAGGGCGCCTCCCGTCTGAACGTGGCGGGAAAATCCCTGTTAGAGAAGGCATCGTGGCGTTGGTGTCTTGCGGGGGCCTACGGAAGGGGAAAGTTCCTGGGTACTTGCTAAAAGCTGACGCGGCGGCCAGAGAAAGACTTGGCTTCCCGCCGAGGGATGACTGCGCGGACGCCGGTGTGTCAGAAACAGCGGTTTGGCGACTTAAATATTTGAAAGCGCAGACAGCCGCGCGCCTCGCCTCAGCTCAGGCAAAGCAGATGGAGAATGACGTTGCTAAGGGCAAACTTGTCAGCGCGGCAGAGGTAGAGCTTGACGCGTCTATTACCGCGACGAATGTTGCTGGCGTACTCATGCGGATACCCGAGCGAGCGGCCGGTATGTGCGTGGGGTGCAGTGCGGATGAAATAGCGGATATTCTCAGGAAGGAGATTTCCCTTGCGTTTGAAACCATACAGATGAGCGCTTTTACTGGGGATTGGAAATCGTGAATGCACTTTGGAGCAGTAAATTTTTTGAGTATTTTAAACTTAGAAAGCCGGAGCCATTATCTGAATGGGCGGATAAGCATCGCGTTCTTGCGGAGGGGGCTTGCCCTGAGCCGGGGAGGTGGAGAACGGACAGAACGCCTTACATGCGGAAAATAATGGATGCGGTTACAGACCCAAAAGTAAGAGAGGTTGTTCTGTGTACAGGCGTCCAGCTCGGGAAGACTGAGCTGCTTTTAAATGCGGTTTGTTATTACATACTGCATGAGCCGTCGTCTATTTTGCTTGTGGAACCGTCCGAAGACCTTTATGAGGATATCGGCTGTGATAGAGTCGATTCTATGATTCGTGAATCGTCTGAATTAAGCCCGCTTTTTGGTCTGACGGAAGGTGTACAAAAGTCTAAGAAAACTGGACGGTTAAAAATAAATATAAAGAGGTTCCCCGGTGGATATTTAAAACTGGCGAGCGCTGCCAGCCCTACGGATCTAAAGTCTAGACCTATTCGCGTTATTTTGTGCGACGAGATAGATACGTTTCCGCCTAGACCAGATGGCAACGCAGTTGACATGGCTATAGGGAGGTGCTCTAATTACACTGATAGCAAGGTCTTATTGACATCTACCCCGACGAGCATTCAAAGCTCTGAGATATGGCGTCGTTTAGGGTCGTGTGCCGTGCACGAATTCCGTATCCCATGCCCCTGCTGTGGCTATTTTTCTGCGTGGTCTTGGAATATGGTGACGTGGGATAAGGATGAAGCCTCTGACGGTGTTTTAGATTCTGTCAGGATGATGTGCCAAAACTGCGGGGGTATGATCCGAGATGGGTCTCCCGCGCCGTATTCCCTGCTAAGTAGGGGTGAATGGTTTTGCGTAAATGGTGACCCGCACGGCAGTAAACTCGGGTTTCGGCTTCCAAGTTTGTATTCTCCTTGGGTTCCGCTCCGCGGCATCGTGTCGGAGTGGCTGGCCGCGAATCAGGCCAGGGACATCGACCGCCTGAGAACGTTTATTCAAGACAGGCTCGCTGAACCATGGGACGACAGGCCGCCGGCGTGGCGTGAGTATGCCGTCAGCGAGAAAAGCCGTTTTGAAGACAGTCCGGATCATTCGACGATCCGTTTCCTAACGGCTGGTGTGGACGTGCAGCGCGACCGCATCGAGGTCTCTGTGTGGGGCTTTGGTGTCAACTTGGAATCGTGGGCGATCGCGCATGCCGTGTTCACGGGGGACCCGCTGTCCTCCGAGCTTTGGGCACGCGTGCGAGAATTCCTCCTTTCTCCTGTTGAGACTGAAGACGGCCGACAGGGCATCATTTTCGCGGCGTGCATCGACTCAGGTGATGGTTATTCCACGCAGGCCGTTTACCGCTTCTGTGCGCCGCTGGAAAAGCGCAGAATCGTTGCAATTAAAGGCGTCGGCGGTGACAATGTGCCGCTTATTTCGCCGCCGTCCAGAATCGCCTCGTATCATTCGCCGTTGTACAAGCTGGGTGTGGATCGGCTCAAGCGGATTCTCTATGACCGTCTACACATTTCTACGGTAGGGCCGGGGTATGTGCACATCCCGAAGACATTGAGCGATGAATTTTGGGCGCAGCTGACTGCAGAATCCCCCGAAACCGTTGTCGAGCGCGGCAGGCAGGTCACGCGGTGGAAGCAGCACCGAGCGAGAAACGAGGCGCTCGACTGTGCGGTGTATGCGCTTGCAGCGTATGAGCTGTTCTGCCATCCCGGCGCACGAAAATAAATGCAACTAAGCTGCATTTATTACTTGCAACTAAGTTGCATTTGTGTCAGCATACCTTTGATGAGCTGTTCCGGCTGGACTCGGGCTGTGCACACACCACACGACAGCCGCTGTGGCGAGGAACCCCGGACGGCGCTTCTTCCGGAGGTGGCGATGACGATTAAACAGCTCCGCGCTCAAATTGACTTATGGGAGTCCGCCGCTTCTGCGGTTTCCAAGGGCAAGTCCTATACTGTGGACGGCCTCACATATACCCGGCAGGATATGTCCGCAATCCAAGACCGTCTCGACGCATTGTATTCTCGTCTGGCCTGTGTACTTCGTGGCGGTTCGTGCCATCGTGCGTCACCTGTCCGGCCGATTGATTACATTCGAACGCGGTGGGTGATTTACTGATGAGTATTCTCCGGCGCATACATAGCGCTTTTCGCGCGTTCACTTCGGCATCGTCTTCTCCTGGGCGGCGCATTTCATCGGCGTCTCGGGCTGTGCAAACTATCCAGAATTTCGGGAATGAACTTTTCTCGTGGCTGGGCTATGCTCGGCACGGGGCGTCGATGGAGTCGCTCCCCCTCGACAGCTGGTTTGCGTTTCCAGCGAGCCCGCGTGACGATTGCGACAAGAACCAGCTCGTACTCAGGGCACGAAGCCGCGACTTGTACATGAGCTGCTCTTTTTTCGGCTCTATACTGCATGCAAAACGTGATGGCGTGATAGGACGCGGGCTTGAGCTGGATGCGAAGATCGATGCTGAGGCGCTCGGGCTTGAGTTGGACGAAGCCACGGCTATTGAGCGAAAGATTGAGGCGGCTTTCAGTCGTTGGGCTCGAAACGTCGGTGTAGACGGTGAATGCCTGAATGAGATACTGCAGACGGCGTACTTTTCTACGATTCTGAATGGGGACTGTGTCGCCGACATATACTGCGACGCGGAATCGCGTTCGTTGCGCGTTCGTCTTATCGAGTCGGACTGTCTTATAACCCCGCCTAAAGAGTATGGGAATGAGCGCGTGCGCTCCGGTATTGAACTGTCTGCGAACGGGCGCCCTGTCGCGTATTGGCTCGCCACTGGCTTCGAGTTTAATTCAGACGGCTTCCCGGTGAATTACTATCGCCGCCGGAAATTTATGGCAGGCTTTAATGCTTTGGCGACCGGTGAGTTTCTCTTTCCTAAAAGCGGCGCGCTTTTTGTGCATACTCCGCTTGACCGCCCCGGACAGCTTCGCGGGCTTCCTATCGCGTCTCGCGTCCTGGCTGACATTAAGCAGCTTGATCGGTATATGAAGGCCGAACTTGATGCCGCAGTCGTCGCCAGCAAGCCTGCGCTTTTCCGTACACACCCGGCCGTAGAAGCGCAAGCCGAAGTCGATATGATGGATAGCTTCGGTGTTATGCCAAAAGCGACGGCCAGTGAGACGGCGGAACCCCCGCAGCATGAGCCGCCGATCAATTACGGTAACGGCCTCATGATAGATCTGTGGGACGGCGCCGATATGAAAGCGTTTAACCCCGGCCGGCCTAACGAAGCCTATGCCGCATTTGTAGATCATAAATTTTCAGAAATCGCGGCAAACCTTGGCATGTCTGCTGAAGTCGCGTTGAAAAAGTGGAATGCGTCGTATTCTGCCAGCCGTGCGGCGCTGCTCGACGCTCAGCAGGGTTATGAGATAGACCGCGCGCGCTTTGTCGATCAGCTTTTGCGGCCGCTTTACAACGCATGGCTTGATCTGCATGCAGATGAACTCGGCTTGACTGGCTATTACACAGACCCGGCGCGTCGCAGTGCGTGGCGTTGCGCTGAGTGGATAGGCGAGCAGCTGCCGAATATTGATCCGACGAAAGAAATTGACGCCGCGGCGAAACGCGTTCAGCTGTGTGTCTCCACACTTGCACGCGAAGCCCAGGTCGCGACCGGTACAGATATTTCGGCGAACATTCGCCAGCGTGGATACGAAGAAAGACTCATGAGGGAATACGGGCTCGTCAAAGACCAGAATGGCCAGCCCATAAACATAATGGAGGGCTCCGATGCTTATCGCGAGTAAGACAGATGACGGCGTCCGGATCTCGATGATTGGCGAGATCATGGGCGAGAATGACTGGTTCGCCTCGGATGCGCTGCAGATGAGTGCGATTTTGAATGACGCCGGCGGCATGCCTGTGTCTTTGTGGATATCCAGCCCCGGCGGGAGCTTGGATGCGGCCTTTGCAATGCGCGCGCTTTTGGCGGACTACCCTGGCAAAGTTACGATTTACACTGCGGGAATCGTTGCCAGCGCGGCTACGCTTATGTTGTGCGTGCCGGATGCAGAGGTGACGGCCCTTCGTGGGTCGGTCTTTATGCTGCACACCGCGCGCATGGTGTCTGCAGGGAATGCGGAGGAAATGCGGAAAAGCGCGGATGTGCTGGACATCTGTGACGACGAGATCGTTAAGGTATATCAGCTCCGTCTTAAATGCGGTGAGGATGAGCTTCGGCAGATGCTGGAAGCCGAAACGTGGCTCCGGCCGGAAGAAGCGCAGGCTCTCGGCCTTGTCGATGCTGTCGCACAGGCGACGAGCGGCGGTTTTATCGCCGAGCCTAAAAATCCGGAGCCAGCGGAACCGGCAGAACCCGAGCAGATTACGGAGGCCGTTTCCGCGTGCATAACGCCGCGTATCGAGGCGATTCAGTCTGGCCTTGCTGATATACAGGCAAGGGGCGAAAAGCGCGTGCAGGCTATTACAGACGCCGCCAGCGCGGCTGTTTCAGGCATCGTTGACGCGTCGGATAAAACCGTTGCCGGCATCGTTGCCGTCGGTGAGGACGTTGGGAAGGCTCTCGCCGGCGAACTGCAGGCCATCCGTGACGAGATAGCGGAGTGCCGCCGGTCATACGATAAGACCAAAGAAGAATATCGAAATCTCGCGGACGCTTTGTCCCGTGCGTATGCCCTTATGGGCGGTGATATTGGTTGTACAGTGCACGACGAGAACCGCCGTGCAAATGGCTTTAAACTCAATGTATAGGAGGTTCAAAAATGCCTACTCTTACGAGTGAATTTTTCTACGCACCGGGATACAAGACCCAGTGCATCTCTCTGAAGGCTCAGGCTGCAGAAGTTCCGCAGGGAACGATTGTCGCCGTCAAAAGTTCCGACTTGGACGGGACTTTTGACGTGATTGGCGCAAGCTCTGGCGATTACGACAAGCCGTATGGCGTGCTTTTGAAAGCCGCGGCAGAAAACGAGGCGGCGCAGAGTGTTGATGTTATTACGTTCGGCGAGCTCTTTTATGACTTCGTGAATGACGTTTATAAGGCCGCTAATAGTGCCGACCTGACGGCGGAGCAAGTCATTGCCCTCCGTGACATCGGAATTCTTCTCAAGTAAGGAGGTGTTGATATGGCCGAGTTAGTTTCGCGCGTCATGCTTGACGCAATTGAGAAAACCATCGTTCGTCAGGGCTCTTTTTTCCGTGATAAATTCTTTGCGACGGTTTACGCAGTTCCTGAGCGTGTCTTTGAATACGACCGCATTACCTACAACGACAACCAGCTGCCGTTTGCCGGTTATGAGGCAGAGTCCACGACTGATGCAGTGCAGGGTTTTGACACACAGACCGCTCGTTTTGAATGCATTCGCCATAAACATGTAATCACGCCGTTTGAGCTGGAGAATCGCCTCCCGGGTCGTACTGCATACGATACCGAAGAGAAAATCGCAGAGCTGCAGAACATCTCCTACGGTGAGCTTGAGCGCGCCCTCATTCGCACAGAAGAAGGCATGGCCATCCAGGCACTCACCCAGGGCAAAGTCGATATTACCCTTGCAAATGGTCAGGTTCGCAACCTCGCAACGTACTGGACGACCCCGGTCACTGGCGCGGCTGACGACCCCATTTTGAGTGCATCTCAATGGACATCGTCGACGACCGGCGCAGGGATGCTGCAGGACATTCTCGGCTGGCAGAATCTTATCATTCAGAACGGCGGCGCAGCTCCGAATACACTCGTCGTTGCCGCGAATATCGGTGCGAAGCTTGCCCGAGCTCTTATGGCCACACCGACTGCTCTGCTCAATCCCGGTGCTGTCGATGCCGGTGCAGAATATGACCGCGAGGGCATCCAGTACCTTGGCAAATTCGCTGGCCTCGATCTCTATTGCTCCGGTGCAGCGCTCGGCGGTTCGCAGCTGCTCCCGTCCGGCACGGCACTCCTTGGCTCGTCCAGCGTCAGCAAAATGATGTACGGCCCGACATATCTGCCAGTTGGTGAGGAGTCCATGACTCGCTATATTGGTCGCCGCTCGGTGTATTCTGACGTCAAGCGTGACCCGGTCGCAATTGCGAACATCATTCAGTCCGCACCGCTTCCGCTCGTTCGTCGTAAATGGGACGTTCTGTACATCACGGGGCTTGGCAGCTGATAGGAGGCTCAAATGCGCGTTATTGCAAGACAGAATTTGTGGCGCGGTGGACGCGCATTTAAAGTCGGCGAGGCTGTTGATATGTCGGATGAGCTCGCGGCGCAGCTCTGTGCGGATGGGCTTGTCGAAATCGTGCAGGCGGCAAAGATCGTCGAATCGGAAATTTCCGAGGCTCAAACGGTTGAAAAGCCGAAAGTCCGGCGAAGGAAAAAGTCATGAGTATTTACGATGCTACAATCCCTGCCGATCTTGAGGACATCTTTACCGATGACGACGGTTTCTGGCGTGAGCATGACGTCAATGGCAAGAAAATGAAAGCCATTGTGCATGCCTCGCGTCTCACGCCACGCTCGGCGTTATTGGACCTCGGGACTTTTGGTGCGGATGTCGTGTGCATCGTTAGAGAAAGCGACTACAGAGCAGATATGCCTGAGCTCAGTTCGATCTTCTTTTTGGACGGCGAGGAATACCGCGTTTCCGCGTCAAACCGCCTCGCCGGCTTGTGCATAAAGATTTCACTGCAGCGCATAACGGGGTAGATATGGCGAAAAGAAAGCGCATAAATTACCGAAAAGACCTCCGGGTCGAGTCCCTGCCCATAGACCTTCGCGCGATGGCGGATGAGCCTATCGAGGCGATAACCGCGCGTGCGGATATGGCGGCGGCTGCTGCGGTGGAGACATTTGACACGGCCACAGGCTTTTCTTTCCCGTTCAGCGGGAAAGCGGCGGCGCCGATGTTTCGTGATGTTAAGACCAGCAAACGTGGCGTGACGATTTTGTGTATAGTCTCGGATAATCCCGTCAAAACGAAGTACCTTGCATGCATGCCGGCGCTTGATCGTGATACGACCGGCAGAAATCGTCAGCCGATCTTGGTCAGCGGCCGTAAGGATCAATGGGTGCAGGTGCCGAATGGCTTTATCTGGAATCACCGTATTTTCCGCCGTGCTGGTGAGACTCGCGAACGCCGGGAAGGCACGCGGGGCAGTAAAATCACGCCCGCGCGTCCGTGGCTTGTCGGTGCAGGGGCTGACCCATCGCCGGCAAATGTCCTCGCTGAAACTCAGCAGCAGGTGACGGACGCCGTTGTCACGCTCCTTCTGCATTCGCTGGAGGAATGACGTATGCAGGCAAAGACAGTAAATGAGCTCATAGACTGCTTGACTCAGTGGCTTCGGCCTATCTGGCCAGACCTGACCGG
>JAFXSG010000036.1 GCA_017525875.1 Clostridia bacterium | reverse complement strand
TTCCATTCCCACGAGCGTCCTGTATCCGTCATGAACCTTGCGAAAAGCTCGCCGTCCTTCATGAAGACTTCGTCGATGAAGAGATCGTCGTCCGGCTTTTCGTATTTGCCGCAGAAGACTTCCCAGCCCGACTTGTCCGGATCCTTCTCCGCGATCTCCTCTATCGCCATCACAGGCTCCGGCTCGCTGCCGCAGGCTATCGCGTGCATACCCGGCACAAGCGATTTCATGGCCCGCCCGTCGAGAGCATCGCGGCAGGCGCACTTGACGATGACCTTGTCCTCGTCGATGAAGCGCTCGTACCACGTCTCGTATTCGGGCCAGTATCCCGAGTGGCAGACGATCAACCCGTGTTCGGGATCCTTTACGATATCCCAGCCGTAGCCGTAGCAGGCGGGACCGATCGCGTCATCGTCCAAAGCGGACTCCCCGTTCGGAAGCAGCGTCGGCGTGTACATCTCCGCCTGTTCTTCCAAGGTCAGAATCGTCCCTTTCCGCAGCACGCGGTCCCAGCGCAGAAGGTCGAAGATATTGGAGTGCACGAGCCCGTCGCCGTTCACGCCGTCCAGCGGAACGACGTAGTTTTTGCTTTCCGAATCGTCGGGCAGAAGGTAACGGCCTTTCTCCCAGACCATTCCCCACGCGAGGTTCGGATCGTGATCCTGTCCTTTCTGCGGTGATACACCTTCGTTGCGGTCATGCCCGCCGGCTTGAAGATATTCTTTTCGAGTAACGTTTCAAACGGTTCGCCCGCGACCTTCTCGATGATCTGCGCCAGTACGCAGTACCCGGTGTTGCTATATTCCCATTTTTCGCCGGGAGCGAATTCCGGACCCTCCCCGCTTTCGCAGAGGAACCGGATCATGATATCGTTGCCGGGGATCGTTCCTTCCGCTGTCGCCGTCTCTGTGATCCAATCCTCGTAATCAGGCAGACCGCCTGTGTGTGTCAAAAGGTGGCGGATCGTAACGCCCGGGAACGGAAGCTTTGGGAAGAACTTTGTGATCTCGTCGTCGAGCGAGAGAAGGCGGCCTGTCCGTCAAAGCAGATCCCCGAAGCAACGCTCCTCAAGTTAACAGCGGATATGGATATGAGCCGGATCACCGGAATCACAGCAGATAACGGGAACCGGCTCACATTCTACGGAAGCTGAAGGAGAAAGGCGTTGAGGTCTACTTCGAAAAGGAGAACATCTACTCCCTCGACGGCAAGGGCGAGCTGCTTTTGACCATCATGTCGAGCCTCGCGCAGGAGGAGTCCCGGTCCATTTCCGAGAACGTGACGTGGGGCCAGCGGAAACGATTCTCCGACGGTAAGATCACTCTGCCCTACAAACAGTTTCTCGGATACGATCGCGGACCAAAGAAGGACGACCCGCCGGTGGTGAACCAGGAGCAGGCGGCGATCGTTCGCCGGATCTACCGTGACTTCATGGCCGGTAAGACCATCGGCGCGATTTCGAGGGAGCTGACTGCCGATGGCGTTCCGAGCCCGTCCGGGAAACCGAAGTGGAGCGCATCCACGGTAAACAGCATCCTGCAGAACGAGAAGTATCGCGGGTCGGCTTTGCTTCAAAAGTGTTTTACGACAGACTTTTTGACTAAGAAGCGGAAGATCAATGAGGGCGAAGTGCCTCAATACTATATCGAGCACAGCCACGAGGCGATCATCGACCCGGACGAGTGGGAGGCGGTTCAGGAGGAGATCAAGCGCCGGAAAGCCATAGGCCGGGCGTACAGCAGCGCCAGCATTTTCAGTGCCAAAATCAAGTGCGGCGACTGCGGCGGATGGTACGGCGGGAAAACATGGCACTCGACCGATAAGTACCGCTCCACCATCTGGCGCTGCAACAGCAAATACGACGATGGCAAGCACCGCTGCCAGACGCCCGCTCTGCGGGAGAAGGACATTCAGGACCGGTTCGTTTCCGCATTCAACAGCATGCAGACCGACCGGACCGCTTACCTTCTGGCCTGCGAAGTCGCTCGAGACACCTTCGCTGACACAAAAGCCGTAGATGCGGAGATGGAAGAACTGCTCCGGGAAATGGAGGTTGTTGCCGAGCTCACGCGAAAGTGCATAGCCGAGAACTCCGCAACCGCGCAGGACCAGACCGAGTATACCGATCGGTATAACGCTTACGTTGATCGATACGAAAAGGCAAAGACCCGTTACGACTCCCTTGCGGCGACCCGGGCAGAACGACTGGCCGCAGCAAAAGCCGTGGAAAGATTCATGGCGGTGCTCAATGAGCGTGAGAACCCTCTCGCAGAGTTCGATCACCGGCTTTGGATCACGACCGTGGACTATGCGACGGTGCACAGGGACGGAACCATTACCTTCCGCTTTTATGACGGAACGGAGGTCGTCGATTGAGTTAAGATTGCTTTCTTATTTATTTCGTTTTCCAGTATTATCCGACCCTCTGATCTCTTCGTGGTAGAAATAATCCACTATTACTGGATGCCCCTGCGGAACCCTGCCATATGGCATTTCATTATCCACGAACGGACAGTCATATGTCTTTG
>JAFXSG010000035.1 GCA_017525875.1 Clostridia bacterium | reverse complement strand
CAACTCCGAGCTTGGTCGGTCCGCAGCTTTGACACCTCATCAGTCAT
The DNA here is from genome assembly GCA_017525875.1 of Clostridia bacterium. Taxonomy (GTDB): domain Bacteria; phylum Bacillota; class Clostridia; order Christensenellales; family CAG-138; genus PeH17. The sequence continues at coordinate 12,228 of JAFXSG010000035.1, read as the reverse complement.
TTTGCCTACACAAAATGACAGCGTGCGACCTGCGGATCGCGTTCCCTCAAGGGGAAGCCCGCCGGTAGAGGGGAAGCCCGTCGCCCGATCAGCCGTAGGGGCGGCAACCTGCCGCCCGGCGTGATTCCTCCGGCGGTTTAATTGTCAGGTGCAGGCGGGCGGCAGGTTAAAGATCTCAGGCCTTCCCCTTGAGGGGAAGGTGGGCCCGAAGGGCTCGGATGAGGTGTTGTGAATAAGCCAGCTCCGAAGCTTGGTCGGTCCGCAGCTTTGACACCTCATCAGTCATTTTGCCTAAACAAAATGACAGCTTCCCCTCAAGGGGAAGCCCGCAGGCAGAGGGGAGGCCCGTCGCCCGATCAGCCGTAGGGGCGGCAATCTGCCGCCCCTACGGGTAAAGGGGACGCCCGGCGTGATTCCTCCGGCGGTTCAAGTGTCAGGGGCAGGCGGGCGGCAGGTTGCCGCCCCTACGGGTAAAAGAAAGCCCATCGGCTTGAATGGAAGCCCGGCGAGTCATGCCGCTCCTGCGGCATTTCCCCGCTCCCGCCATATTTCGCGCGGGGCGCGAATACAATAAAACAGCGGGGAGCGCTGAAGCTGTTCCCCGCCGAAAGTCCGGTGACAGTATGTTCTTTTCGTTCCGTCCCTGCCCGCGCCGCGTGCGCCGGCGAAAAAGGCGCGTCAGCCCGGAGGCGGTGCGGGCGCTTGCGGCGCTCGGCTGCCTTGCGCTTCTAACCGCCCTGCTGCTTATCGCGCCGCAGTGGGTGCTGGTCGTCATCATCCTCGCGCTGAGCGCGCTGCTGATCGTTTCCTCGCGGGAGTGATCACTCCGCCTTGGCGCTCCCGATCAGCTCGATGAGCTGGTCCTTTTCCATATAGCCCACGTTCCTGGCCACTTCCTCGCCGTTTTTGAACACGATGAGCAGCGGGATCGCGCTGATCTCGAAGCGCTCCATGAGCTCCAGCTGTTCGTCGATGTTCACTTTGCCGACGCGGTAGCTGCCGTCGGACTCCCTTGCGAGCTCCTCCACGGTCGGCGCGAGCATCATGCACGGCCCGCACCAGCTCGCCCAGAAATCCACGAGGATGGGCGTATCGCCCGCGATCTCCTCATCGAAGTTGTGCTTCGTGAGAACGATCTCCCTGCCGGGCTCGGGCGTGACCTCCGGCGCTTCGGTGATGACGACCGCGGCGGTCGGGGTCTCAGTCGGCGCTTCCGAGGGCAGTTCTGGCAGGGAGCAGGTCCCGTCCGGCTCCCTGCCGGCAGAACGGCCTGTCAGTGCGCAGCCCGTGAAGAGCAGTGCGGTGAGTATCGCGAGAATAAGAGCTGTGAGTTTTTTCATGGTTGTGCCTCCGAGGGTAAAAGATCGGCGGAGCCGAAGCCCCGCCGTTTTGCTGTTACTTCAGCATTTCGAGGATCGCTCCCTTGGGGCGGACGCCCAGCGAGCGGTTCACTTCCTCGCCGTTTTTGAAGACGATCAGCGTGGGGATGCTCTGGATGCCGTAGCGCATGGCGAGCTCGCCCTGCTCGTCGACGTTGACCTTGCCGACTTTGTACTTGCCGTCCGCTTCCTTCGCGATCTGGTCGATGATGGGCATCAGCATCTTGCAGGGGCCGCACCAGCTTGCCCAGAAGTCCACGAGGATGGGGGTCTCGCCGCCGATCTCGGCGTCGAAGTTTTCTTTGGTGAGAGTAATTTCCATACTGTTCTCTCCTTTTGTGTATTAGAAACGGCGTTTAGCCCGGTTTCCCTATGATCATTCCCTGTTCAGGTGGAACTCATGCGGCTTTTCCTCGCCGCGGAGGACACGAAGACCGCCGGCCGCGAGCGCTTCCATCTCGAACTCGCCCGCCATGACCTGCATCGGCGCGATCCACTCCACGTGGGGGCGGATCATGTCCGTCAGCAGCTTGCTGTGGGCGAGGCCGCCGGTGATGACGATGCGGTCGACCTTGCCGCAAACCACGCTCGCGAGGTCCGCGATGCCCTTGGCGTGGCTGCGCGCCATCGCCTCGTAGACGAGCTTCGCGTTCTCGTCGCCCGCTTCGATCATCTTCTCGACCTCGATCGCGTCGCTCGTCCCGAGCAGGGCGGAGAGGCCGGATTTGCCGCGGATGTAGCGGCTCATCTCTTCCTTCGTGTATTTGCCGCTGTAGCAGAGCATGGCAAGGTTCATCGCCTGGATCCTGCCGCAGCGCTCCGGCGCGAAGCCCGCGTCGTCGTCGCTGTAGCAGTCGATGCAGCGGCCCTTGTGGACGAGCCAGGTGGAGCAGCCTCCGCCGATGTGGTCCACGATGATCGTGCAGTCCTCGAGCTTTTTGCCGAGGATCTCCTCGGCGCATTTCCTTGCCATCGCACGGCTGTTCAGCACGTGGCCGCGGCTCGCCTTGCGGATCTCCGGCATGCCGGTGATGCGGGCGACGTCCTCGAGCTCATCCACGGCGACGGGGTCGTAGACCATCGCGGGGATGCCGAGCGGGCGCGCGATCGCGTCCGCAAGCACGCAGGCGAGGTTCGAGATGTGAACGTCGACCTTAGCGGCGTAGAAATAGTCGATCATCTCCTGATTGACGATGAACGCGCCGCTCGGGACGGGGGGCAGCAGGCCGCCGCGCGCCATGACGCAGTCCAGCGACGCCTTGTCGATGCCCTTCCTCTGGAGCGCCTCGTCGATGTGCGCCATGCGGTAATCGAACTGGTCCATGACCCAGCTGAACTTCTTCACCTCGTCCAGCGGGTGGCGGATGGTCTCCGCCATGATCTGCTTATCGTCGTCGAACACGGCGATCTTGGTGGAGGTGGAGCCGGGGTTGATAACAAGTATTCTGCTCATATCGATTCCTTTATAATAACGTTTTTGGTCGGAGGTTGGTTGAAGGAGCGGAGAAGAACCACAGTAGGGGCGGCAACCTGCCGCCCGCCGGGTCCATCTTTTCACCGCTGCATCCCTTGTCCTCAGTCTAAGCGGGCGGCAGATTGCCGCCCCTACGGTACGTTTATGCTCCGGCCTTATTCGCCAACGAATCCGGCGCCCATGGCGAGGCTGTAATACTTCTCCTCGGCGCTGGAGCCGCGGCTGGTGAGCACGATCGGGACCTTGCAGCCCATGATCAGGCCCGCCATCCTGCCGCCGCAGGTGTAGGTGAGGCACTTGCCCAGAACGTTGCCGACGACGATCTCGGGAACGAGCAGGATGTCGAAATCACCGCAGCAGGGGCAGGCGGTGTAGCCCTTGACGGCGGAAAGCTCCGGCACCATCGCGAGGTCGTAGCTGATGGGGCCCTCGACGTAGCACTCGCCGAGCTCGCCCTCGAGGCTCATCCTCTTGAGCTCCGCGCCGTCCACGGTCTCCTGCATCTTGGGGTTGATCGTCTCGATCGCGCAGAGGGCGGCCACGTTGGGCTTCTCAACGCCGATCTTGTGGAAAAACCGGACCGCGTTCTTAACGATGCCGATCTTCTTTTCAAGGTCCGGATAGGTGCACATGCCGCCGTCGGTCACGCCGAGCAGCTTATGATAGCCGGGCACCTCGAACAGCATCACGTGGCTCATGAGCGAGCCGGTGCGCAGCTCCGCCTCGGGAGCGAGAACGCCCTTCAGGAGGTTGCCGGTCATGATCTTGCCCTTCATGAGGAAATCCGCCCTGCCCTCATGGATCAGCTTCGCCGCGCATACGCTCGGATGCATGCCCTCGGGAACGACCTCGATCGGGTAATCCTCGGGGGTCTTGCCGTGCTCCTTGAGCAGCCCGTGGAGCTCCTCCACCTTGTCCGCCTCGACGACGAGGACCGCGTTCACGAGATCCTGAGCGTGGATGACCGCCTCGAGCGCGTGCGCGTCGTTCGCGCAGACGAGCGCGACGGTGCTCTTCCTGCCGGATTTGACCTTTGCAACAAGTTCGTCAAAAGTTTTGAGTGCCATGGAAATTTCCTCCTGTATTATATAGTGGTTGTTATTATCCGTTTCCGTGCTCCGCCGCGCGAAAAGCCGCCCCGCAAAGCACCGATTTTATTTTACTATTTTTTGCCGCCTCTATCAAGGGTTTTCGGAAAATATAAGGAATTTGAAAAGTTTTGATTTGGGCTGTGCATTTCGGATATTTTGTGATATAATGTGTAGTTGTGAAAAACTGTGTCCTCAAGGAGGTCAAAAATGAAAAAGCACTCGTACCTCAGGCTCGCGGCGCTCGCGCTGGCGCTCGTCCTTGCCCTCACGCTCGTCCCGGTCTCGCTGCTTGCAAAGACCGTTCAGCCCGCGTGGACCGTTCCCTCCGGCTACAACGCCAATGACTACAACGCCATCGCTTCCTTCCTGGAGCAGGAGAGCGCGAGCGGCGTCAAAAACGGCGCAAAGCTTTCCAGCACGTATAACCCGAGCGACCCCACTACCTGGGGCGCCGCCCATTTCACCTGGACCAGCGGCAGCTCGAAGAGGATTCAGAGCATCTATACGATCTATTTCGACCTCGTCGGTTCGTTCGACCTGTCGAACTGCACCTCGCTCGAGTCCTGCCTCGTCTACGGCAACAGGATCGCCGCGCTGAACGTGTCCGGCTGCACAGCGCTGAACACGCTCTACTGCTATGACAACAAGCTGACCGAGCTCAACGTTTCCACCAACACGAACCTCGGCTACCTCAACTGCTCCCGCAACAAGCTGACCGCGCTCGACGTTTCCCACAACACCAGCCTCGTCATCCTCGGCTGCGGTTGGAACGATATCGAGACCATCGACGTTTCGAGCCATTCTTCCCTCTCCTCGCTGAACGTCTCCGCAACGAAGATCACCTCGCTGGACGTGACGCACAACACGAATCTTTCCAACCTCTATTGCAAGGAAAACGCGCTCACGGAGCTCGATCTCAGCCACAACTCGAGCCTCCCGCTGAACAGCATGGCGGTGGTGGGCGACGGCAGGATCGGCACGGAGCTTCTGAACGTGGCCAACACCTTCGTGGCCTACGCCTATCCCGACGAGGGCGCGGAGTTCATCGGCTGGTACACGCCGAGCGGCACGCAGATCTCCACCGACGCCGTGTACACCTTCTATTCGAGCACGAGCAATAAGCAGCTCGTCGCCCACTTCACCGAAGCGCCCGTCGGCCTCATCGGCGACGTCAACTTCGACGGCTCTGTGGACGTTACCGACGCGCTGCTGGTCATGCGCCACGCGATGGGCATCATCACCCTGACCGATGAGCAGCTCGCCGTCGCGGATCTCGACGGCGACGGAACGATCACCATCTCCGACGCGATCATCATCATGCGCATCACTATGGGCATCGGCTGAGCCTCACGCACCCTCTCCCCGGCTTCCCCGCCGGGGAGTTTTCTTTTTCGGCGGCGGGCGGTCCGGTTGACGCGGGCCGCGCGTTTTGCTATAATCACCGTATAAAAAATCACGCCGGCCGTCCGGCGGGAACGGAGAGGATATGCTTCACTCGAAACGCGCCGGGGCGCTTGCGGCGCTCATGCTTGCCGCCCTTCTTTTCATCTCGCTGCCGATAAGCGCCGAAGGCGTGATCGGGACCGATCTTTCCGGCTTCAGCTCCGTCACCTTCTCCGGCGAGCCGATCGACGGCTCGGTCTTCAGCTCCTCGGAGCTGACCGTGATCAATATCTGGCAGCGCTGGTGCGGCCCGTGCTGGAGCGAAATGCCGGCCTTTCAGCAGCTCCACGAGCATTATTCCGAAACGCCCGGGGCGGACGTCTTCGTTCTCGGCGCGCTTTATTACGGCAGCGACCCCTCGCAGGTCCCGCAGGCGATAGAGTTCTGTTTAGAGCACGGCTACACCTGGGAGCAGATGGTGATGTGCCCCGAGCTGCTCTTCGTCGCTTCGGACGGCGAACCGGAGAACGAATACTTCCACATCCCGCAGACGCTGATCGTGGACCGGTACGGCTGCCTGCGCGAGCGGATCGTCGGCAGCATCGCGGATCACGACGAGCTTTTCGCGCTCGTTTCCGGCTGGCTGGATACCCTCCGGGGCGAATACGCCGCCGAGGCCGGCGACGTGGACTCGAACGGGGCTGTCGACGTCATAGACGCTCTGCTCGCCATGCGCCACGCGATGGGCGTCATCGCCCTCGAGCCCGGGCAGCGCCTCCGCGGGGATATGGACGGCGACGGAGCCGTCACCGTTTCCGACGCGATCATCATCATGCGCATCACTATGGGCGTGCACTGATCCCTCTTTCCCTTCCGCCCGCAAAGCCGGTTTTTTTGCGCCGGAGACCCGCGCTCAAAGGCCCGAAATCTTGACAGCGGGGCCGAAAAGCGGTATAATAGTTCGATAGAGCAGTTTTATCCTTCATCATTCCTGCTCTGCATTCATACCGGGGAGAGCCCGCGCGTGCGGGCAGTATGTTTTTTATGGATCTTTTCGACAAATGTAAGCACGAGCTCGTCGACATGGCGATCGCCGAGGGCATCTATCCCTATTTCCACGAGCTTGAATCCCGCCAGGGGCCCGAGGTCCTGATGGAAGGCAAGCGCCGCATCATGCTCGGCTCCAACAACTACCTCGGCCTCACCAGCCACCCCCGCGTCATCAAGGCGGGCGTCGAGGCGATCGAGCGCTACGGCTCCGGCTGCTCCGGCTCGCGCTTTCTGAACGGCACGCTCGACCTGCACGTCCAGCTCGAGAAGGAGCTTGCCGAGTTCCTCGGCAAAGAGGACTGCATGACCTTCTCCACCGGCTTCCAGAGCAATTTGGGGATCATCTCCGCGATCGCCGGCAGGGGCGATTATATCTTCTGCGACAAGGAAAATCACGCCAGCATCTACGACGGCTGCAAGCTGAGCTGGGCCAAGACCATCCGCTTCAATCACAGCGACATGGAGCACCTTGAGACCTGCCTCAAGACCGTTCCGCTCGAGAGCGGCAAGCTCATCGTGACCGACGGCGTGTTCAGTATGGGCGGCGACATCGCCAGGCTCCCGGAGATCTGCGACCTTGCGAAAAAATACAACGCGCGCGTCATGGTCGATGACGCGCACGGCCTCGGCGTTCTCGGCCGCGGCGGCAGGGGCACCGCGGATCATTTCGGCCTGACCGACCGCGTGGACATCATCATGGGCACCTTCTCCAAGTCCCTCGCGTCCCTCGGCGGCTACATGGTGGCCGACAAGCGCGTGGTCCACTACGTCCGCCACACCTCCCGCCCGTTCATCTTCTGCGCGAGCATCCCGCCCGCAAACGCCGCCACCACGATCGAAGCGCTGCACATCCTGCGTGAGCAGCCGGAGCTCGTTGACCGCCTCGCGTCCCTCGCGGCGCACATGCGCAAGGGCCTGATCGAGCGCGGGATCAAGATCCGTGAAAGCATCACCCCGATCATCCCGATCTACACCTACGAGGAGCTGCGCACCTTCCGCAAGGCGAAGGAGCTGTACGACGCGGGCGTGTACGTCAACCCCGTACTGCCCCCCGCCACCCCTCCGGGAGAGAGCCTGCTGCGCACCAGCTATATGGCAACGCTCACTACCGAGCTGCTCGACGAGGCGCTGGACGTGATCGAAAGAGTCCTTAAAACGGAATAAAATCGCAAAAAGGCGGAGAGATCCGCCTTTTTTTGGCCCCATTCCCCTTTGAGGGTACGCGGCAGGCTGTAGTCGTAGGGGCGGATAATGCTTCAGGCCTTCCCCTTTGAGGGGATGCGATCCGGCAGGTCGCACGGGGGACCGCTTGCGGTGGATGAGGTGTTTAATAACTCAACTCCGGATTTGGTCGGTCCGCAGCTTTTACACCTCATCAGTCATTTTGCTTAAACAAAATGACAGCTTCCCCTCAAGGGGAAGCCCGCCGGCATAGGGAAACCCGCAATTATTCATTTTTCAGTATTCAGTAATCAACAGCAGGAGGCAATATGTCAAACAGAGTCGTTATCATCACCGGCGCATCGAGCGGTATCGGGCTCGCCGCCTGCAAACTGTTCCTTGAAAAGGGCGACAAGGTCTACGGCATCAGCCGCCGCCCCTGCCCCGACGGGAGCGTTGTGAGCCTCCCCGCCGACGTTACGGACGAGGAGGCCGTCCGCCGGGTCATCGCGGAGGTCGTCTCCCGCGAGGGAAGGCTCGACGTGCTCGTGTGCAACGCGGGCTTCGGCATCTCCGGCGCGGTGGAGTTCACCGACATGAGCGAGGCCAAGCGCCAGTTCGACGTCAATTTCTTCGGCGCCGCCAACTGCATCAAGGCCGCGCTCGGGCCCATGCGCGAAAGGAGAGCGGGAAAGATCATCGTCACCAGCTCCGTCGCGGGCGCGCTGTCCATCCCGTTCCAGGCGTATTATTCCGCAACGAAGGCCGCGCTCAACTCCCTCGTCCTCGCCGCCGCGAACGAGGTGCGGCCGTTCGGCGTGAGCGTATGCGCGGTGCTGCCCGGCGATATAAAGACCGGCTTCACCGACGCTCGCGCGAAGGAGTCCGCGGGCGAAAACGAGTATAAGGCCCTCAAAAAGTCCGTCGCAACCATGGAGCACGACGAGCGCAGCGGCATGCCCCCCGCCGCCATCGCGAAAAAAATGTATTCCCTCTCGCTGAAAAAGCACCCCAAGCCGCTCAGTTCGGTCGGCCTGCAGTACAAGGCCTGCTGCCTGCTCGGCAAGATTTTGCCCGCACGCCTCTCCAACTGGATCGTGGGGAAGCTATACGCGAATTGAGCGGATCGCTCAGAATGGGGCCTCAAGCTTTTTTCCCCGCAGGGGCGGCGATTTGCCGCCCGCTTGCCCCTGACACATGACCCGCCGGAGGAATATACCCGGCGGGTTTCCACTCAGGTCGGCGGATCGGATGCTCGAGCACCGGGCGGCAGGTTGCCGCCCCTACGACCGGTCGGGCGACATGCGGCGTCAAGATCATATCGGAAAAAGGATACGATCGTCTTCACGGCGAAGAGGATGATCACGATCTCGGGCCTGAATACCGCCATCCCGGAGAGTGAATGCCCCCATTTTTCCGTTTTTTCGGGGTTTATTAAAAAAAGCCTTGCTTAAAGTCGATTTATGTTATATACTTTATCCGATGGACGACGGAAGCCGCTCCAATCAAAACAAAGGAGAAACACCATGGATAAGGAAAAACTCTCGACTCAAGCCCTCGTATTCGGCATACTCAGCATCGTAGCTACGAGCACCGGTCTTCTCGGCATCATCTTCGGTGCGATCGGCAAATCAAAGGCCAAGGCTTTCGCCGCGGCTAACGACGGCGTCCTTGTGGGCAAGGCAAAGGTAGGCAAGATCCTCTCCACTCTCGGTTTCGTATTCGGCATCATCGCGTTCGTCTGTGTCATCCTCGTAGTGGTCCTTTGCATCGCAAACCCCGAATTCCGTCAGGCGCTGTCCGCGGAGTACGGCCTCTGATCAACACGCAAACACGGCAAAAACGTCCTCGCATCCCCTTTGGGCTGAGGGCGTTTTTTTATTGCGTTATTCGGTTTTCATTCCTGCCGGCTCAGTCCCACACCGGGGCGACGGCAAGCTTCATCGCGCCGACGACGGTATCGTTCACGGTGATGATGAGGTCGTAGTCCCCCACCGGGAACAGCGCGGCGTCGAGCGAGAACTCGTCCTCAAGGGGTTCGGGGTACGTGTCGTAGGGCAGCTCGTATTCGCAGTAGTACGGCGGCGCCTCCCCGTCCGGGTCGACGGGCCCTATCGCCCCGCCGTGCTCCGATAAGCGCACGCCGAGCTTGGCGTAGTCGCCGGAATAGACGTAGGCGATGCGGAAGGTGACCAGTTCATCCTGCGCGAAAAGGCAGCGCACGTCCTCCGTGGAAAAGGGCTTGTCGTTGCGTGCCTTATCGTTCGCGCCGTAAAGCTCGAGGAACCCGTTCAGCTGCAGGCCGGTCAGCGTGAACCCGTCCGCGGTGAGCGGGCCCTTTACGACGCCGCTCTCAAGGTCGTCCGGCGTGAGGGCGGGCTGCCCCCCCGGTCCGTTCGGCAGCACGGAGCACGCGCTCAGGCAAAGCAGCGCGGCCAGCAGGATGTAAAGCAATTTTTTCATAGCATCCTCCAATCAAATAACCGGGGCATACCAAGCAGGTATAAAGGGGTTTGCGAATAATGACTCGCGATCAACAGCAATGCTTTTCTTAGGTTTTCTAATGAAGTCGTCGGCAATGCCGACTAATGAAGTCAGCCTCCGATGCTCTGCATCGGTCGGCTTAATGAAGTCGTTCGCGTTGCTCACTAATGAAGCGAAGACTCCCTTTTGAAGAGATGGTTTTATAATTTCTTAATTAGCGAAGCGTCTTCATTCCTTCATTAGCCCGCGGGACGGGCGTCTTCATTCCTATTACACGTTGATGCTGACCTCGTCCGTGTTCGCGTCGCCCACGTCCACCGAGGCGACGAACTCCTCCACCTGGTGCGCGCTGCGGCCGGTGAACGCCTTCGGGTCGAGCACGGCGGTGATCTCCTCCCGAGTGAGCGGGAACTCCGGGTCGAGGGCAAGGCGGTCCAGCAGGTCGCAGCTCTCGCCCTGCTTCATGCGGGCGGTCGCCTCCATGGAATCGCGCCTGATGACCTCGTGCAGCGCCTGCCTGTCGCCGCCCTTTTTGACGGCGCTCATCAGCAGGTTCTCCGTGGCGATGAACGGCAGGTACTCGAGCACGGCCTTCTCCACGATCTTTTCGTTCACGCGGATGCCGGCGGTCACGTTGCGCATGAGCCTGAGCACCGCGTCGCAGGCGAGGAAGCCCTCCGGCAGCGAGATGCGGCGGTTGGCGGAGTCGTCGAGCGTGCGCTCGAACCACTGGGTCGAGGCGGTCATCGGGGCGTTCATCGCGTCCGCCATGATGTAGCGCGAAAGCGAACAGATGCGTTCGCAGCGCATCGGGTTGCGCTTGTAGGCCATCGCGCTGGAGCCGACCTGGTTCTTTTCAAACGGCTCCTCCACCTGGCGCAGGTGCTGCAGCAGGCGCATGTCGTTCGCGAACCTGTACGCGCTCTGCGCGATCGAGGAAAGCACGTTCAGGATGCGGCTGTCGTACTTCCTCGGGTAGGTCTGCCCCGCGACCGGGAAGAGCTCGGTGAAGCCGCATTCCTCCGCGATCATCATCGAGAGGCGTTTGACCTTCTCCTCGTCGCCGTCCAGCAGCGACAGGAAGCTCGCGTCCGTGCCGGTGGTGCCGCGGCAGCCGTGGAAGCGGAGGCGCTTGATGACGAAGTCCAGCTCCTCAAGATCGAGCAGGAAGTCCTGCGCCCAGAGCGCCGCGCGCTTGCCGACGGTCACGAGCTGGGCGGGCTGGAAATGCGTGTAGCCGAGGGTGGGCATATCGCGGTATTCCATCGCGAAATCGCACAGCGCCTTGATGACGGCGGCGAGCTCCCCGCGGATATAGCGGAGCGCCTCGCGGTAGAGCATGAGGTCCGCGTTGTCGGTCACGAAGCAGCTCGTCGCGCCCAGATGGATGATGCCGGCGGCGTTCGGGCAGCTTTCGCCGTAGACGTGGATATGCGCCATAACGTCGTGCCGTAACAGCTTTTCCTTCGCGGCGACGGCGTCGTAGTCGATCTCGTCATCCACGTGCGCCTCCAGCTCCGCGACCTGCTCCGCGGTGACGGGCAGGCCGAGCTTATGCTCCGCCCTCGCCAGGGCGACCCAGAGCTTTCGCCAGGTGCGGTACCGCCTGTCCGGCGAGAACAGGGAGAGCATGTATTCGGACGCGTAGCGGGAGCCGAGGGGGCTTTCGTAATAGGGTTTTTTCATTATTCTACCTTTTCTGTCGTAGGGGCGGCAACCTGCCGCCCGTTGGTATGTGTGATCATCCGGCGCATATCGCGGCCGCAGCTTTGGCGGGCGGCACCCTGCCGCCCCTGCGACCGGTCGGGCGACACGCGGGTTTCCATTCAGGCCGGCGGGCTTTCCCTCTGCTTGCGGGCTTCCCCTTGAGGGGAAGCTGTCTGAAAAGCCCAACGGGGTTTGAAGACTGATGAGGTGTCAAAGCTGTGAACCGACCAACTTCGGAGTTAAAAAAACTCAACACCTCATCCGTCAGTTTGCCTAAGCAAACTGCCCCCTTCCCCTCAAGGGGAAGGCCTGAAGCATTATCCGCCCCTACGACCGGTCGGGCAACATGCGGGTTTCCATTCAGGCCGGCGGGCTTCCCCTCTGCTTGCGGGCTTCCCCTTGAGGGGAAGCTGTCTGAAAAGCCCAACGGGGTTTGAAGACTGATGAGGTGTCAAAGCTGTGAACCGACCAACTTCGGAGTTAAAATAACTCAACACCT
>JAFXSG010000034.1 GCA_017525875.1 Clostridia bacterium | reverse complement strand
CGCGGCTGCTGGCACGTAGTTAGCCGGATCTTATTCTTCAGATCAATCACTATCTTTTTCCCTGACTAAAGAGCTTTACAATCTTACGACCTTCTTCACTCACGCGGCATTGCTGGGTAAGAGTTTCCTCCATTGCCCAATATTCCCCACTGCTGCCTCCCGAAGGAGTCTGGACCGTGTCTCAGTTCCAGTGTGGCCGATCAGCCTCTCAGCTCGGCTACCCATCGTCGGCTTGGTGGGCCGTTACCCCTCCAACTACCTAATGGGACGCGAACCCCTCTCAAAGCGATAAATCTTTGACCCCTCTCCCATGCGAGAATGTGGTCTTATGCGGTATTAGCAACAGTTTCCCGTTGTTATCCCCCACTCTGAGTCAGGTTGTTCACGCGTTACTCACCCGTTCGCCACTAAGATTACAACCGAAATCATAATCTCCGTTCGACTTGCATGTATTAAGCACGCCGCCAGCGTTCGTCCTGAGCCAGGATCAAACTCTTGAGTTAAAATCCTGTCTGAGTTCAGCTTGCTGAACTCATCTCATTCTTACTTGTTTGTGCGTCTGTCGTCCGTGCATCGCTTTCTGTTATTAACGATGCCTTTCTTCCAGACCGCCGGTCGTCTCAAAATTACTTTTGATCTTTCGATCTGCGTGTTCATCTCTCTCTCGATCGATGAACGGTGCTTGGTCTCACTATACGGTTTTCAAGGTGCTGTGCGCTCGCTTTCTCAAGCGTGCCTGACTATTATACTCATCCCACGTCCTTTTGTCAAGCCTTTTTTTCATTTTTCGATCAATTTGTTTTTACACCTGTTTTTCGTTGTGCCTATTGACTTTTTTGATAAAAAAGCACCGGAGACCGGCTCCGGTGCAACGATATATTTTGTTTTTGAATTACGTTCTTAACGGTCCCTGCCCGTTTTGCGCCCTATTTTGATAGGAACGATCCCGCGGACGGATTGAGGTCCAGATCGCTGCGTTCGCCCTTCTGCATCCGGTAATAGCCCTGGCAGGCGATCATCGCCGCGTTGTCCGTGCAGTAGCGCATATCGGGGCGGCAGAAGCGGATGCCGGCCTTGCGGCATTCCTTTTCAAGGCGGGTCCTGAGCGCCATGTTCGCGCTGACGCCGCCGGCGAGCGCGAGCGTATCCATCCCCCTGTCGAGCGCGGCGCGGACGGATTTCATCGTGAGCGTTTCAACGACAGAGTGCTGGAATGAAGCCGCGATATCCGCGCGGTTTATCTCCTCACCCTTCTGCGCGGCGTTGTGCATGAGGTTCACGACCGCGGTCTTGATGCCCGAAAAGCTGAAATCGAACACGGAAAGATCGGAATTGAACGGCGTGTGGAGAGGATAGGCGCGGGGATCGCCTTCGCGTGCGAGCTTTTCCACCTCCGGACCGCCGGGATACGGCAGGCCGAGCGCACGGGCGACCTTGTCGAACGCTTCGCCCGCCGCGTCGTCGCGCGTTCTTCCGATCAGTTCGAACTCATCGTAATCGTGAACGAGCACGATATGGCTGTGCCCGCCGGACGCCACGAGGCACATGAACGGCGGTTCAAGATCCGGATAGGTCAGATAATTCGCGGCTATATGGCCTTCGATATGGTTCACGCCGATGAGCGGCAGTTTTTTCGCATACGCAAGCCCCTTTGCGAAGCTCACGCCGACGAGCAGTGCGCCGATGAGGCCCGGCGCGCAGGTGACGGCGACCGCGCCGATATCGTCGACGGTAACGCCCGCTTTTTGCAGCGCTTCGTCGACGACGGCGGTGATGCGCTCCGTATGGCTGCGCGACGCGATCTCCGGCACGACTCCGCCGTACAGGCGGTGGATCGGGATCTGCGTATGCACCGCCATGCTCAGCACTTCGCGCCCCCCGCGCAGCACTGCGGCCGCCGTTTCATCGCAGGAGGACTCGATGCCGAGCAGTAAGGCGTTCGGGTCTTGGTTGAACGCGGCAAACGCCGCTTCGGTTTGGGTGAAATAAGATGACATCTGTAACCGTTATTTATATTGAAGAAGCTTCGTTATGCCTTTTCTTTTTCGAAACGATGAGGTAAGCGGCGCCGGCTGCGGCGATCGCGGCCGAGACCGCAAGCCCCGTTCCGAAGATCCTGAGGACCATATCGCTGAACAGCTCCGCCGGGCAGATGCGGATCATGCGGCTGACCGCGGGGTCGAAGGTGGAGCTTTCAAGATCCAGGAAAATGACGTGGAACTCCGCCCAGAACGAATCGAAATCTATGATCGCCCACAGCCCGATGGCGAGCACGAACAGCAGAATGCACGCGAACGCGATGACCGCGGCTTTCGCGGTGAAGCGGAGCAGCTCCCGTTTTCCGGCCTTTCCTTTGAAAGCAATCAGCGACAGGACCGCCGTCAGCACCGCAAAGCCGATCACGCACCACTTGGCGAGCATGATCTTTTTATAGAGGGCGCGCACGTCGTGCATGTGGGAGATCTCGCGCTCGTTATACATCGGCATTTCCTCGCCGTTCACGGTGACGGTCACGTCCATGCTGTCCGCGTCGCCCTTCATATAGTCGACCATCTGCATGAACGCTCGGATCTGATCGTCCGTACTCATGCCGGTGTACCAATTGATATCGAGCTTGTCGTATTCGCGCCCGAGCCACGCCCGGTCGCCCGAAAACGCCTCCACGCAGAAAACGATCATCAGCAGCATGATAAGCGGCATGGAGACCGCGATCAATACTTTGCAAAGTTTCTTCATAGCTTATCTTTCGGACATTATGATGTCCATAATGCGTTTGTCGGCCGCCTGCAGCGTGCTGACGATCGACGGGATCGTCTGCACGTCCGTCGGGATGACTACCCACCATTTTTCGTTGATATTCGGGAAAACACGGCAGGTGTGGCAGGTCTCGTCCGTCACGCTGACGCTGCCGTCGGATCCCCTGTGGAGCGCAAGCTCAACGATGACCGTGTCCTTCGCGGTATCCGGGCTCATGCTGGAAACGAAGTTGCCCAGCGAATAGCAGCAGTACACTTTGCGGCCGTCCTCCGCTGTGAGCCATACGATCGGCTGCATCGAATGCGAGTGCGAGCCGATGATCAGATCCACGCCCGCGTTCGCCATTTCCTGCGCGTGCCTGCGGACCTTGTCCGTCGGCTTGTGAGTGTGCTCCGCGCCCCAGTGGTTGTATGCGACGATGAGCTCGGCGCCGTCCGCCTTTGCAGCGGCGACGTCGCGCCGGCAGACCTCTTCGGAATACGTATTGATCATGTACTCACTGCCGCTGACACAGCCCTGTTTGCCGTTGTAGAACTCCGCATACGAGAGCAGCGCGACCTTCACGCCCTTGATGTCGAGGATGATATAGCGCTTTTCATCTGCGCTTTTGAACACGCCGGTATGAGGGAAGCCGTAGCTCTCGACGGCGTCGATCGTGTCGATAATGCCCTGTTTCCCGGCGTCGCAGCAGTGGTTGTTCGCCATCACGAGCGCGTCGAAGCCCGCGTATTTCACGCCGAGCAGGTACTGCGCCGGGCCGTTGCAGTTGGGCATGCCGTCCTCCGGAGTCTCGCGGAGCTCGGTCGCGTACGGCCAGTTGGAGGAAAGCGCTGTCTCAAGGTTCCCGATCGCGCAGTCCGCCTTTTCAAGGATCGAACGGACGTACTGGAACGACGGGCGGAATTCATACTGTACGCTGCCGTCGGACTGGCTGAGCGCGTAGCGCTGCTGGCTCGAGAGGCACATAAGGTCGCCAACGAACATCATCGTGAAATCCACCGGCGCCGGCGTTGGGGTCGGTTCGGGGGTGGGCTCCGGGGTCGGCGTGGGTTCGGGCGTCGGCACGGGCGTGGGGACCGGCGTCGGCGCGAGCGTGGGCACGGGGGTCGAAAGCGTGATGATCTCTATCGGCTGCCTGCCCGCTGCGCAGGAAACCAGGCAGCAGAGCGAAGCCGCCGCGATCAGGAGCGCGAGCATCCGTTTGATACTTCTCATTTTCCTTCTTCCCTCGAATGGAGCTTCGGGCTCAGTTCTGTTCCTCTCCCGCTGCGATCAGCGCGGCGAGGCGGACGTTGTTGTAGACGAGTGCGATATTCGCGTCGAGGCTGGCGTTGTCTGTCAGCTCCGCGATGCGCTTGAGCAGGAAGGGCGTGACTTCCCTGCCGGTGATGTGCAGCTTTTCGGCTTCCTTGACGGCTTTGATCGTGGCCTTGTCGATCTTGTCCGGATCCATCTCGTAGTTTTCCGGGATCGGGTTCACGATGACCATGCCGCTGTTCATGCCGAGACCGTTCATGGCGTCGACCATTGCGGAGAGCTCTTCGACGTCGTCCGCGCGGCAGGGGGCTTTGAAGCCGCTGTCACGGGTGTAGAACGCGGGCACGTTGTCCGCACGGAAAGCGACCACGGGCACGCCCTGCGTCTCGAGGTACTCGAGAGTGAGGCCGATATCGAGAACGCTCTTCGGCCCTGCGCAGACGACCGCGACGGGGGTCCTGCCGAGCTCGTTCAGGTCCGCGGAGATATCCATAGTGGTCTCCGCGCCGCGGTGAACGCCGCCGATGCCGCCGGTCGCAAACACCTTGATGCCCGCGAGATGGGCTATGAACATCGTCGCGGCGACGGTGGTCGCGCCGTCCTCGCCCTTCGCCATCACGACGGGGATATCCCTGCGGCTGACTTTTTTGACCTCAGGGCCCTTCTCGGCAAGATAGCGGATCTCGTCATCGCTGAGGCCGGCGTGCAGTTCGCCGTTCAATATCGCGCAGGTCGCCGCGACGGCGCCGTGGCGGTGGGCGATGCGCTGGCAGGCGAGCGCGGTCTTGTAGTTTTCGGGGTACGGCATGCCGTGGGAAATGATAGTGCTCTCAAGCGCGATAACGGGCTTGCCCGCTTCGAGCGCTTCGCGCACTTCATCGGAGAGGATCACGTTGTAATTCATGGTTTTATCCTTTCCCTTCCTGTGAGCGGAAGGCATTGTTCTTATTGATCAACGAAGAAATCCGAAACGACGCGGGCGGAGGTCACCTTGCCGATATATGCGGAGATCTCCTTATGCGGCGGGAAATCGCGGTATGCGAGCATACCCTCGAGATTCACAAAATCGCAGATCAGCGCCATATCATAGCTCGCGGGAGAATGGAGCTCGTCCTCGCCGATCCGAAGCGCCATCAGCGTCGGCGCAAGGCCGACGAGCGAACGCAGCCTTTCGGCGCAGTAACGCATGTTCTCCTGCTTTGTCCTTCCCTCCGCTTCGTCGAGGAAGCGCCACATAACGACGTGTTTGAGTACCTTCATTTTGATCTTCACCCGAAACCGGGCGATATCCTTTCATTTTATTCCAGTTTATATTATAGCACAGAAAGCACGCGATAACAACCACCGCCAAAGCGCGAAAAAGGGCGGGCAGCCGCGCTGCCCGCCCCATGTTCGTTTAGTTTATTTCACCGTGAAATCCGTTCCGTCGTAGTCTACGGTCACGGTCGCGCCCTCCTCGGGCGATTCGGCGATGATGAACCTTGCTATCAGCGATTCGAGATGACCCTGGATGTACCGCTTGATCGGCCTCGCGCCGAAGAGAGGATCCGAGCCGTTCTCGATGATCGCGTCCTTCGCCTTGTCGGTCACTGAGAGGTTCAGCCTGCGGTCCGCCATCCTGCGGGCAAGGTCACCAAGCTGCAGATCGACGATGCCGCGCATGTTCTCGGGGGTCAGCGCGCGGAAGTAGACGATCTCGTCCAGCCTGTTGATGAACTCCGGGCGGAACTTCGAGCGCAAGAGCTTTGTGAGCAGCTCCTGCGTTTCGTCCGTAAGCTCGCCGTTCTCCATCTCGTTCAGGATCAGATCGGAGCCGATATTGCTGGTCAGGATGATGATGGTGTTCTTGAAGTCCACCGTCCTGCCCTGTCCGTCCGTGATCCTGCCGTCGTCCAGCACCTGCAAAAGCACGTTGAGAACGTCCGGATGCGCCTTTTCGACTTCATCAAAAAGCAATACGGCGTAAGGCTTTCTGCGCACGGCCTCGGTCAGCTGGCCGCCCTCGTCGTAACCGACGTAGCCCGGAGGGGCGCCGATGAGGCGGGAGACGGAGTACTGTTCCATGTACTCGCTCATATCGATCCTGACCATGTTGCGCTCGTCGTCAAACAGGGCTTCCGCAAGCGCTTTGCAAAGCTCCGTCTTGCCCACGCCGGTCGGGCCCATGAACAGGAACGATCCGATCGGGCGGTTCGGGTTCTGGATGCCCGCACGGGAGCGCAGGATCGCGTCGCACACGCGCTGCACGGCTTCGTCCTGCCCGATGATGCGCTTATGCAGCTGTTCATCGAGGCGGAGCAGCTTCTTCCTTTCGCTCTCAAGCAGCTTGGAGACGGGGATGCCGGTCCATCTTGCGACGATCTTCGCGATCTCCTCGCCGGAAACGTGGTCGCGCAGCAGGCTGTTCTCGCGGTTCGCCGCAAGCTCCTCCTCCTTTTTGAGCTCCTTCTGCAGGCTCGGCAGCTCGCCGTACTTGAGCTTTGCCGCAAGGTTCAGGTCGTAGGCGTTCTCAGCCTTCTGGATCTCGGCGTTGACGTGCTCGATCTTCTCGCGGAGCTGCTGCACCCTGCCGATCGCGCTGCGCTCGTTCTCCCATTTTGCCTTCATCCCGCCCAGTTTTTCGCGTAGGACTGCAAGCTCCTTGCGGATCTCCTCAAGGTGCTCCGCGGTATGTGGGTCGTTATCGTTCTTGAGCGCCTGCTCCTCGATCTCGAGCTGCATGATCCGGCGGGAGATCTCGTCCATCTCGCTGGGCATGGAGTTCATCTCGGTCTTGATCAGCGCGCAGGCCTCGTCCACGAGGTCGATGGCCTTATCGGGCAGGAAACGGTCCGAGATATAACGGTCGGAGAGCGTTGCCGCCGCGATCAGCGCGGAGTCGTGGATCTTCACGCCGTGGTAGACCTCGTAGCGCTCCTTGAGGCCGCGCAGGATCGAGATCGTGTCCTCAACGCTCGGTTCCGCGACGGTGACGGGCTGGAAACGCCTTTCGAGCGCGGCGTCCTTTTCGATGTATTTTCTGTATTCATCGAGCGTTGTGGCGCCGATGCAGTGCAGTTCGCCCCTGGCGAGCATGGGCTTAAGCAGATTGCCTGCGTCCATCGCGCCGTCGGTCTTGCCGGCGCCAACGATCGTGTGCAGCT
>JAFXSG010000033.1 GCA_017525875.1 Clostridia bacterium | reverse complement strand
CGGGTCACTACTACATCCGTGAGCTTGCAGTCCCCGATCCCACCATCTGGCTCTCCACCGAGTCCTATCCCGTTGACCTCACGGGCGACACCGAGTACATCGAGAACATGTACTACTTCACGAACCCGATCGTCAACGACATGTTCAAGACGAACATCGCTATCTGGAAGCTGGATCAGGACACCCACGTCGGTCTCCCCGGCGCTGTGTTCGAGGTATTCGACGACGCGGGCGTTGTGTACTGCACCATGACCACCGATTCCCACGGCTACGCGGTATCCATCGACCTTCCCATCGGCTCCTACCACATCCGTGAGATCCAGGCTCCCGACGGCTACGTTATCGACAACGAGATCATCGACGTCGTTATCACCACCGAGGACAAGAACACCATCGTGTTCGAGCGTTACAATCACAAGAACGACTTCACCATCAAGAAGACCGACGTTGTGAGCGGCCGTCCCGTTGAAGGCGCTACCTTCGAGATCTACTCCGCCGACGGCACTCTCTTCGCGACCGTAACTACGGACAGGAACGGTGAATTCAACCTCACCGCGATCCCCGCAGGTCACTACACCATGATCGAGACCATCGCTCCCGCGGGCTACGCGCTCTCCAATCAGACCTACAGCTTCGATATCGATGAGAACGGCAATATCACCGGCGATATCAATATCACCGATGAGCCTACCGCTCTCATTATCGACAAGATCAACGCCTTCACCGGCGAGCCTTTCGCGGGCATTGAGTTCACCCTCATGAACGCGAACGGCGAGATCGTTAAGACCGTCATGACCGATAACGGCTGGCGCGTTCCCAGCGATCGTGGTGAAGAGAGCTTCTTCACCGACAAGAACGGCCACGTCGAGTTCAGGTATCTGCCCGTCGGTGAGTACACCCTCCTTGAGAATACTCCCGAGGGCTACGTCTCCGTCGGCACCGTTACCGTAACGATCGGCTCGAACAACGGCATCAGCGATCCCGTCCGCGTCACCGTCGTGAATACTCCCACCGGCCTCATCATCCACAAGATCGATCAGGAATCCGGCAATCCCCTTTCCGGCGCGGGCTTCCGTCTCAAGGTCAGGAACGGTCTCGGCTTCACCGATCTCACCTTTGATCGTATGGACGACGGCAGCTACTTCTTCAACGCGGACGGTAACGGCGCATACACCGACCTCATGGTCGATGGGATGGGCAATCTGACCATCTACGGTCTTCCCCTCGGCTACGTATGGATCGAAGAGGTCATAACTCCCGAGGGCTACTTCCCGATCCCCGCTCAGAAGGTCGAGATCACCGAGGAGACCACCTTCGAAAGCCCCATCGAGTTCACCATCCGCAACAGCAAGTACATTAAGCTCGGTATGGACAGTGACTGGTGGGAGTTCCCTGCGCTCATGGGCGGTATCGGTCTTGCTGTCGCGGGCACTGTAGCCTACATCGTGATCGCAAGCCGCAAAAAGAAGCAGCAGAACACGGAGGCGTGATATGCCTCTTAAGACTATCATAGCCATAGCCCTTGTCCTGTTCATCATAGGCGGATTCGTTTTCCTCCAGATCCGCAAGAGGAATAAGGACAGATAATCGACGAGCGGGGCGGGAGTTTTCCTCACCTTCTTTCGCTCCCGTCCCGCGCTTTGAAAGGAGACAATATGAGTTACTACGCAACAATAAACGGAGTCATTGAAGTAAGCTCAGATGCCGATCCGATCATGCTTCTTGACTTAATCAAAGACCCAACCTACAGCGAAGCCATTGAAGTAATCGAAGAAGCAGACGATCACTTTACTCTCGTTTTCGGCTGCTACGGCGATTACAAGGAAGATGAAATTTGTTCTTTTCTTAAGGAAATAGAATCTTATACCCTTTCCGGTGAAATCGATTACTACGGAGAAGACAACAGATTCTGGCGGCACTATTTCGATAGTTCCAAGCATTGCTGGATAGAGCAAAACGGCTTCGTTCAGTATCTGCCAAGAGGCAGGACCCTTGATTTCATTATTGCGATGAACAAAGCAAACAGGAGCAAGGAGCAATATGCCAATGACGATTGAGATATTTGAAGCCACCAAGCTCGAACAGCTCTACACCTTCACTCAGTCACAGCAGCTCGCTTCGCAGACCGGGTGCCTCGGACACTTCCGCGTAGACTTCGGACCAGACGGCGACGAATTTCACTCCTCCTGGGAGGATCAGCGGTCGGATCTCAAGACCGACATCTTCAAGGAACAGTTCAACGAGATAATCGATGAGCTCCGAAACGGAACGGATAACGGCAAGCTCCTTTCCACAAGGGCAAACCTCGCAAAGTTCTGTTTCATGTATCCGACAGCCGTTATTACCGGAGCAAAGGATTCCACCGCGTACCGCTTTGATGTCGGCGACTACGCCTACCTCATGCGGCTCAATTCCAACCGCGGTGATTACAACGTCTACATCTACGTTTACGTCGCCGATTGGCTGGATAAGCACCTTCTGGAAGCCGAGCGCGGCGTTCGCTTCATCGATCCGCATTATAAAGAGCTGTTCCGAATGCCCGATGGAGGTCAGGTGCGACTGACCTACTGTGACGGCAAAAGCGTTGTACGTACCTGCCGCTACATCGACGATTATCACGCGGAGATAGGCAGCAGCCTTTATCATATCTGCGAATTCGCCGAAATGTGCGAACAGTCGGGCATCAAAGTCGAACCCGTAACGCCTACCATTCAGAACAAGGCGAGAGAAAACCATGACAAAGGAGATGAAGCCAGATGAACGTACTCGTTGTTGAACCGTACAAGGCACCATATGAAAAAGAGATCGATCCCGGTCTTGAAAGCCTTCAGCACGAGGTAGGCGGCGACATTGAAGTCGTTTATCCCTTCGACGATCCCGTGGGCATTGTCTGCAACGAAGAAGGCAAGCTTGAAGGACTGCCGCTCAACCGATCCCTCAGAGATGAAGACGGCGAGATCTACGACGTGGTAGCCGGGACTTTCCTCGTCGTCGGCCTCGGAGAAGAAAACTTCGAAGGGCTCAGTAAGGAACAGATGGATAAGTTCAAGGAGCGTTTCAGAACGCCCGAACAGTTCCTCATGATCGGCGGCGAGATAGTCTCCATTCCGCTTGGCGATCCGCCTCCCGCTCCCGCGCATCCCGAGCCTCCTCACGACTGGGGTGACAGATAGCATATGAGTTCATACATTGACGCAAGAACAGAGCCTTTCGAGGAGATAACGATATTCAACGAACCTGCGCTTTTCACGCCCCTTCGCATCGATCCTTCCACCATTCCGGTGGGAGTGTACAAATACGAGATACGGCATGACGACGATTGTCAGGGCATCGCGTGTGAAGTCGCAAAGCGGATCATGGTCAACCATTGGGGCAGCATCTTAACACTCCGACCACTTGACCTCGGCGACGAAGGCCGCATCTACATGGACGGCGACGAGATCAATTACGGAATAGACAGTTCGGTAACGCTCGGCGAGTTCATAGAACGCCATTCCAAGGAAGCGAAGCAGCCCGAACATCAGGAAGAAAGATAACAGAAAGGAGGCCAAACCGTGCCTAACAAATTGCAGGCAATAACAGAACTGCTCATTTTCTCAACAAAACAGTCCACCGCAACGGTCGAGGATTGGAAGTCCTTTTTGACAAGCTCGGCTTGGCACTACAAGTACCCATATACCGACCGGCTGCTCATTCACGCACAGCGCCCGGACGCGACCGCCTGCGCGGAGTTTGAGGTCTGGAACGAAAGACTCGACCGACGCATCTCAAGAGGCTCAAAGGGCATAGCCCTTCTGACCACCTCGGGATCGAAAACACAGCTTCGGTATGTGTTCGACGTATCGGATACATATAGCCGTAAAAACGTCCCGTTCAAGATTTGGGAAGCAAAGCCCGAGTACGCTCCCGCGATCTGCGAAGCGCTGTCAAACAGCTTTGATTTCAGCTTCAACGATTCGGTTGAAGCCGCGGTATTCGGAGCGGCGGCAAACGCCGTTGACGATAACAGCGGCGATTATCTCGCAAGGCTCGAAGCAAGATCGGGTGGGAGCTCGCTTGAGGGCGTCACCGGCGACGAGCTGAAAATGCTCCTGTTCAACGCCCTGACCGTTGCGGTATCGCACACCGTGCTCACAAGGCTCGGGATCGATCCCGGGGAGTTTATCCGCGACGAGGAATACGAGACCGCTCTTCGCTTTGATACCCATGCAACGGCGGGCGTACTGGGAACTGCCGCGGGAGATATTTCGGAGAACATACTTCGAACCATTGAACGCACAGTTCGTTCCGAAGAAAAAAAGCGCGACATCGTTGCAAGGCGAGAGCGCACGGGCGATAATGTGCGTGAAAGAAATACTACCACCGAAAGGAGACCGAAAAATGGAGATTACCTACACCCGGAAGGGCGACCTGCTGTATCCCGACCTGACGCTTCCCCCTCAGCCGAGCGGGGATATCGGGAGGTTCGGCAGGATGCGCAAGAAGTTCCTGAAGGAGCATCAGAAGGACACCTTCGCGCTCCTTCTCATGGAGAACCGCCTGACGGAGCACCTGATGGAGATCGACAGACAGGCGCTCGAAATGATCGACCTGATAACCGAGCAGACGGCGAAGGCGACGGGCGTGACCGAGGAGCTGAAGGCGAAGGATCAGCTCGAATGGATCCGCAGGATGAACGAGCTGAGAGCGGCGGCGGAACAGCAGGTGATCAGGGAGATAGTCCTCAGCTGAATCTTTTAGGCGAAGAGACGGGTACACCACCCGTCTTTTCCATTTCCCAGGAGGACTTTGACGCGGAGCTCGTCCGCGGCTCCGGCTTCTCTGATGGCAAATACCGTATCTATAGCTTCTATCAGGGCAATCCCACCAAGGACGATGCTGTCGCCTTCCTCAAGCGGGAGTACGGCATAGGCGGACACTCGCACACGTACCTTGACGGAACTCACGGCTTCGTCGATCACGACGGAAAAGGACTTTCCTTCGCGGTTTACAACGGCAAGGAACGAACAGAATACCTCTTCAAATGGCCGCAGGTGGATTCACGCCTGCGGTTTTTGATCGCCGCAAATCGTTACCTTTCTCAAACGGAACTGGATGGGCTCCCGGCATATGAGGAGCGAGAACACGAGCGCCGTGAGCAGCTCGAAGAGGAACGCAGAAACCGTGAAGAAATGCGCACTGCGGCGCAGCGGATGGAAGAAAAGCGAGCGGAGGCGAAGTATAAGCTGACGCTTGGGGCAACCGTTTACATCGGTTCACAGGAATACAGTATTTCCTCTTTCGATGAAAACACCGTTCTGCTCTACAATCCCCGCTGTCCGCTGATCTCGGAAGAGATGCCCCGAAGCGAGTTCGACGCGAAGCTCCGTGAGAACCCGCTCAACGATGGGCTGATCGACGACGGAAAACCCGCCAACGAAGAAACACCGCCCACTCCCGAAGCTCCGCTCTCCGATACCGTACACATCGGCGATACCATAGAGCACGACGGCAGGAGCTATGTTGTCGAAAGCATCGGCTCGATATCCCGCGACGTTTCCATGCGGGATATCACCTTCGCTCACGAAAACGGGTTCCCGATAAGCCGTGTTGAAAAACTCGAAACGGTCGAGGGCTGGTTGGAAGAAGCAAAAACGGATCTTACACCCGCATGGGAAAAGAACAAGCCGGAGGATCTGCCGATAGTGCACTCACCCGCGGGAGAGAAGCACGATTTCCGTATCACGGATATGGAATTGGGCTTCGGCGGTCCGAAGGCAAAGTTCCGAATGAATACCGACGCCATCCGCTTGCTCAAACAGCTCGAAGCCGAAAACCTGCTCGCTGCGCCGGATGAGCAGACGGTACTGTCGAAATACGTCGGTTGGGGTTCTCTGTCAGCAGCTTTCGATGAGACCAATCCCCAATGGGAAGACGAGTATGCGGAACTCAAATCGCTGCTCACCCCCGAGGAATACGCTGCGGCAAGGGCTTCGACGCTTAACGCGCATTACACGAGCCCAACGGTGATAAGCGCCATCTACTCCGCGCTTGCAAGCTTCGGCTTCAAGACAGGAAACGTACTGGAACCCGCCTGCGGTATAGGCAACTTCTTCGGCATGCTGCCGGATGAGATGCGAGGCAGCAAGCTCTACGGCGTTGAGCTCGATCCCATTACGGGCAGAATAGCGCGCCAGCTGTATCAGACCGCGAACATTGCCATTCAGGGCTTTGAGGAGACGAACCTTCCCGACAGCTTCTTCGACGTGGTCATAGGGAATGTGCCCTTTGGCGATTACTCAGTCTCCGACAAGAAATACGACAAGGAGCACATGCTCATACACGACTATTTCATTGCTAAGTCTCTGGACAAGGTAAGGCCCGGAGGCATAGTCGCGGTCGTCACTTCGTCGGGTACGCTCGATAAGCAGAACCCCGCGGCGAGAAAGTACATAGCCAAACGCGCCGAGCTCGTCGGTGCTATCAGGCTTCCAAACGACGCCTTCCAGAAAAACGCCGGCACATCTGTCGTCGCCGATATCCTATTCCTTCAAAAGCGTGACCGTCCCATGGACATAGAGCCCGAATGGGTGCATTTCGGGAAAACGGATGAAGGGTTCACGATAAACCGGTACTTTATCGACAACCCTCAGATGATACTCGGTACTCTTACCACCGACTCCACACAGTACGGACGGCAGGAAGTAACCGTGGCTCCCATAGAGGGCGAAGCGTTATCGGATCAGCTCCGTGACGCTCTTGCTAATATCCATACGGATATAGCGATCACAGATGAAGAGCTCGATCCCGAGGAAAACGATATCGAGACAATCCCCGCCGATCCTTCCGTTCGGAATTACAGCTTCACCCTCTTCGAAGGCGACGTGTATTTCCGCGAGGATTCCGTAATGCGGAAGGTGGACGTTCCCCAGACGGCACTCAGCCGCATACGGGGCATGATCGAGCTGAGGGATTCCGTAAGGCGTGTAATTCAGTATCAGCTTGAAGGTTATTCGGACGAGGTCGTGCAGGATGAACAAAAAAGGCTCAACGCTCTGTATGACAGCTTCACGGAGAAGTACGGTCTGCTCTCGTCCCGTGCTAATCGGAATGCCTTTGCAGGTGATTCCTCATACAGCCTGCTCTCCTCGCTTGAGGTATTGGGCGAAGAGGGCGAGCTTCTGCGTAAAGCCGACATCTTCAACAAGCGCACCATACGCCAGCGTCATGAGATAACCCATGTTGACGGAGCAGTTGAAGCGCTTGCTGTTTCCCTTAACGAAAAGGCGAAGGTCGATCTGCCATATATGGCGGAGCTTACGGGAATGTCCGAGGAAAAGCTCGAAGAAGAGCTTTCGGGCATCGTATTCCGCGACCTGTCTCAATTCAAGCCGAGCGATATCGCTTCTGAGCCGTATATGCGGAACCGCTATTCGCTCGTTCCCGCGGATGAGTTTCTTTCCGGTAACGTCCGAGAGAAGCTCAAAAAGGCGAGAAATCTCTACGATATCCTCTCTACAAAAGGCAGAGAAGCCGAAAGCGGCGAGCTTGACCGCATTGCGGTGCACATTGCTGCGCTCGAAAAGGTGCAGCCGCCCGAGCTTACCGCAACCGATATAGACGTCCGCCTCGGCGCTACATGGCTGCCGGTGGATATAGTCCAAAGCTTTGTCCACGAGCTGCTGACGCCGTCCTATTGGGCAAGACGAAGGATACAGGTTCAGTATTCGCCCGTAACAGCGGAATGGCATCTGACCGATAAGAACGCGGATTACTCCAATGCAGCGGCTTCGATCACCTATGGGACCGACAGGATAAACGCATACAAGATAATCGAGGAGACGCTGAACCTCAAGGACGTACGCATCTTCGATACGGTAACGGACCCTTCGACTTCACGTGAAACGAGGGTACTCAATAAGAAGGAGACGATCCTTGCCCAGCAGAAACAGCAGGCGATAAAGGACGCCTTCCGAGATTGGGTATGGAAGGATCCGAGGCGGCGTGAACGTCTGACGAAAATCTACAATGAACGCTTCAACAGCACCCGTCCCCGTGAATATGACGGCAGCCATATGGAGTTTGTCGGCATGAACCCCGAGATAACTCTCCGTCCTCATCAGAGGAACGCAGTCGCAAGGATCATCTATGGAGGGAACACTCTGCTCGCCCATGTAGTAGGTGCGGGCAAGACTTTCACAATGGCCGCCGCCGCGATGGAGATGAAACGGCTGGGGCTGTGCCACAAGAGTCTGTTCGTTGTGCCGAACCACCTCATTGAACAATGGGCGTCGGAGTTTCAGCAGCTGTATCCCGCGGCAAACCTTCTCGTTGCCACGAAAAAGGACTTTGAAACCGCCAACCGCAGAAGGTTCTGCTCAAGAATAGCTACGGGAGATTACGACGCCGTTATCATCGGCCACAGCCAATTTGAGAAGATACCTATAAGCATCGAGCGGCAGAGGCAGCTCATACAGGATCAGATCGAAGAGATAACCGAGGGTATCGAATACGCCAAGCGCATGAGGGCGGAGCGCTTCACCGTCAAACAGATGGAGAAGACGAAGCGTTCTCTGAAAACAAAGCTCGATAAGCTGAACGACCAGAGCCGAAAGGACGACGTAGTGACCTTTGAAGAGCTGGGCGTTGACCGCATGTTCATAGACGAGGCGCATAACTACAAGAACCTCTTCCTCCATACGAAGATGCGAAACGTATCCGGTCTCTCACAGACCGAGGCGCAGAAATCCTCCGATATGTTCATGAAATGCCGATATCTCGACGAGCTCACAGGCAGCCGAGGAACGGTATTCGCAACGGGTACTCCGGTTTCCAATTCGATGACCGAGATGTACACCATGCAGCGCTACCTCCAATATGACGCGCTCTGCGAGAAGGGTTTACAGCATTTCGACGCATGGGCTTCGACCTTCGGCGAAACGATCACGGCGATAGAGCTTGCTCCCGAGGGTACGGGCTACAGGGCAAAGACGAGGTTCGCAAGGTTTTACAACCTTCCCGAGCTTATCTCCATGTTCCGTCAGACCGCGGATATCCAAACCTCCGACATGCTCAAGCTCCCCGTTCCCGAAGCGGAGTACCACAATGAAGTAATAAAGCCCTCGGCATTTCAGAGGGATATGGTAGCTTCCTTCGCGGACAGAGCCGAGCGCGTTCGTCACAGCATGGTAAATCCCTCGGTAGATAACATGCTCAAGATAACGAACGACGGACGAAAGCTCGCCCTCGATCAGAGGCTCGCGGACGATTCGCTTCCCGACGACGCCGCCGGTAAGGTCTCAGCCTGTGTACGAAACATATTCGGCGTATGGGACAGGACCAAAGAGGATCGCAGTACACAGCTCGTGTTCTGCGATCTTTCCATACCCAAGAGCGACGGCAGCTTCAACGTGTATGACGACGTGAAGGCAAAGCTGATCTCCTTGGGCGTTCCCGAAGGCGAGATCGCGTACATCCATGACGCCAATACAGAAGCGCAGAAAGCCGCACTGTTCTCAGCTGTCAGGAGCGGCAAGGTACGCATACTCCTGGGCTCCACTCCCAAGATGGGTGCGGGAACCAACGTACAGACGCGGCTCATAGCCGAGCATCACCTCGATATCCCGTGGAGGCCCTCGGACATCGAACAGAGGGAAGGCCGCATTCTAAGGCAGGGCAACGAGAATCCGAAAGTCGAGATCTTCAGGTATGTCACCGAAAGCACCTTCGACAGCTATATGTGGCAGACCATAGAGAATAAGCAGAAGTTCATATCGCAGATAATGACGAGTAAATCGCCTGTCCGCTCCTGTGAGGACGTGGATGAGACCGCGCTTTCATATGCGGAAGTAAAGGCCTTAGCCACGGGCAACCCGTACATCAAGGAAAAGATGGACCTT
>JAFXSG010000032.1 GCA_017525875.1 Clostridia bacterium | reverse complement strand
CCTGCCGCCGGGCTCGAATCGAAAAATCACAAGGGGGGGAGTTCGATATGCCCGCACTCGTCCGCTCGCCAGCGTCTCCGGCTGTGCTCTTCCTTGTGGCACGGCTCGCATAGCAGCTCGAGGTTGTCCCAATTCAGCGCTACGTCAGGGTTTCTTAAATTCTCCCGCGTCAGCCTGATCTTGTGGTGAACGTGCTCGCCCGGCGTCACGATCCCTTTCTTCATGCACCTCTCGCAGTAAATCTGCTTCCTGGCGTACCCGGCCCGGCATCTGCGCCACTCGCGGCTGCTGTAAAACGCATCCGCAAAGCGCTCTTTCCTCTCGCTTCCTGTCGCCATTTTAATCATACTCCTCCCATTTTTCCCTGTCAACTTGCAAAACACCCGCAAAACACCCGCAAACCCCCCGCAAATCCCCCGCAAAACCCCCGCAAATCCCCCGCAAATCGGCTTTTTGGGCAGGCCATCAAAAAAATTTTTCCGGCCCGCTCCCGTCCTGGCTGCCGCGCGTTCGTCCGCGGTTCCCGTTTTGTATATCTTGAATTTTGTGAAGGGCTTTTCAAAGCGCCCAAATTTCGCGAACGTCAATATTTCTGGACTCGTGCGGCCCTGCATTTTTGGCGCATGTCCTCAACGCTTAACGTCTGCGAAATAAAGCTAATCGAACCCGCGAAAAGAAAGTGCGCTCATCCTCTTGTCGATTCCGTCCTGCTCTATGCCGATATAGCGCAGCGTCACGCTGGGCGCACTGTGGTTGAAGATCTTCATAAGCTCGGCCACGTCCTTGTATCGCTTGTAGTAGTGATAGCCGAACGTCTTCCGCATGCTGTGCGTTCCGAGCCCGGGCAGCCGGTTCTTTTCCCCGGCCTCGCGCAGCACCTGATACGCCCGCTCCCGGCTGATCGGCTTCTGCCTTGGAAACTTGGCGTCGCTGGGCACAAGAAATTCGCCCGCCTTCCGCCCCCTGCAATACTGATCCAGCACGGCCTTGAGCTCCGGATTGATCGCGAATGCCTTATACTTCCCAGTCTTCTTTTCCCTGATCTTGATATGCGTCTTGTGATTGACGTCCTCGACGCGCAGCTTTAGGATGTCGCTCACCCTGAGCCCGCTGTAGATCCCGATCTCGAACATGACGAAATACTTTGCGTTGTACTTTTTCAGCCAGTCCTCGATGTCGTGCAGCTGGGCCTTGCTCCTGATCGGCTCGACAAAATTCATCCGTCCTCCCGCCTTTCCGCCATCTCGCGCACCTTTTCGATCGCCATCTCGATGCCCTGTTCGATACCCTGCGCCCTGTCCGATTTATACCACTCGCCCCGCGGCTGCTTCGCCACGAACGCGTCGCGCAGATCCATCAGGGCGGTGATGACCTGCTTCACGGGTACAGCATCGACGGCTGGAATCTGCGCGACCCTCTCCCGGATAGCCGCTTGGTTTTTGACGGCCGTATTCAGACTCCTCCCATAAAAATACTTCATCGGCAACTCTTCATAGAGCAGGTTATCGACCGCTTTTGCTTCAATCACTTTCATTTGCTTTCCGCCTTTTCTCCGTCTGCGCAGAACCACTTTGGATTGAATACACGTGCAAAAAATCCTGAACCTAAATGACTGCACATGATACACGGGCGTTCTGCGTGTGTATAAACCATCGGCTGTCCGTGCTTACAGTCCTTGCACCTCACCACGGGTACAGCGTCCACGGTGGGCATCTCATCAATCATCTGGTATATGTTTTTGTTCTCGTAAACGTCCGATATTTTCTTTCTAAGCGCATCCGCATCAATCGGTCTCATCGCATACACTCCTCAATCTTTACTGTTGTCCCCTCGGGCACATAAATGACGTCAAAGTAATTTGGCAATATGATCACACCCGAGTTATTTTCCAGCTGTTTGATTACGCGTTCTTTTTCTCTGTTCAACGAATCTGGTTTCAGGAAAAGCCTGCATCGAAGTACCAGCGTGTTCTTATTCAGCCGCAGCATATGCAAAGCTTCACGGTTTGTCATACTTCCTCCTTCGGCGGTTCAGGCAGCGGCATCCAGTGGGTGACAGGGTTAAAGCTACTGTCCTGTTCATCCCATTTGCCGTTTTTATTTACGCGATCCATGTAGAAAAATCCAAGCTTGTCAATCGTAAGCACGAAGTTATTTGGGTCTGGCAGTCTGTCCTTGACGCTGACCCACTGTCGCTCTTTCAGCAGTTTCAGCGCGTCGCCTTTCAGAATCGTAAAACATCCGTTATCCTCACCGTCGTACGGACACGAAGCGCAGTCCATTAATGAGCCACAGCACTCCAGCCCCTTTATCACCTTTTCAGCCTTCGTCATCCTACATCTCCCTCGCGATCAGCTCGATCGTCCTGTCCCGCATCCTTCTCAGCGTGTCCTCGCTCATCTCGTCGCCGAAGGCCTTTTTATACTCGGCGGCGGTCTCCCGCCAGCTGCGCTTTTGCACGGTCTGCAGCGTGATGATCATCCTTTCCCGCTCCATCAGCGCGCCTATCCAGCCCTCGGCCATGTGGATCTCGAATTGCAGGTTGCTCAGCTCGTCCTTCTTTGCCTGCATCCTCTCGCGCAGCCTGGCTTCTTCGCGGCTCATGGCCTGGCCGTCCGCCAGCTGCACGGCCTTCTTCCCGGTCGGGTCGCTCTTGCCGCCCTTTCGCCGCGGCATGCCGTTTGGCGCGTTGGCCTTGAGCGGATCCGCTTCCAGCGCGCGCAGCTGCGCGGCCTCGGCTTCCATCCTGGCGATCTCCGCCGTCAGCCGCGCGGCCCGCCCCCGGTTGGCGCTCAGTCTCCCGAGCTTGTCTTTTACGTCTTCAATCGTCATACCGCCACCATCCTGTGTTTTATTTCGATCTCTCTGAGATACGCCCTCAGCTTTTCCGCGCCCTTGGCCGCGATGTCCGGCCGCGTCATGGACGCCATCTCGCGGAACCGCTCGTAGGTCTCCAGCTCCTCAAGCGTGCGCAGGCCCGTGTCGCCCCAGCTCATGAGGCAGGTGACTGCATATTTACTCGGGTAGTTCGCCGAAGCCCCGCGCTCGATCGCCTCCCTTACAAGGCTCGCGTCCGCCCGGTTCCACTCGGCGATCTCCGTTATGCTCTGCACTTCCTGCGGCGTAGGCGAGCGCCCGACCTTCGTCCGGTAACTGTCCCCTATCACCTCTTCGTACATTGATTCGCGCGTATCGCGCGCGCGCCCGTTGATGTTATTATTATATATATCATCCTCTTCTTGTTTACTAAGAAAGTTTATATCGTTTATATCAATACTCTCTTCCTTGTACTCTACTGGGCCCTTTTCATCGTGAATAGCCCCCTTTTCATCATGAATAGCCCCCTTTTCACCGTGAATAGCCCCCTTTTCACTGTGAATAGCCCCCCTATTCACGGTGAATAGCCCGTCAGACACGGAAACATCGCTCTCTCCGTAGCGGCGGCAACCTGCCGCCACCGTCTCCCTGCCCGCCTTCGCCGCCGGCGCGCCCTCGACGCTGATATACCGCATCTTGTACGACGTCTTTACCGACCCGTCGCCCGGTATGAAATCTATGATCCCGCGCTCGGCCAGCTTCGTGCGCGTGCGCCACACGGTGACCTGGCTTAAACCGCACGCGCCGGAGATCTCTTTGTTCCCGATCTCCACATACCCTTCCGGCCAGTCGTCCCCGTACGCCCGCGCGTTGAACAGATGGAAAAGCGCCTGCCACAGCAGACGCTCGCTGCCGCTCAGGCCGTTGGCTTCCGCCCAGGCGGCGAAGCCCTTCATCTCGCGCACATAGTTCACTCTTGACACAGATCGTCCACCGCCCTTTCGAGCCTTGCCGCGCTCTCGTCCTTGGACGGACGCCCCTTGTGTCCCGCGTGCCCCTTGACAAACCTGGCCGCGGTCCCGTCCGCCTGAAGCAGCCGGAACGCCGGTTGACTGATCACCAGGTGACAGCCGAAGCGGAACCCGAACGTCTTAAGGAACGACCGCGCGGTGCTCAAGCCGACGCCCAGCTCGCTCTGTATGTCGGAGACGGTGAGCGTCCTTTCAAACCCCTCAGCCTTCCCGTTTGCTGACATGATAGCCATACCTCCAAAGAAATCTGCACAGCCGGCTCACCCGCTCGATGCTGCGCGCGCTCCTGTGCCGATAGATCATGCTGACCATCAGATTGTTCAGCCTGTGCCAAAGCCAGTCCCGCAATTTAAATCACCGCCCTTTAGTATTTGCCGTCGTCGTCGATCAGATCCACTTCCTCGCGCAGTATGCCAAGCGCGCTCTCGTAGCTGCCGGACGCATACACCCGGTCGCGCAGCTCGTTGAACTCCGGTATCCGCTTCTGCTTGAGCATAAACGCGCTGACCTTCGCGAGGATCGCGTAGATATTCCCGCTCTCGCCGCCGCTTTTGAAATGGATCGCCTTCTTCTTTTTGTGCGGATAATCCAATAGACTCACGCCATCGCCTCCAGCACCTCGTACACGTCGATCTGATGCCCCGAAGCCTTCCCCCCTGGGGAAGGTGACCGCCGCAGGCGGTCGGATGAGGTCGCTCTCTCCGTCTGATACGGCCGGTACGGATACAGCGCGCATCCCTTCACCGGGCATCGCGTCACCTCGTTTCGCATCCCGCCGCTGCACTCCAGGCACTTCTTCGTGATCGCGCTCTGCAGCTCCGTTTCCCGGCTCATACTTCCCACCCCCAAAGCCTGTTTCCGCCCGGACGCGCTGTGTCCCTTCCGGGCCTTCCGGCAGCCGCATCCAGTGCGTGAGAAAGCTGTTGTGTTCTATGTTCGTCACCTGATAGATCATGCACCCGCTCAGCTCGTGCCATACCAGCACGCATTTCTGCGCATCGCCGTCCGCCTCTGTGGGCGGGCGCTCGCTCAGCGCGACCCAGTTGTCCATTCCTTAGTCGATACCCTTTCATAGATTCGCTCCTTTCACAAAGCCGCCCTCGGGCGACCGATGATCTCTCAAAGGCCGGTCTTTCCCGGCTGCCAGAAACCTTTTGGAGGGCACCGACTTGCACGATCGGGTTTCAACCGGATATCTCCCCTCATTGGGCGGCAGGGAATCGAACCCTGTGTTCTGTTTTAACCATGGCGCCCCCAGGGCTCCGCCCATCGCAGCGGCGGCAACCTGCCGCGATCGTTCCCTATTTGCTCAGCAGCGCTTTCACCCACAGCGGCAAATCGCTCTCCCATATCCACTTCATAAAAAATATGCTCGACACGATTGCCGCGGCCCATAAGATTAAATACCACAGTATCTTCCAGCCGTCTTTCAACCTTTCCTCACCATCCTCAGCGCCCGGATCAGCATCCTCCTTCGCGGCCGGCGCAGTCCCTTGCTTCTCCAGCCGAGGATGTAATTGATCGACCTTTTGCATAAGCGCATCTTACAGGTGAACTCTGCCGGCGGCTCGAATCTGATCGTATCGACTACATAATCGTCGGCGTACAAATGTACTTCTTTGATTCCTTCGCTGTACGGTATAAATTCTTCGCCGACCTTTAAGTATAGCTGATCGCCGTAATCGCGCATCCCTAACCCTTCCATTTTTCGCTCCATTCCTTCCACTGCCCGCTCGACCTTAGCCGGCACTTGAAACACCGTTTGCGCGTCTCTGTCTCCCTGAGCGGTATGCCGCACGACCGGCAAAGGTGCATCCTGTCCCGCTCGGCATAGAGCCTCAGCATCCTTATGCGTCCCTTCTCGGCGCACTTCGCGCAAAGACTGTGCCCCTGTACCGGCGCATTCTTCCCGCATTTTCCGCAAAGTCCCGCCTCGCGGTACCGCCAGTACCGCTTTTTGACAGCGCCCGCCTGATCGTAGCTCATGTCTCCCACGGCTCGCTTTCCATAAGCGCCGGGCTCGGCCTGCCCGTCCAGATCCGGAACCCGAATTTCTTCCCGTACATCCGGTCAAAAAATTCTCCCTCACTTGCGTAATCCGTGTAGCCCATCGTGTAATAGACGAGCGCGGCGCCGCGGATCCACGCGCACTCGAGCAGCTCCTTGATCTCCGGACCTTCGTCCGGCTCGACCCAGTTTTCCATCCAACCGGCGCCCTTGCCGCTTTTTACTTCTTCAAGCGACAGCACCCGCGGGCGGGCGTAGCACGTTCCCTGCATCGTAACCATTGTGCCCTCCTTATCTCCGAAATGCCCTTATCGCCTCTTCGGCGGTCGGTTCCCTGTCCAGCGCGACCCAGCTGATCCCGTACTTGTCCGGCGCGAGCATGACCCGCCCGACCCGTATGTAATCCACCTTGATGAGCGGGTATTGCTCGGCGTAAAACATCGCCCATCCGCAATACACGTCCAGGTACCTGTGCTGTATCCAGCACGGCCTGTCGCTCCCTATAAACGCTTCAAGGCTCAGCCGCTTGATGATCATTCAATACCTTCTTCCCGTTCACGCTTCCTTCGCACCGCGTCCTGTAAGCTGTGCCTTATCGCGCATTCCGCGCATTTGGCCCTTCCGGGCCGCGCGGGCCTTTTGCAGCACACCACGCAAATGCCCGCTGCCTTGAGCCTTGCGTACCTTTCCCGCCGCTTCGCGCGTTCCTGCTCGGCGTGCTCCTTCCGCCATACGCGGCCATAGAGCGCTTTGTAGTTCGTCATTCCTTGTCCTCCCTGTTGCGCATCGCGCCGCGCAGCCGTATCTCGTCCGTGGCCTTCCCGCACTCGAACACGTACATCATGCACTTATTGTGCATCGGGCACTTCGCGCACGCGATCTGGTACGCCCAGATCTCGGCCTTCCGCGGGCTCAGGAAGTCGTTCGGATAGCCCCAACTTTTGACGATCTCCGCGCAGACCGGGTGATACGCCTGTATGTACTGCCCGGCCTGCGCCCGCCAGATCGCGCTCATGCAAGGGTCGTGCGCGTCCATCTTCCGCCCGCAAAGCGCGCAGACCAGTATCGGGTGCGGCACCTTGCCATTCTGCCACTTTACGATCTGCTTTGCCTCGACGTACATCAGCGCACCTCCACCGGCTTGCGGGTGTATAACGCGTTTAGCGCCTCTGGGGAAGGTGTCACCGCAGGCCACGGATGAGGTCGTTCGTCTTCCACCACCTGCCCCTTGTACCGCCTGACCAGCCGGGCGCACATCTCCCGCTGCCGGCAGCACACCTGCGTGATCTTCTGGTCCTCGCCCCCGTCGCACATGACGACGTTGGTCACGGCCATCGGCTCGAAGTTCGCGCACTCCTGGCAATAATCCTCAACTACCAGTTTGATCATAGTTTTTTCCCATCCTTTGTTTGTAATACTTACAGCATTCTATAAACCAGTCTTTATAGCGGGAAAAGAATCTGCCATGTAGGTATCTTCTGTCAAATTCTTCGTCTATAGCTTTTATTGCAAGTGCTTCTGTTGGGTTTGTTCTTATGGTCTCCTCGGCAAATTCTGAAAAAATGATACGATATTCAGTATCTATGTCTTCTTCTGTGATATAGCACTCGTCAGCATAGGGCCCGAGATCGAAGATTTTCTCTTTAAGGGTTTTGTTTATCTGCCTGGCCTTACTTTTCAGACAAAGGCTGTTAAAGGGACACCATGTTAATAGTCTAATCGTCGTATAGTCTTTGGCTATGGAGTCTAAATCTGCTCGACCGAATTTGTATTCATAATTTAGGGCCTTTCTTATTTTCGGCAAATCATGCTCACGATAAAAACAACTATCGCAAGAGAGCTTGGGACGAATTTCCTTTTGAGGTTCCTTTTTTGGGATTTTGCGCTTTTCGCTATACTTTTTCATTGCTACGCTGCTGGAGCTCGTCTCAGCCCTGCTACAATAAATTTGGCCATAACCCGGTTCATAGCCGGACGTCTTCCGGATCAGTCTTATCAGTGTGCTGATTTTCGGTTTTGACCCGCCATTAAACTCGGCTGCAATGTTGGCATATTCCTCGCCGGCGATCGCTCTGTATTTCTCCATGACGGGCAGTAGTGCTTCATGGGCGGCGTCGCGCCATTCTTTGTCAATTTCCTGTAGCTGGTTTTTGTGCTGCTTTATTTGCTCATGCAGGCTTTTATGGCATTCTTCGCATAAGGTTACAAGATCGGTTTCTACATTCTCGTTGCCTATATTGGCATACGATATATGGTGCACCGACAGGCATCCTTTTTTTCCGCAAATCGCACACTTGAAGCCGTCAATCGCTCTGCGCTGTTTTGCTCTTTCTTTCCATTCGTCGGAAAGCAGGTACTCGTTGCGGTACCATTGCTGTTGTTCGCTCAATAATTCCATATGCGCTCCTATTATTTGCGGTCCCCGGGAATCGAACCCGGGACGGAAAACAAACCGGACAAAAAGACAAATGACTATAACAAATATGGAGGTTTGTCAATGAACACACAGTAGAGGCATCGGCGTCCGTCCCGTTTTCCGTGGCCTTCCCGACCGCATGAGGCCCCGTCGCCGGGGCAGCTGATCACCCGTGCCGCTTTTCGCTGAGCACCGGATCAAACCCCTCAGGGTACCGCCGTCTCAGCTTTTCGATGTTGTACACCAGCACCTCTTCCAGATCCAGATCGAACGTGTCCAGCAGCTCGCAGAAAAACCACATCAAATCGCCGCACTCGTCCACGACCTTTTCCTTTTTAACGCTCGCGCCCTGGTACTCGTGCTGGAAGATGCTGTGCACCTCGCCGACCTCGCTGCACAGCCCGAACAGCGCGTGCCGGCGCTTATCCTCGCAGCTCAGGTTCTCGTTCTGCGTGCGCCTGCTAAGGCGCTGGTATTCGTTCGCCGTCAGTATTCCCATATAGTTCTCCCTCACGATCATAACTTGTTTCCGTCCGGCAAAGCCGTCCTTTCGTCCACCACGTTCGCAGGCAGCACCCGCCGCCCGTTGGCGACCCTGCCCTCAAGGTACAGCATGAACCGCGCGCGGTTGATGTAGTACGTGTACTTGCTGCTCCCGGGCAGGCGCAGGCACTCTCCGAAGTCGTAGATCTTCGCCTGGATGGCGACCCTCAGATACATCGGCGTCACGCCCATCAGCGCCGCGGCCTCGGCGATCCCGATCCGCGCGGATACCGGCTCGGCGTTATAGATCCTGATCGTCGGCTGCATATTCCGCACTCCTTTCCGTAAACGGTCGCGGGCGCTCCGGCACGCGGTACGGCACCGAGGCCATCGGCCAGGCGAAACACTCGTTCATGCTCATCTGTCCCCAGATCCGCTTCACGTATTGCCGGTTCAGTCCGCAACATAACCCTTCCACGAAGTCGCTCACCCGCGCCTGAATGCTCAGCCGCCATTCCGGGCTTTCGTTGCTCATATACATCCCCTTGAAAGCAGTAAACCGCTCGGAGATGTGCTTTCCGACCCTGTCAACCAACGCTTTTCACTCCTTCGGCCTCTTTGATTTCAGTATTCGCTCGGCTTCCTTCAGTCCGTCCAGGCATTTGTCAATAACGGATGTATCCAATCTAAGCACGGTCAATATGCAGCCACTCTTGCACAGGATCGAGCACACTGTTTCGATACCCTCTATCGCTTTCCCAACATCGTACTTGTCAGCCAACGCTTTTCACTCCTTCGGCGCCTTCGTCCCTTAGCAGCTGATCAACGCTGCAGTGATACAAATTCGCAACGCGCAAAAGCAATCCGCTGCGCGGCTTCGCTTTATTGGTTTCCCATTTCGCCACCGTGCTTGGGTTTATGTGGAGACTGTCAGCGGCGGTAATCTGGGTATAACCGGCGATGATCCTGTACTTCGCAAAGCTGTT
Organism: Clostridia bacterium; assembly: GCA_017525875.1. GTDB lineage: Bacteria > Bacillota > Clostridia > Christensenellales > CAG-138 > PeH17. The sequence goes on along the minus strand of JAFXSG010000032.1, from coordinate 8,064 downwards.
CATAATTCCCTCGTGTGAATGATTTTCAGTATTTGTGATTATATCATTCATATTTCTGTACGTCAAGCACTATTTCTGAAATATATTCAGTTTTCATAAATCTGTTGTAATTCTGAAATAATTTCATTATAATTGAAATAGAGGTGATCCTAATGTTCAAGGACAAAATAAAAGCCCTTCGCAAGGCGCAGGGGCTCACGCAAAAGCAGCTCGCGCAGATCATCGGCGTCGATGTGTCGGCTGTAGGCAAATGGGAAGGAAAAGGAAACATACTGCCCTCGGACGGCGTACGGGAACAGATCGCCGATTACTTCGGCGTGTCCCTTGACTACCTCATGGACCGCACAAGCGCCGCCGACGTCGAGGACCCAACGTCTCAGGAATTGCTGACCCTCTATGCGCAGCTGAGCAGCGACGGCAAGCAGCTCGTGCTTGACTATGCCAACATGATCTTTGCCAACCCGAAATACAGGAAAGAAGCAGCAATAAAAGCAGGCTGAAGGTCCTCCGTTTTCCGTAGCGGCGGCAACCTGCCGCCACGTCTCCATATAAATCTTAATCTTCGGAAAGGATGAAAAGGAATGAAAAAAGTAATTACAATTATACTGGTGCTTATGCTTCTGATGGGCACCGCGTCGGCTGAGACGTTCTATAGCGTATACGCCATCCAGCAAAAGCTAATGTATTCAATGCCGCTTATGCAGGCCGGAACAAAAATTAACTGCGAGCTTAAAGGCACTATCTTCAAGGTAATCGAAACCGAAGGCTGGTATATTTACCTGGTCGGCGTAAACGATAAGGACGCTGACCCTGCCATAATATACGGTTACAATAATCCGTGCTTTTTGACTATTTCGGAGACTGCATATCAGCGCGGCGATAACCTTTCTGTGAGCGGGGAAGTGTCGATTTATTATTCGTCTCCGATGGTTCCGCTCGTTTACCCTGCAACAATTACCTTGAGATAGGAGCCAAGGCCGATGCGCTTCCCCAACGGTTACGGATCCATCGTAAAGCTTGCCGGCAAGCGCCGCAAGCCTTTTGCCGTGCGCGTCACCGCGGACTACGCCGTGGATGTCTCCGCGCAAAAGGCGACGCAGAAATATAAATACATCGGCTACTATGAAAAACGCACCGACGCGATCCGCGCCCTGGCTGAGTACAACGCCTCGCCCTACAACCAGGACGCGGTCCGCCTCACCCTCGGCGAGATCTACGCCCGCTGGCTGGAGCAGAAGACCGACACCGTCTCCGGCAGCACCCTCGGCCATTACCAATCCTCCTACACGGTGCTAACCCCGCTAATAAAGACGCCCATGCGCGACCTGCGCCTGATCCACCTGCAGCGCGTCTTCGACGAGAGCGGCCGCACGCTGAACGTCCTCTCCACGGCCCGGCAGCTCGCCTCCCAGCTGTTCGACTACGCGATCAAAAACGACATCTGTAACAAAAACTATGCAAAGTTCGTCGACCTCTCCAGGGCCCGCGATCCGGAGCACCTCGAGCACACCGCCTTCACGGCCGAAGAGATCGACCGCCTCTGGGCCGCCGAGCCCGCCGAGCCGCGTTTGAGCATCGTGCTCATGCTGATCTACAGCGGCGTGCGCGTCAGCGAACTTCTCGAACTGCGCAAGCAGGATGTCCACCTCTCCGACCGCCTTTTTGACATCAAAAAATCAAAGACAGCCTCGGGCATTCGCCGCGTTCCGATCCACGAAAAAACCGCGCCTTTCTTCGCCCGCTGGCTCTCGCAAGGTTCCGCGCCGACCCTGATAACCAACCACCTGGGCAAGCCCTACACCTACGCGGCCTACCGCGCCACGGACTGGGTGCAGCTGCTAAAGCCCCTCGGCCTGGATGCCCACCGGGTCCACGACACCCGCCACACCTGCATATCCCTCCTCACGATGGCCCATGTGGATCCCATGCTGATCCGCGCCATCGTCGGCCACAAAGGCCAGTCCCTGACCGAGGACGTCTACACCCATTTCGACTATAACCTCCTCGTCGAGGCCATCAACAAGATATGAGATTTGTATATTGTGTGTATATTACGCAAAAAACCGCCCCCGCTCGCACCCAATTTCCCCCCGCTTTCCCACAAAAAAACCGGCCCCCAGTGCCGGTAAAAATGGTTTTTAATATTTAGAATAACAGTTTTGAAAAATGCCTATTTTCGGGCGATTGATGGGGAGTTGTATATTGCGCGTATATTGCAGTGGAAAACTGAGACGGCTCAGGCAGCCCTTGCGGGCTGCCCGCTGTTTTTAGAGCTGCCGCATGATCGAGTCGTACAGACGCGGGTTCTGCGTCTTGACGGCCGTCATGAGGTCATCCATGAGCAGCCAGACGTCGTTGGCCTGCCTGCCGTAGATCGCCCGCCCAAATGGCGTTGGGCTCATGTAGCGAATGATATCCCGCGCCGGAGCGGTGGAAAAGGCGAAGGCCTCTTCCCGCCGCTCGGCGGGCGCGCTCATGTGATCCTTGACGGTGTACAGCGCAGCCAGGAGTGTTACGCACCTGGCGTCGGGGTCGCGCGCCCCCTGACACTCGGCGATGGCCGAGTCTATGTCCTGCATAGTGATCACGGGGCGCTCACCTCACATCTGCTGCTGCGCACGGTTGAGCAGGTTCATCATTTCCTGCCGCAGCTGGTCGTTGGGCATGTCCGCGGCCATGCGGCGCATCTGCTCGATGCTGTCGCCGTCGCCGGAATAGCGGCCCATGACGTCGCGCTCGGCATTGCTGCCCCTGCCGCGGGCGCGGCTGTAGCCGCGATAGCTGCCCCCGTTGGTTGCGCCGTAATAGGCGCCGCCGTCGGAAGCGTAGCCGCCCCTGGCGTAGCGGTAAGGCTCGGGCATCCTGCCGTAGCCGATGCCGCTGTAGCCCTCGCCCGCGCTTTCCATGGCCTCGCAGGTGAGCAGGGATTTTTTCATGTGGGCGAGGGTATCGCCGTACTCGGTCTCCTGCGCGCTCAGCTTGCCGCCGTTTTTGATCTTGCGGTCGAGCTCGTCCAGCTCGTCGTGGATATATCCACAGAGGTTATCGTACATTGCGGTTAACTCCTTTCTCAGCGCCGGATGCCGTCAAATGAAAACACCAGATTGGCGTTTTGCACGTTGATCGGCTGGGCGCTGATGTTGCGCACGGAGACGGAGGAGCAGCCGCAGATGCAGGGCACAGACACCAGCACGTCGGCGCCCACATTGCCGTACACGCCCGCCGCCGCAGGGGTAAACGACATGATGGAGCTGGGGTCGATCTCGCCGTCAATGGCAATGGCCAGCTGGATTTCCTCCACCGTGCCCGCGGGATCCGTGGGGACGGCGATGTTGGCGTGGAAAGACACGCCGTAAACCGACTCCGGGAAACCCTGGCAGCAGCAGCGGCGGCAGCAGCCGACGCCCAGCGCCCGGGGCGAGGCGAGCTGGAAAAGCGCGCTCTCGTCCCTGTGGTAGATCATGCCCCGGTTGCAGGGCACGGGCGACTCGGTGAAGATCACGCCGCCGTTAGCGGGGACGGTCTGCACCGCGTTTGCGGAATATTCAGCGCTCATCTACGCCACCGCCCTTCAGGCGGCAAAGCCGACGTTACCGGCATAGCCGCAGCCGCCCGCGCTCTGCGGGCAGGTGAAGATCGGCTGCGATCCGTAGACGGGCACGGTGCTGACCGGGCAGTTTTTGAGCCTGTTGTACAGGGCGTCCACCTCGGCGTTCATGCCCTGGGCAAAGAGCGCGTTCTGGTTGGCCTGGCTCTCGCGGAAGGCGGCCATGTTGAGCTGGTTCTGCAGGCTGGCGTTTTCGCGCTTGTAGCCGTCCAGCTCCAGCTGGCAGAGCTTATCCTGCACGCCCTGCACCTTGGCGTCGATGTGGGTCAGCAGGCTGTTGAGCGCGCCGGAAATGGCCGCGCGATCGTTGCAGGCCTCCTGGGCCACGGTGTACTTGAGATCCGCGGTGGCCGCAGCGCTGGAGGCGAAGCCGCCCTGCACCGCGCTCTGCAGCGCGAAGCCCTGCTGCATGTTGGCCATCTGGCGGCCGTTGGCCGCGATCTCCGCGGCGCTGAAGCCGTCGCGCACCGCGCCGGTTACGCTGTTGCCGGTTTCGCAGATCTGGCGGCCAAGGCCGGAAATGCCCAGCTGTACGTCGCCGAAGCCGCGGTTTACGTCGCTGCGCAGATCGCCGATCTGGGTGCTCAGCTGCTGATCGCGGAAGCCGTCGGACATATGCTGCGAGTTGTTGAGCCAGGGATAGAGGTAATCCAGGCCGAAGCCGTTCATTCCGCCCATCATCCAGGGCATCATCATGCCGCCCATGCCGAAGCCGCCAAGGCCCCAGCCGTTGCCGCCGACGAGCAGGAGCAGGATGATCCAGGCCCAATCGCCGCCGAAAAATCCGCTTCCGCCGTTGCCGTAGCCGCCGCCGTAGGCGGGCGCCACAGGCATGTAAAACCCGTTAGAGCGGGTGTCGTCAGTAAGAGACATAGTAACAAATCCTTTCGGTGTATTAGCAAAACGCCCTGCGCGCCGGGGCGGTGTGCCCGTTACCGGTGAAACAGTCGCATGACCTGCTGCAGGCGCTGTCCGCCCACCTGTCCGCTTTCAAGCAGATAGCGGGTGATCTGTCTGGCGTCGGTCATGCCCTGGGGAATTTTGAAACCGAGATTTTGCAAATACCCTTGCGGGTTTGAGGAGATGCGCCCGATTTCCTGGCGCATATCGTTTTCGCTGATCTGCTGCCCCGGCGCTTCCGGCGCGGGACGACCGCCAAGTCTGTCAAACAGTCCCATCCTTTATCTCCTCCTTTTTTTGAGCGGGGCGCATGGCCTCGCTGATCAGCGCGGACAGCTCGTCCTTGCGCACGTACTCCGCAGGATTGATCGTGGGCGCGGGCGGTTCGGGCGGCCTGCGGTCGTAGATGTCGTCGGTGTGCTGACCGTTGGCGTACATGGAGCGCACCACGATGTTTTTTTCGTCGCGGGTCATGAACATCTGGCTGGTACCGGCGCCCATGGGATAGCGGTCGATGGCGCCCAGGTTTTCAACCTGGACGATCTCCGCGCGGATCGTGGGCGGGGTGAGCGACGGGCGCTGGGGAGCGCTCTGGGGCTGCGCGCTCTGGGGCGCAGGCTGCGCCTGGCCAAACACGCGCATATAGGCAGGATCCTGATAGGGCTGCTGGCCGGGGAAATCCGGGTACCAGCGGTTAAACTGATCGACCATACTCGTCCCTCCAAAAATAATAAATCGGTAGTTCTCCGCGGCTGTCCCAGCTGTCGATAAGGCAGCCGTCGATCACAACGGCGACATGGCTGTGATAAAAGCCCAGCACGTACAGTCCCCGGGGATGATCCCGGCAGAAATCCGCCACGCTGTAGCAGTCCGGGCAGGTATTGGGAATGACCGCGCGTTTGAACCCGTGCTGTCTCAATACGCTCCACCAGGCCACATTGCGGTGCATCATCTCCCGCATGCGCCGCGCGTTGTCGGAGATCTCTAGATAGGCCTCGTCCCAGCTGATGCCCAGGGCCACGGCTACGGCCCGCACCGCGCAGTCGTCGGTGGCGTTGTCCGCGGGGTTGTGATTGTATTTGATCCACGTGCTCATGGCTTAATTATAGAGAGAAAGCCGCTCGTTGACGATGAGGTCAGCGTGCGGCTTTCGTGCAGCAAACGTGCAGGTTTCGGCCAAAAATAAAAAAACCCCGCCGAAGCGGGTTTTTTGATTTATTGCGTCATCTTAACTTGCTTTCGATGTACGCGCTCAGGGTCATCTCGGCTTTGGCGGCCTCTCGGCGAAGGCGCTCGGCGAGGCTTGTCGCCATCGTGATACTGAGCACAGTCCTACTATCATCCTCGGCGACCTCGCCGAACTCGGCCTCGTACTCGTCCGCGCTCAGGTTTTCTTCGGCCCAGCGCCGCGCCTCTTCGACGGTGAGGGGCTTGATGTCTTCGCCGCCCCGCCAGCTGTTTTGATCGACTGCGCGGCGGTACTTGCTCATTGGCCCGCCCTCGCCGTACAGGAAAAATTCTCCTGTACGTTTGCGGTACAGTGTTTCCGCGCAGTTCCTGAAATCTCGCGGTCCGAGGCCATTGTCCCAGCTGCCTACCTCGGTAGCTTTCGTGGTGTCGTAGGTTCTGCTGTTGATGATCTTTTTCATACAAACCTCCTATTATTCCGCATTCGCGGTCATGATCTCGTTCAGCGCGTTTCTAAGTGTGTAGTTCGTGCTAAAACCCTTCCCCGATTTTATGTCAATGTAAGTTTTTGCCGCCAGCATTTCAGTAGCTCTGGTATTACTGATTTTCTCGCCCTTAAATTCTGCGTAGCAGACGTTGCCGGTTTTGTAATACTGGCACTCAAGTCCAAGCTCTTTTGCGTTGATGTACAGTCTGTCCATTTCACCCTTCGTCCAGCGCTTAAACCCCATTTCCTCGTATTTAGCGATCATTTCGTTCGTCATTTTTGTTTTCCTCCTTGATTTCTTATGTGCTTATTATACTGCATAGTTTATATAAAGTCAAGTGATTATATAAAAATTTACAATTCAAGGGCATAAAAAAAGCGCCGGCCCTAATGGGTCGGCGCTTACAGATGCCGGAAAACCTTATCCTGTCCCTTGTATACGATGTCCTTGATCTGGCGGACGGACATATCAAACTCCTCGGCCAGGGGCTCAAAGCAGATGCCGTCGATGAGCCTGCGCTTTAAAACAGCGCGGTCGCGGGCCGAGAAGATATACTCCTCAATGGCTGCCGCGACCTGGCTTGTGGTGATGCCTTCGGGGATCTTCACTTGCGTTTTTTCGTCCCCTTGGATTTACCGTTCTTCTTCGTCCGTTTCCGCCGTTTGATCGTTACCGACTGGCCTCTCGCCTGGATTGCTGACATGGTTATCGTCTCCTATCACGTTGACGCCCTCGCCGTCCTGGGTGTAGGTCGTGGTCTCGCTGGAGTAGTCGTACTGGGTCCAGGCCCAGAGCCACAGCATATTGCTGGCAAACAGCAGACAGACCGCCACGATCAGGGCGATAAACAGGCGTTTGTAGCTGCGCTCGAAGCGCGCGCAGGTGTCCTCGTAGTAGTAGCGCGGCAGGCTCTCGCTGCCGTTTTTGTTGGCTTGAGTGTCCATGATGCGCCTCCTTGACTATTTTTGTCTATAGTATAGCAGAGGCGCGGCGATTTTGCAAGCTATTCATCCTCTTTGACTTCCGGCAGACCCGCCAGCGAGGTCAGTATGCTCAGGATCCCCGCCAGCACGCTGGCCGACAGCACCATCATCCACTGCACCTCGTGCACCATGGCGGTGGTGCCGATGGTGGCGATCGCCGTCTGTGCCACGGTCTTCAGCGCGCGGATCCCCGCCGCCTTGAGCCATTTTTTTGTCATGATCTTCATACGCTCATCCCTCCGCAAGAAACCCCAGCAGCTCGTCGCGGGCGTCGCGGAGCTTGTCCACGTCGTTGCCGCTGAGCTGGTGGTTGATGAGGCTGAGCATCCCTTTGCACTGGACGCTCTGCGCTTTTTTGAGCTTTTCCACGTCCGCGCTGATTTTTGTCAGCGCCTCCTCGTGGCGCTTGATGTCCGAGTTGATCTTGCCGCGGCCGAACAGGCCCTTGATGATCTCGACCGCCTTGGCGATCGCCGCAACCGCCACGCAGGCTCCGAGAAACCAGGTGAGGGCCGCCGATATGGTAACGTCTCCGATTTGCATAGGATTCACCTCTCTATTTCCAGAAGCAGAAGAACGCTTTCCGCTGCTTCATGAAATCTGTGATATTCTGTTTCTTGCGCGTGCCTGAAGCCGGGTCGTTGGCGTAGATGTACTTATCGTCGTACTTCCATACGCAAATGAAGTGCCCGCCGCTGGTCCAGTAGCCCTTGCCCATGCTGGCGACGATATAGCCGCCGCTGTCCAGGCAGCTTTTGAGCGTTGCAAGGGTCGAGGATTTGACGTACTTGGAAAAGCCGTAATAGTCCGCGATCTTGGGGAAGAAGCTCCACGCCGTGCCGTCAGAATACGTCCTACAGCCCCATTTAAGCGATAGCTCCGCGAGGGTCACGGGCGT
>JAFXSG010000031.1 GCA_017525875.1 Clostridia bacterium | reverse complement strand
GAGAAAAATCCTTAACAGCAAACGTTGATACGCCTGTCCATAGGGGAGAGCTCCGCCGGTTCGACGGCGACGGCGCGATCACGGCCGCGGTCGGGAAGGAGGATCATCGGTCCCGAACCGGCTCTCAAAAAATATATTTTAACTTTTTCCCAAAACAATGTCAGGAAATGGGCTTTTGAATTGGTTTATATATAGGGGGTTGCAATAAGAGCGCTTTTCGGCGCACAGCTTGTTCGCCCTACGAAGATAATGAAAGGGGGATCTGTATGAAGATCTTCGATTCCCCCAAAGCGGCGTTCGCAGTGTTGCTTGCCGTGGTAATGTTTATGAAAATAATAATTAAAAAGGAGATGATCTTATGAAAAAGACCCTAAAAACCATTTTGTGCGCGGCGCTGGCGCTCGCGATCGCGGCGGTCTTGCCCGCTTCTTCATTTGCGGGGCAGAAGTTGGACGTTCCTACAGAGTACGATCAGCAGATGCTGACCGCGTTCTGGCATCAGGAGGCCTACGACGGGCTGAGCAACGGCGAAGCCGTCTATGACGTGCACGTTCCCGAAGGCGGCTATATCAGCGAGGACCCCGGCGAATATGAAGGCGGTTATTACACGAGACTTATCTCCGTTCTTTCGGAAAACGACGATGTTGGCTTCCTGTCCATGCATTTTGAGTATTCCGTTATGGGCTGGGACGGAACGCCTTACGACGGCGGGGATGAAGAACCCATGATGTGCCTCACTATCCGCCCTGACCTGTACGGCGAGCTTGACCTGCACGGCACGAGTCTTGCGTATATGAGCAGCCCCGAGGCCGGGCAGACCCATATCACCAAGGTGAACCTTGATGATTGTACTTGTCTCGGCTCTGTGCGGTTCAATGAGCAGCCTTTCTGCACCGAGATCAGCGCTTTAGGATCCAATTCGCTTTGGAGATTTTCAGCGCTGAACGGTGCATTCAGGAAAATTGATTTCAAACCCTCTCGTTATTCGGATGCGCTGAACCTGTCAGCCTTCGGCAACGGCAGCATCGGCGCATTCTATCTCAGCCCCGAGAACCCGGAGGAAACGACCCTCAGCGCCTACCCTAAAGCGGACGCCGTCGTCGGCTGGTTCGAGGACGGCGAGCTCGTCTCGACCGAGCTTGAGTACGTCCGCACCGAGGGCGGCAGCCTGACGGCGGTCTTCGGCGGCGATGCGGACGGCGACGGCGCGATCACGATCACCGACGCGGTGCTGACCATGCGCGCCTCGATGGGCATCATCCAGGCGGCAAACAGCGGGATGCTTGACGTGGACGGCAGCGAGGATATCGATATCGCCGACGCGCTGCTGATCATGCGCTTCGCGATGGGCCTGATCGGATAAGCAAGACGATTCTGCCACATCAATTCACCAACCCCCGGGAACAGCGGCAGATCCCCCTCGCTGCGCCCGGGGGAGATTTTTAGTGAAGAGTGAAGAGTGAAAAGTGAAGAGGGAAAGTTAAGTGGATTTTTCGCGGGCGAAAAATCTATTTACTTATAACACCTCACCCACCGCAAGCGGTCCCCCGCGCGACCTGCGGATCGCACGCTGTCAGCTTTGCTGACTGATGAGGTGTAAAGCCGCGGGAACGGTATTTTTCGGAGAAAATCTGTCCGACGCAAAGCGGGCGGCAGCGTAAGCTGACGATCGGCTGAGTTGCCGCCCCTACGATGCAGCAGTTAATAGTTAAGAGTTTCAGTGAATAGGTTTCGTGGATTTTCCTTGCGGAAAATCTTTTTATATACCATGCCCCGCACACCGCTTTATTATTCCGCGGTTTTCGTGTATAATCAAACCGAGAAATATGCAGTTCGGAGGCCCGCCATGAAAAAACGCAGAAAAGACGGCTACACCTTCAAGGAGCGCTTCAACTACTGGTTCGACAACCGCATGACGAAGGGCTCGCTCAGCTTCATCCGCATACTGATAATCGCGTCCATACTGCTGGCCGTGCTGATCGCGGCGCTGATCATCCTGTTCAAATTCAACGAGGAGGGCGAGACCGCGTCCGTGTTCTGGGACAGCATCGCGACGGTCATCAACGCCTGGATGCCCTCGTTTGAGGACGGAAGCCCCGGCTACATAATCCTGATGGCGGCCTGCGCGATCGCGGGATTGCTGTTCACGAGCGTTTTGATCGGTATCGTGACGAGCAGCATCGAGGAGAAGATCGTGGACCTCAAGAAGGGCAATTCGAGCGTCCTCGAAAAGGGGCATATCGTGATCCTCGGCTTCAACGAGGGCGAATACACGCTCCTTCGGGAGCTGATCCTCGCCGCGGAGGGCAGGGAGCAGTGCATAGTGCTGGCGGAGGATATCGACCGCGAGGAGATGGAGCAGGCGCTTGACGAGAACCTCGACGTTCCGAAAAACGTCCGCATCGTTTGCCGCACGGCGGATATAACCGACCCCGCCTCGCTTGAAAAATGCAGCATCGAGAACTGCAAAACGGTCATCATCAGCCCCGCGGACGAGACGCGAACGGTCAAGGCCATCCTCGCCGTGACCGCCCTGCTCAAGGATAAGGACGCCTCGGACGTGAGCATCAGCGCGATCATCCCGCAGGGCGTGAACCGCTTCCCGGCGTCGCTTATGCAGGCGCACCACATCAACGCCCTGCCCACGAACGTTATGATCGCAAAGGTCATCGCGCACTCCTGCACGCAGCGCGGGCTTTCGGAGACCTTCCGGGAGATCTTCAATTTCGAGGGCTCGGAGTTCTACGTGATATCCATCCCGGAGGCGGTCGGCATGACCTTCGGCGACGTTGCTCTCAGGATGGACAAGGCGGTGCCGCTCGGCATCGTGAACGAGGGCTCGACCCTCATCGACCCGCCGTTCACCCGCGTCATCGGGGAAGGGGACAGCATCCTCGTGTTTTCGGACGAGAGCGAGTCCGCAAGGCTCGTTGAGCTGCCCGAGGGCGCCGGCACGCCGGACGTTACGCTCGGCCTCTACGCGGGCAATCCGACCGGCGCGGTGTTCATCGGCCGGAACGAGCTTTTGCCGATGATCCTAAGAGAGCTCCCCGACAACGTCAGGCTCGCCTATATCGACGGGCGGGGGCTCGAGGACGGCGAGCGGACGAAGCTCGAGGCCGCGGCGCAGGCAAGGGACCTTGCCCTGAACCTGTATGAATACGACCCGCGCACGGAGGAGGGCATGCTCGCCCTTGCGAAGCTGTCGGAGCACGTGATCGTTTTGAACGACCACGAGGGCGACCCGGACGAAGCCGATACGGACGTGATCTTCCACGTTCTGAACCTGCGCGATATCCGCGCGCGGCACGAGCTGCCGTTCAATATCACGGTCGAAATGCAGAAAGAACGCAATCAGAACCTCGTCGGCGACGGCAGCTACACCGATTTTCTCATCACCACCAGCCTGTCGTCCCTGTTCCTCGCGCAGCTTGCGGAGAACCCGGAGCTCATCGGCGTGTTCCGCGAGCTGCTCTCCAACGACGGCTGCGAGCTCTTCCTCAAGAACGTGGGCGACGCGGGCATCGCGGGGAGCTACCGCATGGGCGACCTTCGCAGCCTGCTGCTGCAAAACGGCTATATACTGCTGGGCTTCATCGACGCCGAAAAGCGCAGCCGCTTCAACCCGCCCGTGAACGAGACCGTCACCATCCGGAACGAGGACTGCCTGATCGTCATCGGCGAGGACTGACGGGAGGCGCATAAAACCGATACGGCAGATGAAGGGGCTTAGTGCAACAGCCCCTTTTCTGTGGTGCGGTTGATGGGACTTCTTTTGCGGAGATGCGTCTCGTGCTCGCTCACTCCGCTTCGCACTCGCGCCTCCGCAAAACCCGGGGCGGGCGAACCATCCGCCGGATGGTTCGCTGATCTGCCCTTCAAGTCCCTTCGATTCAATACATAACAAAAGAGAGGCATTTAGCCTCTCTTTTGTTATGGTGCGGTTGATGGGACTTGAACCCAATTCAGTTTATAAATCAATCATATTGCTTTATAAAAAACCGTTAATTCTTAACGGTTTTTTATAATCTGTTTTAACCTGCTTAAACGCAGAATTAAAACAAAGTGCACACAATTATGCACACATCTAATCCGATGACTCGCGGTTTTTCTCTGCCTCTAATCCGAGTTTCATAAGTCTTTTAGCAACTGTCGCTTTCGGTTCAGTGGAGTTTGAAACATACTCCATAAGCTCCGAATCGGCTTTTGTTGGGTAGATCACAACTGATATTTGCACGCACTTTTTTGCGTAATTTGCGCGAGCTTTTCTGTCACAATCCTTTATTGGCATTCATATTCTCCACTTATAAATGGTGCAAAATACACCAGTAATACGCTTTAATTATATCAAACAAGGCGCGACCTTGCAACATATTGATACAGACATTAGAATGCATCACATTATCATTCTTAATCTGATAATGAATGCAATAAGCGATGTTAATACATCCCGGAATGCTTATGCTTTTTTACATACTATCTAAACACACCTATTAAATGAGATAATAACGAGCTGCATGCAATTCTCATTCCGGTTAGTTAGCAAGATATATCAATTGTTCGTAAAAGTACACCTTTACAAACATTCAAATAACGCTCCAATATGTGTTCGTATATGTTAAAAAACATTTTACAAATATATTCGCAAAACGTATTGACATTTGCGAACACTTTTGCTACAATACATGCAGATCAACAAGGGAGGTGCGCAACATGGAGAGCCGCACATACTATTATGCAAGGGTATCAAGCAAAGATCAAAATCTTGACAGGCAGATTGCCGCTTTTAAAGCTCTTGGAGCAACAGAGCGCGATATAATCACCGACAAAGAAAGCGGTAAAGACTTAGATCGTGCAGGTTATCAGGCACTTAAAAACGCTATTCTGCGCCATGGCGACACATTGATTATCAAATCGCTTGATAGACTTTCAAGAAACAAGAATGATATCCACAATGAGTTGCAGTTTTTTAAAGACAATGGCATTCGCGTTAAAGTTATCGACTTACCAACAACAATGATGGATCTACCGGAAGGACAGCAATGGGTTTTTGAAATGGTGAATAACATTCTAATCGAAGTATTGGGAACAATCGCGGAGCAGGAACGAGCCACAATCAAACAAAGACAGGCGGAGGGTATTGCTGCGGCTAAAGAACAGGGGCGTAAACTTGGACGCCCTGCGTTAATCTTCCCTGCTAATTGGAAAGAGGTATATAACGCTTGGAAAGCGGGAGAGATAACCGCTAAAAAGGCAATGGAGTTAACCGACACAAAGCGCACGAGCTTTTACAAGCTGGTTCAAATGTCAGAACAGTAAATTAAAATAGATGGCGGCATTTATGCCGCCATCGTTTTATTCGTTGAATATGATTATTAAAGGTTATTAACTATAACCGGTGACACTTTGCATTTGTCAATCAGATCATTCATGCAAGCTGCTCTTCGGTCATTCTGCGAAGTTTGACGGCGGTGCAGTCTATGATCACGCGATGGCGGGCGATCTTGCAACCGCTGCAAAAATGAACGATGATGCTTTTCGGAAATTGGCAAACAAATAAGAGTGCACACAAAAGTACACACACAGCCCCAAAACAGCAACAAAAAAACCCAGTGAAAACTGGGTTTTTTCTTGGTGCGGTTGATGGGACTTGAACCCATACGGTCTCCCATACGCCCCTCAAACGTACGCGTCTGCCTGTTCCGCCACAACCGCAATTCAAATTGCGAAAGCCATTATACCGCCGAATGAGGCATTTGTCAATACCAAATTTCAAAAATACAAAGTATATGATTTATTGCATAACTACCTTGACAGGCGAGGTACTGTGTGTTATACTATACCCATAAAGCGAGGGGGACGCATAAAATGGCGATTTCGGCGGATGAGATCCGCGGACATACGGATTCGATAATACTCGCCCGGCTTGCGGAGGGGGACAGCTACGGCTATGAGATCGGCAAAGCCGTTCGCACGCTCTCCGGCGGCCTGTTTGAAATGAAGGAAGCGACGCTCTACACGGCCTTCCGCCGCATGGAAGCCGAGGGGCTTATCGAATCGTATTGGGGAGAGAGCGATATCGGCGCGAGGCGGCGATACTATCACATAACGGCGAAGGGCCGTATGGCGCTTATTGGCCAAATGGAAAGCTGGCACGAAACAAAAGAGATACTTGACAAACTCTTGTCCTACGGAGGTACCGAAAATGCGTGAGAGGTTAGCAAAGTTCATCAGCAAGCGCTTCGGCGCGACCTACGGCTCTGCGGAGCTGAAGGAACTGCGTCAGGAAATGATCGCGAACGCGCTTGACCGATATGACGAGGAGATAAACAGTGGCGCTTCGGAGGATCAGGCCTATCGGATCGCCGCTGAATCTGTAGGAAACATCGGCGAGCTGCTCGCTTCCGTGAACGTGACCGCAAAACGACGAGCAAGAGGCATGGCAGTGATCATCCCGATCTTCTCCGTGCTTGCCGTTCTGTTTCTTATCCTAACTTACTATACCAGACAGGAACCCGTAATAGCAGTTCTGTTTGCTGGTTGCGGGCTCTTCGGTCTCGGACTGATCGCCTTCGGCGTTATTTCGCTTTTGTCGGGAACCAAAAGAAAAGCAGGCCGCATCGTCAGTATCGCGATCGGCGGCACTATGGTCTCCATGGCGCTGTATACTGCGCTTGTCGCACTTTCGGGAATGCTTTCATACAAAACTGCCTGCACATACGATTATACCGAAAAACTGGATCTCATCAGCTCCGTTGAAGCCGTTACAGTTACAAAAACGGCGGAGTATGAGGACGAGCTCGAATACAGCGTGATAAAGAGCTTCGGCCCGGAGGAATGGGAGCCGCTTATTAAGCGTATCGCTCAAATCGAGTACGTTTTCCCTTACGAACCGCCGACCTGGCAGGACGGCGAAACGATGCTGCTGATCCGGTTCGAGCCCTCGGATAACGGCATAACTCTTGCTCTTATCGGCGAGCGGTGTCCCTGCCTGGGCGAGCGTGCCGGGACCCGCGTCAGGCTGAACGCAAGCTCATACAGAGCTGATGATTCATCGGATTGGGAAAGCCTGCGAAGTGACTTCGGCTTTTGAACGCGGCAAGGCTAAAGCTGCCGAAAGCAAATACCTGGCGCCGGTCGTGATGCGGATGACCGGAGCCGCTGCGAAATTACCACTAAAATATATTGAAAAACGCTGAAAAAAGCGGTTGACAAACGGCGGGGGAGCGATTATAATATTCGGGCAAATGAATATCCGCCATAGACAGCTGGTGCGGTTTTTGAATGAAAACCGCTCAATATCCCGCCGAGGTGAAGCAAAATAGTATCCTTCCGCCCGCAAGGGCTTGCCCGCATGGGCATAGATCCTATTCCTCTCCCCTGAGCTATGGCTTGAGCCAACTGCCGGGGGATATTTGTTTGAAACTGTGACAAGGAGGATAATTCCAAATGGCAAATGCTTCCATTATTGCAATGAAGGAGCAGCATGTTGCTGAGATCTGCGAGAAGATCAAGAAGGCACAGTCCGTCGTCATGTTCGACTATCGCGGACTGACCGTTGAGGAGGACACCAACCTGCGCAACGAAATGCGCAAGAACGGTGTTGAGTACGTCGTGCTCAAGAACTCCATGGTCGAGAGAGCCTGCCGTGAGCTCGGTGTGGATGAGAAGGTCCATGAGATGCTCAAAGGGCCGTCCGCTTTCGCGTTCGGTTATGACGATCCCGTCGCGCCCGCAAAGGTCCTCAAGGATTTCGTTAAGAAGGTCAAAAAGTGCGCCGTTAAGGGCGGCATCGTGGACGGTACCGTCACCGATCCCGCAGGCGTCGACGCTCTTGCCGATCTGCCCTCTCGTGAGGTCCTCATCGCCCGTATGCTGGGCAGCATGATGAGCCCCATCTCCGGTCTTGCCATCGTGCTCGACCAGCTTGCCAAGAAGCTCGGCGGCAATGCCGACGACACCGCTGCGGCTGAATAATCCGCGCACCACCCGCTTTCAAACAAAAAATATTTTCGGAGGAAAACAAAATGAATAAGCAGGAATTTATCGATTATATCAAGTCCCTCACCGTTCTTGAGCTTGCAGACCTCGTTCACGCGGTCGAAGAGGAGTTCGGCGTTTCCGCAGCGGCTACCGCAGTCGCAGTTGCAGGCCCCGCAGCCGCAGCAGCAGAAGAAGTTGAAGAGAAGACCGAGTTCGACGTCGTTCTCAAGAGCTTCGGCGCAAACAAGCTGAACGTCATCAAGGTCGTCCGTGCAGAGCTCGGCCTCGGCCTGAAGGAAGCTAAGGACGCTGTTGAGTCCGCTCCCACCACCCTCAAAGAGGGCATCTCCAAGGAAGACGCCGAGAAGCTCGCAGCAGTCTTCAAAGAGGCCGGTGCAGAGATCGAGATCAAATAATTTTTCTTGTCACAAAAGGACGGGAGCGGTTCGCCGCTCCCGTTTTTTGTATGCCGGAAGGCCGATCGGCGCGCAGCAGGGCCGTGAAAAGACCCGATTGTAAAAGCCGATAAAATATGATAACATAAGGGAGCAAAAAAACGACGCCCGCGCGGGCGGAGCGCAAAGCGGAAGCCCGGCGGCGTTAAGAAAGGTCGAAAACATAATGTCATTCAAAGAGCACAGGGAAAAACTGTACCAAACTCTCGAGGAAAACACCATAGTGATCGCCTATGCCGGCATCCCCATCCACGCCAACGAGGATGATTATTATGATTTCATGGTCAACAGCCAGTACTTCTACCTGACCGGCCTTGAACGGGAGAACACGGCGTTCATCGCATATAAAAATGCGGAAAAGACGCAGGAGGCCCTTTTCATCGAGGAGCCCGAACCGCTGGCCGAAAGGTGGACGGGCAAGATGCCCACCAAGGAAGAGGTGCGGGAGATCTCCGGGATCGAGGACGTGCGGTATACGGACAGCCTGGAAAGCGCGATAAGCAGCTTCCTGGGGCGTTTCCGCGTGGAGCGGGCGTACTTCGATATGTACCGCTGCGGGATGAACGACCTGCCGGACTACAATCTCGTGATGGCGGAAAAGTTCAACAAGGCCTATCCCTTCGTTGTCCTCAAGGATCTGCACACGGCCTGCGTGCCGCTTCGGGAACAGAAGGACGCGGACGAGGTGGAGAGCATCCGCAAGGCGGTGGATATCACGCGGCAGGGCCTCGAGTTCGTGATGAAAAACCTCAAGCCGGGCATGATGGAATACCAGGTGCAGGCGGACTTCGAGTACACCTGCAGGCGGCTCGGCGCGGCGCGCCAGTCGTTCCCCACGATCGTCGGCTCCGGCATCAACGGCTGCATGATGCACTACGGCACCAACCACTGCGAGGTCAGGGACGGCTCGCTGATCCTGCTGGACCTCGGAGTGAAGTACGGCAACTACTGCAGCGATATCACGAGGACCTATCCCGCAAACGGCAGGTTTAGCCCGAGGCAGCGCGAGTTCTACGAGCTGGTCCTTAAGGCGAACGAGGCGGTCGCCGCGGCCGCGAAGCCGGGACTTACCACGAGGCAGCTGAACGACGTTGCGAAGAAGGTCCTCGGAGAGGGCCTTGTCGCCATGGGCAAGATCGCGGACGTCTCCGAGGTGGGCAAGTATTATATGCACGGCGTGAGCCACGCGATCGGCATCGACGTGCATGACATCTCCCTCGTGGGCGACGTGCTCAAGCCCGGCTGGGTCATCAGCAACGAGCCGGGGCTGTACGTGGACGAGGAGGAGATCGGCATCCGCATCGAGGACGACCTTTTGATCACCGAGGACGGGTGCGAGGTCCTCTCGAAGGATATCATCAAGGACCCGGACGCGATCGAGGCGTTCATGGCGTAAAAACGGAGCAAGCAAAAACCCTCCGGAAACGATTCGGTTTCCGGAGGGTTTTCTTATCTGGTCAGTTCGGTCATTCGGCAAGCCCCATCGACATGCGCATGATCAGCAGCGCGTCGGAGACGTCGATCACACCGCTGCCGTCCATATCCGCGTTTTCGATATGCGGCAGCTCGGAGATGATGCCCATCGCATAGCGCATCACGAGCAGCGCGTCGGAAACGGTGACTTCGCCGTCGCCGTCGACATCGCCGGGGAGCGTTTCGCCCGCGCCCGGATCGCCGGACCAGACGACCTCATCAAGCCAGGCGCAGTCGCTGCCGCTTGCGACGCTGTAATCCTTTTCATATTTCCAAATGAAGGAATAGCTGCCCGCGGAGGAGGCGGTGAAAGTATAATTCTGCCAGCCCTGCTCGCCGGACTTCTCGAACTTCTGGCTGTTGTTCACGGAGAAGGTGAACTTGTCGTAACCGCTTTCGCTGCTGACCCGGTAATCGAAGCTCAGCGTCTCGCCGGCCTGCATTTCAAGCGTCAAGGCGACGCTCGAGGAGGAGCTGTCGCGGCCCGCGTTGCCGCTGACCGCCGCTGCGCGTCCGTCCTTGATGACGCCCGTGAAGGGGTACTGGGAGGAGGTGGTGAAATGGAGAGTGCCGTTTTCGGCGTTCAGGGCGTAATCGAGACCGATCGTCTCAAGATCCGTTCTCCACTGGCCGTCCAGCCACTCCACGCGGCTCGTGAACCAGCTTTTAAGGTCCGCAACGCCCTGCGCGAAATGCTTGCCCCACTTCGCGTCGTTGCGCGGCGCGGCCGAGGAGAGGTACGCGCCCTGGCTGTCCATCATGCGGAACATCGCGGGGATCAGCGAGGAGCGGTACTCGGTGTATTTGGCCTTGAGCGCGGAGGCGAACTCCTCGTGGTCGTCATAGAGCGTGTCGAACCACGGGCACGAGCTGTTGATGACCATGAAGTCGGAGGGCGAGATCGCGTCCGGGCAGTCGTAATAATCGTTGTGCTCATAGCTCGCGTTGTCCCAGGTGGTGGCGGGGTTGCCGTACGCAAGGTCGAAATCCCACGGCGCGGTCATATAAAGGTGATCGTCCTGCGCCTGCTTATACATGAAGCAGCTTGTTTTGAGGTTGCCATCGATGTTCTTCGCAAGCTCCTGCACGATGATGAAATCGATCCAGGAGGCGGCGTCCACGTAATTCGTGTAGTCCTCGCCGCTCGTGCCCATGACCGCATCGTGCAGGCGCTGCATATAGCTCGTGAGGTAGCTGAGCATATCGGCGAGCAGCGCGCTGTCCTCCGGCTCCGGATCCTTCAAAACAAAGTAATCCTGGTTCTGATTGGCCCAGTAGGGGCAGTTGAACCACTGATCCTGCGAAAAGTCGATCTTGTCCTTGACGTCCTTCTCGATCAGGTAGCCGCCGGTCAGCTCGTCCGCCGTCGCATCGTCGATATCGATCTTGTTGCTTTCGAGGGCGACGCGCTCCACGAGGATGTAGATGCCGTTGTAGGCGCCGTTCAGGTAGACCTCGGTGAACTCGCATTTCGGGACGTAGCCGATGCCGTCCAGCATGAGGCCGGCCTTGTAGGTGAGGAAGTTGCGCAGGATCGACTGGTCGGAATAGCTCGGCACGATCGCGTATTTCTTGGTCTTCGGGATGTCGAGCAGGGAGGCCTTGGCGTCCAGCTTGATCGAATAGGGCTTTTGCGGCTGCCCCCAGGAGGTGTTGCCGCGGCCCTTGATCGCGCCCGTGCCCTCGTATGCGCCGCTCTCAAACTGCTTCGTGCCGGGGGTGATAGAGAAGCTCGCCGTGACGTATTCGTCCTTGCCGATCTGGGAGAAGGGCACCTCGGTCGTGATATAGAGCTTCGGCAGCTCCGCGGCGGTGGCGTATATGCCCACCTGCATGAGGTCGTCCTTCGCAAGAAGGTCGCCCGCGGCGGCGCGGTAGGTGAAGGTCCTGCTGCCGTCCGCGTTATCGGTGACGGTCACGCTTTCGCTGTAATTACGGAAAAAGTTTGTGTACGCCGCGCTGTACGTCCAGCCTTCGGCAAAGCGCGCGGTGAGGGTCAGCGCGCGGCTCTCGGTGACGCGGCAAAAGCCGTAGGCCTCGGTCACGCGCAGGCTGAAAGCGGCCGGGTCGTATTCAAGGGTGACGCCGTCGCCCACATAGGGAGTGATGGGGTATTCGACCGCGCCGGAATTAAGCGCGCCGAGCTCGGCCGCTGCGGAAACGGCGGGGGCGATGCAGACCGCCAGCATGACTGCGGCGAGCAAAGCGTAAAGGAGTTTTGATCTCTTCATAAATGCGCCTTTCATCGGGACCCCGGGCTGCGTTCCGGGCCCTTTTTCGATATTCGAATAATACCATCACGGTGCGAAAATGTCAATTACGGGCGGGGCATAAAAGGGCTGTGCGCCGCGAATAAAAAACAGGCATTGTGAAAATGCCTGTTTCTGTTAAAGCCCCGTCGGGCTTGGCTTTTACTGTATCACACCGTCAAAGCCCCATCGCTATGCGCATGATGGTCACGGCGTCCTCAACGGTGATCTGACCGCAAACCAGCGCGGAGCCGCTCAGCTCAACAAGGCCCATCGCGGCACGGAGCGCGAGCACCGCGTCTTCAACGGTGATCTCGCCGTCGCAGTTGAGATCGCCGTAAAGCGCTTCCGCCGAACCGAAGCGGGCGGTGAGCTCGGTCTCCTCGGTATAGGAGATGTCGAACTCCGCATCCTCGCAGACGAGCTCGCCATCGGCGTTGAACCAGCCGAGGAATTCGGCGCCGTCCTCCGCGGTGGCGATGACGCAGCCCTCTTCGATGATCTCATAGGATTCGATATCGCGGCGGTAGCGGTACTCGACCGTCCCCTCGCCCTCCGCGCGGAGCGTATCGAGCGCGAGCAGCAGGTTGCCGGAGAGATCCAGCTCCGTAAATTTGTTGCCGCAGCAATTGAGCAGGTAGAGATCCGGGCAGCAGGTGACGTCCAGCTCGGTCAGCTCGTTGTTCGCGCAGCTCAGATAGCGCAGCGCGGTGCAGTTTGCGATATCGAGCGATTTGAGATGATCCTCAAAGCAGAACAGCTCGATCATCTCGGTGCAGTTCGCAACGCTCAGCGCGTCGAGGTCGTTGTAGTAGCAGGCCAGCCAGTAGAGGCCGGAGCAGTCGGAAAGGTCGAGCGTTCCCACGAGCGAGCGGTTCTCGATCAGCGCGGAAACGAGCCGCTTCTCGCCGCCGATCTCGGCCCAGTTGATGTTGCGCCAGGTGGAGGGATCGTCGACGGAATAGTCGAGATTGAGCTTACGGCCGTTCTTGACGCCCCTGCTGTCGACGGTCTCGAGGAATGCGGCCATCGCGTCGTAGTCGTGCTCGTTATAGCCCGCGGGCACGGTCCACGACGGCGCGGCGGTCTTCGCCAGCACGGAAAACGGCAGGCAGGTCAGCGCCAAAACGAGCGCAAGCGCTGCGGCGAATGCGGAAAGAATGCGTTTTTTCATTTGGTTTGCCTCCTGAACGCCTTATCCCATAAAAGGAAGGAGCATGGTCTCGAAAAATTGAAAAACAGTCACAGAAAACAGCCGTACTGTATGCACGGCGACTTTATATATTACATTCTAATCTTTATCGCAGGGATTGTCAATATCGGGAAATGGAAAAATAAGGAAAAAACAAAAGAAAACCGCCGCGGGGATCCCCGCGGCGGAACTCTTTGTCCGTCAGATAAGCCCCATCGCCATGCGCATGACCTGCAGCGCGTCGGCAACGGTGAGCTGGCCGTCGCCGTCCATATCGCAGGCCGCGATCTGCCCGGGCGCGGCGGTTACAAGACCCATCGCCGCGCGGAGGATGGAGAGCGCGTCGGAGATATCTACCGCGCCGTCGCCGTTCATGTCGCCGGGGATCGCGCCGCCCTCGAAGCGGGCGATGAGCTCCAGCACCGCGAGGCCGGAGGCTTCAAACGCCGAATCATAGGAAATGAACCCGCCCTCGTCATCGTACCAGCCGAGGAATTCGGCGCCGGGACCCTGATAGGCGTACGCGGTGAAGGTCTCCCATTCGCTGTAGGAAAATCCGACGGCGCCGTTCCCCTCGGCGCGGAGCACCTGCATGGGGAAGAGGGGGGAGTCGGGAAGGGCGACGTTTTTGAGCGGGTTGTCATAGCAATTGACGGCCTGCAGCTCCGTATTGTTCAAAAGATCGAGCTCGGTCAGCAGGTTGCCTTCGCAGCTCAGATAGGTCAGTTCTGCAAGGCCGGAAACGTCCAGCTCCGTCAGCGCGTTCATGCCGACGTCCAGCTCGGTCATGTCGGGATTGTTTGAAAGATCGAGCTCGGTCAGCCCGTTGTCGTAGCAATTCAGGATGTAAAGCAGGGGGTTCGCGGAAACGTCCAGCTCGGTCAGCCGGTTGCCGCTGCAGTAGAAGACTTCGAGCGCGGGGTTGTGGGAGATATCGAGCTCGGTCAGCATATTGTCGTCGCAGTCAAGGTAGCTGATATCGGGGTTATGGGAAACGTCCAGCTCGGTCAGCTGATTGCTGTAGCAGACGAGGGTCGCAAGCATGGGGCACGCGGAAACGTCCAGCTCCGCGATCATATTTTCGGGGCAGAACAGGGTCTGAAGCCCCGGGTTATGGGAAACGTCCAGCTCGGTCAGCTGATTGCCGGAGACCTCGAGGCGGCCAAGCTCGGGGCAGTCCGAAACGTCGATCCCGGTCAGCAGGTTGTAACTGGCGTTGACCGCCGCGAGCACATCACAGCCGGTAACGTCGACCGCCGTGATGAAGCTGTCGGCGGAGTTCAGTTCAATAAGGAAGGAGCAGTTTGAAAGATCCAGCTCGCCGCAAAGGCCCCAGTCCGGATCGTAGTCCTCGTCGTGGATATAGATCCAGCTGATGCGCAGTCCGCCTTCGCCGTAGTTCTCCCATTCGAAGCGCGGCGCGTCGACGATGGTGTAGTTGCCTTCGTCATCCCAAAGGTACTGCTCATAGGTGCCCCAGGTCGTGGGGTCGTTCGGGTCGTAGGTCTCGCTCAGCTTTGCGCCGTTCTTCACGCCGTTTTCATCGGTCTGCTCAAGGAACGCGGCGAGCTTGTTGTAGTCGTGCTCGTTGTAGCCCTCGGGCACGGTCCAGCGGGTCGCGGAGGTCTTCGCGAGCACGCTGAGCGGCAGGCAGGTCAGCACCAGCGCGAGCGCCAGCGCGGCCGCGATAAAGGTCTTCTTCATTTGATTGCCTCCTGAAATAATGGATTCCTGAAATATGCGTCGGGCGAGAGGCCTCGCCTTTGAAAATAAGTATAACCTCACGCAGGCCGTATGTCAATCAAAACAAAGAAAAACCGCCGCGGGTCTTTCCGCGGCGGCAGCTCTTTGCTTTATTCTTCTCCGGTTTGGTCTTCGCCGTTTTCATCGGTCACAGCCGGCTCCGGTTCGGCCACGGCGATCTCCTCCGCGGGCGCCGCGGTCTCTTCGCCCTCCGGCTTTTCGGGCTCGTCGTCGTTGTGCGGCGCGAGCGCGACGCTCGCAACGCGGTGCTCGCCGTCGATGCGCATCAGGCGCACGCCCTGCGTGTTGCGGGAGATGACGGAGATCGCGGAGACCGGGATGCGGATCACGATGCCGTCGTCGCGGATCAGCATCAGGTCCTCATTGCCGCTCGCCACCTTGAGGCAGATCAGCTTGCCGGTCTTCTCGGTGATGTTCATCGCGATGATGCCCTTGCCGGCGCGGCCCTGCTGGCGGTATTCCTCCTCGTCCGTCCGCTTGCCCATGCCGTTTTCGGCGATGGCGATCACGTATTCGCCCTTCTTCACCTTGCTCATGTCGACGACCGCGTCGCCTTCATCCAGCTTGATCGCGCGCACGCCCGCCGCGGCGCGGCCCATCGCGCGCACGTCCTCCTCGCTGAAGCGGATGGACTTGCCCTCGCGCGTGCCGATGATGAACTCATCCCTGCCGCTCGAACGGTCCACGCTGATGAGCTCGTCGCCCTCCCTGAGGTTCTGGGCGATGATGCCGCCCTTGCGGATGTTGGAGAAATCGGAGAGCGGAGTCTTTTTGATCACGCCGTTGCGCGTGCACAGCACGAGATAGCCCTCGTCCTCGCCGCCGACGTCCTTGCCGATCGGGAACGCGGCGGTCACGAACTCGCCGGTCTGCAGCTGCAGCAGGTTCACGATCGGGGTGCCCTTCGCGGTGCGGCTCGCCTCCGGGATCGAATAGCACTTGATGCGGAACGCGCGGCCCTTGTTCGTGAAGAACATGATGTAGGAATGCGTGGAGGTGACGAAGATGTCCTCAAGGAAGTCCTCGTCCCTCGTCGCGCCGGCGCTCACGCCCACGCCGCCCCTGCGCTGGGTGCGGTAGGTCGCTTCCGCGATGCGCTTGATGTAGCCGTGGTGCGTGCAGGTGACGACCATATCCTCTTCCTGGATGATGTCGTCCATGTCGATATCCTCGATGATCTTGGTGATCTCGGTGCGGCGCGGGTCCGCGAACCTGCGGCGGATCTCGAGCACCTCGTCGCGGATGACGCCGAGCAGCTTCTTTTCGTCCGACAGGATCGCGAGCAGGTATTCCACGGTCTTTTTGAGCTCCGCGTATTCCGCCTCGAGCTTTTCTCTCTCAAGGCCGGTCAGGCGCTGCAGACGCATGTCGAGGATGGCCTGCGCCTGCTTCTCGCTGAAGCCGAAGCGCGCGATGAGCCTTTCCTTCGCTTCCGCGCCGTTCGCGCTGGCCTTGATGATCGCTATGACCTCGTCGATATTGTCGAGCGCGATGATCAGGCCCTCGATGATGTGCAGGCGCTCCCTGGCCTTGTCAAGGTCGAACTGGGTGCGGCGGGTCACGACCTCCTTCTGATGCTCAAGGTAGTACCACAGCATCTCGCGGAGGTTCAGCACCTTGGGCTCGCCGTCCACGAGGGCGATCATGATAACGCCGAAGGTGTCCTGAAGCTGGGTGTGCTTGTAAAGGTTGTTGAGCACGACGTTCGCGTTCACGTCCTTCTTGAGCTCGATGACGATGCGCATGCCCGCGCGGGAGCTCTCGTCGCGCAGGTCGGAGATGCCGTCCACCTTCTTTTCGTGGATCAGCTCCGCGATCTTCTCAACGAGCTTGGCCTTGTTCACCTGGTACGGGATCTCGGTCACGATGATGCGGCTGCGGTCGGCCTTGTACTGCTCGATCTCCGATTTGGCGCGCACGAGGATGCGGCCGCGGCCGGTGAAATACGCGTGGCGGATGCCCACGTCGCCCATGATGACGCCGCCGGTCGGGAAATCGGGGCCGGGGATGTAGTTCATCAGCTCGTCGATCGTGATATCCGGGTCGTCGATCATAGCCACGAATGCGTCGATCGTCTCGCCGAGGTTGTGCGGCGGGATGTTCGTCGCCATGCCGACCGCGATGCCGTTCGAGCCGTTCACGAGCAGGTTCGGGTAGCGGGCGGGGAGCACGGCGGGCTGCATCAGGGTCTCGTCGAAGTTCGGGTAGAAATCGACGGTGTTCTTGTCGAGGTCGGAAAGCATCTCGAGCGTCAAACGGCTCATCCTGCACTCGGTATAGCGCATCGCGGCGGCGGGGTCGCCGTCGACGGAGCCGAAGTTGCCGTGGCCCTCAACGAGGGGGTAGCGGGTCGAGAACGGCTGCGCGAGGCGAACGGTCGCGTCGTAGACCGCGGTATCGCCGTGGGGATGGTATTTGCCCAGCACGTCGCCGACGAGGCGCGCGCATTTGCGGAACGGCTTGTCGGGCTGCATGGAGAGCTCATCCATCGCGTAAAGTATGCGCCTGTGCACGGGCTTGAGGCCGTCGCGCACGTCGGGCAGGGCGCGGCTGATGATGACCGCCATCGCGTATGAAATGAAGCTCTTTTTCATTTCGCCCACGAGGTTGATCGGAAGGATCCTTCCGCCCTCGATATCCTGGGGCAGCTCGTTCGTGCCGAGCATCTCGAGGTTCTGTCTCTTTTTCTTTTCGTCCATATTCTTCCTCCGATCCCCGTCAGACGTCAAGATCCGAAACGAGCTTGCTGTTCTGCTCGATGAACTCGCGGCGCGGCTCCACGCGGTCGCCCATCAGCAGGGTGAAGGTCTCGTCCGCAAGCATCGCGTCGTCCATCGTGACCTGGAGCATGATGCGCTTTGCGGGATCCATGGTCGTGTCCCAAAGCTGCTCCGGGTTCATCTCGCCCAGACCTTTGTAGCGCTGGACGGTTATGCGGTCCCTGCCGATCTCGTCGAGCGTGCGGTTCAGCTCCTCGTCCGAATAGACGTATTTCTCAAAATTCGGCTTTTTGATCAGATAGAGCGGGGGCTGGGCGATGTAGACGTAGCCCCTCTCGATCATCGGGCGCATGTGGCGGTAGAAGAAGGTGAGGAGCAGCGTGCGGATATGGCTGCCGTCAACGTCGGCATCCGTCATGCAGATGATCTTGTGGTAGCGGAGCTTGCTCTCGTCGAAATCCGCGTCCATGCCCGCGCCGAAGGCGGTGATCATGCACTTGATCTCCGCGTTGCCGAGCACCTTGTCGAGACGGGTCTTCTCAACGTTGAGTATCTTGCCGCGAAGGGGCAGTATGGCCTGGAAATGCCTGTCGCGCCCTTCCTTTGCGGAGCCGCCTGCACTGTCGCCCTCAACGATGAACAGCTCGCACCTCGCGGGGTCCTTCTCGGAGCAGTCGGCAAGCTTGCCGGGGAGCGCCGCGCTGTCCAGCACGGATTTGCGCCTCGTCAGCTCCCTCGCCTTGCGGGCGGCCTCCCTCGCGCGGCTCGCGGAGAGGCATTTGTCGAGGATCAGTTTGGCCTGGGGCGGGTTCTCCTCGAGATAGGCCGTCAGCCCGTCGGTCACGGCGGCGTCCACGAGGGAACGGATGTACGCGTTGCCGAGCTTCGTCTTGGTCTGGCCCTCGAACTGGGGCTCGGTCAGCTTCACGCTGATGATCGCGGAAAGGCCCTCGCGGATATCGTCGCCGGTAAGGTTCTGATCGCTGTCCTTGAGGATCTTGAACTTGCGCGCGTAGTCGTTGATGACCCTCGTCATCGCCGCGCGGAAGCCGGCCAGATGGCTGCCGCCCTCGATCGTGTTGATGTTGTTCGCGTAGGTGAAGACGTTTTCGTTATAGCCGTCGTTGTACTGCAGCGCGACCTCCACCGTGGCCGTCTCGAGCGGGTCGTCCGTCTTCGCGGCGGTGAAATAGATCGGGTCGGGGTGCAGGACCTCTTTGTTTTTATTGATGTAGCGAACGTATTCGACGATGCCGCCCTCATAGTGGAACTTGTCCCTGCGGCTGTAAGGCTTCTTTTCGCCGTTCTCGTCGGTCTCTTCACGCCCGGGGACGGGGCGCTCGTCCGTCACGATGATGGTCACGCCGCCGTTGAGGAACGCGAGCTCGCGGAGCCTGCGCACGACCACATCGTATTCGTAATCCACCTCGTCGAAGATCAGCTCATCCGGAACGAAATGGATCGTCGTGCCGTGCTCATCGGGACCGCAGGTGCCGACGACCTCGACCTCGCTGGTCTTGACGCCGCGGGAGCAGGTCTGCCGCCAGATCTTCCCGTCGCGCCGGACCTCGGCCACGAGCTCGACCGACAGCGCGTTGACGACCGAAAGGCCCACGCCGTGCAGGCCGCCGGAGACCTTGTAGCCGCTGCCGCCGAATTTGCCGCCGGCGTGGAGCATGGTCAGCGCGACCTCGAGCGCGGATTTGCCGGTCTTCGGGTGGATATCCACGGGGATGCCGCGGCCGTTGTCCACAACGGTTATGGAGTTGTCCGCATGGATGGTGACGTAGATATGGGTGCAGTAGCCGGCCATCGCCTCGTCGATCGCGTTGTCCACGATCTCGTAAACGAGGTGGTGCAGGCCCCTTGAATCGGTGGAGCCGATATACATGCCGGGGCGGCGGCGCACCGCCTCGAGCCCCTCGAGCACCTGTATCTGCTCCGCGCCGTATTCGCCGCCCTGCCGGGCCTCGGGCGCTTGGGTATTCACTTGGTTTTCTTTGTTTTCCACAGGTTTCTCCGTTATATAGATTTAATTGTTCTCAATCGATGGCGGGGAGCTTCGTCAGCGTGCCGTCCGCGCATTCGAACGCGGTCACGTTCGGAACGCCGCTGAGCCCGTCGAGCGAGGTGGTGGTGAGGATGCACTGGCAGTCGAACGCGGAGGACAGAAGCTCCCTCTGCCGGTCGCCGTCGAGCTCGCTCAAAACGTCGTCCAGCAGCAGCACGGGCGATTCGCCCTTTTCGCTGCGCATCAGCGCGATCTCGGAAAGCTTCATGCTCAGCGCCGCCGTGCGCTGCTGCCCCTGGGAGCCGTAAACGCGCACGTCGCAGTCGCCGATCAGAATGCCCACGTCGTCCCTGTGCGGGCCGCGAGTGGTGAAGCCGCGGCGGATATCCTCCTCGCGGGAGTTATACAGCGCGTTCGAAAGCACGGTGCGCACGTCCTGCCTGCCGCCGTCCTGGAAGGACACGTTCGGCTTGTAGAACGCGTACAGCTCCTCGCGCCCGCCGGTGATGCGCCGGTTGATATCCCTTGCGAGGGTGCTGAGCTCATCCATGAACTCGCGGCGGATCAGCATTATGTCGCCGCCCAGCTCGGTCAGCCGGTCGTCCCACATGTCGAGGTGGCTCTCGTCGGGCGGCACGCCTGTTTCGATCGCCGTGCGCAAAAGGGCGCCGCGCTGCTTGAGGGCGGCGTTGTACTGCTGCAGCTTGTAAAAGAACGCGGGGCGGAGCTGGCACAGCTCCATGTCCATAAAGCGCCTGCGCGCCTCGGGCGTGTCCTTCACGAGGGACAGATCCTCCGGCGAAAACAGCACGGCGTTCAGTATGCCCATCAGCTCGCCCATCCGGTGCACGCCCTTCCCGTCGATCAGCACCTGCTTGCCGTCCCTGCGGAACCGGAACTCGATCCTGCGGCTGCCGCTGCGGTTCTCGAGCTCGAGGCCGACGTACGCGCCGGAAGCCGACATGTTTATGAGCTCCTGATCGCGCCTCGTGCGGAAGCTCCTGCCGATCGCGCAGAGGCAGATCGCCTCGAGCACGTTCGTCTTTCCGGCGGCGTTGGCGCCGACGATGACGTTCAGCCTGGGCGCGGGCTCAAAGCGCAGTTCGTCGTAGCTCCGGTATGAATGAAGTCGCAGTCCGGTAACGAGCAATGGGGACCTCCTTACGGGTGTCGGGCATACTTTCCTATACTATTGCATTATACCACAGTTCCTTTCGGAATTCAAGGGGTTTGGGCACCCCAAGCCGCGAAATTCGGCTTAAATTCGCCGTGAGAGGCTTTGAAGCCCTTTTTTAGTATACCTGTACGATAAAGCGCTAAAACGCGTTCAGGGGCAAATGCGGGCGTGATTTCGCAAAAACGGGCAGGAGCCGGCGCGGCGCCAGACTTGACCGCTGCGCCGGCGGTGAGAGAGGACGCGAAAGGCGGTGAAGACGGCTTTAACAGAGCGCGGTTATAGTAATGCAAATTGATTATTATATTTTGAAAATCGTTGACAATATTTAATAGTTTGATATAATAAATCAGTATAACAAATCGGGACGCTAAGGAGGAAAAACATGAAATCTATCCGACTGAAGAGCATGCTGGCCGCATTGCTCGCGCTTGTGATGCTCGCTTCCGTCTTGCCGGCAGGCGCATTTGCAAAGACGGAAGTCCATGAAGAACATGCTGAGCAGGATGCACCTGTTTTCAGAGATGAAGATTGGAAAAAATGGTCTCAATCAGACAGCCGATGGGGCAGTATTCGATTGGGGTCATCAACCAATACCATGGCGAGCTCAGGCTGTCTGGTCGTTTCGCTTGCCAAGCTTGCAATACAAGCAGGCTGCAGGAACCCGAATTATTATACACCGTACAACCTGGTTACTGATTTGAATAATAATGGTGGCTTTAATTCTGGCGGAGCGCTTAACAGCTCTTCACAGGCAGCATCTCTGATCGGAAACGGGTTTACATTCGTTGATGAAACTGAGTTTTATGAGGGTTACTGGGAAGATCCGCGCGCGATCATCCGCGGTTATGTTCAAAACGGAGAACAGGTCATACTACGCGTTTCAGGTGGAGAAATAGGTGTTGGCGATACTCATTTTGTTGCCGTGGACAATGAAAGAACACTGAACAGCACCTATGAAGTATATATCTTCGATACTTCATGGGATTCAAGCTGGAATGAAGGCTGTGCTCTCTTCACGCATTATAAGTATGCTCAGGCTGCGAAGAGGTTCAGAGGACCTTCGTCCGCATATCTTGATCTTAACGGCGTTCTGGACGGATCGACCAGCGACACGCTGGGCAGCTACGGAACTGTCGACGTTTATATCAACGACACCAAAGTTGCGGATGACGTAAGCGATTACTATGCTCAGTATTCGACCGGAACGAAATATGAATTCCGTGATATCAAGCCCTGTGCCGGTTATTCTTATGATGGATGCTCCAGCGGAAGCAGAACAGGTTACTTGACCGGGGGAACCACGACCTACAGTCTTAGCTTCTCGACGATAAATGTCGACTCTGTATCCGAGAGTCCCGAAGTGCAGACTTTTAACGGACACTCCTATCTGTATTATACGACACCGGTATCTTGGTTTACCGCAAACGCTTTTTGTGAAGCGAACGGAGGCCATCTCGCAACAGTTACCAGTGCCGCAGAGAACGCATATATCGCTTCATTGATCCCGTCATCCGACACCTACTTGTGGCTGGGAGGCACTGATTACGGAACCGATAACAATTGGAGTTGGACAACGGGTGAAGATTTTGCGTACAGCAACTGGGATTCCTCTTCCTCTGGCAGCGAACCTAATGACAACCCAAATGACAACGTTGCTACTGAAGACTATCTGATGATCAAATCTACAGGTCTTTGGAACGATTGCGGCGGTTATCCGAAATATGGCTTTGTTCTCGAGATCGATTCCCTGCCGCATGAACACAGCATGGTGTTCGTTCCCGCTATGGAACCCACATGTACAAACAGCGGCAATATCGATTATTGGTACTGTGCCGGCTGCGGAAAGTATTTTTCCGATTCTGAAGGCTTGAACGAGCTGTCGGACGTCGCCGTTCAGCCGCTCGGCCACAGCTATACGACCGAGGAGGTCGGGGCCAACTGTCAGCATCCCGCCGGGACCGTGTACACCTGCAGCCGCTGCGGCTACTACTATCTCCATGCGGCGGATGAATGCTATTCCGAATGGTCGACGGAGTATCCCGAGGGTGTGCCCGAGTGGCTGATCGAATCGCACGACGGATATCGCCAGAGGAAATACGAGACGGTCGAGTCGTATGATCCGTCCCTGACGGATATGGACCTTATCGGCAGCGACTGGGAGCTTTCCGGCACCTACAACTGGGATTACATCACTTCATGGTCCCCCGGATTCAGCCGCAGCAGCAGCTATTATACCCAGTACAATAAGTCAGCGCTGACAAATTCGGAAACGGAGACCGAGAAGACCGTTATCAATTCCGCCGGCATTGGGGGGTATCTCTACTGGCACTGGTGCACCGGCAGGACGGACGGTCCCAACAACAACCTGATCAGCGACGAATACGAAAGCCCATACACGACCTTCCATTGCTTCTACAGCACGACGGATCCTTCGGGTTATTATTCGCAGACGGGCAGCACCAATCCGCCGACCTGCTATTGCGTCTCCAACGGCGATTGCTGCCTCGATACCTATTGGTACTTCTGCACGCCGATCAACCGTCAGAACTATTCGACCTACAGGAAGGTCTACACCTACGGCTATTGGGGAGAGTGGGGCGATTGGAGCCTCTATCCGCTGACCCCCGCTCCCGGAGGCGGCTCGGAGAGCGAAAAGACGACGCTCTATCGCTATATCGTATCCGGTTTCGGCGACCACGTCTGGGACGACGGCGAAGTCACCGATGAACCCTCTCTCGGACATGAGGGCACAATGACCTATACCTGCACCCTCTGCGGAGCGACGAGGAACGAGAGCATCCCGGCGATCGTAGGCCATACCGTAGTTTTCAGGGACTGGAACGGCGACGTTCTGAAAATCGAAGTCGTCGCGCACGGTGAGGCCGCCACCGCGCCCGCCGATCCCGAACGCGAGGGCTACACCTTCACCGGCTGGGACAAGGACTTCAGCAATATTACGACGGACACAGACGTGACCGCGCAGTACACCGTCAACATCTACACCGTGACCTACTATCTCGACGGCGAGCTGTACACTACCGAGCAGGTCGAATACAGCGCGGCCATACCCCTGCCCGATGTTGACGAGGCAGGCTATACTTTCTCCGGCTGGATGCTTTCGGACGGCTCCGCCGTTCCCGCGGCGATGCCTGCGGACGATCTCTCCGTCTACGGCATGCTCACCCGCAACTACGTCACCGTCATCTACACCGGCGCGTACAACGGGACGGCCGAGGTCCCCTACGGCGGCAACGCGGAGCTGCCCGTTCTGGAGGCCGAAGGCGTGCACTATACCTTCACCGTGAACGGTGAACCTTGGGACGGCACGAATCTCACCGAGGACGTGACCGTTGAGGTCGGGATGGATATCAACGTCTATACCGTTCAGTTTGTCGACCCCATCGACAACGCCGTGCTCGATACCCAGCAGATCACTCACGGGCAGAATGCGGCAGCGCCTTCAGCACCGGAGCATTACGGCTACACCTTTGACGGCTGGGACAAGGCGTTTACGAACGTGAAGAGCGATCTCACCGTCAACGCGATCTATACGCCGGTCAGTTACACCGTTATCTTCATGGACGGCTGCGACAACGTGATCGAGATACAGTCCGTTCCCTATGGCGCCGCCGCGGCTGCGCCGGAAGTCCCGGCACGCGAGGGCTGGACGTTTGCCGGCTGGGATACCGATATTTCCTGCATCGAGCATGACCTGGTCGTCAATGCGACCTGGAGCCGCAACTATTACACCGTCACCTTCACCGGCGTCTATACCGGCACCGTGGTAGTTGAGCACGGCTGTGACTGCGATCTTCCTGTTTACAACTCGAACTCCATCCATTATACCTTTACCGTTAACGGCGAGCCCTGGGACGGGAAGAATATCACGTCCGACGTGACCGTAACGGTCGGCGTCGCCGTCAACGGCACCTACACTGTCACTTTCGTCGACTGGGACGGCACCGTGCTCGATACGCAGACCATTTCCTACGGCAATGCAGCCATAGCTCCGGCGGATCCCGTTCGCCAGGGCTACACCTTCACAGGCTGGGACGTCGACTTCTCCTATATCACCGGCGATCTGACCGTCACCGCGACCTACACCGCAAGCGGCCCCGCCGTGACCCTTCTCGGCGACGTCGACCTCGACGGCGAAGTCACCGCGGCGGACGCACTGCTCGCGATGCGCCACGCGATGAGCATCACTGTAGTAAGCGGCCAGGGCTTTGTCAACGGCGATATGGACGGTGACGGATCAATCAATGCGACCGACGCTATCCTGATCATGCGTGCTGTCATGGGCATGTAAAACAACTCATCAAAAGAAAGAGCTCTCAGCTGAGAGCTCTTTTTTGATCGGTGGTCCCGGAGCGAAAACGCCCCCGTTTTCCTCTTGACTTTTTTCTCAAATCAAGTATACTGAAATACAGGGCTTTACACCTGCCGGAGAGCTTCAGCGGGGGAGTCAAATAAATCGTAAGGAGTCAATATGGAAGCTGAAGGCAGCATAGGCGCGGAAGTTGCGGGCCCGTATCCCTTATGCGGGTCTGAAAAGCGGGATCGTTCGGCAGAGGCTTCCCATGGGGGCTCCGAAAACTGATCCGGATCTTTTCTTTTAAATCGGCTCAAGCGCTTCTCAGATGCCGTTCCATCAGATCGGGCAATGGCAGCATTATCAATGGATCTATCACAAACGATCGAGACCCTCCTCGAACGCAAGCAGTACAACAGCATTCGGGATATTCTGGTCACGGTCAACCCGGCGGATATCGCCGTCATATTCGAGGATCAGCCTGCTGACAAGCTGATGCGTCTTTTCCGTCTGCTCCCGAAGGATATCGCGGCGGACGTTTTCGTGGAAATGGATACGGATCTGCAGCAGGAGCTGATCAACGGCT
Source organism: Clostridia bacterium (assembly GCA_017525875.1). Taxonomy (GTDB): domain Bacteria; phylum Bacillota; class Clostridia; order Christensenellales; family CAG-138; genus PeH17. The sequence goes on along the minus strand of JAFXSG010000031.1, from coordinate 42,837 downwards.
TCTCCGATAAGGAGCTGTCCGAAATCCTGAACGAGATGTACGACGACGACGCGGCCGACCTCGTCGAGGAGATGCCCGCGAACGTCGTCAGCCGTATCCTCAAGCAGGCGGACCCGGAGATGCGCCGCACGATCAACGAGCTGCTCAAGTACCCCGAGGACAGCGCGGGCAGCATCATGACCACCGAGTTCATCGACCTGCGGCCCCACATGACCGCGGCGGAGGCGATCTCGCTGATCCGCAAAAACGGCGTCGACAAGGAAACGATCGAGACCTGCTACGTCATCGAAAAGCGCCGCCTGCTCGGCACGGTCACCCTCCGCGAGATCGTTCTGGCGCAGGAGGACACGATGGTCAGCGAGCTCATGGACGAAAACTTCGTGACCGTCGAGACCAGGCAGGACGTTGAGGAGGTCGCGGACATGTTCGCGAAGTACGACCTTCTGAGCATCCCCGTCGTGGACAGCGACATGAGGCTCGTCGGCGTCGTCACCGTCGACGACGCGATCGACGTCATCCGCGAAGAGGCCACCGAGGACATCGAAAAGATGGCGGCTATCACGCCTTCCGACAAGCCGTATCCCCGCCTCTCCGTTTTCGAGCTCTACAAAAACCGTATCCCGTGGCTGATGCTCCTCATGATCTCCGCCACCTTCACCCAGCTCATCATCCGCGGCTTTGAGAGCGCGCTCGACAGGGTGGTCTATCTGACGGCCTATATCCCGATGCTGATGGACACCGGCGGCAACTCGGGCAGCCAGGCCTCGGTCACGATCATCCGCAGCCTCTCACTCGGCGAGATCGAATTCAAGGATATCTTCAAGGTCATCTTCAAGGAGTTCCGCGTCGCCGTCCTCTGCGGCGCGACCCTTGCGGCCCTCAGCTTCGGCAAGCTGATGCTCATCGACGGACTTCCCGCCCATTACTCCCTCGCGATCTCCCTCACCGTCGCGGGAACGCTCCTTATCACGGTCATTCTGGCCAAATTCTTCGGCTGCACGCTCCCGATCCTCGTCAAGAAGATCGGTCTGGACCCTGCGGTCATGGCAAGCCCGATGATCACCACCATCGTGGACGCGCTCTCCCTGCTCGTCTACTTCCTGATCGCTTCGAACGTCGTGATGCCCATCGCGGACAAGCTTCAGCAGGCGATCGCGTTCGTCGGATAATCAATAACGAAACCTTTTCAGCTCCGCGCTGCGCGGAGCTTTTTTGTCCCAGATACGCAAAAAAATAATGCGCTTGAACCTCCCGGCATACTGTGTTATAATGGTATTTGGAGGTTTTTTGGCTTGCTGTATGAACTGATACAACCGTATACCTCCGTTTCGACCGTCGGAATGTGCAAAAATGCCGGCAAGACCACCGTGCTGAACGAGCTTATCCGGCTTTGTGCGGAGCACGGAGAGACCGTCGCGCTGACCTCCGTCGGCAGGGACGGCGAACGCAGCGACCTTGTGACCGGCACGAAAAAGCCGGAGATCTTCGTCTATTCCGGCACCCTGATCGCGACCGCGGCGGACTGCCTGGACCTCGGCGACGTTTCGCGCGAGATCCTCTGGACGAGCGGCATGCCCACACCGATGGGCGAGGTCGTGCTCGCCCGTGCGTGGAGCGACGGCCTCGTGCAGCTCGCGGGGCCTTCCATGACCGCGCAGCTCCGCGTGATCCGCGAGAAAATGCTCGAGCTCGGCGCCGGGCGCGTGTTCATCGACGGCGCGCTCAGCCGCAAGTCCCTCGCGATGCCCGCCGTCAGCGATGCCGCGATCCTGAGTACCGGCGCGAGCTATTCGCGCGATATGAAAAAGACGGTCAACGACACCGCGCACTCGGCTGCGCTCATGAGCCTTGAAAGGACGGAGCGCGAAGACGTCCCGGAGGACGCGGAACAGAAATTCACCGTGCTCTGCGGGAGCAAAGCGCAGTGCTTCGAGCTCGCGGAGGACGCGGCGGACGCGCTCCGCAGGGCCGAAAAGGCAGCGGTGCTGATCCGCGGCGGCGTGACCGACCGGGCGGCGGAGGCGTTCTTCTCCGCGGGGCGCGCGCTCTCGGGCACGGAGTTCATCGCGGAGGACGGCAGCCGCCTGCTCCTCTCCGCCGGGAATTACGAAAAACTGCTCCGTGCGGGCAGCCGCTTCACGGTGCTGAAAACCACCAGGCTCCTCGCGGTGACGGTCAACCCCTTTTCCGCGTACGGCACCCACTACGACACGGACGCGTTCCTTGACGCCATGCGCCGCGCCGTTCCGGCGGGCGTGCCCGTGCTGAACGTCAAAACGAAAGATGCTTGAACCGAAACAGCTGACAAACATCGGCTTCGATCACATAATACAAAACCTTCAGCCCTTCTCCGTCTACGGGGACGAGCTGCGCCGCCGCGTGCGCCCGTATAAAAAGGACGAACGGGAAAAGCTGACGGCGGAGCTTGAAAACGTCAAACTGCTTGCGAAGGCGTTCGAAAGGGACCCCGCGAGCTTTTCGCCGCTCGCGAGGGCGCTGATGCTGCTCAAGGATATCCGCCGCTCGCTTGCAAGGAGCCGCGAGACCACGCTGACCGATATCGAGCTCTTCGAGATCAAGCGCTTCCTCATCGTGCTCGAGAGCTTGGCAGCGGCCTGCGCGGAACTGCCCGCCGCGCGCGAACTGAACGGCGTCGAGATCTTCCCCATGACCGCGGCGCTCGATATCGTCGACCCGGACGGCATGCGCGCGCAGACCTTCCGCCTGCCCGACGATTCCTCGGAGGAGCTTGCCCGCATCCGCCGCGAACGCAAGGCGGCCGATATCGCGCTGCGCACGGCTTCGCCCGATGAAAAGGACGGCCTTTCCGCAAAAAGGACCCGGCTCGCCGCCCTCGAAGAAAACGAGGAGCTCCGCCTGCGCGGGGAGATGACGCGCGCGTTCGCGGTTTATTCCGAACAGCTCGGGAAGCTCATCGAAAGCATCGCCCGGCTCGACTTCGCGCTCGCGAAGGCAAGGCTGATGCTCGATCTGCACGGCTGCGTGCCCGAGATCGCCGAGGAAGCCGGGGAAAACGAAGCAAAGCTCGTGCTCACCGATATGGTGAACCCGGCGCTCGGGGAGGCGCTGCGCGAAAAGGGGCGGGAGTTCACGCCCGTTTCGATAGAGCTCGCGAGGGGCAGCACGGTCATCACCGGCGCGAATATGGGCGGCAAATCGGTCGCCGTCAAGACCCTTGCGCTGAACGCGTACCTCGCGATGGCGGGGATGCCCGTCTTCGCGAAAGAGGCCGTACTGCCGATGCTCTCCGATATTCATCTGCTTGCGGAGGATATGGAGGACAGCCGGGGCGGCCTTTCGAGCTTCGGCGGGGAGATGGTGCGTTTCGACGCGATACTGCGCGGCTGCAGCGAAAACCCCGGCGCGCTCGTCCTCCTCGACGAATTCGCGCGCGGCACCAACCCCCACGAGGGCTCCGCGCTCGTACGCGCGGCCGTCAGATATTTTGAAGAAAAAAAGCAGGCGTTCGCGGTGCTGACCACGCATTTCGACGACGTCGCCGTCCTCGCGCCCGTGCATTACCAGGTCATGGGCCTGAGAAGAGCGGACGAGAGCGCGCTCGCTTCCGCCCTTGCCGCGGCGGAGGAAAGATCCGCCGGGGAGCTGCTCTCCCGCTTTATGGACTACGGGCTGTACCGCGTGCCCGCGGGGGTGAACCCGCCGAGGGACGCGCTCCGGATCTGCCGCGCGCTCGGCATCTCGGACGGATTCATGCGCTTCGTTCACGAATAAAGCGCTGACACATATAAACGCAAATAATCATCGGAGGATATTTTCGCTATGAAAAAGCTTTTCCGCATCACCGCGCTCGCAGCGGTCATCCTCGCAGCCGCGCTGCTTCTCACCGGCTGCCTGATGCCGATGAACAGCGCCTCGACCCCGAGCAAGGACGCGGACGATTCCGCTTCCACCGTGCCCTACGAGCAGCGCAAGCTCGTGTTCATGCACGCAAGCGCAGTGCAGGTCAACTACGAATCGCCGCTCGGCTACTTCATCTATGACGACAACCAGCTCCGCATCCTCACGCCGGACAGCAAGACCGGTGAGCACGACGACAGCGTCAGCTACACCGTCACCGTCTATGAAAAGGGCAAGGACGGCAGCCTCACCGAGGCGTCCGCGGACAAATACACCTGCACCCTCAGGGACAACGGCTATATCTACCTCAAGTCCTCCGTTATCGGCGAGGCGCGCGTTGAGGGCGTCTGCGCGAACGGCAGCACGGCCGCGGAGGTCACCGTGCCGATACAGGGCAAGGGCCTTTCGCTGTTCGACATCGTCATCGCAGCCATCGGCCTGTATCTGATCGTCTCCGCGATCCTCGGCAAGGGCAGGCTGTTCGACCAGAGCTTCGTGCGGGAGGGCATGGAGAAAAAGCATAAGACCATCGTCCGCGTCACCGCGCTCGTCGTCGGTCTTCTGATGCTCGCCACCGCCGCGATCGCCGCGTTCGACGCCTACGATAAGCTCCGCATCGTGAAGATCGTCCTGTTCGGCGTGATGATCGTCCTGTTCATCGTCAGCGCGGTGCTGATGAGCAAGTGTATGGACAGGGATAAGCGCCGCGAAGCGCAGGAAGGGCGCTACGGCGCCGACGGCAAGCACTCCCCGGATGCGGCGTTCGATTTCGACGATAACGAGCCCACCGTGGACGATATCAAAAACGATCCCAAGGAATAAACCAAAGAAAAAGGAAAGGAAGGCTTGTTAAGCCGCCGGAAGGAAAAATGGGAACCAACAAACAAAAGAGGAGCTTTTCTGAAGCGCTCAAGTACTATGCGGACAGGTATTTCATCAAGGCCATGGGCGCTATGGCGAAGGGTATCTTCGCGTCGCTGCTCATCGGCACGATACTCGCGCAGTTTGCGCGTATCCCCTGGGCGCCGCTGCAGACCTTCCTCAATTTCGTCGTCTCCGTCTGCCAGAACGGATACGTCATCGGCGGCGCGATCGGCGCTGCGATAGCGCTCGCGCTCGGCGCGAAGACCTTCACGCTGTGCTCCGCGGTCGTCGTCGGCGCGATCGGCTACATGAGCGGCGCGGGCGGCGCGGGCCCGGTCGGCGCGTACGTCGCGGCGATCGTCGGCATCGAATTCGGCAGGCTCGTCGAGGGCAAGACCAAGGTCGACATCATCGTCGTTCCACTCGTGTGCCTGATGACCGGCGGCCTCGTCGGCTACCTGCTCGGCGGCCCCCTCGGCACCTTCATGCGCTGGCTCGGCGAAAAGATCGGCATGGCGACCTATATGGCCCCGATCCCGATGGGCATCATCGTCTCCGCCGCGCTCGGCCTCATCCTCACCGCTCCCATCTCGAGCGCCGCAGTCGCCGCTATGATCTTCGTTATCACGGAGGGTACGGACCCGAATACGGCTGAGGGCATCCGCCTTGCCGCCGGCGCGGCGACGATCGGCTGCTGCTGCCACATGGTCGGCTTCGCGGTGGCGAGCTTCCGCGAGAACAAATGGGGCGGCGTCGTTTCCCAGGGCCTCGGCACCTCGATGCTCCAGGTCCCGAACGTGCTGCGCCACCCGCAGATCCTGATCCCGCCCGTCGTGGCGAGCGTGATCCTCGGGCCCCTCGGCACCACCGTGTTCCAAATGAAGAACATCGGCATCTCCGGCGGCATGGGCACCTGCGGCCTCGTAGGCCAGATCGGCACCTTCACCACGATGCTCGCGGAAGGCACGCCGTGGTGGGTGATCCTGCTCAAGGTGCTCCTGCTGCACATCGTCGCCCCCGCGCTGATCGCTCTCGGCACAAGCGAGCTGATGCGCAAGCTCGGCTGGATCAAGAAGGGCGATATGCTCCTCGACTGATATTTTAGAAAGGCAATTATGGAAAAGTTCTATCTTTACAACACTTTGACCAGGCAGGTAGGCGAGTTTGTCCCCCGCGAGGAGGGCAAGGTCACCATGTATACCTGCGGCCCGACCGTCTACCACTACGCGCACATCGGCAACCTGCGCAGCTACATCATGGAGGACGTGCTCGAAAAGTTCCTGCGCTACATCGGCTATGACGTGAAGCGCGTTATGAACATCACGGACGTGGGCCATCTTTCGAGCGACGGCGACACCGGCGAGGACAAGATGGTCGCCGGCGCAAAGCGCGAGGGCAAGACCGTTATGGAGATCGCCAAGTTCTATGAGGACGCATTCTTTAAGGACTGCGACGCGCTGAACATCAAGCGGCCGGACGTTATCGAGCCCGCCACGAACTGCATTCGGGAATACATCGCCCTCATCGAAAAGCTGTTTGAAAACGGCTTTGCCTACGAGGCGGGCGGCAACGTGTATTTCGACACGTCGAAGCTTGCAGATTACTACGTCCTCACCGGTCACAGCGCGGACGAACTCAAGGTCGGCGTGCGTGACGACGTGGAGGAGGACGGCAACAAGCGCACCAAGACCGACTTCGTGCTCTGGTTCACCAAGTCCAAGTTCGACAGCCAGGAGCTCAAATGGGACAGTCCCTGGGGCGTTGGCTACCCGGGCTGGCATATCGAGTGCTCCGCGATCAGCATGAAGCATTTGGGCGAGTACCTCGACCTGCACTGCGGCGGCGTGGACAATATTTTCCCGCACCACACCAACGAGATCGCCCAGAGCGAGGCCGCGCTCGGCCACGGCTGGTGCAGCCACTGGTTCCACGTTCAGCACCTGAACGACCGCTCGGGCAAGATGAGCAAGTCCAAGGGCAATATCCTCACCGTCTCCGTGCTGCGCGAAAAGGGCTACGACCCGCTCGTGTACCGCATGTTCTGCCTCCAGAGCCATTACAGGAAGCCCCTCGAGTTCAGCTACGAAACGCTGGACAACTCAAAGGCGGCCTATGAAAAGCTGAAAAACCGCATTCAGGCGATCGCCGAAGAGGGCGGGGTCGATACGGAGAAATTCAATGAATACAGGCAGAAGTTCATCGGGAACGTCGGGAACGACCTCAACACCTCACTCGGCCTCACCGTGCTTTACGACGTTCTGAAGGCCGATATGAACGGCGCCACCAAGCTCGCGCTCGTGCGCGATTTCGACAGCGTGCTTTCGCTGGGCCTCACCGCCGAAGAGAAGGCCGAAGCGCAGGGAGGCGAGTTCACCGAATACGTCGAAAGGCTCATCGCGGAGCGCGCCGAGGCGAAGAAGGCGAAGAACTGGGCGCGTGCGGACGAGATCCGCGCGGAGCTCGGCGAAAAGGGCGTCGTCCTCAAGGACTCCAAAGAGGGGACCACCTGGACAAAGGCCTGAAAAACTGTGTACTTTAAGGAGAGATTATGAAACGCTGCAATGTTGGCGGCCAGGCCGTCATGGAAGGCGTTATGATGAAGTCCGAGGAGGGCATCGCGATGGCGGTGCGCCGTGCGGACGGCAAGATCGTTGCGGATTTCAAGCCGCAGACCACCCGCGCGAAGAAGGGGACCTTCCTCGGTCTCCCGGTCGTCCGCGGCGTCGTGGCGCTGTTCGAGTCCCTTTCGACCGGCCTCAGCACGACCATGGACTCCGCCAAGATGTACGGCGAGGACATCTTCGAGGACGAGGAGCCGACAAAGTTCGAGAAATGGATATCCAAGACCTTCGGCAAGAGCATCGAGAACGTGATCATCGGCATCGGCGCGGTGCTCGGCGTGGCGCTCGCGGTGGGGCTGTTCATCTTCCTGCCCCAGCTGATCTCCTCGCTGATCTTCGGCGAGGGCAGGAGCGTGTGGCGCTCGCTCGTCGAGGGCCTGCTGCGCGTTGCGATCTACGTTGGGTACCTGCTCGCGATGAGCTCCATCAAGGACATGCGCAGGCTCTTCATGTACCACGGCGCGGAGCATAAGACCATCGCCTGCTACGAGGCGGAGGACGAGCTGACGCCCGAAAACGCGATGAAGCACAAGCGCCTGCACCCACGCTGCGGCACCAACTACTTGTTCCTCGTGATGGCCATCTCCATCTTCGTGCTCACGGTCGTGGACGTGGTGTTCCAGTACGGCTTCGGCCTCACGATCGAGAGCAAGCCCCTCGCGTTCCTGTTCCGCTTTGGCGTGCGCATCCTGCTGATCCCGCTGATCGCGGGCCTCAGCTACGAGGTGCTGCGCTGGGCGGCCAAGCGCGATAACTGGTTCACAAAGGCCGTCCGCGCGCCGGGCATGGGCCTGCAGCTCATCACCACCAAGGAACCCACCGAGGACATGATCGAGGTCGCGATGGCGGCGTTCTATATCGCGATGGGCGAACGCACCGCGGAGTACTACAACGCGCTTGCCGACGCGCCCGACGTCGACCTTACCTCGGAAAATAAGGAAGGACCCGCGGAGACCGAAGGACCCGCGGAGAGCCCGGAAGAGCCCGCCGAAAACGAGCCAGCGGAGACCCCCGCGGACGGCGAAAACGAATGACGCTGCGCGAGCTTTTGCAGGAAACGCAGCGCCGCCTACTGCCCGTTTCCGGCGAGGACGCGGCTGCCGAGGCGAGGGAGCTCGTTTCCTTCGCGATCGGGCGGCGCGTGGGCTTTCGGGACGGGGAGGCCGTGCTGACCGAAGAGCAGAGGTCAAGGCTCGAAGCGGCGGTCGCGAGGCGGCTTTCGCACGAACCGCTGCAGTACGTCATCGGCGAATGGGACCTCATGGGCTTCACCTTTTCGGTCTCGCCCGAAGTGCTCATCCCCAGGCAGGATACCGAAACGCTCGTTATCGAGGCGGAACGGCTTATCGCGGAGCGCGGGTACAAGACCCTGCTCGATATCTGCACGGGCTCCGGCTGCGTGGGCATATCGCTCGCAAAGCGCACGGGCGTGCGCACCGCGATCTCCGATATCAGCGCCGCCGCGCTCGAAGTGGCGGCGAAGAATGCGCTTGCACTCGGCGCGGACTGCGAGATCGTCCGAAGCGACCTGTTCGGGGCGTTCACCGGCCGCAGGTTCGATATCATCACAGCGAACCCGCCGTATATCCCCACGGAGACCGTCAAGACCCTCTCCGAGGAGGTCAGGATGGAGCCCGTGCTCGCGCTCGACGGCGGGGCGGACGGGCTCGATATTTACCGCCGCATCGCGCGCGAACTGCCCGCGCACCTTGCTCCGGGCGGCGCGTTCGCGGCCGAGATAGGCTGCGATCAGGGCGAGCGCGTGACGGAGCTTTTTTCGCCGCTCGGCAGCGTGCGGCTCACAAAGGACTACGGCGGCCGCGACCGCGTCGTGACCGTTATTCTCGATAAAAAATGCTGACAAGGCTCAAACAAATGAAGGAGCGCTTCGCTCGCCTCGCAGAGGAGATCGCCGATCCCGATATCATAGCGGACCAGGCGCGCTGGCGCGAGCTCGTGCGCGAGCATTCGCGGCTCGGGCCGATCGTCGAGGCGTACGATAAATACTCCGGGACCGAGGCGTCGATCGCGGAGTGCAAAGCCATGATCGGGGACAAGACCTCCGAAAAGGAGCTGCGCGAGCTTGCCGAAGAGGAGCTTTCGGAGCTTGAAGCAAAGGCCGAAAACGAGCTTGCGGAGCTGCGCGTCCTGCTGCTCCCCAAGGACAAAAACGACGAGAGGAACGTCATCGTCGAGATCCGCGCCGGCACCGGCGGGGACGAGGCGGCGCTGTTCGGCGCGGTGCTGATGCGTATGTACGAGCGCTACGCGGAGCGGCATAACTTCCGCTGCGAGCTCATCGACATAAACGAGACCGAGATGGGCGGCGTGAAGGAGGCCGTGTTCAGCGTCAGCGGGCGCGGCGTGTATTCGAGGCTCAAGTTCGAGAGCGGCGTCCACCGCGTCCAGCGCGTTCCGGAGACCGAGACGCAGGGCCGCATCCACACGAGCGCGGCGACGGTCGCGGTGCTGCCGGAAGCGGAGGATATCGAGGTCGAGATCGACCCGGGCGACCTGAGGATCGATACCTACCGTTCGAGCGGCGCGGGCGGACAGCACGTCAACAAGACTGAGAGCGCGATCCGCATCACGCATATCCCCACGGGGCTCGTCGTCCAGAGCCAGGACGAGCGCAGCCAGGGGCGCAACAAGGAACAGGCCATGAAGGTGCTCAAGACGAGGCTCTACGAGCTTTACTCCCGCGAGCAGGCCGAAAAGGAGGCCTCGGCGCGCAGGAGCCAGGTCGGCTCCGGCGACCGCAGCGAGCGCATCCGCACCTACAACTTCCCCCAAGGCCGCGTCACCGATCACCGCATCAACATGACCCTCTATAAGCTGCCGCAGTTCATCGACGGCGATATGGACGAGATCATCGAGGCGCTGATCCTTGCGGAGCGGACGAGGCTGCTCGCGGGCGAGGAACAATAAACGCGAACCATCGGCTTTTTGCCTTTACATAAACTAATACCGCGGCACGCCGCGGCGGAGGACAGAATGGGACTTATCGATAAACTTTTGGGAAACACCAGCGCGCAGCAGATCAAAAAGGTCATGCCGCTCGTAAAGAAAATAAACGAATGGGAGCCGGAGATCCACGGCTTGTCGGACGCGGAGCTGAGAGCTAAGACCGCGGATTTCCGCAAAAGGCTCGCCGCGGGCGCGAAGCTCGACGACCTTTTGCCGGAGGCGTTCGCGGTCGTCCGCGAGGCGGCGATCCGCACGATCGGCCAGCGCCCGTACGACGTTCAGCTCATCGGCGGCATCATACTGCACCAGGGCAGGATCGCCGAGATGCGCACCGGCGAGGGCAAGACCCTCGTCGCGACGCTGCCGAGCTATTTGAACGCGCTGACCGGCAGGGGCGTGTACGTCGTCACCGTCAACGAATACCTCGCCCAGCGCGACGCCGCGTGGATGGGCAAGATCCACCGCTTCCTCGGCCTCACCGTGGGCTGCATCGTCAGCGACATGGAGCAGGAGGCGAAGAAGGCGGCGTACGAGTGCGACATCACCTACGGCACGAACAGCGAGTTCGGCTTCGACTATTTGAGGGACAATATGTGCGTCAGCCGCGAGCACCTCGTTCAGCGCGAGCTGCATTACGCGATCGTGGACGAGGTGGACAGCATCCTCATCGACGAGGCGAGGACGCCGCTCATCATCTCCGGCCCGAGCGGCAAATCCAACGAAATGTATAAGCGGGCCGACCGCTTCGTGCGCACGCTCACGCGCGGCGAGGACGTGAAGCAGGTCAGCAAGATGGATATCCAGATGGGCAACGTCCAGCAGGAGAGCGGCGACTATATGTGCGATATCAAGGCCCGCACCGTAGCCCTCACGGAGCAGGGCATGCGCAAGGCCGAGGAGTATTTCGACATGGAGGATATCTCCTCCGCGGACAGCACCGAGACCAACCACTACATCAAGCAGGCGCTGCGCGCTCACGCGCTGTTCGAGGTCGACAAGGACTATATCGTGGCCGACAGGCAGGTGTTTATAGTGGACGCGTTCACCGGCCGCATCATGCACGGCCGCCGGTATTCGGACGGCCTGCATCAGGCGCTCGAGGCGAAGGAAGGCGTTCCGATCAACGACGAGAACAAGACGGTCGCCACGATCACCTATCAGAACTATTTCCGCATGTTCGAGAAGCTCGCCGGCATGACCGGTACCGCGAAGACCGAGGAGGACGAGTTCATAGGCATCTACGGGCTGGACGTCGTGGAGATCCCGACCAACAAGCCCGTCAAGAGGGTGGACTATAACGACGCGATGTTCGCAAAAGAGGAGGATAAGTTCCGCCGCATCGTGGACGATATCGCCAAGATCCACGAAACAGGCCAGCCGCTGCTCGTGGGCACCGTGTCCGTTGAAAAATCCGAAAAGGTGAGCCGCATGCTCGACCGCAGGGGCATCAGGCACGAGGTCCTGAACGCGAAGCAGCACGCCAAGGAGGCGGATATCGTCGCCCAGGCCGGTAAGTTCGGCGCGGTCACGATCGCGACCAACATGGCGGGCCGCGGCACGGATATCCTGCTCGGCGGCAACCCCGAATACATGGCCAAGCGCGAGATGCGCAAGGCAGGCTATACCGACGAAATGATCGAGAACGCGACCAGCCACGTCGAGACCGACGACGAGGAGATAAAGGCCGCGCGCGATGAATACAACAGGCTCTATCAGGATTTCCGGAAGGAGACCGACGCGGAGCACGAGCAGGTCGTCGCGGCCGGCGGCCTCTTCGTCATCGGCACCGAGCGCCACGAATCAAGGCGTATCGACAACCAGCTGCGCGGCCGTTCGGGCCGCCAGGGCGACCCGGGCGCCACGAGGTTCTACGTTTCCCTGCAGGACGAGATGATGCGCCGCTTCGGCGAGGAGCGCATGGACCGCCTTGCGGCCAGCATGGATAAGCTCATGACCCGCGGTTCGCTCGAATCGCTCGAGCAGGGCGTGTTCTCAAAGACCATCGAAAACACGCAGAAGCGCGTCGAGAGCTACAACTTCGATATCCGCAAAAACGTCCTCAAATACGACGACGTCATGAACAAGATGCGCGAGATCATCTACTCCCAGCGCCGCAAGGTGCTGATGGGCGAGGACGTGCACGACCAGGTCATGGGCATGCGCGGGGAAGTCATCCGCCAGCTCCTCGATTTCTACTGCCCCGAAAAGCAGAAACAGGATGAATGGAACTTTGCGGGCCTCGCGCACGAGTTCGGCGAGACCTTCAGCTGCCAGGAGGCCGAAAAGCTGCTTTCCCGGGCGAACAGCCACAGGGAGCTTGAAAAGCTGATGACCGATATCGCCGACAAGATCTACGGCGCGATCGCGGCCGCGCTTGCGGAGCACGAGATCGATATCCACGATTTCGAGCGGAACTGCCTGCTGTTTTCGGTCGACACGCACTGGGCGGACCACATCGACGCGATGGATCAGCTCCGCGAGGGCATAGGCCTCCGCGCGATGGGCAGCCAGGACCCGGTCATCCAGTACCGCAACGAGGGCTTCGACATGTTCGACCAGATGACCGCGGAGATCCGCAGCGAGACGGTGAAAAGGCTCTATCACCCGAGGCTCCGCGCCCGTCAGGCGATGCCCCGCCCGCAGGAGAGGCAGAACCTCACCACCAACCAGGGCGGCGCGAACGTGCAGACGGAGAAGAAAAAGCCGAAGGTCGTAGTGAGGGCCCCCGGCCCGAACGATCCCTGCCCCTGCGGAAGCGGCAAGAAATACAAAAAGTGCTGCGGCCGCTTGCCCGACTGACGATCCCGCACGGAAAGTGCGTTGAACCGATAACCGATATTTTAAGGAGATACAGAAATGCTTGATATCAAACGTATCAGAAAGAACCCCGAAGAACTGATCGCCGCGATGAAGGCGCGCCGCGGCAAGGGCGCGGACGTGAGCGAGATCCTCGCGCTCGACGAGAAGCGCCGCGAGCTGATCCAGAAGGTCGAGCTTCTCAAGGCAAAGCGCAACGAGGACAGCGCGAAGGTCCCCGCTCTCAAAAAGGCGGGCGAGGACGTGACCGAGCTCCTCGCGGAGATGAAGACCCTTGCGGACGAGATCAAGGGCATGGACGGCGAGCTCAACGAGATCGACGGCAAATTCGACGAGCTGCTGATGAAGATCCCGAACATCCCGCATCCCTCCGTTCCGGACGGCGCGGACGACCGCGACAACGCGGAGATGCGCCGCTGGGGCAAGCCGACCGAGTTCGGCTTCGAGCCCAAGGCGCACTGGGACATCGGCGAGGACCTCAACATCCTCGATTTTGCCTCCGCCGGCAAGATCACCGGCGCAAGGTTCACGGTCTACCGCGGCCTCGGCGCAAGGCTCGAGCGGGCGATCATCAGCTATTTTCTGGACACGCATACCGAGAACGGCTATTTCGAGATCCTGCCGCCCTACATGGTGAACAGGGCTTCCATGACCGGCACCGGCCAGCTGCCGAAGTTCGAGGAGGACGCGTTCAAGGTCGCCGGGACGGATTATTTCCTGATCCCGACCGCCGAGGTGCCCGTCACCAACCTCCACAGGGGCGATATCCTGAACGGCGAGGACCTGCCCATCAAGTACTGCGCGTACAGCGCCTGCTTCAGGAGCGAGGCCGGCAGCGCCGGGCGCGACACGAGGGGCCTCATCCGCCAGCACCAGTTCAACAAGGTGGAGCTCGTGAAGTTCGTAAAGCCGGAGACCAGCTATGACGAGCTTGAAAAGCTAACGAACGACGCGGAGCGCGTGCTTCAGGGCCTCGGCCTTCCGTACCGCGTGGTCTGCCTCTCCACCGGAGATCTCGGCTTCAGCTCCGCCAAGACCTACGATATCGAGGTCTGGATGCCCAGCTACGGCCGCTACGTTGAGATCAGCTCCTGCTCCAACTTCGAGGACTTCCAGGCGCGCAGGGCGCAGATCCGCTTCCGCCGCGACGCGAAGAGCAAGCCGGAGCTCGTTCACACGCTGAACGGCAGCGGCGTTGCGATCGGCAGGACCGTCGCCGCCATCCTTGAAAACTATCAGCAGCCCGACGGCAGCGTAAAGGTGCCCGAAGCGCTCGTGCCGTACATGCGCTGCGAATACATCAAATAAAAGCTTTCCGGGGAGAAGGAGGACGCTGTCATGAAAAAGATCAACCTGATATCCACGGGCGGCACCATCGCCTGTGTTCCGACCGAAAACGGGCTTGCCCCGGGGCTGACCGCGAGGGAGCTTCTCGACCTGCTTCCCGGCGATTATTCGGAGGTCAGCTGCCTCGACCTTTTCAGCATGGATTCCTCCAACATCCAGCCCGAGGAATGGGTAACGATCGCGGAGGCCGTCCGCTCCTGCATCGGAAAATGCGACGGCGTGGTGCTGACCCACGGCACGGACACCATGGCCTACACCGCCAGCATGCTCAGCTTCATGCTCGCGGGGATCCCGATCCCCGTCGTGCTGACCGGCGCGCAGTTCCCCGCCGCGTACCCGGATTCCGACGGCAGGCGCAATCTCGAGAACGCCCTGATCGCCGCCAATTCCCTGACCGGGGGCGTGTATATCTGCTTCGGCAACTCCTTAATGCTCGGCTGCCGCGCGGTCAAAACGAGGACCACCTCCTTGAACGCGTTCGAGTCCATCAACTACCCCTACGTCGGCACCGTCAGCGACGGGCGGATGTTCACCCTCTATAACCCCGTCCTGCCCTCGGGCTTCAATTTCTCCACGGACATCGACGCGAACGTCGCGCTGATCAAGCTGATCCCCGGCATGAGCCCGCATATGCTCGACCTCCTGCCGGACTGCGATATCCACGGGGTGGTCGTGGAGGGCTTCGGCCTGGGCGGCATGCACTCGATCCGCAGAAACCATCTCGAGGCGATCCGCCGCCTGATGGAGAAGGGCATCCCGGTCGTGCTCACCAGCCAGTGCCTGTATGAACAGTCTTCGCCCGATATCTACGAGGTCAGCCGGCCCCTTCGGGACCTCGGCATCATCTCCGCCGGGGACATGACCACCGAGGCCGCCATAACCAAGCTCATGTGGGTGCTCGGCAGGACGAAAAACATGCAGGTCGTCCGTATGCTGATGCAGAAGAACCTCGTTGGCGAGCTGACCGAGCTGGGATAAACCCGGCGCATCCGCACGGGGAAAAACAGCCTCAAAAGAGCCCCTGCCGCACCGGGCTTCGCTCGCCGTGCCGGATATTTATCGGGTATCACTGCGCTTTTTGCCTCGCCCGGCAAGGATATTTCCTCTTTTCATCCGCCAAAAACCACAGATCCCGGGAATACCGAATATTCCCGGGATCCTTGTTTTTTAGTGATCGGACGGGGCCTCATGCCCGTATCTCCTTATGGGGATACGCCGCCATCGAGGACCGCGCCGACGTGCGCTTCGAGGTATCGGCCTCTCACGCGGGTCAACCCGCTTTGAAACAGCATGATCTCGATCTCGGAAGCAAGCTCTTCCGAAAGGGAGACGATCCTGTCCTTATAGTTGGACCGTGTGGGGAGGTACCTCGTCCCTTTCCACGCTTCAAGCCGGAGGGGCTCCAGCGAAAGCTCGCGGATCTTCGCCGCAAAGCCGCCCTCCGCGTCCAGCTCCGAGAGCGCGCGGAACGTCCACTTATAGTACGGCGGATACTCCCTTTTCAGCAGGAAGAACAGCTCCATCGCGGAGCTCAGGCCCTTCGCCCTGCACAGCTCCGCCGCCACGGTATCGCCCCGCGTCATGCAGCGCGCGTAGTTCACCTGGAGCGCGGAGGCGTATTCGTGCAGCTGCTCCGCAAGCCGCATCCGGTAGACGCGGTCCGGATAATAACCCGCGAGATACTGCCTGAAGGCGGTGAAAACACCGGGATCGTCGCGGAACACCTCTCCGTTCGTCGCGGTCTTCAGGCAGGAATGATCGAGCTCTGCCCACTGCTCCTCCGAAAGGAAGGGGATCTCCGCATCGCATTCGACGTTCAGTATGTTGGAATAGAACCTGCGGACGGTCATGACGCCCCTGCGCTCGCGGAGCCGTTCAGTGAGATACGACCGCTGCGCGCTGTCCACGAGCTCGTTATAGGCGATGGAGAGGGCGTTCCCGAAGCGCGCCATGTCCTCGTCGGTGAGCCACAGGCACACGCCCGTGCCGAAGTCGTGATCGCGGGAGATCTCGTCGTCATAGCCGAAGCAGTCCGAACCCTCGCCGACGATGCCGACCGCGATGCGGTCCTCGTATTCGGGGAACCTTTCGCGTATCATTTCGGCGACGCAGTGCTCGTAGAACCATCTGTTCTTTTCGATTACGCTCTTCATATAAGGCTTTCCTTTGTTCATAGGCGGCTCCCCGGCGGGAGCGAAAGCGATCCGGGTCCGTTTCATCCGCTTTTGCGGCCGGCTTTACGGCCGTTCCCGCCCGCGCAGCCGCTCCCTCTCCCGCGGGAAACACGGTTTATTGCCGTCAGTTTACCACATCCGCCGCCTTTTTTCAACGCGGCAGGCAGCCCCGCTGGCGAACGGCTTTCCTTCAACGGCGATCTGTGGTATAATTCAAGCGGAAAGCTATAACTGTGCAACGGAGCGCGCATGAGATTCACTCACACAAAACGAAAGGGCTTCTGGCTCGGCTTTATCGATTTCTTCACCGCGGGGCTGTTCTTCCTGTTCTATATGCCGTTCGGCGGGCTGCAGGACGAGCTTGAGGAGGTCCTCGGCCATAAGGTGCTGCCGTACCGGCAGGCGTATCTGCTCGGGATCCCGACGCTGTTCATCTACACGCTCGTGTGGATGGCGCGGATCGCGGAGGAGCTGAAAGCGAAAGCCGACGCAATGGGGATCGAAGGCCCGCACACCTCGTGGAGGCACATGTTCCTCTGGAACGTGCTCGGCTGCCCGTGCTTCGGGCCGATGATCGCGACCGCGCGGTTCTTCGATACACTTAACGGGATCGAGACCAAACTGAACGAAATGGAGCAATAATATGGAACAGTCTTTCAGGCCGATGCGCCGATTCAGGCAGGCGCTTTCGAAGGAGGAATGCGTAAGCCTTCTCAAAACCGAAAAGCGGGGCACGCTCGCCGTCATCGGGGACGGCGGCTACCCCTACGCCGTGCCCATCAACTTTTATTACGATGAAGCCGAAAACAAGCTCTATTTCCATTGTGCACGCGAGGGGCACAAGGCCGACGCGATGAAAAACTGCGATAAGGTCTGCTTTACCGCGCACGACGCGGGCGAGCAGCGCGGCGACTGGTCGTATTACGTAAAGAGCGTGATCGTGTTCGGACGGGTCAGGCCGGTAGAGGACGCCGCCGTCAAATACGAAAAGGCAAAAGCGTTCGGCATGAAGTATTATCCGAGCGAGGAGGAGCTCGAGCAAGAGCTCGCGCGCGATCTCGGCCGCGCCTGCATCATGGAAATAAGCATCGGGCACATGAGCGGCAAGCTCGTGCATGAAAAGTGAAAACAGCTCCGCCGTGAGCTGCGAAAGGGAACGATGATACGAGGAGCAGGGCTGAAGATGATCAACACTGTTTTACGGGACGCGGACGGAGCGGAGCGGACGGAAGGCCGGCTCCCCGGCGGGACGTTCCGGCTTGAAAAAAGGACCGGTCCGGCGCACGGCGGGACCGATACTGTCCGCGCGTTCATTTTCGACCTTGACGGGACGCTGACGGACACGGAAAAATATTTTCAGAGGGCATGGGCCGAGGCGGGGGAGCGGTCCGGCTTTGAGCTGGACAGGGAGAAGACGCTTGCGCTCCGTTCCCTCGGGACGCCTTTCGTTGACGGGCAGCTGAAGGAATGGTTCGGCGAGGCATGCCGCCCTTCGGAGATAAGAGCGCTGACCCACAGCATCTTCAATTCCATCGCGGCGGAGCAGGGCATAGAGCTCAAGCCCGGCGCGAAAGAGCTGCTTGCGTGGCTGAAGGCAAGGGGCGTCGTCATAGCTCTCGCGACCGCCGGAACGACGGACAGAGCGGAAAAGCAACTCAAGGAGACCGGCGTCAGGGGCTATTTTGACGAGGTCATCTCAGCAAACATGGTGGCGCGGGGCAAACCGGCTCCGGATACCTACCTGCACGCCTGCGCCGTCCTCGGCGTCAGGCCGGAGGAGGCCGTCGCCGTGGAGGATTCCCCGAACGGGGTCAAAAGCGCCCATACCGCCGGGTGCAGGGTGATCATGGTCCCCGATCAGACGGAGCCGGACGGGGAGATCGGACCGATGCTTTTCGCCTGCGCAGGATCGCTCCGCGATATCATAGGCCTGATTTGATGACCGCTCCCGCCCGAGTTCGCACAGCCTGCGGAAGGCGCGATCCGGCGATCAAAAGAACAGAAAAACCTCCCGCGTTTGCCGCAGCACGATCAGGCGGCACGGGAGGTTTTGATTTACAGCCTGCGTTTGCCGCGCGCAGAGCTTTGCTTATCGCACCGTCGGCTCGTCTCAGCCGAAATAGCGGTCCGTCATCTCGTCATAATCGGTCGCCTGATAACCGAGCAGGGTCTCCGATTCGAAATCGTAGTCCAGGGTCAGCGCACCGCGGAGATGCTCCTGCGATTCCGGGTCGGTCCATTCCGCGAACGCGTCGCTCCGGCAGAATACTATGCATCGGATACTGACAGCATTGTCGGCGCAGCCGATGACTTCATTTGCTGACCGGACAGTTCATGCACACCATATTTTATGGTAGATATCGGATCATTCCGAACGGGTCTTCAGCCTATACTCGGCTATATCGAGGCTTCTTATCCTGTCGTTCGCGCAGAGCAGGATCATGTTATTGCTTTCTCCTCCGGCAGGCACGGTGTTGTATTCGCCCGTGTCGGCATTATACATCAGCCAACGGTCATAGTCGCCCTGCTTGTATCGCACGGGTATGAAATCCCGCAGCTCGTCCGGAAGCACGCTCAGCCAACGCTCATCGTCATCCGCAAACATTTTTTCATAGGCGGGGTCGCCTTTCGGCACGATCAATGTCGTGATATGGATGCTTTCCGCATTCGGATCTTCGTCCGCATCATAGGACAGTGCGCTGTTCAGTTTTTGCGGGATATCGATCCCGCAGAGCGTCCCGATTTCGCCGGCACGCGTTTGGGCTTTCTTTACTTGTGAGTTCAGGCCGATAAACATACAGCCGTAGATCACCAGGATCCCCGCAAAGATCGCACCGACTATCACATTCGCTTTGCCACCGAGCCCTTTTTTGAGCTTCACAATGCCGAAAACCAGGCAGGCTATCGGCAGCGGCAGCAACAATAACAAAGCATACTGCGCAAAAGCCAAATCGCGAAATCTTGTTATCAGAAAGAGCCCGATCACCGGAGAGACAATTGCGGCAAATAACAGCAGCCGCGAAACGAGGCGGGAGCTGTGCCCGGCCTTCTGCGAATCGTCCGCGGCGGCAGCCCGTTCGATTATTTCCTTTATTGCAGGGGCGTTCTCAAGCGCCGCTTTTTCGATGATAAATGAATTCTTGTCAAACATCGCCGCCACGATATTGCCCATATAGCAAACCTTCAGCGGCTTTGTTCTGTCTATATGGAAGCTGTTGCGCTCCGCGCCTTCCCTCGATGTTTTCAGGAAGAGTTCATCCCCGTTGAGTTCAAGGGTATAGGTACCCCCGCTTGCCTTTTTTACCGAAGCGGAGAAAGCCCTTATTCCCCGGATAAGGCCGCTCAGGGCAAACACAAGCAGGCAGAAGAACATCCCGATGAAAAAACCGATAAGATCCCTGTCGGCGAAGAATGCGCCTGCCGCAACTATAACGAGAACGGGAATGAAGCGGGCAAGCTGCAGATAGAGCGGCTTTAGCGTCATGCTGCGCACGCGCTTATAATCCTCATCAGTAGGGGTATAGGAGCAGCGTTCGATACGGGTCTGCGGTTCATTATGATCCGGCGCCTCCTCACTGAAGAGCTCGTCGAGAGAAACGCCGAAAAGCTCCCGAAGCCGCAGCAGATTATCGACCGTGGGCATGGTCTGATCCTTCTCCCATTGGCTCACGGTCTGTCGGCTTACAAGCAGCCTGCCGGCAACATCCTCCTGCGAGAGACCTGCTTTGCTCCTGAAAAGATGCAGCTTCTGTCCAAGCGTCATTATTCTGTCGTTCCTTTCGCTTTCCTCTGCTTCATTCTACGGCGTGGCATATACTTTGGCAAGCAGTTCATGCTTGATGTTGTCAAGCGCCGCTTGCGCTTTACGGATTATCCTTTATACTGCTTGAATAATCTTATTTCTTTTGATACCTCGAAAGCTAATTCAACGAGCCTTTTATCACAGCCGTTCAATTTACCCCGGATCACGAATTGTCTGCATCAAAGACCGTCTCAGCCGAAATAGCGGTCCGTCATCTCGTCATAATCGGTCGCCTGATAACCGAGCAGGGTCTCCGACTCGAAATCGTAGTCCAGGGTCAGCGCCCCGCGGATATGCTCCTGCGATTCCGGGTCGGTCCATTCCGCGAATGCGCCGAGCATCAGGCGCCCGCCGCGGACCAGGGGAGTGGGGGGCAGGTACCTCAGGTCCGGCTCAAAGGGGAGCTCCCCGAACAGCTTCTCCGTAAAAGCGTCGTACTGCGCCCAAGTCCGGAACTCGACGCCGCGCAGGAAGTCGGCGTGCTCGCTGCGCTGATATCCCTCTCCTACGACGCCGTTTATGGCTTTCAGGATATACAGGAAGCCCTCGTCGGTCTGCCAGCCTTCGCCGAGCCTGCTCTCGTACAGGTCGATCAGCATGTCCTCCGGCGCGATATAGACCGAGGGCTCGCCGTGGGCAGCCGAGTTCGTAAGCCAGCTCAGAGTTTGGTTGGCGTTATAAAACTTTTCTTTGGAATAGCCGGCCTCAATGAAAAGCTCCGCAAGCACCGCGCCGGAATCCCGGCTGAAGAAGAGCTCTTTTATCTTTTCCTCGCCGAAAACGTATTCGACGCCCGCGAGAAACTGGGCCGGGATGAAATACGCGCGCTCCGCCCCGGCAAAATACCTGGCGGCGAAATACTCCGCGCCGCCCTCGGTGACCACGTCCGGCTCATAGCACGCCACGGCCTGCTCCCGCTCCTCCTCGGGCAGCCGGTCCAGCTCCGAAACGCTGAGCCGCCTGCCGTTAAGCACGTAGATCGCGGGGAGCTCGCTGTTCACGTTGAAGTCCACAAAATGCATCAGCTCGTGGAACACTACGTCCGGAACGTGATAGGAGTCGTAGGGATCGATCTCGGTGTTTATATCCACCACGTTCACTCCGGAGGTGTACATGCCCGCGATGCCGGTATCCAGCACGCACTCGTTGAAGCTGAGGCCGGCGAGCATATCGAAAAAATGATCGTGATCCAGATAGGGCGAAGCGTCCGCAACGACGGGGAAGATCAGATAGACGAATTCCTTGTATTTGCCGAGGGCCGCATTGCCCTCCACGGCCTCGCTGAACCTAAGGAACAGCGCGTACTCGCCGTGAAGCTCCTCTTCGGCAAGCCCGTGCTCTGCGGCGAGCGCTGTGGCCCTCGCGGGGACGGGATCCTCCGTGGGCGCGGGCGCGGCGGTAGGTTCCTCCGTCGGCGCCTCCGTCGGCTCCGCGGTTTGGCCCGGCGTCGCGTCCGGCTGCGCGGTCTGCGTGTTCGGCGCGTCGGTCCCGCTGTCCGCGGGCCTGCGCGCACAGGCCGGCGTCATCGTAAGAAGCATCAGGAAAATCAATATCGCAGCTGTGATCCTTTTCATTTCAATACTCTGTTGGTCCTTTTTCTTTACCTCGCGGCAAAATCAAAGCTCCGGTCCTGCCCGCGGATATCGGGCTTTTTTGCGTCCGCCTCCTTCCTCGGATCCATCGACGAGGAAAACAAAACGGTCCTTTACGAGTGCTTCGGGGAGGAGTGCGCGCTAAGCTACGGGCAGAACTGAGGAGCCGGCGTTTTGCGGCGAGGGAGGGCCGGGCCGCTTCAGCCGTTTCGGACAAACTGCGGCCGGACCCGTGCTTATTTGCTTCAAATCATTTTGTAGAGCTCGAAGCAGCTGTGTCCTTTGGGGACGTCCTTGAGCTCGCCTCTCAACAAATAGCCGTTCTTTTTGAAAAAATCGACGTTCCAATCCCCGGCGTTTGTCAAAACCATGGAAGCGCCGTTTTCCTTTGCCGATTTTTCCGCTTCCTTCAAAAGATACGTGCCCAGGCCCTGACGCCTGAGCGGCTCTTCCACAAACACCGCTTTGATGAAGGCCCGGGAGCCTTTGTCCGCGTCCGCTATCACGCCGGCAAGGAACCTGCCGTCTTTATCCACGAGCTTCCTGCAAAAAACAACGCTCTCGTATTCCGGCTCGTAGGCTTTGTTGTATGCTTTGATGCCGTTTTCGATCACCCCGGCGTCGTCCCCGGCGCCGAGCGAGACCGTGAACCGCGCGCCGCTGTTGTCGGTCGGGACATAGTCGGCCGCTCCCCTGTCAAGGTATTTGACCAGGGAATAACTGATATAGCCGTTCGGATTTTTCAGCGTCGTAAAAACCGTGTAGCCGTGTTTTTCATAGAACGGTCTCGCCATATAGCTGGCGGTGCCGAGCGTCATGACCCGGCAGCCCTTCTCTCTCGCGATGCGCTCGATCTCGCGGATGATCATGGAGCCGATCCCGTGACGGCGGCAGCGTTCATCCACCCAGAGGACGTCCAGGAACATTCTCGACCAATGGTATTCATAGGCCTCCGCAATACATCCGCCGATGATCTCGCCGTTTTCGTTCTCGACCTTGAGAACGAAAGTTTCTTCATCCGCGTCAACCTCGTGAGGAACGATCTCAACGATCTTCCCGCCGATCCGGGTGGCTTCTTCCCCTGTAAGGTCCTCGATCCTGTATTCCATAATATTCACCTCCGCAGATCCCGTTTTGCGGTATTCGGGCAAACGGGAAATCATGATACGGAAGCCGTGTTCCCCTCACGTCTTCCTTCCGGGTCTCTCAGCACAGGAATCGGTTGAAAAACCTTTCGTTTATGTTCAGACGGTCCAGGATGATCATCACGTCGCAGCAGTTGAATTCGTAATCGATGAAGCCGTCCTGCGAGACCCGGGCACCGATCATGAGATATGCCCGGAGCAGACCGGGAACGCCTGCCCTGGACATGGTCCGGACCTGCTCGGTCCCGTATGCAAAGGCGTTATGCGTTGCACGTACGTCGTGCTTGTCGGAGCGGTATTGCCGGTTCAGAACGGAAGTGCACATGATATGGGCGTTGGGATCCGTGCCGTGCAGGGAACAGGTGCCGAAGATGTAGCGCAGCTGCCGATCCCCGGCATAGGAGATCACGCCCCGCCAGAGGAGACCGATTATGCCGCCGTTCTGGTGTTCGGGATGGACTACCGCCCGGCTGGCCTCGATGACGCCGTCGGGATCCGCCTTCAGAGACGAGATGTCGAACTCCCCTTCGGATTTATACGGCCTTCCCCGCAGCGTCTTTTCCGTGGCCACCCTATAGGTGCCGACGATCCGGCCGGTCTTTTTTTCAATGGCCAGGATCGAATCGGAAAAAGCGTCCCAGCCGTCGTCGTCCAGCCCGTCCCGGTCGTTCTTCCTTTCATCGAATTTCTGCAGCAGGAACTTATAGCGCAGCCGCTGGACCTCCCGCAATTCCTCTTCGTTATCTCGGTCAAGCAATCTGATCAGATATTCGTCCGTTTCGATGCGATCCATGGGATCCCCCTCTTTTTTTCACAGCCGGTCCCGGCGGCTTTCTTTTCTATCCGTCATATCATAAAACCGCCCGGGATCACTCGTCTTTTCTTCCCCGGTCCCCGCGGTCTTTCCGCCGCCCGGGGCTGCTTTTTAGGGCTCGGAGAGCTCCGCTGCCGCCGTGATGACGACGAAGCGGCAGAGCGTTTTGTCATAGACGGTCAGGCAGAGCGCGTCCCGCTGTTCGCGGTCCTCGTCGGAGCATCCCGACCGGTCCGCCGTCCATCTGTAAACCTCCAGGCCGTCCGCTCCGCCGGGGAAGAGGGCGGCGTTGACCCTGTCAAAATCGCTGTCCGTATAGGCATTCCCGCGGGGCGGGCAAAGAAAAGCCTTGCGGTAATTCGGCCATTTATCCGAGCCAGAGGGGGCAAACAGCGCCTTGCCGCTGAGCTTTCTGCACCTTGCGCGTTCGATATCGCCGAACAGCTCCCCGCCGCCCGCGATAAGAGCGCGCGCGGCGCACGCGAGAGCGAGGCGGTGCGAATCGGCTCCGCGGTAAGGGAAAACGCCCTCCTCCTTCGCGCACGGGTCATCGGCGCCGATGAGGCGGTAATCGCAGGCGGTATCCGGGTATTCCGCGATCAGCCCCAGGGCTTCGCAGTCCGAAAAAGCCGCTCCCGAGCCGCGGTAATACTCCAGCGTTTCGCGCACGATCGCGCAGACCAGGTCCTTCCGGCCTCCGGCTCCGGGCGGCGTTCCGACCACCGTGTACCATTTCCCGGGATAGTCCCAGACCTGCTGAAAGTACGCGTCCGCGGGATATTTGTCCACGACGCGATCGGCGGCCGGAAAGACCGCTCTGACCCTTGAGAGAGCCTCGCTGTGGATCCCTTCGCGGAACTCCTCCGCGTGTTTCAGCTCCTGTTCACTGTACATATCCGTTCTCCTTACCGTTTCCCCGCGCCGGGCCCTTCGGGAAACGGGGATCCGTCAATCCGTCGCCGATACGAGCATTATCACGTATCTGTTCAGGGTCCTGTCGTATACGCTCCAGCAGCATGCCCCGTACCATTCATGCCCGGCGTCGAAATAATCCGACCAGTCCGTTGTCCATTCATAGACGTCAAGCGCGTCCGTACCGTTCGGGAACAGGACCTCGTTCACTTTTTTGAAGTCCTCCGGCTTGTTCCTTCTGCCGTGGATCGGCTCCATCAAAGCATACCAGTAGGGGACCGTGGTCCCGAAGTTTTCGTCGTTCGGTACCCACGCGGCGTCGTAAAAGGCGTTGCCGTAATGATCGGTCCTCACGATATTCGGGCAGTAGAAAAACGCCTGCGGATCCAGCGGCGAAGGCTTTGCCTTATCGACGTCACAGACCAAAGGGAGCAGCTTATCCGCAAATTCGTCACCGAACGTTATCCGGGCTTTTTCCTTATCCTCCACGCTGTCTTTCACCAGCAGGTCAAAGACGAAACGCAGCGCTTCCCTGTGAGAGCTCACCCCCTCGTAAGGCTTGTCGCCGCACAAAAGATAGTACAAGACCTCGCCGACCAGATGATACTCATCGTCGGGATCGTAGCGTTTTATAAACTCATAGAAAGCGTCATTATCCTGTATTTTCATAGAACACACCCTGCTCGTTTACGTTCGGAGCCGTTTCTCCTCAAAGCTTTCCGTCTCCGCCCGGGGACGGAGCTTCCCGCTTTTTCAGCCGGACTTATGCTTGTATTGCTAAGTTTACCATAACCGCGGGGCTATTTCAACAAGAGCGACGCGGCGGATCGTCTTGTATGATACCGCGGTCTGTGCTATACTCATGGATGACGTGATGTGATACGCCAAAAGCCGATACGGAAACGACCAAATGATTTTAGGAGGATAATAAAATGAAACAGCAGATCAAAACCACCGAAGCCATTTTCCCCATGCCGGTACTGCTGATCTCGACGTTCAACGAGGACGGCACAGTGGACGTAATGAACGCAGCGTGGGGCACCATGCTCGACCGCGACAAGGTCGCGCTGAACCTTACTGAAACGCACAGGACCGTGCAGAACATCAAGGCAAGGCGAGGCTTCGTCATCCACATCGCGGACGCGAAGCATACCGTCGAGGCCGACTTCTTCGGCGTGGTCAGCGGCAACAAGGATCCCGGGAAGTTCAGCAAGAGCGGCATGACCTTCGTAAGGTCGGAGCTTGTCGACGCGCCGATCATCAACGAGCTGCCCATCGCAATGGAGTGCGAGTTCATCGAGTACCAGAACGACGCTACCGGCATGGGCGTTATCGGCAGGGTCCTTCGCACCTCCGTTGAGGAAGCCGTTATGAAGGACGGCACGGTCGACGTCGACGCGCTCGAGGCGATCGCCTTCGATCCCTATACCCACGGCTATTACAGGGTCGGCGGCAGGGTCGGCAACGCCTTCAAGGACGGGCTCGGGCTGAAATAACGGCGGGCATTCGCCGTTTCCGCGAAAAAGGATGACAATTCAGTCTCCGTCTGATATAATGAGATCACCCGATAAGAAAAGGAGATAATCACCATGGAAATGAAGTTCTACCGCTGCAAACACTGCGGCCAGATCATCGCCATCGTCAAAAAGACCGGCGCTCCCGTGATCTGCTGCGGCGAACCGATGCAGGAGATCATCCCCTCATCCACCGACGCCTCCGTCGAGAAGCACGTGCCCGTTGTCGAAGTGGACGGAACGACCGTCAGGGTCGCCGTCGGCTCGGCTCCGCACCCGATGCTCCCGGAGCACTATATCGAATGGGTCTCCCTCAAGACCAAGGCGGGCAATCAGCGCAAGGCCCTGAACCCCGGGGACGAGCCGAAGGTCTGCTTCAGCATCTGCGAGGGCGACGAGGTCGAGGCCGTCTACGCCTACTGCAACCTGCACAGCCTCTGGAAGGCATGATCGACCGAAAGAACGCGGAAACCTCCCGCGGTCCCTGCGGACCGCGGGAGGTTTTGTTTTGCGTCGTGCGGAAAAGAGCCCCGCGGCCGGATGAACGGGATTCAGCGACTCAGCCGTTCCTTCAGCCGGGCAAACACTTCTTCCCGGTCGCTGTCGGGTATCGCCGCGCTCTTATGGAGCGCGTAATGATGACCGAACTCGCCGTCGCAATAGGTGTTCCCGCCCAGCGTCACGGGATGATCGTATCTCGGCCTTACGTGGATATGAAGATGAGGATCGGGCGCCGACTCCTTATAGAAGCTGTTCATCAGGCAGCTCCAATTGCATACGGCCGCGCCGAAAACTGCCTTTAAAGCCGCCTCCATTTTGCAAACGAGCTCGCGAAGCTCGCTCCATTCGTCATCCGTCAGCTCCGGCAGCGAACTGCAGTGACGCTTCAAAACCAATATACACCGTCCGATATAATCCTGTTCATCCGAAAGAAAAACGGACCAGGCCGCGCTCTCGCACACAAGAAACCGTCTGTCCTCTTCGGATAGGCTGCACCATTCACAATTATCCATCATACCCACCTGCCGATACCGCATCGCCGAACTCGCCGGCATGCGGTTTGTTGATCGTTTTGCCCTTTCGGTCTTTTCCCGCGGTTTCGCCTTCCGGGCCCAAAACCGGCCTCAGCCCGTGAATACGTCCGGGCCGGGCTCCTCCCTGCGCCCGGAGAGCCACTCTATCTCCGCCGACCGGTCCGCCTTGGCGGGATGCTCGAACTCGAACCGCTCCGATACGTTGATGACCTTCGTTGCGCCGTGTTCGCTCATGCGCGGTATGGCGGAGCCGTAGTTCAGGTGGACGTGCCCGTGCAGGAAGTACTGCGGCTGATAGGTCTCTATCAGCCTTGCGAACGCCTCGAAGCCCCTGTGCGCAGGGTCTTCGAGATCGCCCATGCCTCTTGGCGGGGCGTGCGTCACAACGATATCGACGCCGCCCGCCTTTTTCAAAGCGCGCTTCAGGCGGCGGATGCGCCGCTCCATCTGCTTTTCGGTGTACTGATGCGGCCCCTCGTGATACCAAAGGCAGCCTCCGAGGCCGAGTATCCGCACCCCGTTGTAAACTATGAGCCTGCCGTCGATATCGTCGCAGCCCTCCGGCGGGTGCGAGGAATAGCTCCCGTCGTGATTCCCGTGAACGTAGAGCAGGCGCGCGCGGCTCATCGTTACGAGGAAGGTGAGATAATCGGCTTTAAGATCGCCGCAGGCAAGTATCAGGTCGAAGCTGTCGAGCCTGCCCGGGATATAGTGATCCCACAGCGCGGGGGATTCATGATCGGAAACGGCAAGTATCTTCATACGCGGGCTCACTCGTCGGTCTCGAGCGGGAGCTCCTCCCTGTAAATGCCGAGCGACCGCACGAGCGGGCGCGAGAGCGGGAGCAGCTCGTCATACCCGGGTATATGCCCCGCAACGGAAGCGGCAAGCTTATCCATCTTCAGTATCTCCAGCGAGGAAAGCGGCGTCTCGCCGTCGGAGATCAGGCTGCCGTCCTGCGCGGGGAGCCTTTGTGCAAACACGTCGAGCTCTCCCGCCCGCAGCCTCTCGGTGAGCACTCCCGCGAGCCTTCGCACGCCCTCCGGAACGTTCTGAGAAAGCGCGACGTCGATCACGCCGGAATCCATGCCCCACCAGTAGTTGACGGCGAGCTCCTTCTTTTCGGTGCTGCCGGAAAGGATCGAGCGCACTATGTTTTCATACAGCCTGCCCCACATCCAGACGGGCGAGGCAGCGGGCAGGGGCACGCCGTTCTCATCCAGGATGAAGGTGCCGTAATAGCCGTGACTGAGATGGCTCACGTCCGGGGTCGGGATATCGCGGTTGGATATCACCCGAACGCCCTTCTCGCGGAGCTTCCTTACGCAGTCGATCTCCGTGCAGCTCCATTCGAGCAGTATCTTCGCCCTCGGATTGGTCATGCTCACGCCCAGCGCGAAAGCGTTTATCGAGGCCGGAACGCCCATGATCGGGTAGGAGCCTATGTAGCCTACGAGGCCGTTCTCCGCAAGAGCCCCGGCGATCGCGCCGGTTATGAATTTGCCCTCGTAGGTGCGGCAGTAATAGCTCTTCACGCTTGAAAGCGGCTGGCAGGCGGAGCAGTTGTAAAAGGCGGTCTTCGGGTATTTGACAGCCGCCTTGAGCGAGGCGCCGAGCAGCGGGGGAGTGGTGGTGAAAACGAGGCCGGCGCCGTTCTTCACGGCTTCGGCGATAAGCGCCTCCGCCTCCTCGCCCGTGTCGGCATGGAAGTATTCATCCACGGTCACGCTCCCCGCGAGCGCTTTTTTCAGATGGGCGGCGCCCTCCGCGTGGCCGCGCGTCCACGCGCTGCTCTGCGCGTCGCCCTGATAGATGAACGCGATATCGAGGTGCTTGGGCACTATGGATATCAGCTTTGATATGACGCTCTTCTTCTCGCCGTCCTCCGCCGCCGTTTTAACGGTGATCGTTTCGGGTTCGGATACCGTCCTGACGTCGTTCCAGATGGCGGAAAGGGCCTTTTTCAGCTCCTGCGGCGCCATTGCCGCGAGCTGCTCATACGGGTAGACCTTTAAAAACAGCATGAGCGCGCTTTCCGCGCCGAGCGTCCGTTCGTTCCCCACGAGGGAGTTGAACGCCTCCTTGAACCCGCAAAAGACGGAGGCAAGCTGTTTGCTCTCCTTCTCCGTCCATTCCTCGTCCGGCTTCTTCCCGACGGCCGCGGCAAGGCGCGCGTATTCGCGGGGCTTTGTGAACTGCACGTCGTATATGCCGGTCTGCTTATAAAAATCGAGGAACTCGTAATACGCCTCTATGCGGGGGTCGTCCGTGCGCGGGGGCAGCAGCCTCCTGACCCTTGCCGAGATCCTTACCGCGCCGAAATACTTCAGCACGCTGACGCGCTTGTTGCCCTCCTTCACGTAGAAGCTGCCCAGATACTCCACGCATTCGATCGGCTCGCGTATGCCCGTGTCGGAAAGATGCGCTTCGCAAAGAGCGATCCATTTCGCTCCGAACTCGGTATTCGCCTCCGGCAGCGGCAGGAACGACGCGGAAAACGCGCTCACCCTGCCCGCGGAGACCGTGCCCACGATGCGGTCGACCGGTATCTCCGTCAGCGGCAGATCCACTCCGGAAGCGTGCGCCGCCTCGGGAAACAGCTCCTCGAGCACCTCCGGGTGGGCGCTGAGGCCGCGGGCTTCGAGCGCCTTCTTCTCCTTTTGCGCAAGGCGGTTGGCTTTTACGTATTCGGCTATGCCGGAAGATTCGGATACGGACATGAGGCTTCCTCCTGTGGATCATCGTTCGGGGTCCTTTGTGCCGGGGATCTCTTCGCACGGCTTTACTGCTTGTTTTCTCTCAGCTCCGCAAACTTCGCCTGCATAGTGGGATTATTGCGGGTGAGCTTCTTGACGCTGAGGTCCTGCGCCTTATCGTTGGCGAGGCGCAGCTGCCTGTCGGAGCCTATGAGAGCCTCCTTCACCTTTTGCAGGTGGTCGATGGTCTTGTCGATCTCGTCGATGGCGTTCTGGAACTTCTCCGAGGCGATGCGGTAATTGTTCCCGAACTTCGCCTGGAAATCGAGCAGGCTGTTTTCAAAATTCGTAACGTCGACGTTCTGGCTCCTCACCTGCGCGAGCTCCTGCTTGTAGGAAAGCGAATTGAGCGCGGCGTTGCGCAGGATCGTGATCAGCGGTATGAAGAACTGCGGGCGTATGACGTACATCTTCTCGTAGCGGTGGGACACGTCCACTATGCCGCCGTTGTAGAGCTCGTTGTCCGCTTCGAGCAGAGTGACCAGCACGGCGTATTCGCAGCCCTTCTCGCGGCGGTCCTTGTCGAGCTCTTTGAAGAAATCCTCGTTGCGGTGCTTGGTCGCGGTGGTGTCCATCTCGTTCTTCATCTCGAACATAATTGAGATGAACTCCGTGCCGTCCTCGCCCGACTCGCGGTAGATGAAATCGCCCTTGCTGCCGGTGCGCGCGTCGTTATCCTTCTCGAAATACGCGTTGCGGAAGGCGGTCGCGCGCAGGCGGCCGAACTCGATCATGCAGTGCTGCTCAAGGCTTTCGCCGACCATCTTGGTGGACTGACGCGCCTTGAAATCCTTGTAATAGGCTATCTCCTCGTCCTTGCGCCTGAGCTCCGCGTCGTGCGCCTCCTTGAGCGACTTTTCGTTCAGCTGACGCTTGCTCTGCTCGAGCTCGAGATCGTTTTTGAGCTTCATTATCTCGCTGTCCTTCGACTGTACGGCGTCCTTCACCGCGCTTTCGGCGACGGACTTGTCGAGCTCGATCTGCCCCTTGAGGCGCGTGATCTCGCTGTCCTTCTCGGAAAGCTGGAGATTTTTCTCCGCCAGAGCCAGTTCCAGCTCGCTGCGCGTTTTGTCCTTCATGGCTTCGAGCTGATTCTCGAGCTCCGAGATACGCTTGTCCTTCTTCGCCTCCGCCTTCGTGACGGCCAGCTCGACGGCGTTCTGCTTCTCCTCGTTCAGCGCTTGCTCGCGCCTGCTGAGCTCCTTCTCGAATTCCTTGTCGTGGACCTGCTTCAATATCGCGGCATAGCCCGCTTCGTCCACCGAAAAAACCTTCCCGCAATTGGGGCATTTGATCTCCTGCATAGTATTATCCTCCCGTTAGTCGATATCAGGGTTTATTTCAACCCGAGACGCATGATCTCTTCAGCAACACCGATGGATCTTTCATTCAGCTTTTCATGATCGATGTTGTCTTTGAGCGTTCTGCAGAAAACTGCTGCACCTTCTTTGCCGCTCTCGCCTGCCTGCGCCGTATGCGGATGCATCGTCAGTCCGCGGTCCACTCCTGCTTCGGAAGGGCTTCGGCGAGCATTGCCCGCGCCTTCAGCTGCCCGTCGATCGCGGCCTGCAGGCTCTTTTTATACATCGCGTCGCCGCCCGAGACCATATCGTAGAGGAACAGCTCCGCGCGCTGGAAGGCGACGAGGGCCTTCTTGGGATCCGCATCAACGCCCTCCCCGGTAAGCAAAGCGGTGCCTACGCGCAGATAGACCGGCCCGGCGACGGTCGCGGCCGCCTCATCCGTCATCAGATCGAGGCAGCGGATATATATGCCGAACGCCTCCTTCGGATCCTTCTCCACGTAGAAGCCGTTCCGGTACATATCGCCGATCTTGTAGAGGGAGATCAGACGCCCGCGGAAAGCGCCGAGCGCGAAATAGCGGAACGCCTTCTCATAGTCCACGGGCATATTGCGCCCGTAGTAATAGCAGTAGCCGAGGTTCTCCTGCGCCTGACTGCTGCCGTTCTGAGCCGCCATACGGTAGTAATGCACAGCCTTCGTGAAATCCTGCTCGCAGCCGCGCCCGTCGTAATAGAGCGCGCCGAGGTCGTTCATCGCGTTGGCGTTCCCCCGGTCGATCGCCTCGAGATAGAGCCCGACCACGAAGTCGAAGAGCTCTTTGGGCATGTCGACCGTCCTGTCGCGCTGCACGATCTCATCCGCAAGCTCGTAGGGATCCATATCCGTCAGTATGCTGTTCTCGAAAAACTCCGCGGTTTCGGGCAGCAGCTCGGGATCGATCACGAGTTTGATCTTTTCGATTTCTTCCGTTTTCATATTTCATATCTCCTCGAATAATGATGCAGTAGCCTTGGGAAAATTATACCATCATGTTTTATAAAATCAAGTTATTTCATTATATTGAGCCGTAAACCGGACAGTTGCTGCATGATGCGGAGCTTGCTGTCGCTTTCCGCTGACAATTCGACCGCCGTTTTCCCTTTCGTTTTCCTCTTCATTATGGTATAATATTATTTAGCATAATCTATCCGATCGGAATGAACAAGTATGGCGATCTCGAACTAATAATCTAGCAAAGAGGAATCAAGGAATGCCATGATCAAAGCGCTTAAGGGCAATACCGAAGGATAGCCCCTTCTGCATCTGCTGCCGAAAATTTCACGAAAAAATACAACTGCTACTGCTGGTTGCGTAATTGCAAACGGGTATGTATAGACTTCTACCTGACGTTAGAGTATACTCTGCGTGAAAGGAGGAAAACATGGCAATTTCGGAAAAACTATACGAGCTTCGAAAGAAAGATGGTCTTTCACAGGAGCAGCTTGCGGAGCGGCTGGGCGTATCCAGACAGGCTGTATCAAAGTGGGAATCTGGAAAAGCAGTTCCCGAAAGCGATACGCTTATTTCCATCAGCGAGTATTTCGGTGTATCACTGGACTATCTGATGAAGGAAGATGACTCCGCTGTATCTGAGCCGGTTATCGGTGCAGAGAATGTTCAGCCAACCAATAATACCGGCAGAGAGAAGCGTATTCTTGGGATGATTGCCTGTATCGGTGGAATCATTTGCCTGATCATATGGGGACTTGTTTCCGTTCTCATGCCCTCAGCGTCTGACCAGATTGGCGAATCATCCATGATCACGATAGACGGGAATGGAATATTCCTGCTTATATGCCTTGCAGCCATAGTTGCTGGTGCTGTTTTGCTCCTTAAGAGTGCATCAAACAAATAAGGAGGGATCTTTCATGAAAGCATTATCTACTGTGTTCTGGATTTTGGCAGTTCTTCTGTCTGACGTTATGTGTGCTGTTGTTGCATATAACTATTGCGACATGCTGTGGGGCATTAAATATGCCGGTTATAGTGCACCAGCCCAGACCGCATTTTTGGTAGCGATTCCATATGCTGTTGGAATCATTGTTTGTGTTGTTTTGGCAATCTTTTTCAAGAAGAAAGCCGGATAATGCATCCCAAGTTTATCTATCACCCCCATAACGACAAAAAAGCCCTTCGCTGCATACCCACAGCGAAGGGCTTTCATAAGATGGATCGTTCCAGTCGCAAACCGTCAAGAATGACTCTTTTACCCCTAAACCCCTTGACACGGAGAATAACGGAAAATCATGCAGCTGTTATCAAATTGTTATCAAAAGAACCTTTGAGAAGCCGGGAAACCTTGATTTTACTTGGTTTTCCGGTTTTTGTATCATTCCCACTCGACCGATCGTCGGCAAAAATGCTTATGACGCCTGGATTTTTTAGAGCAAGGTCACAAAACTGCAAGATGTGAACGTATCCGGCCGCCCCAAGACCTAACGCCATCATTTCCTATCCGGTTGATAGCGGGTCGGCGCTGCGGACTGCGGCACGAAGCCGCTTTCCCGGCCGCATCTCTCCGGCCGGTGAACTCATTATAGCATGTCTTGCAGTAAAATGCAAGCCTTAAGAGAGATAATAAAGTGACTCTTTGCAAAAACAACGGTTTTAGGCAAAAATAACTTTTCCAAAATCGACGCTTGCTTGCGGTCGGGGCAGACAGCCTTGACAGAAATATGCGGTTTTATGCAAAACGGTACTTGAAATATATGCAGATAAAGAAGAAAAGGGTGAGTGGATCAAAGGATATGGACGCAGTTCTTAAGCTTTGGCATCGAATGCATAAAAACGGGAAATATTGCGAAACCTGTCTAGTAATATGGCATTTTATTAGAATTAATCGTATTGTATTAGACAGAAGCTAAATTTATTAGACATAAATGATATTTTATTAGAAATACCTCTTGACAAATTCGCATAAAAAACTTAGAATAGCTTTAAGGAGATGATGATATGCTCGAAACCGAACTCGAAAAGATGATCAGAAGCATTCAGACTGTGCAGTCGGAAAGCAGCACTGTGGAGACAAAATCGGCAAAGAACGGCTGCCCAAAAGTGCGGGAAACGCTTTCGGCTTTTTCCAACCAATCGGGCGGAGGTACTATCGTTTTCGGCGTTGATGAGAACGACGGTTTCAACGTTTGCGGTGTTTACGACGCCTCCGATCTGATCAAAAAAGTGGATTCTCAGTGTCAGGAAATGTCGCCCGTCATAAGACCGCTGTTCACCGTCGCTCAAATCGACGGGGAAACCGTCGTTTCCGCGGAGATCCAGGAGCTCGACAACAATGATAAGCCCTGCTTCTACAGCGGCGTCGGCAGGCTGAAAGGCTCTTATATCAGATCCGGCGATGCCGACAGGCTTATGACCGAATACGAGGTCTACAGTTATGAAGCGTTCAAAAAAAAGATCCAGGATGAATTGAGAACGTCGGACAGAGCGACCGAAAGGGATCTGAAAACCGCAGCGTTCAGTCTGTACCTTGGGATCCTGAAAAACAAAAAGCCCAATCTTGCCGACTTGCCGGAAGAGGAGATATGCAGGCTTCAGGGCTTTATGGATAATGGCAAGCCGACCGCAGCGGGGCTGCTGCTTTTTTCGAACTATCCGCAGGCATTCTTCCCACAGCTTTGCGTGACCGCGGTATCCGTTCCCGGAACAGAGATCAGCAGTACCGGAAGCGTGGGAGAGCGGTTTATAGACAACAAAAGGATCGACGGAACGCTCGTACAGATATTAGACGGATCGCTGCAGTTCGTCAGAAAGAATATGAAGACGGCGACGATAATAGATCCGAACACCGGTAAACGAGTCGATCGAACGGAATATCCCGTTATCGCATTGAGAGAGCTGATACTCAATGCCCTGATACACAGAGATTACAGCATTCATACGGACTCAACGCCGGTTACCATCCGAATGTTCAGCGACCGCTTCGAGATAGAGAATCCGGGCGGCCTGTATGGAAGAATGACGCTTGACAGGCTGGGTAAAGTTTCGGCAGATACCAGAAATCCGTCGATCGCCAACGCTATGGAGATACTTGGAGAGACCGAGAACCGTTACAGCGGAATACCTACCATACTGAATGCGATGGAAGAACACGGTCTGCAGGCTCCGAAGTTTGAAAGTGACAGAGGAGTATTCAAGGTAACGCTCTACAACAAAGCGGCTGCCGCGCAGGACCTCGATGCGGATGAGATCGAAGTGTTCCGCTTTTGCATGATCCCGAGAAGCAGGGCGGAATTGGAGGAGCTGTTTAAGGGAAGGATGAGCATTGCTTACGCTATGGAAAAGCTGATCAAACCTATGATCGTAAAAGGCAGGATCGCACTCACAATACCGGAAAAGCCAAGGAGCAAGTTCCAGAAGTATTATTCGGTAGAATGAGCAGGATCATATGCAATCTGTGATCCATGGGGGATGAACCGAGCCTCGGCGTCAAAATGATCCAACATTAATCATAAAGCACAGCTGCCGTTGAAGCGACTGTGCTTTGTTATCGCATCATACTTCGGGACCGCCGACCCGAGTCAATGTGCCCCGGATAGGAAAACCTGCATCTGCTGCGCTTTCCTCCAAAAACGAAAAGAACAAAGAGCGATAAAATTACGACTCTTAATTTAAATTTCCCGTTGCAAAACGAGAAAGAATAAAGTATAATAAAAACGACAGCCTGATGGTTGTCGCCTTGTGCACACACTGTGCGGTCGGCAGAGCCGACGATTTGGATAAATCTTTATTTGAACTCGTAGTGTAAGTCTATGGGGTAATAGACTACATTGAGAATATAACACACATTGCGGAGGATGTCAATATGGAAACCGAAAAATACTACATCGGGATCGACGCCGGAACGGATTCCGTAGGTTATGCGGTTACAGATGAGAATTATAAGCTTCTGAAATTCAAAGGCGAACCTATGTGGGGCGTTGCCGTATTCGAGGCCGCAAAACAATGCGAAGAAAGAAGAGGATACCGAACTGCGCGCCGCAGGCTGGACAGAAGACAGCAGAGGCAGCTCCTCACTGATGAGATATTTGCTGCTGAGATCCTGAAGACGGATCCGAATTTCTTTATCAAACGCAGAGAAAGTGCTCTTTGGCGCGAGGACGCATCCTGCAAGGAAACGGCGCTTGAAGACACAGGATACGAAAAGAAATATCCGACGATCCATCATCTTATCGTCGAGCTCATGAATTCAACCAAGCCTCATGACGCTAGGCTGGTTTATTGGGCGTGTTCATGGCTCATAGCACATCGCGGTCATTTCCTGAGTGAAGTCGGTACCGACAACATCGAGGGGCTGTTCTCTTTTGACAGCATTTATAATTCATTCCTCAGCCTTTTTGATGAAAAGCCATGGGATTGCAGCGCCGATGCGTTTGCGTCTGTTTTGCGCAGTAAGAAAGGCGTTACGTCTAAGGAAAAAGACTTCTATGAGCTCCTCTTTGGAGGCAAAAAGCCCAAGGCAGACGATGGATTCCCGTACAGCAAAGCAGCCATGCTGAGGCTCCTCTGCGGCGGTAAGGTCAAAGCGGAAGATCTCTTCAAAAACGAGAGCTACAGCGAGATCAAGTCCTTTTCACTCGACACAGATGACGATGTTCTCGCAGCGGAGGTCCTTGCCGAACTGGACGAGGATGCGGAACTGATCGTTCGCCTGAAAGCAATGTTCGATTGGGCGATCCTTGTTGATGCGAGAAAGGGCAAGGATACGATCTCGGAAGGAAAGGTAGCAGTCTATGAGCAGCATAAAAAGGATCTTGCCGGATTGAAAGCTTTTGTGCGAAAGTACCTGCCGGACAGATACAACGAAGTATTCAGGACCTATAAAAGCGATCTGAAAAATTATACGGCATACGTTAAGAATCTTAAATCGTCAAAGATAATCGGAGATATCGACAAGGTCTCCAAAGCCAGCAAAGATGATTTTTCCGATTACCTGAGGAAGCTTGTTAAGGATATAGAATGCGAAGGCGCAGACGGCGAATTCCTCGCTGATATGAGGCAGCGGCTCGAAACGCGCACGTTCCTTCCCAAGCAGGTTGATCCGGATAACAGGATAATCCCATATCAGCTGTATTGGTATGAACTCAAACGTATCCTCGATAATGCGGAAACGTATCTTCCTTTCCTCTGCGGAAAAGACGCAGACGGCATTACGCCGAAGGACAAGCTGCTGTCGGTCTTCACTTTCAGAGTGCCGTACTTTGTCGGTCCGCTGAACGGTACCGGTATGAAGGATTCGCACACATGGATCGTTCGTAAAGCAGAGGGCAAGATCCTGCCCTGGAACTTCGAAGAAAAGGTCGATCTGGACAGATCCGAGCAGGAGTTCCTCAACCGCATGGTCAACAAGTGCTCCTATCTGCCGAATGAATTCGTTCTGCCGAAGCAGTCGCTTCTCTATTCAAAATACACGGTCTTGAACGAAATAAACAACATCCGTGTTAACGGCGAACCGATCACAGTGGGCTGCAAGCAGCGGATCTTCAGCGAGCTCTTTATGAAAAAGAAAAGAGTCTCCCGCAAAGCAATCGAGGAGCTGCTTCTCTCGGACGGCGTGATGCACAAGGGCGATACGCTGGAGGGCATTGATATCGCGATCAAATCCTCGCTGAAATCCTATCATGATTTTGCAAGGCTGCTTACAACGGGAATCCTTTCCGAGAATGACGTCGAGCGGATTATTGAGCGGCGCACGTATACCGAGGATACCCGCCGCTTCACTAAGTGGATAAATACGGAATTCCCGGCTCTTTCCGAGGCGGACAGAAAGTACGTCGCAGCCCTTAAGTACATTGATTTCGGAAGGCTTTCCGGGAAATTGCTGAACGGCATCGAAGGTGTTCGCAGGGAAGACGGAACAGGCGAACTGCACACGGTACTCCATTATCTTTGGGAGACCAACGACAACCTGATGCAGATCCTATCGGACAGGTACTCTTTCGCTGAGGATATCGAAGCGCTGCAGAAGGCGTATTTTGGAAAAGTGAAGAACCTAACGAACAGGCTTGACGAAATGTATGTTTCCAATGCCGTAAAACGTCCGATCATCAGAACGGTCGAGATCGTAAAGGAAGTCGCCAAAGCATGCGGACATGCACCGGAGAAGATCTTCGTTGAGATGGCACGCGGCGCAAGCGAGGATCAGAAGAATAAGCGCACTGAATCCCGCTGTGAACAGCTTAAAAAGCTTTATGCATCCGTTGAGGAGGACGTCGGCGAGCTTTCGCGCAGCCTTGACGCCATGGGCGCCGATGCCGATCAAAAGCTGCGCAGCGAAAGCCTGTTCCTGTATTATCTGCAGCTCGGCCGCTGTATGTACACGGGTAAAAAGATCGATATCACAAAGCTGAAGGACGGCACTTACAACGTGGACCATATCTATCCGCAGTGCTTTGTTAAGGACGACAGCATCCTGAATAACAAGGTGCTCGTGCTCTCATCGACGAATGCGGATAAGGGAGACAGTTATCCCGTGCCGGAAAAGTTCAGATGCGATCCCGCTGTTCGCGCTCACTGGGATATGCTTCACCGGGCGAAATTGATCACGGATGAAAAGTATCATCGCCTGACCCGCACAAAGGGATTCACCGACGAGGAAAAAACGAATTTCATCAATCGTCAGCTCGTCGAGACCCGGCAGTCCACCAAAGCCGTTGCGGCGATCCTGAAGGAAATGTACCCCGAGACCGAGATCGTTTATATTAAAGCCGGCATTGTATCCGATTTTCGTCATGACTTCGATATGCTCAAAACGAGGAGCGTGAATGACCTACATCACGCAAAGGACGCTTTCCTGAACATCGTTGTGGGCAATGTTTATCATGAGCGGTTTAATAAAGAATGGTTCAAGGTCAGCGAACACTATAACGCTCAGCCGAAAAAGCTCTTTGAAAAGCCCGTCAGGATAGGGCAGAGAACGGTTTGGAACGGCGGGGAATCCATAGCGGCTGTAAGAAAAACGATGCTTAAAAATTGTATTCATTTCACAAGATATGCCTTCTGCCGCAAGGGCGGGCTGTTCGATCAGATGCCCCTGCGCGCAAGGCCGGGCCTCGTCCCGAGGAAGGTCGGGCTGGATACTGAGAAGTACGGCGGCTACAACAAGACGACAGCGTCGTTCTTCATGTTTGTCGGGTTCAGCACCGGCAAGAAGAAGGACCTGATGATCATGCCCGTGGAGCTTATGTATAAGGACAGGTTCCTCTCTGACGAAGCGTTTGCCCGTGAATACAGCGGCAAAACGATATCGTCCATAATCAACAAACCGGTTTCCGATATCAGCTTCCCTCTCGGCATGAGGATCATTAAGATCAACACGGTATTGGAACTTGATGGCTGCAGAGTATGCCTGACAGGAAAATCAGGAGGCGGCCGTCAGTTGGGGATCGTGCTTCAAACGCCGATACGCATTGATTATTTGCATGAAGTCTATGTAAAAAAACTGGAAAAGTTCAGTGAACGGAGAAAGAAAACACCGAAGCTGACCGTTGACGAAGAGTTTGACGAGATCTCTTCAAAACAGAACATCGAACTTTACGATAAATATCGGGAAAAGATCGAAAAAACTCTTTTCAATAAATTGTTGGACAGCCAGATCGGCGTGCTTGAAAAGGGGAGGGAAACCTTCAAAAAGCTTTCGACCGAGGATCAGGTCGAGGTGCTGCTGCAGATCGTCGCTCTTCTCAAGACCGGGCGCGCCGGCGGCTGCAACCTGAAATCGATCGGCGGCGTGGAGAAATCAGGCGTTCTCACGCTCAGTTCGACCATTTCGAATTGGAAAAAGAAGTACGGTTCGGCGGTGATAGTCGACGTTTCTCCTGCCGGCTTGTTCGAAAAGCGAACGGCAAATCTGCTTGATCTCATATGAGCTGGAGAACGGTCGTAATAGCGAACAGATGCAAGCTCGATTATGAACTCGGCTGTATGGTAGTGCGCGGAGAGTCGACGAAAAGGCTGTATCTGGATGAGATAGCGGTCCTGATGATCGAAAGCACCGCAGTCGCCCTGACGGAATACCTGATAACCGAGCTCGTAAACAGAAAGATCAAAGTGATTTTTTGCGATGAAAAGAGGAACCCGTGCGCCGAGCTCGTCCCGTATGCGGGAAGCCATGATTCATCAAGAAAGATCAAAATACAGATGGCCTGGTCGGATGAACTCAAAAGCGCCGTA
Source organism: Clostridia bacterium (assembly GCA_017525875.1). Classification (GTDB taxonomy): domain Bacteria; phylum Bacillota; class Clostridia; order Christensenellales; family CAG-138; genus PeH17. The sequence goes on along the minus strand of JAFXSG010000031.1, from coordinate 2,072 downwards.
TGGATGAATATCATTGCCGAGAAGATCGCAAGGCAGGCGTCATTCCTTATGAAACTCGGGAAAGAGCGTGAGGCGGAGCTGCTTTCACGGTACATCGAGGAGATAGAGCTTGGCGACGTCACCAATAGGGAAGGGCATGCCGCAAAGGTTTATTTCAACGCACTTTTCGGCATGGGCTTCACTCGGAGCTTTGAATGCCCGATCAATTCAGCGCTGAACTACGGCTACAGCCTTATTCTTTCCGTATGCAACAGGGAGATCTCGGCAAACGGCTACCTTAATCAAATAGGCATACACCACGACAACGTATTCAATGCCTATAACCTCGGCTGCGACCTGATGGAGCCGCTTCGGCCCCTTGTCGACAGGCTCGTTGTCAATGAAAAGTATATGGAGTTCGGCACAGAACAAAAGCATGGAATGATCGAGCTGCTGAATTACGATGTAGTCGTTGACGGATCGCGGCAAACGCTGTTGAACGGGATAAAGATCTATGTCAGGAGCGTATTCGCTGCTTTGAACGATGGAGACACCTCTTTGATCAGGTATTGCAAATATGAGCTATAGGTTTATGCGGATTGTAGTCTTTTTTGATCTGCCCACGGAAACGGCGGAGAACAAGCGGGATTATCGGCAGTTTCACAAGCTGCTGATCGGCAACGGGTTTATTATGATGCAGGAATCCGTGTACTGCCGTATGGTACTAAACCAAAGTGTGGAAGCGTCGGTCATTGAGGTGCTGCGCAGGAACCGTCCGCCTGCCGGGATCGTTCAGGTGCTGACCGTAACTGAAAAGCAGTTTGCGGGTATGAAGTATCTCGTGGGAGAGAACACGTCGGAGATGATAGACAGCACGGAAAGGCTGGTGATCCTTTGAAGCTGGTTTCACCGTTGTTTGGCTCTGTGATCGAGATCGATGAAGACAGGGTATCCTCGCTCGTAGTTGAAAACCAACAGGCTTTTCGGTTGTTGCTTACGGATTTGTGTATGCAGGCGGAAGGTTTCAACGGCAGCACGGTTCTGTCAGAAGCAAATAAGCCGATATCAATAGCAAAAAACATTGAAATAATCAAGGATTTTGCGCCTTTCGAGTTCAACGGCAAAGCCCTGCAGACCAAACTGACTAATGCGATCGATGCTATTTCAAGGAATGAGCAGCACTGGCTGCGCACACAGGAACTGCTGAATTCATGCGAAATGTATATCGGCGAACTTGCGGAAGACTTTCAGTGTGACATCGAATGCAGCAAGCTGAGCTTCACCGGCATACTGAAGTCACTCGGCATTTCCGCTGCAGGTAAAAGTGAAGACCAAATTGGCGAAGTGCTGAACTATATGGAGCTGGTCAGGCAGATAGACCGCGACCGATTGTTCGTAACGGTGAATATGCGAAGCTGGTTCGATGATGAAAGCATGAAATGCTTTTTTAAAGACGTGCTTGGCAAAAAGCTTCGTCTTCTGCTCCTCGAAAGCACTTCAAGACGGAGGCTCGAGAATGAGCGCAGATGGACAGTGGATCACGATCTGTGTGAGTTTTAGTTGTTTCTTTTGCTGTCATCGGCTATAATCAATATGCACAATCCCCATGGTTCGCTGCGGTTTGTAGTGCCGTTTTCTCGAATTTGAGGTTTGAGAGTAGTGTGTAAATCTATGGGGTACTCAAACCGATCGAAATAACACGAGTCACATAGGATAGTTTGAGAGTAGTGTAAATCTATGGGGTACTCAAACATGATCGCGGCGGACGGGTAATGCCGGATAGTTTGAGAGTAGTGTAAATCTATGGGGTACTCAAACTGACAAATCATAACGGCGGGCTATAATACAGTTTGAGAGTAGTGTAAATCTATGGGGTACTCAAACGAATTGACCACGCGAAAATATTGGCCGTTGTTTGAGAGTAGTGTAAATCTATGGGGTACTCAAACGGATATGCCGATTGCAAAAAAGCTTGTTGAGTTTGAGAGTAGTGTAAATCTATGGGGTACTCAAACCGTTCGGGATCGCCCTTCTGCGATATCGCAGTTTGAGAGTAGTGTAAATCTATGGGGTACTCAAACTAACGGTCAATG
>JAFXSG010000008.1 GCA_017525875.1 Clostridia bacterium | reverse complement strand
TCGACTTCACCGAGCCCGGCGTCTACGAATACACCGTCACCGAGCGCCCGGGCAACCTGCCGGGTGTCACCTACGATACTGAGCCTCATACCGTGATCATTACGGTCACCGATGAAAACGCGGTGCTCGTTGCCGAAGTAGCGTATGAGGACGGCGAAGCTCTCATCATCACCAATACCTACGTGCCCTCTCCCTGCGAGGCGCAGATCGAGGTCACGAAGGAGCTCATCGGCCGCGAGTGGGATGACGGAGACGAGTTCGTTTTCGATCTCGCTCCCGTAACGGCAAACGCTCCGATGCCCGAAATCACCGTAGCCTACGCCACTATCGACGATCCCGTCGCTGTGTTCGGCACGATCGAATACAACGCACCCGGCGTCTATGAGTACGTCATCACCGAGCGCGAGCTCAATGCGCCCGGCATGGCATACGATACGTCTGAGCACACCGTCGTCGTTACCGTAACGTATGAGAACGGCATCCTCTCCGCCAACGTCGAGTATGACGGCGCGGAAGAGCTCGTGATCGTGAACGTCTATTCGACGGCGAGCGCGGTCATCCCCGGCCTCAAGACGATCTCCGGTATTGATGAGACCGATGTCGTGTTCAGCTTCATCCTTGAGGAAACGACCGAGGGCGCCGACTATTCGGAGACCGTAAGCATCATCGGCAGGGGCAGCTTCAGCTTCACGGAGCTTGTCTATGACGAGCCCGGCGTGTATACCTACCTTGTGTATGAGATCGCCGGCAACGCGGAAGGCTGGATCTACGATACCACCTTCTATGAAGTCACCGTGACGGTAACCCGCGGCGCGGACGGCCGCCTTGCAGCAACGGTCGACGGCCTCCCGCAGGACAGCGCAAGATTCAACAATGAGTATATCCACGAGACGCCGACGCCGACTCCCGAGATAACGCCGACGCCGACTCCCGAGATCACGCCGACGCCGACTCCCGAGATCACGCCGACGCCGACTCCCGAGATCACGCCGACGCCGACTCCCGAGATAACGCCGACGCCCACTCCCGAGACAACGCCCACGCCGACTCCCGAGATAACGCCGACGCCGACTCCCGAGATAACGCCGACGCCGACTCCCGATGTGACGCCCACGCCTCCTCCGCCGCCCCCGCCGGATACGGGCGACAGCACCTCGCTGCTCGTCATCGGCGAGATCGCGCTTGCGGTCGCTGCAGGCGCCTGCGTCCTGGCCGCGTGGCGCAGAAAGCGCAGCAGGGCATAATTCCATGATCCGATTATAAACTTTCGCTCCTCACGTCCGACTAACGGAACGTGAGGAGCGGTTTTATTACCGGCGGATGATCGGCCCCGAAAAAACGGAAAAGCTCAAAAATAGCGGATTTCCCTCCATTTTGAAAAATCTATTGACATGAGCGGCAACATAGGATAAAATATATATGCAAATTTATATTTGCCGAAAGGATGAATATTATGGGTAAATTTATCATTAAAACCACTCCCACCGGCTTTACCTTCAGACTGAACGCCGCTAACGGCGAAACGGTCGCTGTCGGCGGCGAAGTCTACACCACCCTCGACGCATGCAAGAACGGCTGCGAGAGCGTGCGCATCAATGCTCCCATCGCCAACGTCGAGGATCAGACCATCGAGGGCTATGAGGAGCAGAAGCATCCCAAGTTCGAGATCTACAAGGACAAGGCCGGTCAGTTCCGTTTCCGCCTGAAGGCAAAGAACGGCCAGACCATCGCCGCAAGCGAGGGCTACGTCAAGAAGGACAGCTGCAAGAACGGCATCGCAAGCGTCTGCAAAAACGCGCCCGACGCACCCGTCATCGAGCCCGAGCTCAAAGAAGAATAATCTTCATTCAATTTAACAGAATGCCGCCAAAGCGCTCCCGCAGGGGAACGCTTTAGCGGCTTTTGTTTTTTGAAGCCTCAGGGCTCAAACGGCACTCCGTTCACCGTGAAAAGCACCTCGTCCACGCTGCCGTACTTCATCGCGGTCAACAGCACGCCTTGCATCGCAAGGCTGTAAAGCCCCGGCGTTTCGGCAACTTTTTTAAAGTCCTCCGAAAGATTTACGGTCAGCAGCCCGTTCTCGATCGCCGCGCCGAGCACGAGCGTATTCTCCGGGAAGCACCCTATGAGGCCGGAGAGCTCCGTGCCGCGTGCGAGCCCGCTGATCGCGGCATACAGCCCGTCGTTCTCGGAATACCGCGTGACGGGAATGAAATGGCTGCCCATGGAGTTCGGGAAATACAGCGTGAGCGGTTTTGCGCTGCCGCTTACCTGCACCGTTCCGTCTTCGGCGTTCAGCGCGAGCCTGCCCTGGCGCACGGGCAGCGAAACGCCGTTGGCGGTCCTGCCGGATACGCCATCGACCGTGATCGAGACCGTGTTGACCGAGGGAAATGCCGTGAGCGTGTTGACGATGGCGGTAAAGAGGTTTTGTTCGCTCCGCGCGCTTGAAAGCCCGGGCAGGGCGGAAAGGCGAACCGTCGCCTCGCCGTCTTTGATCGCAAGCTGTACCTTGGTCCCTGCGGGTATCGGCGCGGACAGCCCCTGCTTTGCGAGCTCGTTATCGAGCTCCGGCGAACCCGTCAGCCTTGCAAGGCAGGCCTTGGCGATCCCGTCCTCCCATGGTATGCGCTGCACGACGGGCAGCAGATAACCCTCGTCCGTAACGTAACAGAGCGATGCGCTGACAGTGCGGCCGTTCTCCGGCGAAGGCGAAGGCACTGCCGTTTCATCCGGCAATAAGCCGGGCAGCATGCTCTCCGCCGGTCCCGTCGGGGCGGGGGACGGCGGCTCCGTCAGTGCGGGCGGGATCCTGCATGCGGAAAAACAGATCATGAGAAGGACCAGAACGGCGGCAGCCGCTTTTTTATTTAAGAGCATTTTCGCGTCCTCCGAATGGGATTTGGAATAATTATATTTATCAAATCGGGGAATATTACAAACGGGATCGCCGCTCCCGCCGCCGGCGGAGCCTGCTGAAAAACGAAGACAGCGTACAGCGGATAAGCCTGCCGGGCGCATACTGCCAGATGAGAAAGCCGGAGATCACAGCAGGCAGACTGTACGCACGGAGCCTTCCGCTGTCCAAGGTGAAAAGCACTGCCGCGGTCAGAACGAGGAAAGCGGCGGAAAAAAGCAGGTCGCAAACGGCGGTCATAATGCCGCCGCGTATGCGCGCAAGCCGCAGCAAATCATAGAAGATCCCGAGCACGAACCCGGCCCAAAGGCAGCCCAGGATCAGCGGGAACTCGTTCAGATTGTTATACATCAGTGAAACATTCTGGCAAAGATATTGCCTTTTTGAACAGGCACGTCGTCGTATTCAAACGCGATGATCTGCCCCTCGATGATGATCTGCCCTTCGTCAAGGTTCAGCTTCGTGATGTGCAGAGAGGTGCCTTCAACGGTCAGTCCGCCGCCGTCGGTCATCAGGATCACCTCGTTTTCGTTGAAGCTGCCTACGTCCTTGACGCCCGTGATGCTCATCAGCTCCCGGTTGTCGATATGTATCGAATGGGTGCGAAGGCGCAGCGTGCCGCCCTCGATCGCAGGTCTGTCGTTCATAAAGCTTCTCCTCCGGTAATTGATGCTCAATTATATGCGAGGCAAAAAAGGGGCATGATCACAATGAAAGCATTACGCAAACATTCGACAATAAAAGGATTATTGATATGAAAAGAGCTATTGACAAGAGTTATACCTCAATTGTATAATAACACTGCGAGGGATTGTAACTTAATTGAAGAATTTAATAGCTTTGATTATAATGTGAAGTTCGGTTCGCATATGTTTCTGTATCTATTTTTTCGGTGGAGACTATTATGGATAACGAAATGACAAGAGAAGAAATGCTTGACAAAAGCCTTGAATATCTTAGGATAATCGCCAAGGCACAGGGCGTCAAGTCTATTACGAAGTACCGCAAAGCGGAGCTCGTTGATATTATTATGAACGGCGGCGTAAGCGAAACGAAAAAACGAGGCCGTCCGCGGCTCAACGCAGCTGCGGGACAGCCCGCAGCCGCCGAGGAGGGATCGGCTCAAAACGAGGCGCCCGCCGAAATGAAGCAGCAGCCCGCCCTGCCAGATGAGCCGACCGCTCAGCCCGGCGTTCCGCAGGAGCAGGCGCCGCGGATGCGCCCCGCGCCTCAGCAGGAGGCAAGAGGGGGCTACACCCTCGGGTACAGCGCTCCGGTAAGGCCCCAGCAAAACACGTTTGGCCGCCAGCAGGGCTATGCCAGGAATACCGGCCGCGGAGCTCAGCGCTCCGGAGCTTACCAGCAGTCTGCCTATCAGCAGGGCTACCAGCAGGATCAATATGCACGGCGCGGGCAGGACTACGGTCAGCCGGCCTATCAGCAGGGCGATCCCTATCAGCAGCAGGATTACCGCATGGGGGCGCAGATGCAGCAGGGCTATCCCGTTCAGGGCTATGCGCAGGGCTACCCGCAGCAGCAGTTCCAGGGTGCGCCATATCAGGGCAGGGAATACCGCCAGGAGGGCTATTACAACGCCGAATACAACACCAGCAACCCCGCAGTGCCGGAGATACTCGAATCAGGCGAATGCGAGGACGCGGAGGGCATCCTCGAGATCATGCCGGACGGCTACGGTTTTTTAAGGCGCGATAACTATATGCCCGGCGCGAACGACGTGTATATATCCAATTCCCAGATCCGCCGCTTCAATCTGCGCACCGGCGATCTCGTTGCCGGCAAGACCAGGCAGACCGTGGAGTCGAAGCGCTACGTAGCGCTCATGTATATCACCGCCGTCAACGGCATCCCGCCCGAGGAAGCCATGCTGCGCAAGCCGTTTGAGGAGCTCGTGCCGATCTTCCCGGACGAGAGGCTGACGCTTGAAACGAACGATCCGGAGGGCAAAAAGAACAGCCTCGCGATCCGCCTGATCGACCTCATAGCGCCGATCGGCAAGGGCCAGCGCGGTATGATCGTCTCGCCGCCCAAAGCCGGTAAAACAACGCTCTTAAAGGAAATAGCGCACGGTATAGCGGAGAACTATCCGGACGTGCACCTTATCGTCCTGCTCATAGATGAACGCCCCGAAGAAGTTACGGATATGCAGCGCTCCATAAAGGGCGAGGTCGTGTATTCCACCTTCGACGAGCTGCCGGAGCACCACACCCGCGTTGCGGAAATGGTAATGGAAAGAGCGCTCCGCCTTGTGGAAATGAATAAGGACGTCGTCGTTCTGATGGACTCCATCACAAGGCTCACAAGGGCGTATAACCTCACTATAAACTCCACCGGCAAAACGCTTTCCGGCGGCATGGATCCCGGCGCGCTGCACAAGCCTAAGCGCTTCTTCGGCGCAGCGAGGAATATCGAGGGCGGCGGCAGCCTGACGGTGCTTGCCACAGCGCTCGTTGAGACCGGCTCCAGAATGGACGATATGGTCTACGAGGAGTTCAAGGGCACCGGCAATATGGAGATCCATTTGGACCGCAAGCTCAGTGAAAAGCGCATTTTCCCGGCAGTGGACATCTATAAATCCGGCACGCGGCGCGAGGAGCTGCTGCTTTCCGAGGAGGAGCTCGCCTCCGTCAATTCGATACGCAGGATGCTGTCAAGCGGCAACACAGCCGAGGCGACGGAGCAGATAATCGGCCTGCTCGAAAAGACGGAAACGAATAAAGAGTTCGTGCAAAGGATACAGAATTTCAACAACGCCTATTCCAAAGAGGGCTTCCTGCCCGGAAGCGGAAGAGGCATGTCAAGATAATCGATCGGATGGTCCGAACTGCCGGGGAGCATTTCCCGGCAGTTTTTGGTTTCCCTTCATAAAACGCGCAAACACGGCCCGTGAGGCATGGACGGACATTTTCCGCTGTACAATCGGGCATGAATGTGCTAAAATAAAGTGCGTTAATATGCAAAACACATTGGGAGTTCACCCAAAGGAGATAATACTATGAAACGCAGAATCATTGCATTGACCCTATGCGCTGTGCTCGCGCTCACAGCCTGCTTTGCGTCGGCCTGTACAGGCGGCATCAATGCGCCGATAACCCCGCCTCCCGCCACGGACGCGCCCACCAACGCGCCTGCCGAAACGACCGAGGCGCCCATCGAACAGCAGACCGGTCTCACTGTTAAGAACGGGCTTGCATCCTGCATCGACAGCTTTTACATCAGCCCGGTAACGAGCGAGGAGTGGGGCGAAGCCGTTGCGGAGCTCATCCCCTCCGGCGAGAGCATCAAGCTCGATTTCGCGGATTTTAACGGCGAACCCGGCTATGTTTACGACGTCGGCGCCGTGGATGAAAACGGCTTAAACTACGACGTATGGAACGTCGAGCTTGCGGACGGCGACGTTCTCCTGCTGACCGCAGACCCGGCCGAAGAGCTCGGCAGCCTCGCCGTCACCCATGCGGACGGCAGCGTTACCGAATATGAGGCGGAGGTCTATTCGGATGACGATCCTCCCGAGGAAAAGGCCGTGACCGTGCTCAACCCCTGCACGGAGCTTATCAGCGACTATACCTATGACGACGATCTCGGCGTCGCGCTGGGCTACTTCAGCATGGATCTCGTCGTGCTCGATGAATACGAGGCGGAAAACTACCCCGGCCTCAGCGCCGCAGTGGACGACATGAACGCCGCCGAGCGCGGGAACGCGGAAGCGATCTACCGGGAGCTCGTCTCCGAAAGCCGCGAAACATACGCCGACGACCCGGAAAACTACGTTGCTCCCGAGTTCAGAGTGAAGGCGTTCTTCCGCCGCGTCGATACCCGCGTGTTCAGCGTCCTGTTCGAGCGTGACGTCAAATACGGCAGCTATTCCCACTGGACGTACAGCTCCTACAATATCAGCACCATGACCGGCGAAAAGCTGACCCTCGCCGGCATAGTCAGCGATCCCTCCGAGCTGCCTTCCCTTATCAACGAGCAGATGGAGGGCCGCAATGAGGACGGCTTCATGCTCGACGAAAACACGGATTATTCCGAATATTTCTCCGTGTGGTCCAGCCCGGATCTCGCCTGGACGCTCGATCCCCACGGCGTCGGCATGGTCTTCAACAATAATGCTTTCGGCATCGACGACGCCTATACGAGCACGATCCTGATCCCGTTCTCGGAGCATCCGGATCTTGTCGCGGCTGAGCTCACCGCCTGCCCGAGGAGCTATTCCGTCGCCTTCCCCTGGGGACTCAGCACCTATTTTGAAGTCGGCGGCAAGGTCTCGCCGCTGTTCGTCGCCGGCTACACCAGCGACGACGGATGGTCTTTTGAACGGATCGGCGTGTACTTCGATGAGGACTCGATAATGGAAGAAAACAACGAGGCCCTCGATCTCGCGCCGCTGTATATCCACGTCAACGGCTGTGACTATCTCTACGTCGAAGCCACCTGCATGAACGATTATCAGATGATCTACGCCTACGATATCTCCGACGGGGCGGTCACAAAGTGCGGCGAGGTCCATGCGGGCTGGTACAACTATTATATAGACGCGGAGGACGATGAGGATTACCATTTCTACACCCAACCCATGCCGGATCCGGAGAGCTTCCTGCTCACCTCCCGGACGGACGTTCTGAGCACCGTGGACGGTTACAAGCTCTACTCGATCGGCGAGAACGGCCTTCCCGAGAGTGAAAACGAATGGTTCCGGCTCGACAGGCAGCTCGTGTTCACGCTCTTGAGGGATCTCGAGGTCACCAATGCGGACGGAAGCAAGGAGACCGTGAAGGCCGGCGAGGAAGTGATCTACGTCGCCACCGACGACGAGCGGACGGCGGTGCTCTGCCAGGCGGAAACCCCGGAATGGTACGTGACCGTCAACACTCTGGACGGCGTCGGCCCCGCGATCGACGGCGTATCCATCTTCGATATCTTCGAAGGGCTCGAGTTCGCAGGATAATACAATAAAGCCCCGCTTCCCTTTCCCGGGGAGCGGGGCGTTCGGTTTTCAAAGGCGCATCGGCGCGGGAGGAAAAATGCAAAGGCTGATAAGATTTTTGGCGGTGCTTGCGGCAGCTCTGATGCTGCTTTCTTCCTGTACGCCGGAGCAGCAGCCCATCCCCGTACAGTCGCCCGATCATTCCGGCGAACCTGCGGCGTCCGCCGCCGTGCACACGCCGGAACCGACAGCGGAACCCTCCGTGAGATTTATAAACGGGCTTGGCTCCGCCGCCGCGGAGCTCTACGTCAGCCCGGCGGAAGCCGGCGAATGGGGCGACACGCTCGGGCAGCCGCTTCCCGCCGGCGAAGAACTGACGCTCCCGCCTGCCGCGCTCGGCGCGCTGCCCGGGGTCTATGACATCGGCGTGCTCGATGAAAACGGCATAAACTACGACGCGTTCGGCGTCACGCTCGCCGCCGGGGACGAACTGCTTATCACCGGGGACTACGCAAACGGCGTTCTCACCGTAACGAAGCAGGACGGCAGCCGCGATTTTTATGATCTCAAGGTCTATTACAGTCCCCCCGAGCCCGCGCCCGCGAGTATATCCATCGATACGGCTCCGGAGCGGTTCACCGTTCAGTCCGGCGGTATAAGCGTCGCCGTGGAGCGGCAAAAGCTCACCCTTTCCGATCGGGACGCCGCGCTCTGGCCCGGCCTCGCCGCTGCGCTTGCGGAGCTGGACGATGCGCGCAGGGAAGCGCTGACGAAGCTCGCGCAGCAGGCGGCGGAAGCCCCCGCGCAGACCGAAGCGCCGGCGGAGACGGGGGATCCGGAGGATGGCGGGGACGGACAGATGAGCGGTTCGGGCTCAACGCCGTCGATCCGCGAAAAAGCGACCGTCTATCGCTCCGATACGGCGATCGTCAGCATCCTGTTCGAGATCGGCGGCTCAGCCGGCACGCGCTTCGCCTCGGCAAGCTTCGATCCGGCGGGAAAACGGCTGTTCCTTTCCGATATCGTGAACGACGTACGCGTGCTTCCGCACCTTGCGAACGTCCGCCTCGCGGCGCAGGAAAGCCGGCTCGAGATCAACGAATACCGCGATCATACGGCGGATTTCAGCGCAGACTCGCCGCATTACGCCTTTGCCGTGAGCGAAAACGAGCTTCTGCTTTTCTTCAATACAAACGCGTTCCGCTCCGGTGTGAAGGAGACCGCCCGCGTTTCGATACGCCTGGCGGACGAACCCTTCCTTCTTAAGCCCGCGTTCCTGCTTCAACCGTGACGGCGCCTCGTTCGTTTATTAGGCGGACGTGCCCGGCGGTATTTACAGCGCGGCCCCGATATGATATAATTTTTGCGTGATATTAACTGCGGTCCTGCCGCGAATCCATTCCAACAGACCCCGCAAAGGAGGAAAACATGAGCACCTTGGGCTACGTTCTCAAAAACCTGTTCAATAAGGCGATCAAAAAGGCGGAGAAGGATCTTTCCATCCGCAAACAGGACGTCGTTTTCCGGGCCCTGCCCGAGACCTACGATGATTTCCTTGCTCTGCCGCAGGCAAAGCTCGCCGATCCTTACGACACAGCGGCGATGACCGTCGTGGCGTTCAACGCCTATCCGAAGGATAAGGAGCTTGCGATCCGCATGCTCAACTATCTGCGCGGTCCTCGCGAGCTTTCCAATCTCGATCTGCAGTTCTATGCGGACCGTTTCCATGACACGGACTACGTTCCCCGTTCCTATTTCAAAGGCGCCACCTATAAAAACGACTACACGCCTTCGGAGCCGTACACCGTAACGCCGTTCACCAATCCCCATTCCGACCTGCAGGAGAACATGAAGCGCATGTGGCTCACCTCCGGCGGAGCGGACAGCGCGCGCTACGTGGACGTCCGCCTTGCCAAGGACGGCAAATGGTACCTCTGGGAGCAGCACATGCTCGTTGACGTACGCAGGCCCGACTCGCAGGATCCATGGGCATAAGCTCGGGCACACGGGCGAAAAACATTGCATAATGACCTGAAAAGGTTTATAATCAAAACACCTAATCCGAGTGGAGGTAACTTAAATGGAAAATAACAGACCCACCGGGCGTCGCAAGAACGTCATCGGCGAAGGGCAGTCCATCCATAAGACCGAACAGGTAAATACCGGCGGTCCGGTCGGGAAACAGGACGGCTATCAGGCACGCAAGGACCAGTCATACGGGACCTCAGGTTCAGGAAACCGCACGACCACCCGCGCGGGCGGCAAGGGCGGCTTGATCATCCTGCTGCTCGTGGCCGCGCTGCTGATCTTCGGCGGCGGCAAGCTCTTCAACTGCGGCGGCCTTCTTGGCGGCCTCACCGGAAACGATAACGGCACGACCACCTTCACCACCCCGGCTCCCACCCAGAGCAGCCAGTCAAACGGCTTCTCCGGCGTGCTCGGCAGCCTGATGGGCGGCAACTTCTCCAACGCAGGCGCGGTCTCCACCGGCTGGGCTCCCGTTCAGCAGGACAATGCCGCCACCACGCTCAACAACACCGGGACGCTCAACAGCACCGTCGCCAACGGCACGAGGGACAAGTACACCCAGATCCGCGGCAACGGCAGCGACGTCGTCACTATGATGGTCTATATGTGCGGTACGGACCTTGAGTCCAAATCCAGCATGGCCACGATGGACCTTCAGGAGATGGTCAACGCAGCTGCGAACAACCCGAACCTGAACCTCCTCGTCTACACCGGCGGCTGCAGGCAGTGGAAGAACAACATCGTTTCCAGCTCGAACAACCAGATCTACAAGGTCGGCAACGGCGGCCTCGCGTGCCTCATTCAGAACGACGGCAAGGACGCGATGACCAAGCCCGCAACGCTGACCCGCTTCATCAACTACTGCACTTCGAACTATCCCGCAAACCGCTATGAGCTGATCTTATGGGATCACGGCGGAGGATCCGTCAGCGGCTACGGCTATGACGAAAAGTATGCAAACTCCGGCTCCATGTCCCTCAAGGGCATCAGGGACGCGCTTTCTTCGGCCAACACCACCTTCGATTTCATCGGCTTCGACGCCTGCCTCATGGCAACGCTCGAGAACGCGCTCATGCTCGAGCCCTATGCGGACTATCTGATCGCGTCCGAAGAGACCGAGCCCGGCGTCGGCTGGTACTATACCAACTGGCTCAAGAGCCTCAACAACAACACCTCGATGTCCACACTGAATCTCGGCAAGGCGATCGTAGACGATTTCGTCTCCGTCTGCGCGCAGAAGTGCCCGGGCCAGAAGACCACGCTTTCCGTTGTGGACCTTGCGGAGCTCAAAGCCACCGTTCCTGAAAAGTTCAACACTTTCTCAACCGCGACCGCGAACCTGATCAAGTCCGACTATCAGAAGGTCGCGAACGCAAGGAACAATACCCGCGAGTTCGCAACTTCCACCAAGATCGACCAGATCGACCTCGTCCATCTCGCGTATAACCTCAACACCACCGAGAGCAAGGCCCTTGCGGATGCGATCCTCGGCGCGGTCAAGTACAACCGCACCAGCTCCAACATGACCAACTGCTACGGCCTTTCCATCTACTTCCCGTACAGGAAGACCTCCATGGTGGATTCCGCCGTCTCCATCTACAATGCGATCGGTCTTGACAGCGCATACAGCCGCTGCATCCAGCAGTTCGCGGGCATGGGCGTTGCGGGTCAGGCGGTCGGCTCCACCGCGAGCTATGGCAGCCTCACCGGCGCAAGCCCGCTCGGCAGCCTCCTCGGCAGCACGAGCTCCGGTTCGGGCGTTCAGTCCTCCGGCGATATCTCGAGCCTGCTCGGCAGCCTCCTCGGCGGCGGCTCAGGCAGCTCCGGCGGCAGCCTGCTCGGCAGTCTCCTCGGCGGCGGCAGCTCCGATTTCTTCGGCAGGTCCATTGACGACGTCGACGCTGCTGCTCAGTACATCTCTGAGCATCAGTTCGATGCGAGCCAGCTCGTCTGGACGAACCAGAACGGCACCACCGCGATGACCCTCTCCGAAGATAACTGGAACATGGTCGGCAACCTCCTGCTCAACGTCTTCGTTGACGACGGCGCGGGCTATATCGATCTCGGCCTCGATAACGTGTATGAGTTCACCAAGGAAGGCGCCCTTGTCGGCGAGTACGACAATACCTGGCTCGGCATCGACGGTCAGGTCATGGCGTACTACTTCCTCGACTGCGTCGATGACGGCAGCGTCTACACCATCACCGGCCGCGTGCCCTGCCTGCTCAACGGCGACCGCGCGGACCTGATCCTCGTTTACGACAACGACGCATGGACAATTGCCGGCGCAAAGTTCGACTATGTCGAAGGCGAGACCGACACGATCGCGAAGAGCCTCACCGAGCTCGAAGTCGGCGATAAGATCGACCTGCTCTGCGACTACTACAGCTATGACGGCGACTATCAGAACAGCTACAAGCTGGGCGATCAGATCACCTACACCGGCAACAACGTGGTCGGCGACTATCGCTTCTCGGAAGAGAAGATGGTAGCGAGCTATATGTTCACGGACATTTACTCCCGTGAGTACTGGACTCCCACCATTCCGGTCAAATAAGCCTTAACACTGCAGCGGCGCGGGTCCACCGCGCCGCTTTTCTTTAGGAGCAATACTATGAAAACAGCTGATGACATCGTGATCAGGCACGCCGTTCCGGACGACGCGGCTGCGCTTATCGAATACCTCAATACGATCGGCGGCGAGAGCGACAACCTCACCTTCGGCAAGGACGAGTTCCCTATCAAGCCGGAACAGGAGCGCGCCTTTATCGAAGGCCTTGCGGAAAAGCCGCATGACTGCATGATCGTCGCCGTGAAGGACGGGCGCATCGTCGGCGACGCAACGCTCGCGGGCCACCCGAGGCGAATGGCGCACCGTGCGGAGCTCGGCATCTCCGTCCTCAAAGCCGAATGGGGCAGGGGCATAGGCAGCCGCCTGATGGAAGCGCTCATCGAATACGCTGAACAGCACGGCGTCGAGCTTTTGAACCTCGAAGCGCGTGCGGACAACGAAAAGGCTATTCACCTGTATGAAAAGTTCGGCTTCAGAACGATCGGCGTCTCGCCCGCGTTCATGAAGCTCCGCGGGGAATACCACGACGCCGTTCTAATGTATCTCGATCTTCGCGCGGCGGCGGAATGATCCGATAAAGCGAAGGACCGATCACATCGATCGGTCCTTCGGCATATTTGCGTATCCTGTTTTATTGCCCGATGATCCTTGCAAGCTTTCCGACGAACGTCCTCGCGCTCGCGGAAACGATGTTGTTCGCGAAGACCAGATCGGTCGCGCCTACCTCCCGGGCGTACTGCTGCAGATTTCCGCTCCAATAGCGGTAGTCGATCTCATAGATCGTCTGATAATGGTCCACAAGCAGCGGCAGCAGCGCGTTGCCGAATGATTCCTTGATAATGATCAGCACGGAGCCGTCGGTCACAGCGGGGTTCGTGAACACGGTCAGCGGGTGATCGCTGCCCGCAAAGCAGTTATACTTCGCGGAGGGGCGATACGAGTTGACGTTCTGGATGATCGGCCAGTTCGTGCCGTTGCCGTTCTCGTCGTACATGATCATCGAAGCGGAGGATGAGACGGGATAGAAGGCGATGACCGTGTCCGCCGGGAGAAGCGCCGGGTCCTCACCGCTCGCCGTGTAGAAGCTTCCGAGGAAGTTCTCAAAGCGGACCTCGCGGCGCTGGCTCATCGTGTACGGTTGGATGCCTTTGCTGTTGCAGAAGGTCTCATAGGCGTAGTATGCGCCGGTGCCGTTCCAGTGATGATCGGTGCGGAAATAGATGTATTCGTTCCTGTGCTGATAAAGGTTGTCAAAGCACTTGACGCGTACCACGTTCGAGTTCATCATGGAGAACAGGTCCTCCATATTTGCCCGCATATCCGGGTATTCGGGCAGCTGCGGCTTGACGTCGTCCGGGAAGGTGATGCCGTAGCTCGTGGGGATCAGCAGGGAATAGACCCTTGTCTGCCCGGCAAGATCGTCCGCCACCTTGCTCACGAGAGCGGCGTAGGACGATGCGGCGCTGTGGGAATAGCCGCCCAACTCGTATGCGGCGTTGTCCACCCGGATGATCCCATGATTGGAATAGTAAGCGATCCTCGGCGAGGTGACCGGCTTGGGTGTGGGCGTTGGCGCCGGGCTGGGCGTGGGCGCCGGGCTGGGCGTGGGCGCCGGGCTGGGCGTGGGCGCCGGTGTGGGCGTGACCTCGGGAGCTGCCGTGATCTCCTCCGTCGGAACGGGGGTATCGGCGTCCGCCGTGACCGCGGGGGAGACGGCGGGCGTTTCGTTCGCGGTGGGGGCGGTCGGCGCGTCGGTGATCTGCTGAACTGCGGTCGCGGCCGGTATCGGAGCGACCGGGTCGGGCAGGACGTTCGGGCGGCAGCCCGGCAAAAGCACCAGCAGACCGAGCGCGATCGCGCACACGGCAAAAAAGCACAATGCGGTTGTATGACGCAGCTTGTTCATAAGCCGGGACCTCTTTTACTTAAGGATGCTGTTTACGGTCTCAATGTCGGAAGTGACGCAACAGAAAACGCAGTCGCCGTTTTCATAAATGACCGCTTTTTCAAGCTTTGCAAGCTCTTCGGGATTGTAGCGGCTGGCTTCCTGCCTGAGCGAGGTCAGATATTCGTCGAGCGCGGCGCGGATAGCGGCCTTGTCGCTGCCCCTGAACATCATGACGGAATCGGCGCGTGCGCCGTCGGCCATATACATTTTGATCTCGGTGCCATCGGGCAGATCGCCGAACATGTATTCCGCAACGTCGCCAACGTCCTCGAGCGTATCGTCATATTTGACTTCGTTGAGCAGGCGGGCGAGCGCCTTTTCGGCGTCGAACTCCTCCGCGGGCTGCTTAGTGCAGGCGAAAAGTGCGAACACCGCAGCGAGCAGGATGCAAAGCGCCGCTTTTGCGACATGATCACGTTTCATTGTTTTACCTCCGACGCAGCCGCTTTCCAAGGGCACGGCTGCGAATAATGTCGTTTTTTATACTAATATTGTATTGTATCACTGCGAATGGCGTGTGTCAACGAAATAACCGCGCATACAAAAATATACCGGGGCGGATCGCACCGTCCCGGTATCCTTATAAACTCAAAAAACTTTGCAGCTGTACGCCTGCTACCGTATCAACCCTATGACGTCGCTCACGGTCACAACTATCATCAGACCGAACAGCAGCGCGAGGCCGACGCCGTTCACGATCGCCTCCACCTTGCGGTTGAGAGGCCTTCCGATGATCGCTTCGATGATGAGAAAGAGGATCCTGCCGCCGTCGAGCGCGGGGAAGGGGATGAGGTTGAAAAGGCCCAGGCTCAGCGAGAGGATGCAGGCGACGTAAACGAGGTTGAGCGAATCCTCCTGCGCCACGTTGACCATGACGCCGACCGTGCCTACGATGCCGGAAACGTCACCACGGTGGATGCCGTTTTTGAACATCCCCGCAATGCCCTCTCCCGTCAGCCTGACGATGGTCCAGAGGTATTTGCCCGCGCCGCCGAAGGACTCGAAGAAACCGTTGCGCTCATAGTGATCTACGAGCGTTCCGATCGAAACGCCGAGCGTGGTCTTGCCGGTCGCTTCGGAATACGCGCCGCTCACGGGCAGCACGAGCGTCTCGCCGCCGCGTTCGACGGTGATGCTGAAATCGCCCTTCTGCTTGGCGATGGCGGCAACGAACGCGTCGAGTATGGTCTCGCCGTCGCCGGGGACGGGCTCCTCATCGCCGATCGCGACGAGGATATCGTCGGCCTGTATGCCCGCGCGCTTTGCCGCGCCGGATGCAACAACGGAGCTCACGACCGGGATGTACTGCCCGGTCGCCTGATTGACGGCGGGCACCGGGACGGGGGTGCATAGAAAGATGAAAAACGCGATGATATAGGCCGTCAGAATGTTCATGAACGGGCCGGCGAAGATAACGATCAGCCTCTTCCAAACAGGGTTCGCGTTGAACCGGCGGGGGTCGTTCTGCGCCTCTTCATCCTCGCCGTCGAACTGGCACGCGCCGCCGAACGGGATCGCGCGCAGGGCATAATCGGTCTCGCCTTTTTTGAATTTGACGAGAGCGGGGCCGAAGCCGAGCGAAAACCCGAGCACGCGGAAGCCGAGCAGCTTGCCCGCGCTGTAATGCCCGAGCTCATGCACGAAGATCAGCAGCTCGAGAATAAGTATCGCAAGTATTATGTAAACTATCGTCATTGAAACTCCTTTCGGGCGTTACCGGGCGGTCAGAAACTCTGCCGCGAGCGCCCTTGCCTCGCTGTCGAGCGCGAGGATATCGGAAACCGAGCTTATCCTGCCGCACGAGATGCGCCGCATTGCATATTGTACGCAGTCCGCGATCGCCGTAAACCGCAGCTTGCCGGCAAGAAAACTGTCGACCGCCACTTCGTTCGCGGAATTGTAGGCGATGGGAAGGCTCTCCCCGTCGCGGAAGGCCTCGTAAGCCAGCGGGATGGCGGGGAACTTCTCCCCGTCCGGCTCAAAGAAAGTAAGCCCGGAGAGCGCGGCGGGGCTTGCGGCGTCAAGCTGCGAGGGAATGCGCTCCGGGTACGTGATCGCGTACTGGATCGCAAGGCGCATATCCGGCTTTGCAAGCTGCGCGATGACCGAACCGTCCGCGTATTCCACCATGGAATGCACGACGGACTGCGGATGGATATAGATCCGGACGTCGTCCGGCCCGAAGCCGAACAGCCAGCCGGCTTCCATGAGCTCGAGCCCCTTGTTGAACATGGACGAGGAATCCACGGTGATCTTGCGGCCCATGCTCCACGTCGGGTGGCGAAGCGCCATCTCGGGCGTGACCGCGTCCAGCTGTTCACGGGTGAGCTCGCGGAACATTCCTCCACTCGCGGTCAGGATCAGCGTTTTGACGTCCTCCCTGCGGCCCGCGGCAAGGCATTGAAACAGCGCGCTCTGCTCACTGTCCACAGGCAGTATGGTGCCGCCGTATTTTTCGATCGTCTCCTCAACGATGCGGTGGCCGCATACGATGCTTTCCTTGTTCGCAAGCGCGACGGTCTTGCCGGCGCGCAGCGCCGAGAGCAGCGGGAACAGCCCGTAAAAGCCGCTCACGCCGTTGACGACGGTATCGACCTCCGGCAGGGCGGCGAGGGAGTTCACCTCGTCCCCGGCCACGACTTTGACTTGGGGACGCAGGGCGGCGATCTCCTTTGCGGCCGCTGCGTCGTACATGCCGACGTATTCCGGCCGGAACTCATCGATCTGCTTGATAACGAGCTCCGTGTTCCTGTTCGCGGCGATGGCCGCGACCTTTATCCTGTCCTTATGAAAGGCCGCAACGGAAAGCGCCTGCGTTCCGATGGAGCCCGTTGAACCGAACACCGCGATAGCTTTCGGCATTTCAGAACCTCCGAGATCAGCCAAAATAGGGGAAAACAGATATCACACCGAAACGGGCAAGCAGCAGGAAGGCGAAGAAAACGAGCGGCGCCGCGAAAAACGCGCTGTCGAGCCTGTCCATAACGCCGCCGTGCCCCGGGAAGATATTGCCGAAATCCTTGACGCCTGCCCAGCGCTTGAAGGTGGAGGCGAACAGGTCGCCGAACTGCCCGAGAAGGCCTCCGATGAAGCAGATCACGACCAGCCACACGAGCGGCACGGTGCTTTCCGCCTTGAAGATGAACTGCGCGAAATAAGCGATCACGCCGCCGAGCGCGCCTCCGACGAGTCCCGCGACGCCGCCTTCAACGGTCTTGTTCGGACTGATGACGGGGCAGAGCTTGCGCTTGCCGAGAAGCGAGCCGACCATGTACGCCGTGTTGTCGGCCATGATAACGCCCGCAAAGATCGTGAGGAGCGCAAGGCGTGAAAGGCCGAGCTTCGGATCGAAACCGATGAAGCCGAAGAACGAAAACGGGAACAGCGGATAGACGAGGATCGCAAGCGAAGCGGCCGCGTCGGCATTGGTACGGTTTTTGTTTAGGATCCGCTCGATCGCGATCGCAAAGAACGCGAGCATGAACGCGGCAGCGGTCCAGACGTGATCGAGCTTATAAACAGCAGTGAACATGCCTGCGCCGAGTATCAGGTGGGGGATGACGAAGGGATGGATATCCTTCGCGCGGAAAACGTCGCGCATCTCGATAACGGCGACGAGTGCGAACAGCCCAAGCACTGCGGCCTGTATCCAGCCGCCGAAGATCAGCACGAGCGCAAGCAGGCCGAGCAGCATTGCCGCAACGAGGGCACGGATGGGAAGATCCTTCATGTTTGTGATTTGGCCTTGCCGCGCAAGGCCTTCCTTTCCTGTGGGATAAAGTCCGCCGCGGGGACGGCGGAACTGTTTGTTACAGTACCTTGCCGAACCTTCTGGTGCGGCCCATGTATTCCTTGATGCAGTTCGTGTACTCCGCATCGTCAAAATCCGGGAAGAGCACGGGCGTGAACACGAATTCGGAGTATGCCGCCTGCCAGAGCAGGAAGTTCGAAAGCCTCTGCTCGCCGGCGGTGCGGATGATCACGTCCGGGTCGGGCTGGCCGCATGTGTAGAGCCTTTCGGAGATAGCGTCCTCGGTGACGTACTCCGGCTTGGCTCCGCTTTCAACAAGCGTGCGCACGGCGTGAACGATCTCCGCCCTGCCGCCGTAGTTGATAGCCACGTTGAAGCGCAGGCCGGTGTTGTCCTTCGTGCGTTCCACAGCCCGCTGGAGCAGCTCTCGCATCTTAGGCGAAAGCGCGGAAAGGTCTCCCAGCACCGTCATGCGGACGTTGTTCGCGTCGAGCTCGTCGATGTCCCTGTAAAAATACTCGGCAAGCAGGTCGAAGAGAGCGCTGACCTCGGTTTGCGGCCGCTTCCAGTTCTCGGTGGAAAAGGCGTAGACCGTCAGCGCTTCGATGCCGACGGAGTGCGAAAACCGCACCGCTGCCTTCATTGCCTCCATACCCGCGCGGTGCCCGGCGGGGCGGGGCATCAGCCTCTTCTTTGCCCAGCGGCCGTTGCCGTCCATTATGAGGCCGACGTGGCGAGGAAGCCCCTCGCGCGAAAGACCGCGGGCAGTAAGCTCTTCATCGGTGAATTTCTTGTATAGCTTGATCATTTTTCCTCCGGGATGGATACTCCCCGATATAAACCGAAAACGCCCGAGCCGGGGAGCCGGGCGTTATTGCTTTGATTATTGATCCTGAGCTGCCGTTCGGAATTCGGCATAAACGAGCTGTACCGTCCTCTCCGGGCGATCGGTCAGCTCGAGCACGCGAATGACCCGCTTTGCGTCGCTTCCGTCAACGCCCTTCCTTGAGCGCGCTTCAACGGTCTCGACGCGATAGCCCTCGCCTTCGAGCAGCCGCACGGCGGCGTCCAGCTCAAGCCCCTCGACCCTCGTCAAACCGCAAGCAGCTCCTTCTCTTTTTCGGCAGCGATGCGGTCGATCTCCTTGATAGCGTTGTCGGTCGCCTTCTGAGCCTTATCTTCCATGCGCTTCTGATCGTCCTCGGTGATGGTGCCGTCCTTGCAGTCCTTCTTGATGGTCTCGTTTGCCTCGCGGCGGATAGCGCGGATCGCGACCTTCGCCTCTTCGGCTTTCTTGCGGACGACCTTGACGAGCTCCTTACGCCTTTCCTCGGTGAGTTCCGGGAAGACGAGGCGGATCAGCTTGCCGTCATTGGTGGGGTTGATGCCGAGGTCGGATTTCTGGATCGCCTTCTCGGCCGCCGAGATCATGGATGCATCCCAAAGGGAGATGACGAGCAGACGCGGTTCGGGGGAACTGATGGTGCCCATCTGATTGATGGGGGTGGGGGTGCCGTAGTAGTCGACCATGATGCGGTCGAGCAGCTTCGGGTTGGCGCGGCCCGCGCGGAGCGTTCCGAGGTCCCTGTTCAGCACGCCGATGGTTTTGTTCATTTTATCCTGTGCAAGTTCGATAGTATCCATATCAAATCCTCCTTTGCGATGATCTAACTATATTATTTTAATGTATGGAGCCCGCTTTGTCAACATCGGGCGGTTTAACCGTTCAAAAACCTCCCGCGGGCTATCGTTTCGCGTTCTTCGCGCTTCGTTCATATAACGGCAAACGCGGCTTTTCGGTTGCGCCTTCAGGGAATATAATCAGTGCTTTATCCCGCAGGAAGCGCAGTCGCCGGAGCAGCCTGCCGTGTCCGCGCAGCCGTCATGCTCATGCTCGTGCTCGTGTTCGTGCTCGTGATCGTGCTCGTGTTCGTGCTCGTGTTCGTGCTCATGCGCGTGCCCGTCGTTCTCATAGAGGCGGAGGTCGTAGCCGCGTATGCGGGAAACAGTGCCCGCGCCCGCCCTGTCGGTATGAGCAAATTTGTATTTGCCGCCGATCTTCAGGTTCACGAGCAGCGGTTCGCCCGTGTCGTTGACGTAGCCGGGGTCGCAGAGCAGGCGCACGCCGATGCGCTCGCCGTTTTCCTCCATGTAGCCGAGGAACATCATGTCCCCGGTCATTTCCGCGTTTTCGGGGTTGATGCAGTAGAAATTGTCGGTCAGCTCGCCGAGGGCGGGGGAGCCGTCCTCGCTCATACCCTGGCCGTATTCACGCAGTTTTATAAAAAGTACAAGTTCTTTAGGCATTTTTACTCCTTTGATCCGTAAAATGAAGGATCAGATTGATCGAATCGGGGCAGTCGGGATCGACGTAGCCGCTGTCCGCAAAGCCCGCTTTTTCATAGACGCGCAGCGCGGCGGCGTCCGCTTTTTTGACGCAGACCTCGACCTGACGGTACTTTCCGTCCTGCCTCAGCCTGTCGAGGATCAGCTCGAGCGCGGCGCTGCCATAGCCCCTGCCCTGATACTCTTCGCCGATAATAAACTGCTGCAGATCATATCCGAGGGGCTCGTCCGTGAACTCCCGAACGAGCGCGAGGCCGACGATCGTATCGCCCTCAAGCACGGTATAAACGTGCGCGCCGCAGTCGCGATAGACGTATCCGCGCGCGATGATGCCTGTGGCGGGCGCTGCGAATCCGCGCTGCTCGGGCGCGACGGACAGCGACGCCGCTTCAAGGAAATTAGCCTCGGTGATCTCGCCGAGCCGGATTTTGTTTCCCGATGCCGCCATTCTCACTCCGCAAGCTCGAACCCGGGTTCGTCGTTTACTATTGTGCCGAGGTTCACGCCGTTCGCGGCGGCAACGAAGTTCGCGCTCGAAGCCGCGCCGGTGCTGTCGTTCATCGGGAACAGCACGATCGGCAGGCCGTATTCGCGGCAGAAGCTGATGGCGGTCAGGTCGGTCGCCTTGAGGTTGCGCGCGATGACCTCGTCGTAGCTGATGCGGGTGTAGCGCTTCGCCGTCGGGTCCTTCTTCGGGTCGGCGGTGTAGATGCCGTCGACCGCCTTAGCGAGCAGCAGCGCGTCCGCGTGGATCTGCGCGGCGCGGAGCGAGGCGGCGGTGTCGGTGGAGAAGAAAGGCGCGCCGGTGCCGCAGGCGAAGATCACGACGGTGCCCTCGTCAACGGACTTATTTGCCTCCCTCGCGGAATAGCTGTCCATGAACATCTCCATCGAAACGGCGGAAAGCACGCGCACGGGGACGGAGAGGTCGATGAGCGCCTGCTCGAGCGCGAGCGCGTTCGCGGCGGTCGCAAGCATGCCGATATTGTCCGCACGGTTGCGGTCCATAGTGCCGCTCGAACGGCCGCGCCAGATATTGCCGCCGCCCACGACCACGCCGATCTTGCAGCCGGCGCCGTGCAGCGCCTTGATATGCTCCGCCGCGGCGGTGACGTTATCGAAATCGATCGGCGTCTTGCCGGAGAGCACCTCGCCGCTGACCTTGAGAAGTATGCGTTCGTATTTCATTATAGCCTCCGTATAAGCTTTGATAGCAGTTCACGCCGGGGAATGACCCCATCCCTATTATTATAATGGAAAACGAACCGAAATGGAATACCGAACAGCAAAAAAACAGCCTTGCCCGCTCGGCGCCGCAAAATGCCGCGCGGCATTCGAAACCGGTGATATATAATTGACAAAACAGGTTCAATTTTGCGTCATGATATGATATAATTCAATCCAAAGACGGCTGCTGCAAAGTAAGCTTATTGCAGCGGCTGCAGGAAGGAAGGCGATGGTTTGATAAAACGCTCATTCAAAGGTGGCGTTCACCCACTTTCAAGAACCCATGAAGGCAAGCAGCTCACACGAAACAAGGCGGCGGAGGTTTTCGAACCCGAGTTCGTGACCATTCCGATGAACCTGCACCTCGGCGCTCCCAGCGAGCCCTGCGTCAAGAAGGGCGATATCGTGAAGGAACGTCAGGTCATCGCGAATCCCGTCGGTTTCCTCGGCCTGCCGATCCACGCATCCGTCTCGGGCGAAGTCGTTTCCGTAGCGGAAAAGCAGCAGCTCGGTCCCAAAAAGGTCATGTGCATCACGATCAAAAACGACAAACTGCACACCCTTGAGGAACCCATGGAGCCTATCGGCACCTGCGAAACGGCCGATCCCAAGCGCATCGTTCAGCGTATCAAGGAAGCCGGCATCTGCGGCATGGGCGGCGCGGCGTTCCCGCTGCACGTCAAGCTGACCATTCAGGACGAAAAGTATGCCGACACGATCATTCTGAACGGCGCGGAGTGCGAAACGCATCTGACCAGCGATTTCCGCACCATGCTCGAGCGTTCGGACGATATCGTCGCGGGCCTTCGTGCGATCATGCGCGCGATGAACTGCGAAAACGGCGTCATCGCGATCGAGGACAACAAGCCCGAAGCCATCGAGGCCATGAAGAAGGCTGCGGAGGGCAAACCCGGCGTGCGCGTCGTGGAGCTCAAGACCAAATACCCCCAGGGCAGTGAAAAGCAGCTCATCACGGTCACGACCGGCCGTGAGGTCCCGCGCGGCAAGCTCCCGATCGACTGCCACGTCATAGTCACAAACGTCGCGACGGCCGCGGCGGTAAAGTCCGCAGTCGAGGACAACCGTCCCCTCATCCGCCGCGTTACCACCGTCACCGGCAAGGTCAAGACTCCGATGAACCTGCTCGTCCCGATCGGCACCAGCGTGCACGACATGATCGAGTACTGCGGCGGCTACGACGGCGAAGTCGCAAAGCTCGTCGCAGGCGGCATGATGACCGGCCCCGCCGCGCCTACGGATGATTTCAACATCACCAAGGCGATGGGCGGCGTCGTCGCTCTCGACGCGAAAGAAGCCGAAGCCTGCGAGGAAGGCCCCTGCATCCGCTGCGGCCGCTGCGTTTCCGTCTGTCCCATCGGCCTGAACCCGTCAAGGATCAAACAGTACTGCGACGCGAACAACATGGAAGGCGCAAAGAACAACAACGTCATGGACTGCATCGTCTGCGGCTGCTGCTCCTTCACCTGCCCGGCGCACCGCTACCTGACCGCATCCTTCAAGAACATGAAGGACAGGATCACCCTTGCATCAAGGTTAGGAGGTAAAAAATGACAGCTTACAGCGTAACCACAGCTCCGCATATAAGAACGAAGGAGTCGACCACTTCGATCATGCGCAACGTGCTGATCGCGCTCACGCCGTGCCTTATAGCAGGCGTCTGCTTCTTCGGCTTCCTGTCCCTTTTCGTGGTCGCGGTCTGCGTCGTCTCCTGCGTGTTCTTTGAATGGCTCTTCGAAGTCATTATGAAGCGTCCGATCACGATCAAGGACCTTTCCGCTGCCGTCACCGGCATGCTGCTCGGCCTCACGATGCCCGTCACCGCTCCGTGGTGGATGTGCATCATCGGCAGCGCGGTCGCCATCCTGCTCGCAAAGCAGCTCTTCGGCGGCATCGGCGACAATTTCCTCAACCCCGCTCTGACCGCCCGCGCGGTGCTCCTCGCGAGCTGGCCCGGCAGGATGAGCGGCGCGGCGTTCGTCAGCCCCAACTTCCTCGGCAAGGTCGATTCCGTTTCCGCGGCGACCCCTCTCGCGCCCGGCGCGATGGGCGAGGGCGGCTACAGCATCCTCGACCTGTTCCTCGGCCGCATCCCCGGCACGATCGGCGAGGTCTGCAAGATCGCGATCCTGCTCGGCTTCGTCTACCTGCTCGTCACCCGCGTGATCAGCTGGGGCATACCCGTGATCATCGTTCTGACCACCGGCGTCTTCGGCTGGATATTCAACGGCGGCGGGATCACCACCCCGATCGTTTCAGTGCTTTCGGGCGGCATCCTCTTCGGCGCCGTATTCATGGCGACCGACTACTCCACCTGCCCGATGACGGCCCTCGGCCAGATCATCTTCGCTTTCGGCATCGGTCTTCTCACGGCGGTCATCCGCCGCTTCGCGGGCTATCCCGAGGGCGTTACCTACGCTATCCTGTTCATGAACATCGTGACCCCGCTGCTCGATAAATACATCAAGCCCACGATCTACGGCGAACAGAAGGAAAAGAAGGAGGTGGCGAAGGTTGCGTAACACTTTGACACTCGTTTGGAAACTGCTCCTGATCTGCCTCATCGCCGGTCTCGTGCTCGGCCTCGTGAACCAGGTCACCAAGGACCGCATCGCGGCGCTCGAGGTCGAGGCTGCCAACGAAGCGCGCAGCGCGGCGTTCCCCGGCGCGGCGAAGTTCGAAGAGCTCCGTAAGGACACCGAAAAGGTCCACGGCTTCTATTCGGCCCTCGATGAAAGCGGCAACGTGCTCGGCTACGTCGCGTCCTCCCGCGAATACGGTTACGGCGGCGATATCGAGGTCGTCGTCGGCATGGACAAAGCCGGCAAGGTCGTCGGCTGCGTAGTCGGCCAGAATACCGACTTTTCCGAGACAGCGGGCCTCGGCGCCAAGACCAAGGATCCCGCGTTCGCCCAGCAGTTCGTCGGCCTTGAATACAAGGGCGAGACGGTGAACTACAGCGAGGGCGGCGGCGGCTACAGGATCCCCAAGGGCACCCTCAGCGTCATTCGGGAAGCTTCCGAAGGCGGCGCCGAACCCGACGCCGTCAGCGGCGCGACCTATTCCTCCACGGCGGTCATAAACGCGTTCAACAGCGTCTGCCGGGAGCTGTACAATCTCGTTAAAGGAGGCGAAAACTAATGGGTAAAGCAGGAAAAGTTTTTACTAACGGTCTTCTGAACGAAAACCCGACCTTCCGCCTTGTGCTCGGCACCTGCCCGACCATCGCCATCACCACCCAGGCAATGAACGGCATCGGCATGGGTCTTGCGGCCACCTTCGTTCTGATCGGAAGCAACATAGTTATTTCCCTCCTCAGGAAGTTCATCCCGGACAAGGTCCGCATCCCGGCGTTCATCGTCATCATCTGCATGTTCGTTACCTCCGTGCAGCTGCTTATGAACGCGTTCCTGCCGGCGCTCTACGAGTCGCTCGGCATCTTCATCCCGCTGATAGTCGTCAACTGCATCATCCTCGCGAGGGCTGAGGCGTTCGCGTCCAAGAACAGCGTGTTCTACTCCGCGCTGGACGGCCTCGGCATGGGCCTCGGCTTCACCGTGGCGATCACCTGCATAGGCGCTATCCGCGAGATCGTCGGCAACGGCACCATCTTCGGCGCAAGGCTCTTCGGCGCAGGCTTCGAGCCCATGCTGATCGCGGCGCTCGCGCCCGGCGGCTTCATCGTATTCGGCTTGATGCTCGGCTTTGTGAACTTCATCACGAGGAAGGGCAATAAATGCGAAGACGAGCATGAAGAAGCAGAACAGGAGGAGGCAGCATAATGAACGGATTTGCAAAGCTGATGGTGCTCCTCGTCACGAGCATCCTTTCAAACAACTTCATCTTCTCACGCTTCCTCGGCTGCTGCCCGTTCCTCGGCGTTTCCAACAAGGTCGAAACGGCAGCCGGCATGGGCATGGCGGTCACCTTCGTTATGGGCCTCGCCTCGCTCTTCACCTGGCTCGTCTATAACTTCATCCTCGTTCCTCTCCACCTTGAGTACCTGCAGACGATGGCGTTCATCCTCGTCATCGCAAGCCTCGTTCAGTTCGTGGAGATGTTCCTCAAGAAATCCAGCCCCAGCCTGTACCGCGGTCTCGGCATCTATCTGCCGCTGATCACCACCAACTGCGCTGTTCTCGGCGTCACGCTCATCAACATCACCGAAAACTACAACCTGCTCTTCGCAGTCTGCAACGGTGTGTTCGGAGCGCTCGGCTTCACCCTTGCGATCGTGCTCATGGCGGGCGTTCGCGAGAGGCTGGAGTTCTCCAAAATGCCGGATTCTCTCAAGGGCTTTTCAAGCTCGCTGATCATCGCCGGTCTCATGAGCATCGCGTTCCTGGGCTTCTCGGGCATCGGCAGCTGATAGGAGGGTTTTATGAACTGGACTGCAATCATCATCGCCGGCGCCATCATGGGCGGCCTTGCGATCATCTTCGCCATCATCCTCGGCATTGCGGATAAGAAATTCGCGGTCGAGATCGACAGCCGCGTTCCCGCGATCGCCGAATGTCTCGGCGGCGCGAACTGCGGCGCGTGCGGCTATGCGGGCTGCTCCGCTCTTGCGGAAGCGATCGTCCGCGGCGACGCCGCACCCAACTCCTGTCCCGCGTCGAAGGGCGACAAGCTCAAGCGCATTTCGGAGCTGCTCGGCGTCGAAGCCGAGGAAAAGACCCCGATGATGGCTCAGCTGCTCTGCGCGGGCGACTGCGAAGCCGCCGCCGTGCGCTATGAGTACACCGGCGCAAAGAGCTGCCGCATCGCAAACGGCCTTGCCGGCGGCCCCAAGATGTGCACCTTTGCCTGCCTCGGCATGGGCGACTGCGTGCGCGACTGTAAGTTCGGCGCGATCACCATCGGCAAGAACGGTCTGCCGCAGTTCGACAGGTCCAAGTGCACCGGCTGCGGCGCGTGCGCAAAGCAGTGCCCGAGAGGCGCCATCCAGCTTGTCCCGAGGACGGCGAAGGTCGCCATCCTCTGCCGCAACGACGACATGGGCAAGGAAGCCAAGGACAACTGCAAGAACGCATGCATCGGCTGCCAGCGCTGTGCGAAGACCTGCCCCCAGGGCGCTATCTCGCTCGTGGGCAAGCACTGCGTTGTGGATCAGGAAAAATGCGTTGGCTGCATGGAATGCACCAAGGTCTGCCCGATGGGCTGCATCGTGACACTGCAATAACCGCTTGACGAACAAAACGCAGGCCGTTTCCACGGCCTGCGTTTTTGCTTGCAAAATATAGCTTGTTGATCAGCCGCCGAGCACGATATCGGCGGCTTTTTCAACGCCGAGCGAGCTGAAATATTTCTCCTCAAGCGGGATCCAGCGCTCGATGAACACGGCGAGCTTCTCCACGCCGTTGCGCGCGAGGATGCGTTTTCGCTGCACGGCGGGCGGAAGGGTCAAAAACACGGTGAGATCCATATACCCGCGAAGATCGGGATGCTGGCTGTAACTGCCCTCCACGATCGCGATATCGGGCCTTTCAACACACACCGGAGCTCCGAGCTCCATCGCCGGGCAGATCAGAGGCCGGTAGGCAAACGCCTCACCGCGGGAGAGCGGCAGGAGCACTTCGGAAAGAAAACGCTCGCGGTCCACGTTCCCGCCGGGCTCCGCATAGCGCTCCTTCGTGCGCTGCTCCGGGCGGAGATAGAAATCATCCATATGGAAGATGGCGACGGATGAGCGGGACCGCCGCTCAAGCTCGGTCCCGAGCTCCCGCGCGAGCGTAGTCTTGCCGGAGGCGCAACGCCCGTCGATCGCGATCAGGAGCGGAGCGGGGAAAGCGGCTTTTCCGTCGGAAAAGCGAGCCAGAAAGCGGTTTTCCAGCTCGCGGATGATGGAATCGGTATTCTGCTCGGTCTTTTTGTAAGAAGCCATTTCAGCTTTCCTTCGGTCGGACTATGAGAGGATGTTGTTTTGACGGTCGAGCGTCATCATGATCGTCGGCACGAGCACGATCTGTATGATGATGCCGGGGATCGCGTTGAGGACGGCGCCGGCGAGGAACTGCTCAATAGTAAAGCCTTTGCCGTTGACGTTCATAATCAGCCACATCACTCCGCCCCAAACGAGCCTGCCGAGGATCATCGCCAGGATCAGCGAGACGAGCAAGGCGACCAGCTTTTTCCAGCCCATCTTCAGGAAAAGCTTATAGAAGAAGCCGGCAAAAAAGCCGTAGGCCGCAAGCTCCGCGCTCATCGCGACCGCGTTGGGGAAGAACGGCGGCATGACGAAAAGCATGCTCCGCACGACCGGCAGCAGCAGCCCCACCGGCAGGCCGAACTGCCAGCCGCAGATCAGCGAGCAGAGAAAGACGGGCAGGTGCATTGGCAGCAGCATCTGACCGACCTGCGGGATCTGTCCCGTAACGAACGGCAGCACGAGTCCAAGCGCAAAGAACATTGAGGAAAGCACGAGGCTGCGGATCCATTTGTTTCGCATTTGACTTACTCCCTTTGGCTATCTGTATCGGTTCAAGGCGTCAGTCGTCAAGCTGTCTGCGGCCTTCCGCAAGCTCACTCATGACCGAGGGAATGTCGATATGCTGGGGGCAGAGCGCGGCGCAGGCGCCGCAGCCGATGCACTCCGCTGCGTTGTGTTCGAACTTGTCCATCGCGCGAAGCGTGGAACGCCCGTTCAGCTTGAACTTGTTGTAAAGCTCCATCATGTCCGGGATCGGGATGCTCATCGGGCAGTCGTCCACGCAGTAGCGGCAGCCCGTGCACGGCACGGAGACCTGCTTTTTATAGCGCTCGCAAACGTCAAGCAGCAGCGCGGTATCATCGTCGGAAAGCGCGTCTCCGGAGGAGAAGGTCTCGAGATTATCCGCCGCCTGCTCGAGGGTGCTCATACCGCTCAGAACAACGTGAACGTTGTCGAGCCGGAGCAGGAAACGGAACGCCCAGGAGGGGATGCTCCAATCGGGATGAACGGCGCGAAGCTCCGCCTCGGTCTCCTCGGTCAGCTTCGCAAGCCGGCCGCCGCGCACGGGTTCCATGACCACGACGGGAATGCCGGCTTCGGTTATGATCTCATACTGCTCCTTGCCGTTTTGCAGCGTCCAGTCCATGTAATTGAGCTGGATCTGGGTGAAATCCCAGTCGTTCGCGGCGATGAAGCGGCGCAGGCAGTCGAGCGAGCCGTGGAAGGAGAAGCCGAGGCGGCGTATCCTGCCCAGCCTCTTCTGCTCTTTGAAGTATTCGAGCGCACCGCCTGTCAGGTACTTGTCGGCATTGCTGTCGCCCACGGCGTGAAGCAGATAGAAATCAACGTAGTCGGTGTCGAGGCGGCGGAGCTGCTCCTCAAAAACCTCTGCGGGAGCCTTGCCGTCGAACACGGGGTACTTGGTCGCAAGGCGGAAGCTGTCCCTCGGATACTTCTTCATGCACTTGCCGAGGAATGACTCCGACTCGCCCTTGTGGTAGACGTATGCGGTGTCAAAATAGTTCACGCCGCCCCGGTAGAGAAGATCGATGATCTCCGCCGCACGGTCAAAGTCGATGCCGCCGTCCTCCCGAACGGGAAGACGCATGTTGCCCATGCCGAGGCATGAGATCCGCTCGCCGCAAAATAGTTTAGTCTTCATAGATAAATCACTCCTTGTGATAATTTAATACAGTGTTATTGCCTCTCCGTGATGACAACGTCGATAATATCGCCGAAGGTCTTGCCGATCGCCTTGCGGATCGCTTTCGTAACGCCGATAATATAGCGGATATCGCCGTATGCGTCCCGAACGCCCATGTTGACGATGCTGCCGTCGTACGGCGCGCCGTCAAACTCCGCGTGCACACGGACCCGCCCCTTGCCGAATTCCGTCCGGATATCAAAAGGAAAAACGACGTACGCGGCATCCATATCCCCGTTCTGTTCAAGAACGGCGCTGAAGCGGTATTCCTTCATTTATCTTGTATAGCGTGAACCCGCCTCGTGGCTCCAGTCCTTGTTCACGTCCTCTTTGATGTAGGTCTTCACGATCGCCCTGCAGTCCAGGCACAGGTCGGAATACACCTGCGCGATGCCGGTCCAGAGCGTGCCGCGAGTGTACTTGAGGCCGACGCAGCCGGTGTCGACGGTCTTTCCCCAGGCGATACCTTGCTCGATATTTTCACTTCCGCAATAGGGACATTTCATTTTCAAACCTCCAAAAGTATCAGATCAAAGTATATTCTACCATAGAAAAAAGCATAATTCAACCTGAAACGAAAGCCGCGGGAGACCGATGTATAGCTTTCCGTACCTATTGGAAAGAATAGGAACAAAAACGGAGGTCAACTCATCATGAAGATCCTTATCATAGGCGGGGGCGTTTCCGGCCTTTCCGCGGGCATATATCTTCTGCTCGCGGGGCACGAGGTCACTGTCGCGGAACAGCACAGCGCGGCTGGCGGCAATCTGACAGGCTGGCGGCGCGCCGGCTGCACGGTCGACAACTGCATCCATTGGCTCTGCGGTACGGACCCGCGCAGCAAAAACCATGCCATGTGGGAAACGCTCGGCGTGCTCGGCGGCGTTCCGGTGTATTACGGCGAAAGCCTGTACACGGTAGATCTTGGCGGGCGTTCGCTCTCGCTCTATTCGGATACGGAAAGGACCGAGCGTGAACTGCTCGCCGTTTCACCGGAGGACGGACCGGAGATCCGCCGATTGATGCGCGCCGTCCGCACGGTGCAGGCTTTTGGCGGTACGGGGACCGAAAACGGGCTTACCTCCGCCCAAAAGGCCGCCGGCGCGGCTTCGCTCGTTCGGTACTATCGCATGACGACCGGCGAACTGGCCGCGCGGTTCCGCTCGCCCCTTATCCGAAAATTCATTTCGTCGTTCCTGACGGAGCGCTTCGGCGCGCTCGGGCTGATCTTCGTTTTCGCTGATTTCTGCGCAAAAAACGCGGGCATACCTGCGGGCGGTTCGATCGCGGCGGCAGGCAGGATGGCGGAACGCTTCACGGGGCTCGGCGGGAGTCTGCTGCTCAACAAAAAGGCGATCGGCACGCAGCGAAAGGGGAGAAGGCTCACGGCCGTTTCGTTTGAGGACGGCAGCATCCTTCGCGCGGACGCGTTCGTTTTCGCACAGGACCCGGCGTCGGTTTTCGGGAGCATCCTCGATATCCCGATGCCGAAAAAGCTTGCCGCGCTGTATAAAAACAACCGCCTGATGCGCTTCTCGAGCCTGCATTGCGCCTTCCTCGCCGAAGTGGAAAAACTGCCTTTCACGGGCGACCTGATCACCGACCTGCCTGCCGGGGCCACACAAAGGCTCGGCTCAAAGCACCTTGCGCTGCGGGAGTATTCCTATCTTGCAAATTCCGCTCCGAAGGGGCAGAGCCTGCTCTGCGGCATGGCCTTCTGCGATGAACGGACCGCCCTGCGTTTCATCGAACTGCGCGGGGACAAAGCCGCCTACGAATCGGAAAAACTGGCGCTTGCGGCCGCGATGGCCGAGGCTGCGGAGCGGGAACTGCCGGAGCTTTCGGGCAAACTGCACTGCATCGACGTGTGGACGCCGGCCACCTACCGCCGATTCACGGGCTCCCGCATCGGCTCGTACATGAGCTTCGCCTTCTCTTCCCGCGTGATCCCGCGCGGCGTAAGCTGTAAAACGGGGCTCGGGAACGCCGTGCTCGCAACGCAGTGGCTCCGTCCGCCGGGAGGGCTTCCGATTGCTGCGGCGGAGGGAAAAAGGGCCGCGGAGGTACTGATAAAAATGAGCGCGGGGCTTGAGCGGACGGAGCGGAACGCCGCAGGGCGAATGCTGAGGATAAGGCTCCCGCTCATGCGAAAGCGCAGGCGAGACCCCGGCACTGCGGTTTGACATCCCGCGCGCGCGGAATTATAATGGGATCATCAAATGCTTGAGGTCTCATAATGGAAATCATAGAGCTGACTTCACTTTCATCACCGGAACTCGCGCCCTACGCCCGGCTGACCGAGGCGCAGCTGCGCACGGCAAGCGGGCAGCAGAGCGGGGAAGAGGGCGGCCTGTTCATCGCCGAAAGCCTGAACGTCGTTTCCTGCGCCGTCGCCGCCGGGTACGAGCCCTGCTCGTTCCTGTCGGTCAAACGGCACGTTCACACCGTCGTTTCCGCGTTTTCAGAATGTGATTTTGCGGAAAACACGCCGATTTTCACCGCGGATGAAGCCCTGCTCGAGGGCCTGACCGGGTTTCACCTTTCCCGCGGGATCCTCGCCTGCATGAAACGGCGCAGACTGCCATCGCCTGCCGAGGTCATAAAAGACGCGGCCCGCATAGCCGTGCTCGAAGGCGTGGTCGATTCCACAAATATCGGCGCTATCTTCCGCTCAGCCGCAGCGCTCGGCATGGAGGCGGTGCTTGTCGGCTCGTCCTGCTGCGATCCGCTGAACAGACGCGCGTCGCGGGTCAGCATGGGCACGGTGTTCCAGGTGCCGTGGGCGGTGCTCCCGAACAAAACGGAGAACCGGCTCGCGACGGACGTTGACTTCCTGCACGGGATGGGCTTTGCCGCAGCCGCGATGGCGCTCGATGAAAACTCCGTCCCGATCTCCGATCCCGCTCCGAGGGTGGAGAAAAAGCTCGCCGTCCTGCTCGGCTCTGAGGGCTACGGTCTTACCGAGGAAACCATCCGCAGCTGCGACTATACCGTAAAGATACCCATGTACAACGGCGTTGACTCGCTCAACGTCGCCGCCGCGTCCGCCGTCGCGTTCTACGTGCTGGCGAACAGGCAGTGAGGAGAAAACGATGATCTACACCGACGCAACAAAAAAAGCCATGCGCGTATGCTTTGTGGCGCATAAGGATCAGCTCGACAAATCCGGCCTGCCGTACGTTTTCCACCCCTTCCATCTTGCGGAGCAGATGCCGGATGAGGACACGACCGTGACCGCGCTGCTGCACGACGTGGCGGAGGATTCGGATATCCGGCTCGACGATCTCAGAAAGATGGGCTTTAACGAGCGGGTGATGAACGCGCTGTCGCTTCTGAAGCACGACCCGGCAGTGCCGTATATGGACTATGTCCGCGCTTTGAAGTCAGACCCCGTCGCGAAGGCCGTAAAGCTTGCGGATCTCGCTCACAACAGCGATCTTTCGAGGCTGGACGATCCGTGCGAAAGCGATATCGAGCGCGCGAAAAAATACGCCGAGGCCATCGCTCTGCTCACTGCGGATTAGTACCTGTACGGTATTGCTGCGAGTATGAAAATATATTACGGCGCGCGCTCCGCACACGCGCGCCGCACATGCCTTGAACGTACCCCGCCATCAGCTCTCTGTAATTGAAAAATCACCGCCGCTCAAAGATAAAACGGGCAGGCGGCTGTTTTTTGTTTTACCCGCTGCAGCGCTTGCCGGACCGATCTGCAAAGCGGAAAAAGATACATAAAAACAATAAAAAGAATTGACACGCGTCATCGATTGCGGTATAATCGAACTTGGTATATAGTACCGTTTCGTATACTCTGTTGTGTACATGCCCCAAGGCAAATCGCCGCGGTGCAACGCATGTATTCGGACGACTCTCCCGCGCTTCTCTTCACACCATCGGCATTTTGCCGGACCTTTGATCCCAATCGCAAAGCTGCGGACGGCCTGCCTTCGGTCTCACCTCGGCAAAGCGGTACAAAATAAAATAAGGAGATAACAGAATGAAGAGATTCCTCTCAACGCTTCTGGCTGTTGTCATGGTGCTTGCTCTTGCGGCGCCGGCAATCGCCGAGTCCAGAACAATGGACGCTTCCGCCCTTCGCGACGCGCCCGCGTTCACCTTAACGGCCGATAAAGACCAGGTCCAGCAGGGCGAAGAAGTCACGCTGACCCTGAATCTTGCCGGCAGTTACACCGCAACGACCATCAACACCAAGCTGTATTACGATGCCGACAAGTTCGAATATGTTTCACATGCAGGCGGCACCGTTTACACCACCGCTCAGGCAACCGGTAATGCAATGTGCATCATCCAGCACATGGCAAACGATCATTTCCTGACCTGCGGTATCGCAATGTATTCCGGAGACTTCAACTATGAAGGCACCGTATACACGCTGACTCTTAAAGCCAAGACCGATGCTGCTCTCGGCAATGCTACCTTCACTCCCGAAATGGTAGATTTCAGCTATCTCGGCGCGAATCCCCCGGCAACTCCGATCGATCACACTATCACCGGCTGCACCGTTGAGATCGTCGAGGCCGTCGTTCCCGAAGGCGTCGTCATCACGATGGTCCCCAGCAAGACCAACGTTCAGCCCGGCGAGACCTTCACCGTGGCAATGAACATCTCCGGTGATTACGCTGCTGCAGAGCTCACCTTCCGCTTCCCCTTCGACCGCACCCTCTTCACCGCCGGCACCGCAACCAACGGCGCTGTGATGGAAGCTGTTGAGGACGACGGCGGCGAGGCAAGCATCAGCACCGGAACGAGATATTACACCGTAAGCCTTGCTATGGGCGACAATCCCATCAGCGCTGTCGGCACTGTCTGCACCATCGAGTTCACCGTCAAGGACGGCGTTGAAGGCTCCTATTCCTTCGAACCCAGCAATATCGACTTCTACGATGCAAACGATAACGATATCGAATACACCATCGTTCCCGGCACGGTCACCATCGCTGCGGAAGCACGCCCCGTCGTGTTCACCGCGACCGCCAGCAAGACCGAAGTCCAGCCCGGCGAGACCTTCACGGTTGACTTCAGCATTTCCGGCACCTACGAAGCGCATGCCATCACCTGGCAGCTCAGCACCGATGAGGACCTCTTCGAGACCGTCAGCCTGACCGAAGGCGAGGTCATCACTGCGGCGCGTGCCGCCGGCGGTACCGCAATGGCTGAGGCGTCCAACCTCAAGACCGTCATCATCATGCCCACCGATCCTCTCACCGCTGAGGGCGTTATCTTCACCGTTACCTTCAGGGTAAAGGACGGCGCTTCCGGCAGCTACACCTTCACTCCCGACATCATCAGGTTCTCCAACTATCCCGCAGATGGCACCGAGACCCCCATTGATTACACCACTGAAACTGCGACCGTGACCATCGCTGCGGCGGAACCCGTTGTGTTCACCGCCACCGCGAGCAAGGCGCAGGTCGAGCAGGGCGAGACCTTCACCGTTGAACTCAGCGTTTCCGGCACCTATGCGGCCAATACGATGGACGTCCAGCTCAGCATCGATACCGATCGCTTCGAGGTAGTTTCTCTCACCCGCGGCGAAGTCATCACCGCAGCCACTGCGGCAGGCGCCACCGCTCAGGTAAACAACGACACTCTCAGGGTAATGATAATCATGCCCGAAGGTGCTGTCAGCGCTGAGGGCGTTATCTTCACCGCTACCATCTAGGCCAAGGAAGACGCGACCGGAACCTACACCTTCAATCCGGTCATCAACCGCTTCTCCAACTACCCGGTAGGCGGCACCGAGACCTTCATCGAGTACACCGTTGTCGGCGCACCCGTTGAGATCATCGAAGTCGTTCCCGCCACCTACACCATCACCTGGGTCGTAGAGGGTCAGGACAACGTCACCACCACCGTTGAAGCGGGCGAGACCCCCGAGTATCCGTACGGCACCCCCGTCAAGTCCGGCGACGCTCAGTACACCTACACCTTCGCGGGCTGGACTCCCGACGTCGTTCCCGCGACCGCGGATGCAACCTACACCGCGACCTGGACTCAGACCGTCAACACCTACACCATCACCTGGGACGTCGACGGCGAGACCACGACCGAGACCTACGAGTACGGCGCAACTCCCGTCTACCCGAACGGCACTCCCACCAAGGCAGCTGACGCTCAGTACACCTACACCTTCGCAGGTTGGGATCCCGAGATCACTTCCGTAACCGGTGAGCAGACCTATGTTGCGACCTGGACTCAGACCGTCAACACCTACACCATCACCTGGGTCATCGACGACGCTACCGAGACCGAGACCTACGAGTACGGCGCAACTCCCGCGCATGCTGACCCCGTCAAGGAAGGCTACACCTTCAACGGCTGGACTCCCGCGATCACTGCCGTCACCGGCGACGCGACCTACACCGCTCAGTTCACCGTCAACAAGTACAGGCTCAGCATTTACTACCTGAACCAGGCTACCGGTTATGCAATGCCCGGCGCGACCGCGGTATTTGCCGATATCGAGTACGGTGCAGAGTACAGCTACACTTCTCCCGCCATCACCGGTTATCACCTCGTTGACGAGGCTCAGGCCGTCATCTCCGGCACCATGCCCGCACAGGCTGTTGAAGTCGACGTCTACTACGCGATCAACACCTACACCATCACCTGGGTCGTCGACGGTCAGGACAACGTCACCACCACCGTAAACCACGGCGAGACCCCCGTTTATCCGAACGGCACTCCCACCAAGGAAGCTGACGCTCAGTACACCTACGAGTTCGCGGGCTGGACTCCCAACGTCACCGCCGCGACCGAGGACGCGACCTACACTGCGACCTGGAACACGACCGTCAACACCTACACCATCACCTGGAACATCGACGGCGCGACCGAGACCGAGACCTATGCCTACGGTCAGACTCCCGCCCATAACGATCCCACCAAGCCCGCTGACGCGCAGTACACCTACACCTTCGCAGGCTGGGATCCCGAGATCGTTCCCGTCACCGGCGACGCGACCTACACCGCGACCTGGAACACGACCGTCAACAACTACACCCTCACCGTCAACTACTACAGGTATTCCGACGCTCTCGAGGATTGGGTAGCTGTTCAGTCTCCCTCCGTCACCACTCTGCCCTACGGCTCCGAGTACACCGCCAACATCCCCAATGAGATCGACGGCTACGTGCTCGATCATGTCGACGGCGCTCAGACCGGCACCATCACCGGCAACGTCGTTGTGGACGCTTACTACGTCGTGCCCGCGCCGACAGAGTACACCATCACCTGGGTCGTCGACGGTCAGGACAACGTCACCACCACCGTTCAGGCGGGCGAGACCCCCGTTTATCCGAACGGCACTCCCGCCAAGGAACCCGGCGATCACGTGATGTACACCTTCGCAGGCTGGACTCCCGATATCGTTCCCGCGGCCGCAGATGCGACCTACACCGCCACCTGGACCGAGACTCCGTTCGGTTCCGTCACCTTCCTTGTGAACGGCATCCAGATCGCAAAGCTCGAGAACGTGACCGAGATGACCGAGGATATGATGCCCGAGGGCATCGCCTGGTACGGCTTCGTCTTCAAGAGCTGGGACAAGACCGTTGAAGATATCAACGCGGAGATCGCTCAGGGCAAGGACGTCGTCGTCAACGGCGTCATGGAAGTTGCCGCGAACAACATCCACCTGATCACCATCTACGGCGATGACATCACCGAGAAGGATTACACCGAGAGCCGCTGGATCACCGTCACCGCAAGCGCTCAGAATGAGGCCGGCCAGTACTTCCAGTATTGGACCATCGACGGCGTGATCATCAGCTACAGCCCGAAGGCCACCATCCGCATCGTTGCAAGCTGCACCCTCGAGGCGCACTACGGCGACACGCAGCTCGAGGCAGTCGGCGTTGCACAGCTTCTCAGGGCTGATTACGACAACCTCAACAAGCGCGAGATCTTCGTTGCCTACATGTCCGCGCCCGACGGAGCGACCATCACCTCCGCCGGTCTCTATGCGGCGCCCGGCACCGAGTACGATCCCGCAGCAGGCGAGCTCACGGCAGCCAACGCGAAGTTCATCAAGAACGTGAACATCACCGACGCTTCCAAGCCCTGCAGCTACACCTGGTACAAGAGCGCAGTCGAAGAGGGCGACGTCTGGTACATCCGCGTGTTCGTGACCTACGAGCTTGACGGTGAGACCACCACCATCCTCGGCACCACCACTGCCATCACCGCCGGCACCAACTACGTGGCCGGCAATTGACCCGAAGTGATCGGGGCGCCTCAAAACGCCCCGATTGCATAAAACAAATTCAGTGAAAGGAGCAACTTTCGATGAAGAAGTACACCGAGCTTGACATGGACGTCATCAGCTTCGTCAAGAATGACATCGTAACTGCTTCCGGCGACGGCAACGACGACGGCGGTTTCGATAAGGACATCGACGACTGATCCTAAAGTCAACCAAACAGGGAGGAGCCTCTGCCGACGGGCAGAGGCTCCTCCCTGTTTTGAGCAGGCAGCCTGCCTGTTTTTGATATACGGAAAAACATAAAATATTGACTTTGAAGCGTAAAAACGGTAAAATCATATGTGGGCAAGGCGATCAGCCCGCGCCCGATCGCTGCCGAGTGCGAGCGAAAAAAGTAAACAAGGAGAAAACAAAATGAAGAGATGGCTTTTGATGCTTCTGGCTGCTGCGCTGGTGTTCGCGTTTGTCGGCACGGCGGTCGCTGAGAACGGCGTTTGGGATTTCGAGACCGATCCCTTCGAAGAGGGCTTCACCACTGTGGATGCGGACGGCGACGGCAACAACTGGGTTTGGGATTACGGTTTTCAGCCCAGCCACGTTCAGCATAAGCATTACGAAGGGCTCGGCTGCGCAATGTCGCATTCATACAACTCGAGCATGGGCGGCGTGCTGACCCCCGATAACTGGCTTATCACGCCGGAGTTCGAGTGCGCGGGCTTCATCACCTTCTGGTATAATCCGCTCAGCAAGGCCTATTGCGACGACCCCGTAGGCGTCTACGTGACCACGGACGGCGGCGCGACCTGGAGCGATGAGCTGCTCCGCGTCATCGGCAACGCCGAGATCGGCAACACCCCGCATGAGTACACGGCCGATCTCTCCGCATACGAAGGCCGGACCGTCAAGGTAGGCTTCCGCCATTACGACGTTGAGGACCAGTACGCAGCGGTCCTCGACTACATCGTCTACGCTCCTCAGGCCAATCAATACACCATCACCTGGAAGGTCGACGGCCAGCCCGACGTTACCACCACAGTTGCCGAGGGCGAGACTCCCGTCTACCCGAACGGCACCCCCGCCAAGGAAGGGAATGCCCAGTACAGCTACGAGTTTGCGGGCTGGACTCCCGAAGTCGTCCCCGCGACCGAGGATGCCACCTATACCGCCACATGGAACGAGACCGTCAATAAATACACCGTGACCTGGAATATCGACGGCGTTACCGAGACCGAGGAATACGAATACGGTGCAACTCCCGCTCATGCCGATCCCGCCAAGGCGCCCGGCGATCACGTCATCTATACCTTCGCAGGCTGGACTCCCGAGATCGTGCCCGTCACCGGGGATGCGGCCTATACCGCCGCCTGGACCGAAACTCCCTTCGGTTCCGTAACCTACCTTGTGAACGGCATCCAGGTCGCCAAGCTCGAGAGCGTGACCGAGATGACCGAGGACATGGTCCCCGCCGGTATCGCCTGGTACGGGTTCGTGTTCAAGAGCTGGGACAAGACCGTTGACGAGATCAACGCGGAGATCGCTCAGGGCAGGGACGTCACGGTCAACGGCGTCATGGAGGTCGCGGTCACCAACATCCATCTGACCACGATCTACGGCGATGATATCACCGAGAAGGATTACACCGAGAGCCGCTGGATCACCGTCACCGCAAGCGCTCAGAATGAGGCCGGCCAGTACTTCCGGTATTGGACCATCGACGGCGTGATCATCAGCTACAGCCCGAAGGCCACCATCCGCATCGTTGCAAGCTGCACCCTCGAGGCGCACTACGGCGACGAGCAGCTCGAGGCGGTCGGCGTTGCACAGCTCCTCAAAGCCGATTACGACAACCTCAACAAGCGTGAGATCTTCGTTGCCTACATGTCCGCGCCCGACGGAGCTGCCATCACCTCCGCCGGTCTCTATGCGGCGCCCGGCGCCGAGTACGATCCCGCGGCAGGCGAGCTCACGGCAGCCAACGCGAAGTTCATCAAGAACGTCAAGATCGGCGACGCAAGCCAGCCCTGCAGCTACACCTGGTACAAGAGCGCAGTCGAAGAGGGCGACGTCTGGTACATCCGCGTGTTCGTGACCTACGAGCTTGACGGTGAGACCACCACCATCCTCGGCGCCACCACTGCCATCACCGCCGGCACCGACTACGTTGCCGGAAACTGACCGTATAACACGATAACAGCAAAGGCCGCTTCCCGATGGACGCGGTCTTTCATTTGCCCGGAAACACAAAAAAGATTTGACTTTACCGCAAAAAAAGGCTACAATTAAAACAGTATACGTGCGGCGCGCCCGCCGCGCCGAAGCAGGAACCTCAATCATCATCAGAAAGGGAGACTTTGCGCCGCAAAGTCAAAGGAACTAAAAATGAAATACGCTCCGATCGTAACTTCTCTTTTGGATACCGACCTCTACAAGTTCAACATGGACCAGGTCATCTTCCACAAGCACACCGATCTCTGCGGTGAATACTATTTCCGCTGCCGCAACGAGGGCGTCGTCTTCACCAAGGAGATGTTTGATGAGATCAATGCCCAGATAGATCACCTCTGCACGCTGACCTTCACCAAGGAAGAGCTCGATTATCTGCGCTCCATCCGCTTCATCAAGAACGACTACGTGGAGTTCCTGCGCCTCTGGCACCCGATCCGTGACTACGTCCATACCGAGCTTTCCGAATCCGGCGAACTCACCATCGTCGTCAGCGGTCCGCTCTTCTCCGCGATGCAGTTCGAGATCTATCTTCTCGAGATCGTAAACGAAGTCTATTTCAGGACCAGGTACGATTACGAAGAGCTCCGCCGTTCCGCCGAGGAGAGGCTCAATAAAAAGATCGCCGCCTTCAACGACGGTACCTATACCTTCAGCTTTGCGGAGTTCGGCTGCCGCCGCAGGCTCTCGCTCGAGTGGGAGGACGAGGTCGTCCGCCGTTTCGCGTTCGAGACAAAGAACTGCGTAGGCACGTCAAACGTCTACCTCGCCAAGAAATACAACCTCACTCCGATCGGCACCTATGCGCATGAGTTCGTTCAGATGTATCAGGGCATCGATTCCATCCCGCTTTCCTTCACCAACCATTATGCGATGGAGGACTGGTACGATGAGTACCGCGGCGATAACGGCACCGCGCTGACCGACACGCTGTCGACCGACCTGTTCCTCTGCGATTTCAACCGTTCCATGGTCAACAACTTCACCGGCGTCCGCCACGACAGCGGCGATCCCTACGAATGGGGCGAAAAGATCATTGCGCACTACGAAAAATACGGCGTGGATCCCAAGACCAAGCTGCTCCTCTTCAGCGACAGCCTGA
The DNA here is from genome assembly GCA_017525875.1 of Clostridia bacterium. Taxonomy (GTDB): domain Bacteria; phylum Bacillota; class Clostridia; order Christensenellales; family CAG-138; genus PeH17. Next base: position 83,954 of record JAFXSG010000008.1, on the reverse strand, counting down.
ACTTCGATCGCGCGGAAAAGCTCTATCGCCATTTCAAGGACCGTGCGAAGGTCAGCTTCGGCATCGGCACCTTCTGCGCGAACGATACCTGCGTGGAACCGCTCAATATCGTCATCAAGCTGCAGACCGTCAACGACCGCCCCGTCGCCAAGCTGTCGGACGCGGAGGGCAAGGCGATGTGCCGGGATGCGGAATATCTCCACTATCTCAAGAACTCCGTCGCGTTCCGACTCGAGAGAGAAAGGCGCTTCGGCCGCCTGAACTGACGCAAACCGCGAGCCGCCCGCCGCAGACGGGCGGCTTTTTAGCGGACACGGCTTGCTTTACCGTTCGCTTTAAGCTAAAATACTCTATAGAAAAACCGTATCGGAAAACCGGGAGGAAACACCTTGAGGATCGATCTGAACCGAGGCTGGAGCTTCACAGAAAACTGTACCGAAAACTTTATTTGCGGCACCGAGGGCGGCAGCGCCGTCGTCGATCTCCCGCATACCGTCTGCGAAACGCCGTTCAACTATTTCGACGAAAGCTGCTATCAGCTTATCGCCGGCTATCGAAAGACGATCGCCGTCCCCGCGGATTGGGCGGACAAACGCGTATTCCTCTGCGTCGGCGCTGCGGGGCACAGGTCGGAAGTGTTCGTGAACGGCAAAAAACTCAATGAGCATAACTGCGGTTATACCGCCTTCCGCACTGAGCTCACCCGGGAGCTCGTGCCGGGACAGGAGGCGACCGTCGCCATCCGCGTCGACAGCCGCGAAAGCCTCGATCAGCCGCCGTTCGGCTTCGTGATCGACTATATGACCTACGGCGGCCTCTACCGGGAAGTCTGGCTCGAGGTCCGGCCCAAGGTCTTTATCGACGACGTGTTCGTAAAACCGGAGCTTTCCGGCGCGATCAACTGCGACGTATCGATCGCGGGCGATGGCGGCGGCCTCATTCTAAGGCAAAGGCTCATCGAAAAGGGGAGGACTGCCGCATTTGCGGAGTTTCCGGTCAGCTCCGCCATGCAGACGCAGCTGCTCGTCGAAGAGCCCATATTATGGAGCACCGATGCGCCGAACCTCTATCTGCTCGAAACGGAGCTTATCGAAAACGGCAAGGTCACCGACAGCGTGACCACCCGCTTCGGTTTCCGCAGCGCGGAGTTCCGCGAGGACGGCTTCTATCTGAACGGCGAAAAGCTGCTCATCCGCGGCCTCAACCGCCACCAGAGCTATCCCTACGTCGGCTACGCGATGCCGAAGAACGTGCAGAGATTCGATGCGGATATCCTTAAGAACGAACTCGGCTGCAACGCCGTGCGCACTTCGCATTACCCCCAGTCCCCGCATTTCATCGACCGCTGCGACGAACTCGGCCTGCTCGTCTTCACGGAGATCCCAGGCTGGCAGCATATCGGCGGGGAAGGCTGGAAGGATCAGGCGGTCAAAAACACCGAGGATATGATCCTGCAGTACCGCAATCATCCCTCGATCATCCTCTGGGGCGTCCGCATCAACGAATCGAACGACAATGACGAGTTCTACAGGCGTACCAACGCGCTCGCGCACCGCCTCGATCCCACAAGGCAGACCGGCGGCGTTCGCTGCAACAAAAAGAGCAGCCTGCTCGAGGACGTCTATACCTACAACGATTTCGTCCACGACGGCACGAACCGCGGCTGCGAGCATAAGAAGGACGTCACCCCTGACGTCGAAAAGCCCTATCTCGTGACCGAATACAACGGGCACATGTTCCCGACCAAGAGCTTCGATCCGGAGGAGCATCGCTTCGAGCACGCGCTGAGGCATGCAAAGGTGCTGAATGACGTTGCGGGAGAGCCCGGCCTTGCGGGCAGCTTCGGCTGGTGTATGTTCGACTACAACACCCACATGGATTTCGGCAGCGGCGACCGCATCTGTTACCATGGCGTGCTCGATATGTTCCGCAACAAGAAGCTCGCCGCGGAGGTCTACGCCTCCCAGCAGGACGGGACGGACGTGCTCGAGATAAGCTCGCTGATGGATATCGGCGAGCATCCGGCGGCAAATCGCGGCAGGGTATTCGCCTTCACGAACGCGGAAGCCGTCCGCCTGTATAAGAACGACCGCCTGATCGGCGAGTTTACCGCGAAGGATTCTCCGTATCCGAATCTGCCGCACCCGCCGTTTGAGATCGACGATTTTATCGGCGACGCCATCGAAAAGAACGAAAACTTCAAGCCCGCACAGGCAAAATACACCAAGGAGCTCATCGGTTACTCCTCAAAATTCGGATTCAGCAGTCTGAAACCGAAGCACTATCTCAAAGCAGCGTGGCTGATGCTCCGCTATCGCATGAGCTTTTCGGACGCCTACGCGCTCTACGGCAAATACAACAACAACTGGGGCGACGCCGCAACGAGTTACCGTTTCGAAGCGCTGCGCGGCGGCAAGATCGTGAAGACCGTGCAAAAGAGCCCGGTAAAGTCGATCGCGCTTTCCGCGGAGGCCAGCTCGACAGAGCTTATAGAAGGCGCGACCTATGACGCGGCGCTCGTGCGGATCACTATGCGCGATCAGAACGGGAACGTGCTCCCGTTCGCGGGCGGCGCCGTACGGCTCTCGACCGAAGGCCCGATCCGCATCATCGGGCCGGAGACCGCGATCCTCAGGGGGGGCATGGGCGGCACCTTCGTCCGCACCTCCGGCGGCAGCGGAAAAGCCAGGCTCATTCTGACTGCCGAAAACGGCGAAAAGCTTGAGCTTGCCTTCACCGTAAAAGCCGAAAACCGAACCGAATAAACCGCATAAAAAGGGATCCCGCGGAGTTTTCCGCGGGATCCTTTTGCATTATAGAGTGGATCACTTGAAGCTGAACTTGTTCGTTTTGCCGTTCAGCTCATAGCTGACGGTGATCTCCCGGCCTGCAACGTCAACGCAGGTGACCTTCGCATCCCTGAGCGCGAGCAGTTCACCGTAGCGGCTCAGCTGCCCGGGGCCGTAATTGCCCATGTTGTCGGAGGTCAGAAGTACGCCGCCGATGATCGCGTTGAGCGTGCTGAGCTTTTGCTTTTCCTCTGCGGTCAGCTTGATATTGTCCTCGCGCAGGAAGAAAACGTCCGGATCGCTGAGGTAAGCGCGGCCGTTCAGCTGGCGGCGGAAGACCGAATTGCCCATCGCCTGGCGCGTGGAAACGCGCTCGCGGTGAGTAAGGCGCATCCAGGGCTTGTCGTCCCAATCGAGGCCGACGTCACAGCTTACGCGGCAGTACTCCACAAGGCCGAATGCCGGCATGACGGGCACGCCGCAGCCGAGGATCGGGTGCTCGCCGCATACACGGCGCAGCAGCTTCATAGCCCGGATCATCCTGCCGGCGCGGGTCTCGTTCCCGGTGCCGAAAGGCGCGGCGCCGTAAAGGAAATCGAGCTTCACAAGGTCAAAACCCCAGGTGTCGAACACGCGTGAGAACACCTGCTCAACGTACTGAACGACCTCCGGCTTGTCGATATCCAGCGAATAGAAGCCGCCCCAGTTGGAGCCGTTGAGCCAGGGCTCGCCGTTATGAAGGAGCAGCCAGTCGGGGTGATCTTTCACCAGCGCCGAATCCTTCTTCGCGACGAAAGGCGCCAGCCATAGCCCGGCTTTATAGCCCCTTTCGTGGATCGCGTCCGCAGCGGCCTTCATGCCGTTGGGAAATTTGATCTTATCGGGCTCGAGCCAATCGCCGACCGCGGGTTCCCAGCCGTCGTCGATCTGGAACAGATCGCCGCTCTTCATGACCTTCGCGCAGCCTATGAGATCCTCGTGAATGCTCTTTTCGGTGATGTCCTCATAGCGGTTGTACCAGCTTGAATAACCGGCGATGCGCTCTGTCGTGATGGGCTTCACGGCCATTGCGGCAAACCATGCGTCAAACACCTCATCCTCGCCGCCCTCGGCGATGAAAAGCCGGAAAGCGGGGAAGCTGCCGTTCACACGCAGACCTTCGCAGTCGCGCCGGACGGTCAGCGTTTCGGTATTCGCATCGTAGCGGAAAAGAGTATAGCCGTATTGCTCGCTTACCGAACCGATCAGCAGGAACTTCTCACCCGTGCGGAAGTAGCAGTAGGACTCGCCGTGGAGGATGCCCTTTTTATTGGGATAATCCACAAAGTGATAATCTCCGTACCGATCCAGCGACCAGGCGTTCACGATCGCCTTGGGCAGGCCGTGAAGACCGCGGATCCTGTCCCTGGCGGTGTATTCCGGGCAGTAGGTCCAGGTCTGGAAGCCGTTCATGAAGATCATTGCGTCCGCAGCGCGGAGCTTGATCGTCAGCTCGGCCGACTCGATGACGTCGTCGACCGTTTCGGAAACAAAGAGCGTACTGCTCCTGCCCCCGCCGGGAAGGGGAGCGTATTCGATCTCGCCGCTGCTTTCAAACCTGTCATTTGCGGTGCGGATAACGCAGCTGTAATTAACGGGAGAGTGCATTTCAAGTCCTTTCCGTCATTTAATGCCTTCAACAGCAAGGCGTACGACCTCGTAGCCGCCGTCGTAGAAATGCGCGTTCTTGAGCTCGACGATGCGCTCGCAAAGCTTTTTGAGGATCGCCTTGTCGTTGATCAGAGTGTCGATCATATCGCAGAGCGCCGGCGCAGTCTCGCACTCGAAGGTGGAATCGCCGATCTCGCGCGCATAGATCGCGCCGTAGACTTCGTGACCGCCGATGTGGCGCATCATCAGCTTCGGGACGGGATAGAACGCCAGCTCGGAGGGCTTCGTGATGAGCACGTCGCATTTGCGCATAAGCAGGTTCGTTGAGTACACAGCCTCGAAGATATCCTTGTGGCAGAACGCGGTGATGCCGCCCTCGCGGGATCCGTCAAGCGTTTCAGACCATTTTTTGAGGCCTTCGTAATCGTCGAAATAGGTCCTGCACTGCTCGGTGAGCTCCGGAAGCTGCTTTTTGAAGACTTCCCACATAGCGAGATGATCGCCGAAATTGATCATCAGCGCCGCCTTGCCTGCCTTGATATAGGGCAGCAGATGCTTCGCCATGGCGAGGTAGAGATCCCCGCCCGCGCCGGCGCCGCCGACAGTCATCAGGAAGCGGATGGGCGCGCCGCTCTCGAGGCGCTCGATGCGCAGCCCGCAGTCGTGCTCAACGTTTGAAACGAGCTCGTGATCGATATAGTGGCCAACGCAGCGCAGCGCGTCGTCGGGCATGCCCTTGAGGGGTTTCTTAGCCATGCCGTTCAGCTTTTTATAGCCCAGATAGGCAAACGGGGTCTGTACGGTGTGGATCGAGCCCTCGGCAAGATGCAGGCCCATCGGCCAGTTGTCCGGGATCGCATTCACAACATGGGTGAGCCCCGCATGCACTGCGCCCTGGCTCGGCCAGACGTGGGTGCCGACGAACGGAACGTCACGGGGCAGGTCGCCGTAGAGCGGGACCAGCAGCTCGGCGTTCTTCTGATCGGCTGCGTTATAGGTGATCTTGCGGAAACCTTCGCTGTTCATCGGCTCCCAAAAGAGCTTGTTGAAGAGGCCGATCTTCTGCGAAAGCTTGGAACCCATGGAATACAGGTCGTTCTGATGGCGGATCATCTTGGAACCGGTCGCATCGAAGGAAGCCAGGTCGAACCATACGGGCGTCCTGCCCAGGTGCTTCGCGCAGGAGGCGATCGCCATCGCGATGCGGTAATGACCAAAGCCCATGCGGATGTTGCCCACGATAAGCGGGTTTTCGGGGAGCGTGAGCGGCGTTTCCGCGTGCACGAGGTTGCTGATCCCGAGCTCCGGGATCTCCTCGATGGGTTTAAGGCCAAGATGATAGGTCTTGTTTTGATCGTCGCCGAACTTCTTAATGAACTTCTGCTTGCCCTTTTCCGCCTTTTTGATCGTCTTCGCGTCGATCGGGTTGCCGAAAATAATGCTTGTTCTGTCCATTATTCTATCCCTTAGTTATTCCTCTATGCCTTCCCTCTCGTGCGCTTCGTGGATGGTCTTCATGACCTTCTTCTCGTTGTAGAAGGCGAGAATGACAGCGCCGAGCACGCAGAACGCAACGGCAACGATCGCGATGATGCGCAGGCCGATCGGGGAAGCGGTAAGGTCGTTGCTGGTCTTATCCTGCTGCGTTCCGAGAACTGCAAGGGAGGTGAAAACGAGCATTGCGACGGACTGACCCATCTTCATTGCAAAGGTGCGGGCAGCGAAGAACATGCCCTCGCGCTTTTCACCGGTGCGGATCGAATCCTCCTCGGCAACGTCGGCAACGATGGACTGCGGGATGATGCCCAGCAGAGCCATCGGGAAAGCGGCGATAACGCAGATCAGCACGCCCGGGATGAACCCGGTGAAGCCGGGGATAACGCCGATCAGAGCGGTGATGACGTAAGCGAGCGCAAGCCCGAGGAAACCGGTGATGACCAGCTTCTTCTTGCCGAATTTACGGACCAGGCCGGAAACGATGGGGTAGAAGCATGCGGAGAGCACGGTCATGCCGCCGAGGAAATACATGGTAAAGCTTTCATCAAGCTTCATGGAGACCTTTACGAAGAACGGCAGACCGGTCTGGAAAAGGGTCAGAGCGATGAAATAAGCGATATCGGAAGTGGAGAACTTCAGGAACTCCTTGTTCTTGAAGGTCTTGCCGAGGCTCTTGATCGTGTTGGAGTTGGACGGTTCCGCATCCACGAAATCCTTTTCCTTTAGCTTGAAGGTCGGGACCAGCAGGCAGATCAGCGCGAACACTGCGAGCACGATGAAGCAGACTCTGTAGCTCCACGGGAAGTCGAGCCCCATGCCTCTGAGCACGCCTGCCAGCACGAAGGGAGTATAGGCGATCATGGTGCCGAAGAAGAAGGTGAGGGAGATCGCGGTGGAGATATACATGCGGTCCTCCTGCGTCTTGCCGAATTCGGAGATCAGCGCGTTATAGGGGGTGCAGTACATCGTCATGAACAGATAGAAGAGGATAAGGAAGCCAAGCACCCAAACGATGTTGATCGAGGAGATACTGCGCACGGGCGCCAGGAAGACGAGCACCGTGATGACCGCAAACGGGATCGCGGAGAACTTCATGAACGGGATGCGGCGGCCCTTCGGGTTCTTGCTCCTGTCGGAGAGGGAAGCGATCAGCGGGTCGGTCACGGCGTCGAAGATACGGCAGATAAAGCTTATGAGGCCAAGAATGGTGAGAATGCCGAGAATGATCAGGCCCGAAGGCAGGTACTGCGGAGCGCCGGCTGCGATATCGCCGGAGGTGGGCAGATAGAAGGTGACGAGCCAGGCGGTGATGATGCCGCTCAGGGTCGACCAGCCGAGCTGACCGACGGCAAAGATGCGCATCTCTTTCTTCGTGAGCCTGCGCGTCGGCTTTGCGGTCGTCGGTTCTGTGGTTTGGGTCTTTGACATGTTGGTATTTCCCCCTTGATTGATTTGTCTCACCGTGTCCTAAGGGCGGGAACAGTGCAGACTATAATATAATAAGTATAATACATTTCGCCGTAAAAAGCAAAAGAAATATCCGAAAAAGGGAATGGATCCCGCTTTTTCGGATATTTTTTGCTGATAAAAGCTCAGTCTTTGATGATATGCGCTCCGTCGCCGGGCTTTGCCGTGATGAAGCGGGCCTCAAGCCCGGTGCGTTCAAGATAACCTTCGCGTACGGTCCCGGTAAAATCATCGACCGCGTCACCCCGAACTATCGCGATCATGCAGCCGCCGAAACCGCCTCCGGTCATCCTCGCTCCGATAACGCCTTCAACGCTCCACGCAAGCCCGGTCAGGATATCGAGCTCCGGACAGCTCACCTCGTAGTCGTCGCGCAGGGAGATATGCGATTCGTTCATCAGCCTGCCGAACGCCTCGAGCTCTCCGCTGTCAAGCGCCGCAAGCGCTTCGCGCGTCCTTGCGTTTTCGCAGACCGCGTGCTTTGCCCGCTTCCTGCAGACAGGGTCGCCGATCGCGTCCCGGTACCGCTCGAATTCATCGGGCGAGAGGTCGCAGAGCGCATTGAGCTTCGTCACTGACTTGAGCGCATCGAGCGCCTGCTCGCATTCGCGCCTGCGGTCGTTATACGCCGAGCCCGCGAGCGAGTGCTTCACGCCGCTGTCGACGATCACAAGCTCCGCGTCCCCGAGCTCGAGCGGCGCATAACTGTATTCAAGCGTTGCGGTGTCAAGAAAAACAGCGTGATCCTTTTTACCCATAGCGGAGGCAAACTGGTCCATGATCCCGCAGTTCACGCCCACGTAGCCGTTTTCCGCGCTTTTGCCGATCAGCGCAAGCTCCGTGTTCGAAATGCCGAGGCCGAAAAGAGCGGAAACGGCAGCTCCTGTCGCGACCTCGAGCGCCGCGGAGGACGAAAGCCCCATGCCCGACGGGATGTCGCCGCAGAAAACGAAGTCCGCGCCGCAGGGGATATCATAGCCCGCCTGGATAATCGCGTGGATAACGCCCTCGGGGTATGCCGTCCATCTGTGTACAGAAAGCGGGCAAAGTGCGGAAAGCCGCGTTTCGATAACGCCCGCTTTTTCGATATCCATCGAGAAAAAACGCAGAACTTCATCATCCCTTCTGCGTGCGGCGCAGCTGATGCCCATTTCAAGCGCGCAGGGGAAAACGTGCCCGCCGTTGTAGTCGGTGTGCTCGCCGATAAGGTTCACACGGCCGGGCGCAAAGGAAACGACCTCCGGCTCCGCGCCGTAGAGTTCATAAAACCTGTTTTTCAGTATTTGCGTATCGCGCATATTTGCCTCCGCAGCTCTGTTCTCAAGCCCTTATTATACCGCAAAGCGGCTGTTCGCGCAATACGGGGAAATGCACAGCGCGGTTGCCTTCCTCGTTGCGGCAACGGCAGCGATATGGTATAATATCCGTGGAGAAAGTTCCTCCGATATCAACACTGAACGGAAGGCGGAACCCGATATGAAGCTCCTGCTCACTGCATTCGATCCCTTCGGCGGCGAAAAAACGAATCCCGCGCAGCAAGCCGTCGGGCTCATTCCCGCAAACGCCTGCGGCGCCGAGGTCGTGAAGCTCACAGTGCCGACGGTCTTCGTGCGCTCTGTCGAAACGGTCGTCAATGCCATTCGCAGTGAAAAGCCGGACGCCGTGCTGATGATCGGTCAGGCCGGCGGCAGGAGCGCGGTCAGCGTCGAGCGCGTAGCGATCAATATCAATTCCGCCTCCATCGCGGATAACGAGGGCAATCGCCCCATCGAAGAGCTCATTGAACAGGACGCTCCTGCCGCGTATTTCTCCACGCTCCCGATCGTCCGCATAGTCGACGCGATCAGGGCCGAAGGCGTCCCGGCGGTCATTTCAAACACGGCGGGCACCTTCGTCTGCAATCAGCTCATGTACGGCGTGCTCCACTATATAGAAGAGGAAGCGCTGCCGATCCGCGCGGGGTTCATCCATATCCCGTTCGCTCCGGAGCAGGCGGCGCGCCAAAGCGCTCCAATGCCTTCAATGAGCATTGAGGATTCCGCGAGGGCGATAGAAACGGCGATCCGCACGCTTGCGGGATCGGAATAAGCAGGGACCCGGCTCAGCACGGGCGCCGGAATAAGTATAAGAAAGGATGGGGCAGGGTGCAGCGCATTTATATCGCGATAGACCTCAAATCGTTCTACGCATCGGTCGAATGCCGCGAGCGCGGCCTCGATCCGCTGAACACCAATCTCGTCGTCGCGGACGAAAGCCGCACCGACAAGACGATCTGCCTCGCCGTCTCCCCGTCCCTGAAAAGCCTCGGCGTCCCCGGCCGTCCACGCCTTTTCGAAGTCAAGCAGAAGGTCGCAGCGATAAACGAGCAGCGCAGATACGAAAACCGCAGAAAGCCCTTTTCGGGCAAGTCCCACTTTCTTTCGGAGCTCGCCGCCGATCCCGCTCTCGAGCTTGAATTCCTTATCGCCCGACCGCGCATGGCGCTGTACATAGATTACAGCACCAGGATCTACAACATCTACCTCAAGTACGCTTCCGCTGCGGACGTCGTGGTCTATTCGATCGACGAGGTGTTCATAGACGTCACGAACTATCTCGGCGTTTACAAGCTGAGCCCGCGCGAGCTCACGATGAAGATAATACTCGACGTGCTCGAAAGCACGGGCATCACGGCCACGGCGGGCGTCGGGACGAACCTCTTCCTCGCCAAGGTCGCGATGGACATAGTCGCAAAACATATCCCCGCCGATGAAAACGGCGTCCGCATCGCGGAGCTCGACGAGATGAGCTACCGAAAGACGCTTTGGGAGCACCGTCCGCTGCGCGATTTCTGGCGCATCGGGTACGGATACGCAAGCAAGCTCGAATCCCGCGGCCTCATGACGATGGGCGATATCGCAAGATGCTCCATCAAAAACGAGGATCTGCTCTACAAGCTCTTCGGCAAAAACGCGGAACTGCTCATCGATCACGCCTGGGGCTGGGAGCCGACCACGGTGGAAGCGATCAAGGCGTTCAAACCCGCCGCAAACAGCCTCGGTTCCGGTCAGGTGCTGAAAACTCCGTACGAAAAGGACAAAGCCGCGATAGTCATTTCCGAGATGGCGGACGCGCTCTCGCTCGACCTCGTTGAAAAAGGGCTCGTCACCGACCAGATCGGCGTCAGCATCGCCTACGATGCGGAGAACCTTTCCGATCCGGAGCGCAAAAAGCGCTTTTCGGGCGAGACCACTGCCGACCGCTACGGCAGGGACGTTCCGAAGTATTCACAGGGCACCGCAAACCTCGGCGGATTCACGTCATCATCAAAGAAGATCGTGGAAGCCGCCTCGGAGGCCTTCGAACGGGCAGCCGATCCGGATCTGCTGATCCGAAGGCTTGCAGTCACCGCAAACCGCCTGCTGACCGAGGCGGACGCCGCGAAAAAGGAGAACGGCCCCGAACAGCTCGATCTTTTCACCGATTACGAAGCGCGGGACAGGGAACGCGAAAAGCAGAAAGCCGAGCAGGAGACCGAGAAAAAGATGCAGCAGGCCTTGATCGGCATAAAGAAAAAATACGGCAAGAACGCGATACTGAAGGGCGTCAGCCTCAAGGACGGCGCGACGGCCAAGGAGCGAAACGACCAGATCGGAGGGCATAAGGCATGAGCCGCTACGACGACATCATTGCTCTTCCGCATCACGTTTCGGATAAACGTCCTCAGATGAGCCTCCACGACCGCGCGGCGCAGTTCCTGCCCTTTGCCGCGCTGACCGGTTACGACGACGCCGTGCGCGAAACGGCGCGCGTGACGGACGACCGGCCGGAGCTTCGCGAGGACGCGCTCGAGCTTTTGGACAGGCGGCTGCGCCTGCTCGAAGCGGAGCTCGCATCCCGCCCGGAGATCACGATCACGTACTTTTTGCAGGATGAAAAAAAGCAGGGCGGCGCTTTCGTGAGCAGAACAGGCGTCGTTCGCCGCATCGACGGCTACGAACGAAAGCTCCTGCTCGAGGACGGCGCCGCGATACCGATCGCGGACGTGCTGATGCTTGAAGGCGATGTCTTTTCCGAAGCCGAGGACGGCGCTTTCGCAGAATGAACTAACCGGATCCTCCGCAGGACCGTTATATAATTATAGGAGCATGATTGGAGTGATACTATGCTGCTTCTGATCAATTCCGCTGCACATCTGCTCGTTGACGCACTCTGCGCCTCGACGCTTTTCGGCGCGCTCGGGCAGGAGGAGAACCTTGCCGTTCTGATCCTGATCTACAACACGCTCGCATTTTCATCGCAGTGCCTTGTCGGCATCATCGCCGACCGGGTCAAAAAACACGCTCTTTCCTCGTCGCTGGCGATGATCACGGTGGTCCTCGGCTTCGCTCTGCCTCTGCCGCCGATCATAAAGGTCATCCTGATCGGCGCGGGCAACAGCGTTTTTCACGTTGCGAGCGGCACGATGACGCTTGAAGTGAGCAACGGCATGGCAGGCCCGCTCGGCGTTTTCGTGGCTCCCGGCGCGATCGGCTTAACGCTCGGAACGCTCTTCCCGGAGCTCGGCGTCTATTTCGCTATCCCGCTGCTCTTCGCGGCGATACTGCTCCCGCTGACCTTCCGCTGGGAGGATGAACCCGGGCTCGACCTTGATCCCCTGGAAGCGGGGGAGGGCGGGCGAAAGCTCAACCTCATCCCCATGCTGCTCCTGACCGCCGCAGTCGCCGTCCGTGCGATCGGCGGGACGGCCGTAAGCTTCCCGTGGAATACCACCGCGCTTTCGGCGCTCGCGCTGACCGCCTGCGTGTTTGCGGGTAAGACGGCGGGCGGCTTCATTGCGGACAGGATCGGCGCAAGATACACCGCAATGATCTCCATACCGGTCGCGGCGCTGCTCATCGCGTTTGCCACCAAATACATGGCGCCATCGCTCGTCGGCCAGTTCGCGCTCAACCTCACAATGCCCGTGACGCTCTACCTGCTCTTCCTCGCAATGCCGGATCAGCCGGGCTTTGCGTTCGGCCTTGCGGCGTCAGCGCTGTGGCCGGGGACCATCGCCGGCCGGATGATGACCCTCTCCGGCGGAAAGCTCTCCGTGCTGGTGCTGATCAGCTTCCTCTTTGGCCTCGCCGCGATACTGATTTCCTATGCAATGCTTAAACTGAGGCATATCCCTCCCAAGTCAAGAAAGGAGAAAGCCAATGAAAATCAATAAAAACACGCTTCCGGCGCTTGCCGCGCTCCCTCTTGTCTCGGTCCGCTCCGTCATGTCGGACATCGTGGATGTTGAAAGGGTAAACCCGGAGCCGGCAGAATCGAACGGCTGGCTGGGCTGGCTCATCGCCGGCGCCGCCGTTATCGCCGCCGCGGTGCTGACCGTGATCGTCGTTCGCGCAAGAAAAAAAGCTGCCGAAAAGCAGTCTGAGCGCGAGGAAAGGAACTGATATGAAACCGATCAAAAAACTCCTGCTGACAGTATTCCCACTCGTTCTCGCCGCGCTCACCGTGCCTGTGCATGCTGACGTTGTCTATGGGCCGTTACACGCTTTGACGCCGGTAATGCTGCCGTATTTTTTTCTTGCTGTTCTCATTATCGTTATTATTATACTGTTATTTATCATTAGCAGAATAAAAAAGCGCAACAAGAAACAATAAAGCTTGCTTCGCGCAAAGAAAGGCTGAAATATGAAATCGCTGAAAAAACTCCTTCTGTCGACCCTGCCGCTCGTTCTCGCCGCGTTTGCGGTTCCTGCCCTGGCGGACGCGCCTGCGCCGAACTTCATCGAAAGGAACAGCGACTGGCTTCCGTTCCTGATAATCGGCGTGCTCGTGATCGCGCTTGCCGTGCTGATCGTCTGCCTCGTCCGCTCCAAGAAAAGAAAGTGACGACCGGGAGGCTGCTGAATGGAAATCACAATCCTTGAGTCCGCGCTCATACTCGCCCCGCTGACGGCGCTTGCGCTCGTTATCCTCGGCTATCGCGGCAAGCTGCATTTCGGCATTACGCTCTGCGCCGGCATCGTTTCCATCATGATCGCCTTTGCGGCAGTCGCGCTCGTATATCTGAACCTGTTCAATCTTTCCCTGCTCTGGGCTCTGCCGCTCGCTGTGTTGATGGATTTCGCACTGCTCGGCGTCGCCTTCGGGTATTCGTGGAAGCTGCTGCTCAAAACGCTGCTCGCGTTCGCGATGGCGGCCGCCGCGGTCCTTGTCACGCTTTTCATACTGTATGCAGGCCTGCTCGCCTGCAGCTCGATCTTCTGATAACGCCGAAAGGGATGATCCTATGAAATCGATTCAAAAAATGCTCCTGCTCGTTATGCCGTGCATTGCGGCCGCACTCTCGGCGCCCGCCCTTGCGGATATCCCCGCCGTGCCAAGCCCGATAATCTACAGCTCCGGCGCCTGGCAGCTCTGCCTCGCGATCGGCGTCGGCCTGATAGCCGCGGCGGTCCTCGTCATTCTGATCATTCGCAAGAGGAAACAAAAATGAGCATACTGCTCGCCTGCGCGCTGACCGTGCTCATCGAAACGGGCTTTTTCGCGCTGTGCGGCTATCGCAAGGGGGAGCAGATCGCGGTGATCGTCTGTGTGAATATCGTCACCAACCTCACGCTCAATCTGCTCCTGAGATACGTTCTGCCGTACACCGTGCCGGCAGTGCTCGCGCTGGAGCTCGGCGTGCTCGCCGTCGAATACGCGGTCTGCGCGCTTGCCTTCGGCCGCTCGGGCAGGCTGTTCCTCCTCATCATGCTCGCCAATCTCATCTCGTTCGGGCTCGGCGGTCTTCTGCTCCGCCTGCTTCTCGGCGCCCTTGCCTGATGCGCCCGCGCGGGGCAGGGGAATATGCCAGCTTTTTCTGCGCCGTAATGCCGGCAGGAACCGAAAATCGGTAAACCGGGCGGCCTTCTCATTCGTTATATTACTGAAAGGCGCAGTGCGCGGGCAAGCGGGAACGATTATTATGAATATAATATGAAGAAACTCCCCGCTTCGGCTCAAATGGCAAAAGTTTTAGAAAAAACTATTGCAGTCCGGGCGCTGATGTGGTACAATATTATGGTATAAAGAGTCGAAATCCGTGTTCGCGTCCGTATACATGCAAAATGTCAACGCGGAAACGCAGCAAAAATCGCCGGATTATCCGTTTTGAAGGAGTATCGCCGTGAAGTTTTCCGAGATGAAGTACATTCGTCCCGACGCCGAAACCGTCAAGGCAAGGTTCGCGGAATTGACAGAGCAGCTCAGGAAGGCAGACAGCTACGAAGCCGCCCGCGCCGTCTTTATGGAAAAGGAGCAGGCGTATAAGAGCACCATGACCATGGCGGAGCTTGCAAATATTCGCCATTCCATCGACACTCGCGATGAGTTCTACGACGGCGAGGTCAGTTTCTGGAACAGCTTCACGCCGGAGCTTCAGGAGTATTCCCAGCTTTGGACGATGGCAATGCTCGAAAGTCCTTTCAGGGCGGATTTTTCAAACGAATTCGGAGACATTATCTTTGTGAATGCGGAGATAGAGCTCAAAGCCTTCTCGCCGGAGATCATCCCGGAGCTTCAAAAGGAAAACGAGCTGACCGTGGAGTACGAAAAGCTCCTCGCCTCCGCGCAGATCCCCTTTGAGGGCAATATCTACACGCTTTCCCAGCTCACTCCCTTCAAGACCGACAGCAGCGACGAGCGCCGCCTCGCCGCATGGAAGGCCGAAGGTCAGTGGTACAAGGATAATCAGGCAAAGCTTGACGGCATCTACGACGAGCTCGTCCATCTGCGCGACACGATGGGCAAAAAGCTCGGCTACGAGGGCTACACCACGCTCGGCTACTATCGCATGGGCCGCAACTGCTACACCAAGACCGACGTCGAAGCGTTCCGCGCCGCGGTCGTCAAATACCTCGTGCCCCTTGCGGATAAGATCATGCGCGAGCAGGCAAAGCGCCTCGGCAAGACCTATCCGATCAGCTTTGCGGATGCAGCGCTCAGCTTCAGGAGCGGCAATCCCCGCCCCGTAGGCACTGCGGACGATATCCTTGCCCAGGGCAAAAAGTTCTACGATGAGCTTTCTCCCGAAACCAGCGAGTTCTTCCGCACCATGCTCGATTGCGAGCTTATGGACGTGCTCTCCACCGAGGGCAAGCAGTCCGGCGGCTACTGCACCGGCATTGCGGATTACGAAGTTCCCTTCATTTTTGCTAATTTCAACGGCACTCAGGGCGACGTTGAGGTCGTGACCCACGAGGCCGGTCATGCTTTCGAATACTGGCTCAACCGCAAGCGTGTCCCGATCGACTGCGCATGGCCCAGCATGGAAGCCTGCGAGGTCCACTCCATGAGCATGGAGTTCTTCGCGTGGCCGTGGGCGGGCGGCTTCTTTGGGAAGGACGAGCGCAAGTTCCTCTACAGCCACCTTGCCGGCGCCATCACCTTCATCCCCTACGGCACGCTGGTAGATCATTTCCAGCACGTCGTCTATGAAAAGCCGGAGCTCACCCCGGCAGAGCGCCACGCGGAGTGGAAGCGCCTGCTCGGCGTATACATGCCCTGGATGAAGCTCGACGGCGAGATCCCGTTCTACAGCGAGGGCGAGGGCTGGCAGCGCCAGCACCACATTTACTCGAGCCCCTTCTACTATATCGACTACTGCCTCGCGCAGACAGTGTCGCTCGAGTTCTGGGCAATGATCCAGGCCGATATGAAAAACGCCTGGCAGTACTACATGGCGTACACCGTCCAGGGCGGCAGCCGCACCTTCACCGAGCTGCTGAAGAACGCCGGCCTTACCACCCCGTTCGACGAGAGCTGTCTGAGAGGCGTCTGCGAAGCCGCAGGCAAATGGCTCGAGAACTTCGATCTGACCGGTATCGAGTGATATGGCAGATAAACCGCAGAAAAAGCGCAGGGGCAGACGGTCGTTTCTGAACGACTTCAAGGCGGACGACAGCGGCCAGTACTCCTACATGGGCAACGTTCACGTCTACGAAGGCAGCGTTCCCTACAAAACCGAGCGGCAGAGGGTCATCGTGCTCACCGCGATGATGTGCGCATCGGCAGTCGCGATCGGCTGCATACCGGCGCCCTCGATGCTCGGGTACAACAACTTCTACGTTGTTCCGTTCTTCATCATCGAACTCGTCGCCGTGTTCATCACGGCGTGGGCGGCGATCCGCCTGGCAGCAGGCGGCAGCGAGCTTAGGGAATACGTCTACGAAAAGACGGTCAAGGCCATCCCGAACCGCGCCCCGGTCGCATTTTACTCGGCGCTGGCCTGTGTGCTCGCAAACATCGTCTACCTTTGCCTCAACGGCTTTGCCGAAAAGCCGGTCGCTTCGGCCGCAGCGCTGCTGCTCCACGGAGTGATCGCCGCAGCCGCGTTCCAGCTCCGCAGGGGCGTCGAGCACGAGAAGTGGTCCGTCGTATTAAAGACCGCGAGCGAGGCGAAGACCGAAGCTCAGGCGGAGGATGACGGCGTCTTCCCGTCCGTCGGAGAAGAGCCCGCCGAAGCAGCGGGGGAGACCGCCCCGCAGGACCTGGGAGAACAGTCTCCCGCAAACTAAGTGAATTACGGATATGCAAGGTCCGTTTTTCTAAACCATCCCAAAATCTATTTAGGAGGAACCAAGATGAAAAAAGCAATGAGAATTCTTGCACTCGTCCTTGCTGTCGTCATGGCCCTCGCGCTGGTTGCCTGCACCGGTAAGCCCATCGGCGAAAACACCCCGGCACCCACCGAGACCACCAAGCCCGGCAACGAGACCACCGCTCCCACCGAGAGCGACACTCCGGTGGAGCCCACGAAGGAGCCCAGAGTCGCTGAAGACAAGACCCTTGTCGTCGGCTACAGCCCCTTCAGCAGCAAGTTCTCCCCCTTCTTCGCTCAGACCGCTTATGACCAGGACGTTCAGGGCATGACCCAGATCGGCCTCCTCACCAGCGATCGTACCGGCGCCATCATCACCAAGGGCATCGAGGGCGAGACCATTAACTTCAACGGCACCGACTATACCTACTATGGTCCTGCTGACCTGGAGATCACCGAGAACGCAGACGGCACCGTCTACTATGACTTCACCATGCGTGATGACATCACCTTCTCCGACGGTGAGCCTGTCACCATTGATGACGCTATCTTCACGATGTACGTCCTCTGCGACCCCACCTATGATGGCTCCAGCACCCTCTTCGCACAGCCCATCCTCGGCATGGAAGAGTATCGTTCCGGTATGGAAAACCTCCTCGACCTGCTCATCAAAGCCGGCCGTGAGAATACCGATTTCGAGCACTGGGATGAGGAAACTCAGACCAAGTTCTGGAATTCCGTTGAGACTGCCGGTCCCGCCTGGGCAGAAAAGCTCGGTGAGGAGATCTATGCAAAATACGGCGAAGCTTACGCTGATTCCTTCCCCAATGGCGGTACTCCCGCTGAATGCTTCCAGTTCTGGAACTTCGACGTTGCTGACGATGCTACCTATGAAGACTGCTGGCAGGCGCTGAAGGATACCTACGGCGACGACCTCACCTCCATGCAGGGCGAAGCTGTTTCCACCACCCTCTGGGATATGATGGAAGACTACAACGACTACCTCCTCGGTGTTCAGACCGGCGAATCCGCTGATCACATCGAAGGCATCCAGAAGACCGGCGATTACAGCATGCGTGTTGTCCTCACCGAGGTCGATGCTACCGCTATCTATCAGCTCGGCGTTACCCTCGCTCCCATGCACTACTATGGCGAGAAGGAAAAGTATGACTACGACAACAACAAGTTCGGCTTCGACAAGGGCGACCTCGGTCATGTCCGTTCTGTTACCACCAAGCCCATGGGCGCTGGTCCCTACAAGTACATCAAGTTCGAGCAGGGCGTTGTCAACTTCGAGGCAAACGAGACCTACTTCCTCGGCTGCCCCTACACCAAGTACGTCAACTTCCTCGAGACCCTGAACGACGGCGATAAGCTCAACGGTATCGTGACCGGTACCTGCGATATCTCCGATCCTACCTTCTCCACCGACAACATCAAGCAGATCGAGGACTACAACGGCGGCAGCCTCACCGGCCCCGTCATCACCACCAACACCGTTGACAACCTCGGCTACGGCTACATCGGCATCAACGCCATCCGTATGAGCGTTGGCGGCGATGCAGGTTCCGATGCTTCCAAGAACCTCCGTCGTGCATTCGCGACCATCTACTCCGTATATCGTGACGTTGCTATCGACTCCTACTATGGCGATCGTGCATCCGTCATCAACTACCCCATCTCCAACACCAGCTGGGCAGCACCCCGTCCGGCAGATGATGGCTATCAGATCGCTTTCTCCACTGACGTGAACGGCGACCCGATCTACACCTCCGGCATGACCGCTGAAGAGAAGTACGCAGCAGCCCTCCAGGCAGCTCTCGGCTTCTTCGAGGCAGCTGGTTACACCGTTGAGGATGGCAAGCTCACCGCAGCACCCGAGGGCGCAGCGCTTGAATACAAGTTCTGGATCCCCGCTGACGGTATCGGCGACCATCCGTCCTTCATGATCCTCAACGAGTCCAACAAGGCTCTTGCCACCATCGGCATGAACCTCATCATCAACGACCTCTCCAACAGCGCCGACCTCTGGGATAACCTCGATGCTAACCAGGTTGATATGTGGGCAGCTGCATGGGGCGCAACCGTTGATCCCGACATGTATCAGATCTACTACTCCGACGCAGCAAACGGCCCCATCGGCGCTACCTCCAAGAAGAACGCCAACGGTGGTCCTGCTCAGGGCGGTTCCAGCTACATGTACTGCATCGCTGATCCCGAGCTCGACCAGCTCATCCTGGCAGCTCGTCAGTCCACCGACCAGAACTATCGTAAGCAGATGTACAAGGCCTGCCTCGATAAGGTCATCGACTGGGCATGCGAAGTTCCCGTCTATCAGCGCCAGAACGCTATCCTCTTCAGCACTGAGCGCGTCAACCTTGACACTGTAACTCCCGACATCACCACCTTCTATGGCTGGATGGCAGAGCTGCAGAACCTCAAGATGAACTAATTTAACCGGGCGTCGGCCCACAAAAGCAATTGCCCTGCGGCCTTCGGGCCGCAGGGCAAAATCGCCGCTGTATATCGATCGACAGCACGCTTGCTGTTCCTCGATATGCGGTGGCAAGCATTTTTACAGGTCGAAAGCTGCTGATGCAGCCGCCTGCGCTCCCACTACAATTGAACGGAGGGTTTGCCTGTGCGCAAATACATTATAAAACGTCTGTTGCTTGCAGTGATCATCTTCTTCTTCGTTATGCTGATCATCTACACGGTGCTCCGCTGTCTGCCTTCTTCATACGTTGAAACGATCGCTCGCGAGAAATCACAGCAGCCCGGCTCGAAGTCCTATCAGGAGTGGTTGGACCAGCTGAACGCCATGTATGGCCTCGATAAAGGCATCATCCCCGGCTATATCGGCTGGTTAGGTGAATTCTTCACCGGCCATTTCGGCGACAGCTGGAAATACACAGTGCCCGTTATTGACAAGTTCAACGAAGTCGTTTGGCTGAGCTTCGAAATGGGCGTTATCACCATGATCCTTGAGCTGATAATCGCTATACCCCTCGGCATTATCGCAGCAACGAAGCAGTATTCCAAAACGGACTACACGATATCCATTTTGGCATTGGCATTCATTTCTTTGCCAACGTTCTTCTTTATTGCTCTTCTGAAGCTTGTGTTCTGCATAAAGATACAGATCCCCGATCCCGCAACGGGAAGCATGATGGGTCTGTTCCCCCTCACGGGCCTTTTCAGCAGGACCTACAACCAGATGACGCCTGTCCAGCAGTTCTTTGACCGCGCCTGGCACCTTGTCCTGCCGATCACGACGCTCGTTATCATCAGCATCGGCGGTCTGATGCGTTACACCCGCACCAATATGCTGGAGGTCCTGAATGCGGATTATATCCGTACCGCAAGAGCGAAGGGTCTTTCCGAAAAGAAGGTCATTTATCACCACGCTTTCCGCAACACCCTGATCCCCCTTGTAACCATCGTCGGCGGCTCGCTGCCGGGTCTTTTCTCCGGTGCTCTGTTTACCGAAACGATGTTCTCGCTCCCCGGTATCGGCTACATTTCTTACAATGCCATGATCAGCGGTGACATACCGTTCTCCATGTTCTATCTGGCATTCCTCGCGATCCTGACGCTGCTTGGCAACCTGATCGCGGATATCCTGTACGCGGTCGTTGACCCGCGCGTAAGACTTGCTTAAGAGGGGAGGAGACTGAATTGAGTAAAGAGAATGAAATGAAAAACAACTCCGTCAATGAAGCCGCTTCCGAAAAGAAAGAGCAGTTTTCGCTGAACGACGATCGCCGCGTCAAGGTCCTTTCACCAGGCGCGATGGTCGCAAAGCGTTTCTTCAGGAACAGGATCGCCGTTGTCGGCCTCTGTATCCTCGCTTTCATGTTTGTCTTCTCGTTCATCGGCGGTATTCTTACCCCCTACGGCGAGAACCAGCAGTTCTACACCACCGAATACCTCAACAAGCCCTACGCCGGCGCTGTTATGAACGAGGAGTTCCGCTATATGTCCGCCCCCGGTCAGGATTTCCGTGCGGACATCCAGGCACAGCTCATTCGCGCCAACAATAAGGGTGAGACCGAATTCACCTGGCTCAACGTCACCTACGGCATCATCCAGGAGGGTGAAGGCTTCTACCGCGTCACGAACGCCGACGGAAGCGACCTCGGTATCGCGTTTACCGACACCGTCAAGTCCAGCATCGCAGGCCAGACGCTCAGCTATGAGTTCACGCTTGAGGCGCTTCGCGCATACGCGAACAACACCGGTTCCTTCACGGTGGACGGCAAGACCTACACCGTCGATGAAGGCGGCGGAGTCGTTGAAGGCGACAAGGACGTCGCTTTCATCAGCCGCTATATCGTCAACGCCATCTCACCCGACATCTTCCTCTCCCGTCAGTTCCAGGAGGAGCTGGTCGAAGAGCTGGAAGCCGGCGCAGAGACCTTTACCTTCACCGGTGAGGACGGCGAAGCACGCACGTATCTGATCGAGTATCGTCCCGACGTCAAGCAGTGGCAGATCAAGCAGGCGGAGCCCACCCGCGTATACGATAAGTACGCTTCTCCGTCATTGGAACATCCCCTCGGAACCGACCGTCACGGCATGGATATGCTCACCCGTCTTATGTACGGCGGCCGTATCTCGCTCGTCATCGGTATCATCGTTGAGTTCATCGGCACCTTCCTCGGCATGATCATGGGCGGTCTCGCCGGCTACTTCGGCAAGTGGGTCGACCAGCTCATCATGCGTATCGTCGATATCTTCTACTGCATCCCCTCCACGCCTATCCTGATCATCCTCGGTGCGGCAATGGATGCTCTGAACGTCGATCCGTCGCTCCGCATGCTGTACCTGATGCTCATCCTCGGCTTCCTCAACTGGCCCGGCATGGCAAGGCTTATCCGCGGTCAGATCCTCTCGCTGCGTGAGCAGGAGTTCATGACTGCGACCGAAGCCGGCGGTATCAGGGTCTCCCGCAGGATCTTCAAGCACCTGATCCCGAACGTCATCCCCCAGATCATCGTTTCCGTTACCATGGGTATGGGCGGCGTCATCATCACCGAGGCTTCGCTTTCGTTCCTCGGCCTGGGCGTCAAGTTCCCGTACGCATCCTGGGGCAACATCATCAATGACGTCAACAACACCTACGTTCTCACCAACTACTGGTTCATCTGGATCCCCGCCGGCGCGCTGCTGCTGCTGACCGTTCTTGCCTTCAACCTCGTCGGCGACGGTCTCAGGGACGCGTTCGACCCGAAGATGAAGAGATAAGGAGGGATAAGTCATGGCAAAGAAAAAACAAGTCGGTTATCTCTCCGCCAAGGAGGCCAGAAGGATCTCCAAGGAGAACCGTAAGATCACGAACGAATTCGAAAAAAAGCGTAAGCGTAAGAACGTTCCCGAAAGCGAATATCTTACCACTATGCACGACCCGAAGAATGCGGTCGAATTCGACGATCTTCATACCTATTTCTATACCGATGCCGGCACCGTAAAGGCCGTTGACGGCGTGAGCTTCAACGTCCCGATCGGCAAGACCGTCGGCGTCGTAGGCGAGTCCGGCTGCGGCAAATCCGTAACCAGCCTCTCGCTGATGCAGCTTCTGCAGCGCCCTCAGGGCCAGGTCGCATCCGGTGAGATCCGCCTGAACCTCGGCGACAAGGCGTACGACGTCACCAAGGCGCCGAACTCCGCGATGCAGAAGATCCGCGGCAACGTCGTGTCCATGATCTTCCAGGAGCCCATGACCGCTCTGAACCCTGTTTTCCGTATCGGCGAACAGATCGAAGAGGTCCTTGAGCTGCACAATGTGGACCACATGACCGAGCACCAGATGAAGGAGCGCACGATCGAGCTCCTCGAAATGGTCGGCATCGCAAACAGCGAGGGCGTCTACAAGATGTTCCCGCACGAGCTCTCCGGCGGTATGCGTCAGCGTGTCGTTATCGCAATGGCGCTTGCCTGCAACCCCAGGGTCATTATCGCAGACGAGCCCACCACCGCGCTCGACGTTACCATTCAGGCTCAGATCCTCGACCTGCTCCGCAACCTGAAGGACAAGATCAATTCGTCCATCATGTTCATCACCCATGACCTCGGCGTTATCGCCGAAATGGCGGATTTCGTCGTCGTCATGTACGCAGGCAGGATCATCGAGCGGGGCACCGCGCAGGAGATCTTCCATCATCCCGCGCATCCCTATACCATCGGTCTGATGGCGTCCAAGCCCGTCGTCGGTAAGGACGTTGAAAAGCTCTATTCGATCCCCGGCAAGGTCCCGAACCCGATCAACATGCCCAACTACTGCTATTTCAAAGATCGCTGCGAAATGTGCGTCAAGGGCTGCGAAGGTGCGTATCCCAAGGAGATCAAGCTGTCGGAGACCCACAGCGTGAGCTGCTACCGCTATTACGGTCAGAAGGAGGACTAAGCCATGAGTAAGGAAAAAGCTCAGAACCTTCGTATCGACAACACTTTCGATCCCGTGACCTATGATCCTCAGTACATCCTGATGGTCAACAACCTCAAAAAATACTTCCCCATCAAGGGCGGTATGATCTCGAGGACTGTCGGTTACGTCAAGGCTGTCGACGGTGTTACCTTCAACCTCAAGCGCGGCACCACCATGGGCCTCGTCGGCGAGTCCGGCTGCGGTAAGACCACCTGCGGTCGTACCATCCTCCGCCTCTCGGGCGATAAGACCGGCGGCCAGGTCCTGTTCAACGGCAAGGAAGTTTACGACCTTTCCGACAGGGAAATGCGGTCCATGCGTACCAAGATGCAGATCATCTTCCAGGACCCGTTCTCCAGCCTCTCTCCGCGTCTCCCCGTCGGTGAGATCATCGGCGAAGCCGTTCGCGAGCACAACGTCGTTTCAAGAGCAGAGTTCGATGACTATATCGACGGCGTTATGGACAACTGCGGTCTGCAGCCCTTCCATAAGGATCGTTATCCGCACGAGTTCTCCGGCGGTCAGCGTCAGCGTATCTGCATCGCCCGCGCGCTTGCCGTGAACCCCGAGTTCGTCGTCTGCGACGAGCCCGTATCCGCGCTCGACGTTTCGATCCAGGCGCAGATCATCAACCTGCTCGAGGACCTGCAGGAGAAATATAAGCTGACCTATCTGTTCATCTCTCACGACCTCTCCGTCGTTGAGCATATCTCCGATACGGTCGGCGTTATGTACCTTGGCAACCTTGTTGAGTACGGCACCACGAAGGATATCTTCGGCGAGCCTCTCCATCCGTACACCAAGGCGCTGTTCTCCGCGATCCCCGTCCCGGATCCCGATGCGAAGATGAAGCGTATCGTTCTCGAGGGCTCCATCCCTTCGCCCGCAAATCCGCCTTCCGGCTGCAAGTTCCACACCCGCTGCGCGAACTGCATGAAGATCTGCTCCGAAGTCACCCCCGAGTGGAAGGAAATCCGTCCCGGTCACTTCTGCGCATGCCATCTTTACGACGACGTGAAGCCAGCAGAGACCGCTGCAGAGTGATCAATGGAGAAAAATGGACAATAAACCGAGAAAACACGATGATGACGACGGCCGCCGCATAGCCGACATGAGCGGCGTCACCCGGCCGAACCTTTGGAGCTTCCGTTCCCCCGCGACCGCCCCCTGGCATGAGCGGGAGAGGCAAAAGCAGGTGGAAGAGGAGAAAACCGCTTCCTCTCAGCAGCGCCCGCAGGACCAGCTCTCAAAGCAGGACCGCCGCGCCTATATCCTCGCAGCGGTCGGCGCCGGGCTTGCGATAGCAGCGGTTTTCGGAATTGTCTTCGCCATCGCGATAATACTCATCGGTCACGTCCATATCGGAAAGTAAGCCAAAAGGGGCCGTGCTCAGGCACGGCTCCTTTTCCTATGCGAAAAATGCCTTTTTCAGCTTAAAAAGACGGCGTCTGACCGGTCTCCGGGCAAAGCTCCGTGCGGGCGTCTTCACCCACAGGGTATAAACAAATGCTTGACAGTTTCCCGAATAAAGCTATAATTGAAGCTGCCCCAAAGGAGGATTTGCAATGAAAAAACTTGTTTCCGTTTTCCTTGCAGTGCTGATGCTCTGCACGATGAGCCCGGTGCAGGCCGCCGCAAGATCGGCGTCCCAGCGCACCGAAAAGCTCGACCTGACCGCAGTCACCTCGGCAGCTTCCAACGCAGCCGAAGGCTGGGCGTACGACCCGACAGGCGACGGCGGCAACCCGATCCTCACCCTTACGAATTACGGCACGGCTGACGCCCACAGCGCGCCCGTGCTCGTTCCCGCGAACACCAAGGTCATCGTGAACGGCGACTGCTATATCGACAACGCCTGTATAGGCGCGGACTGCGACCTGCTCAGCGGCTGCTGTGACGGCTACCTAAAGCTCGAGGGTACCGGAACGCTGAACCTCTACGCGCTCGAATATCAGGGCCGCGGCATCAGCGTCCCGACCGGCGGCGTGACCGATATGCTCGAGTTCCTATACATCAACGATATCACGGTCAACATCTATTCTCAGCAGCCGAAGAGCAATACCGCTTATTATATCAAAGAGGGGATCTATGCCAACCAGGGTTTGGAATGCCATAACGCCACGATAAATATCGTGAACGGCACCAAGGCGATCTGGCTGCAGGGCTCATCGCCGATCCCGACCATCAACCTCACGGAGGAGACCTGCCCGGAGCTCCTGATCGACAACACCGATATCAATATCAATATCACCCAGGCCGACGGCAATTCGTACTGGAACTATGCAAAGGGCCTGTACGTCGTTTGCGGCAGGGTCGTCATCACGGGCGGCAGCAACGTGAACATCAACGCCGGGTCCGACAGCATCTATGCGAGCTTCAGCCTCACGATCGAAAGCGGCGATCTGAACATTTATTCAATGCCTGCAGGAACCAATATGGATGCGTATGCGCTCGTGCGCGTCAATAATCTCGTCGTCGAAAGCGGTGCGGAGAGCGTATCGATCAAGACCCAAAAGTGGCCATTGACCAGGATCCTGTACTGCAAGACCAGCGGGATCTCATCTCTCGGCGACGGTCTTACCATGCAGGTCGGAACCTTTGAAAACGGCGTTTTTTCGCAGGCTTCAGACCCCGACAACGGCGATCTTCCCGGACTGAAGATCGTTAAAGCTGCCGCGGCAAACACACACACCGTCTCCTTCTACGGCTATGACGGTGCTCTCATCGAAGCCGTTCAGGTCGAGGATGAGCAGGCGGCTGCTGCTCCCGACGTTCCTAAATACGTCACGGGCGAGCACGGTCCGATGGTCTTCTACGGCTGGGATGCGGACTTCTCGAACGTCACGGAGGATATGGACGTTCACGCGCTCTACACCCTCCGCGGCGACATAGATTTTGACGGCGAAGTGACCGCGTCGGACGCGCTGCTCGCGATGAGGTATGCCATGAGCATCATAACGCTCGAGCCCCGCCAGATCGCCGCCGGCGATATGGACTCGAACGACGCGGTCGAGGCCTCGGACGCGATCCTGATAATGCGTTACGTAATAAGTACAGATTGATCAAAGCGAAAGGGGAGCGCATAGGCGGTCTCCTCTTTTCATTTTGCGTTCTTGACAGCCTACCGGATTGTTATATAATAGAATCACCACCTAAGGAGGTAACAAAATGAAAAAATTCTTTGCAGTTCTGCTCGCGGCGATGCTCGTCCTTGCCGCGATCCCGGCAGGCGCTGAGACCAAGGCAGCGTCCCAGCGCACCGAAAAGCTCGATCTGACCACGGTCACCTCGGCAGTTTCGAACTCAGCCGAAGGCTGGGCGTATAACCCGACCGGCGACAGCGGCAATCCGCTCCTCACGCTCACGAACTACGGCACCGAGGCCGCGCACAGCGCTCCCGTGCTCGTTCCCGCAAACACGAAGATCATCGTGAACGGCGATTGCTACCTCGATAACGCCTGCATGGGTGAGGCCTGCGACGTGCTCAGCGGCAGCTACGACGGCTACCTCAAGATCGAGGGCAGCGGCACGCTCAACATCTACGCCATCGAGAACCATGGCCGCGGGATCAGCGTTCCGACCGGCGGCGAAAACGACAATTCCGAATTCCTTTATATCAACGATATCACCGTCAATATCCATTCCAAAGAGCGCACGAACAACACCGCCTCCGCGATCAAAGAAGGAATCTTTGCCAACCACGCGATCGAGTTCCACAACGCCACGATCAACATCTACGACGGCACCAAAGCGATCTGGATGCAGGGCGTCACTCCGATCGGCGGCGTCAATGAGGAGAACTGCAACGAGTGCCTCATCGACAACACGAATATCAGCATCAACCTGAACAGCGCGAACAACCTCTGGAACAATGCGGAAGGCATCCACGTCGTTTTCGGCAGGATCCGCATCACCGGCAGCAGCCACGTCACGATCAACGCAGGCACGAACAGCATCTATTCATATCTGAGCTGCGTCATCGAGAGCGGCACCTTAGAGGTCGTCTCCACCCCGATCAGCACCGCGCAGGCGCTTTGCTACGTCGGCTCGCTGAAGATCGGTGCGGGCGTCGAGTCGGTCTATCTGACCACCACGAAGTTCCCGGCTTCCAAGGTCCTTCAGCTTCGCAACTCCGGGCAGAGCGAACTTGCGGAAGGCCCCGAGCTCGTGATCGGCACCTTCGCGGACGGCAACTTTGCCACCGCTCCCAACCCCGACAATAACAATCTCCCGGCTCTCAAGATCCAGGGCGGCGATCCCTCCGCCGAGCACACCGTTTCCTTCTACGGTATTGACGGTGAGCTGATCGAGGAAGTGACGGTCGGCCACGGCCAGGCAGCGACAGCCCCGCAAGCGCCTTCTGTCGTGAACAACGAAAACGGCACCTGGCTGTTCTACGGCTGGGATCAGGACTTCAGCCACGTCAACACCGATATGGAAGTCCACGCCGAATACGTACTTCTCGGCGACACCGACCTGAACGGCGAAGTCAACATACAGGATGCTCTTCTTGCTATGCGCGGCGCAATGGGCATCGGTACGTTCAGCGCAAAGCAGATCCTCGCAGGCGATGTGAACTCAAGCGGCGCGCTTGATTCCACCGATGCGCTCTACATCATGCGCTACGCTATGGATATCATCGATTCTCTTGCGTAATAAAAGAACACAGTCGGACCGCCGGGCAGCCTGCCCGGCGGTTTTCTGTTGCCCGAAAACGGAAAAGCGGGGGGAGCGGCCAAAATAAATATTTTGAAAAAATGTCTTATATTGGCAAATCTGCTATGGCGAAAAGAACTGAATTGTGGTATGATTAAAAAGGCTTAATATGCGCTTTTTCTGCGCAAATATAACGGGAGGAACCAATGAAAACAGCTAAACGATTTTATGCTCTGCTGCTTGCGGTGCTGATGACCGTTTCGCTGCTCCCCGTCTCGTCCCTCGCAAAGGAGATATCAGTTCCTATGCGCGGCGAGACCGTTGTTGGCTGGAACTTCGATGCAGAAGTCAACACCGCCACGACCGCAAACGCCAATAACGCAGGCGCTGTGGTAACAAGGGAGAGCACCGATATCGCGTTCACCTATCCCGCAGGCGTCAGCGGACAAGCACTCAGCTCCTCGTACTGGGACGGCGCATCCGCAACAGCTCCCAAGTACTACACCGCGACGGTGAACGCGTCCGGCTATGAGAACCTGGCCGTCTCCGCTTCGTTCCGTTCATCCGGCACAGGCCCGAAGAACATCAAGCTGTATTACAGTGTTGACGGCGAGAACTTCATCGCTGTCAGCGGTGCGACGGTCGCGCTTGCTTCCGGGACCTTCGGCACCTTGACCGGCACGCTGCCCGAGGATGCGAACGGTGCGGAAGCCGTCGTGCTCCGATTCGTCGTTAACGACACCGTGAGCGCAGGCAACGGCACGATCGCGTCCGGCGGTACCTGCCGCGTGGACGACCTCACCGTCACCGGCGACCCGATCGGCGATGAACCCGACCCCACCGATGAACCCGACCCCACCGATGAACCCGACCCCACCGCGGGCCCCACTGCGGAACCCACCGAGGATCCGTATAACAACGTCACCATACAGGAAGCCATTGCCGCGGCAGACAACATCGAGGGCATCTGTGTCATCGGCACCGTCACCTTCATCGACGGCAGGAACGTCTACGTCCAGGATGAGACCGCAGGCATCGACCTTTATCTTAACGCAAACGCTTCCGGCGTCGCGATCGGCGATTCCGTCATGGCCGTCGGCAAGCGCGCCACCTATAAGGGTCTGCCCGAGCTTTCCGGCATCGACGGCACGAATGCGGAGCAGTTTGCCGTGCTTTCAAACGGCAACGAGCTTCCCCTTGAGGAAGTCACGATCGAGGCTCTGCTTGCGAACACCGCCGACTATATGTGCGAGCGCATCATCGTCAAGAACGCTGTGCTCGGCGCTGTCAATACCTCCGGCAACACCCCGATCACCCAGGGCGAAAGCAGTGTCAACATCTACAGGATCCCCACTGTCACCGCAGTCGAAGGCGACAACGTGAACGTCACCTCTGTCGTCTCCTGCTACAACAGCGTGCAGCTCAGAGTTGCCGCCGCGGAGGACGTTGAGGTCGTCCTTCCTCTCGTCGATCCGATCGATCCCGCAGATTATCCGGATTATTCCACCATTGCGGACGTGCTCGCAATGACCCAGACCGGCGGTACCGTCACCGTCGTCGGCCAGGTCACGATGAAGTTCGGCAACTTCGGCAGCCTCAACTCGATCGCGCTTGGCGACGTCGAGGACAACGAGATCATCGGCCTGCAGATCTATGACTACACCAATACCGCAAGCTACGTCGTCGGCAACATCGTTGCCGTGACCGGCACCGTCGGCGATTACGGCCAAGTCCGCCAGCTCTCAAACGTGACCGCCGTTACCGTGCTCGACGCGGAAGCGGAGCCCATGGCTGCGCAGGAAGTCACTCTTTCGGAGCTCAACGCGAACATCGCGGATTATCTCTCCGAGTTCGTCGTCATCAAGGACGCTGTCCTCGGCGCGTATGCTTCCAGCGGTTCCACCTACATTACCGACGCGGAAGGCGCAACGATGCCCATCTACCGCGCGGCAGCCTACCCCGAGGGAGTTTCCGAGGGCGACACAGTGGACGTTTACGCGGTCGCATCCCGCTATAACGCAACTGTCCAGCTCCGCAACGGCGCTTCCACGGACTACGTCGTCACCAACGTCTCCTATATCGACATCGCCGAAGCGCTCGCGCTCGAGACCGGCGCTTCCGCCACCGTGCGCGGCGTCGTCACCTTCATCGACAACAGGAACGTCTACGTTCAGGATGCCACCGGCGCGATCGTGCTGTACCTCAATGCGACAAGCGAGACCGTCGCCGTCGGCGACATGGTCGAGGCCACCGGTTCAAGGGCGACCTTCAAGGGCCTTCCCGAGCTCTCCGGCATCGACGCGACCAATGAGCAGCAGTTCAAGATCGTATCGAACGGCAACGCTCTGCCCCTTGAGACCGTCACCCTCGCAGAGATCCTCGCAGCTCCCGACGCATATATGTGCGAGCGCGTCAAGCTCGAGGGCGTCACCCTCGGCGCGATCAACACGAGCGGCAACACCCCGATCACCCAGGAAGAATCCGAGATCAACGTCTATAAGATCCCCGAGACCGAGTTCGTCGAGGGCGACTGCGTGGACATGATCGCGATCGTCTCCGCCTACAACGACCCGCAGCTCCGCGTTGCGCAGGCTTCGGATGTCACCGGGCACATCGTGTTCAATGACCCGATCCCGGACGATCTCTTCACCGAGACCGATATGACCATCCCGCAGGTCATCGCCGCGGCAGATTCTGCCGAAGTCGTCGTTATCGCGCAGCTCGTCTACCGCTTCGGCAACTACGATTCCGTCAACTCCGCTATCCTCGAGGACATCATCGACGGCGAGATCTACGGCCTGCAGATGTATAACTCCCTCGACGACTACGAGATCGGCGACATCCTCAGGATCAGCGCGACCAAGACCACCTACGGCGGCGTCCCGCAGATCCAGAGCGCGACCGCGGTCGTAAAGCTCGGTCATGCTGACCGCATCCCCGCTCAGCCCTTCAATACCTTCGCAGAGCTCAATGCAAACAGGGAGAACCTGCTCAGCGAATACGTCATGGTCAGGGGAGTCACCCTCGGTGCTTATAACGACAATGGCAACACCTACGTGACCGACAGCACCGGCGCATCGATGCCCATCTACCGCGCAGCTTCCTACACGAGCTTCTGCGTTTCCGAGGGCGAGGTCGTCGACCTTTGCGCAGCTCTCAGCAGGTATTCCTCGACCTGGCAGTTCCGCGGCGGCGAATACTACGGCGAGAACAAAGCGCCCGTTATCACCGTCGGCAGCTTCCTCGACGCGCAGGTCGGCGTTGATTACGACGTGGCCGTCGCCGTGACCGATGATTACGGCATCGCTTCCGTCGTCATGCAGTACGTCTGCGGCGAAACCTCCGGCGAGGTCGAAATGACCTACAACACCGCGAGCGCAAAGTACAAGGGCACCGTGCCCGGCGCCGCGATCACCGCGGGCAACGCGGTCATCAGCCTCACCTTCGTCGCGACCGACACCAGCGGTCTTGTGACCACCGAGACTGCCGAGATCGCGATCGTGGACGAGCCTCAGATCGTCTCCGTGCAGCCCGCCCCGAACTCCGCCACTTATGACGATAAGACCCCCGTCATCAGCGT
The DNA here is from genome assembly GCA_017525875.1 of Clostridia bacterium. Taxonomy (GTDB): domain Bacteria; phylum Bacillota; class Clostridia; order Christensenellales; family CAG-138; genus PeH17. The sequence goes on along the minus strand of JAFXSG010000008.1, from coordinate 52,332 downwards.
GACCTTCGCAAACGCGGGCGAAGAGCCCACCGTTGCGATCACCGTCGACGGCGTTGACGGCGAGACCGTCATTGACGGCGAGACCGCAGTCTTCACCTATGAAGGCGAGCTTGAGGACAACAAGTACACCGCAAGCGTGACCATCACCCGTGCGGACGGCGTTTCCGTCACCTACAGCTGGAACTTCACCGTCGGCGAGCCTCGTTACAGCTTCTACTTCGGTCAGCTCCACTCCCATACCGCCGAGTATTCGGACGGCGCAGGCACCATCGAGGATGCGTTCAGCTACGTCACCGGCCTCGCGGAGAGCGAGAACGTCGATTTCGTAGCCCTCACCGACCACTCCAACTACTTCGACGATAAGACCCATCTGGGCGACTTCGAGGACGTTGAGTCCGGTATCACCGCGGCGAACGGCCATTCCAAGTGGTATAACTACACCACCACGATCGATGATTTCAACACCCGCCAGAACGACGTTATCTTCATCGGCGGCTATGAGATGACCTGGTCCGGCCAGTACGGCCATATAAACACCTTCAACTCCACCGGTATCGTTTCCCGCCAGAACAGCACTTACACCGTTCAGGGCGGCGCGGGCCTCGTCGCTTACTACGACCTGATCAAGCAGTACCCCGATACCATCCACCAGTTCAACCACCCCGGCACCACCTTCGGCAACTTCGATAACTTCGGTTACTACGACGTTGCGGCTGACCGCGTCATCACCATGGTCGAGGTCGGCAACGGTGAAGGCGCCATCGGCGGCAGCGCATACTGGCCCAGCTACGAGCAGTACACCCTCGCGCTCGATATGGGCTGGCACGTCGCTCCCACCAACAACCAGGATAACCACAAGGGCCGTTGGGGCAATGCAAACACCGCCCGCGACGTCATCATCACCGATGATTTCAGCGAGGAAGGCCTGTATGCCGCAATGAGGAGCATGACCATGTATGCAACAGAGGATAAGAACCTTGAGATCTACTATTCTCTGAACGACTCCATCATGGGCACCATCATTCCCGAGGATGAAGAAGACCCGATCGAGGCTGTCAACATTTACGCCTCCGCGAACGATCCCGACGGCGAAGCGATCGGCAGGATCTCCGTCATCGTCAACGGCGGTCTCACCGCATACACTGAGGAGTTCTCCTCGAGCACCGCGATCGTGAACGTCGCCCTCCCGAACGACTACTCCTACTACTTCATCCGCGTCGAGCAGGCTGACGGCGACATCGCCGTTACCGCGCCCGTTTGGGTCGGCGACGTGTCCAAGGTCGGCATTTCCGACGTCACCACCCCGACCATCATCCCCGTCAAGGGCGAGGAGATGACCTTCACCACCACCCTCTACGACTATGAGGCGGATGATTTCGTGATCGAAAACATCACCTACTCCCTTGCAGTCGGTCAGAACGATGCGGTCGTCCTCGGCGTCGTCGAGAACCCCGGCACCATCGCTTCGGACAGCGAGCTTGAGCTGACCTACAACTTCACGCCCACCACCCTCGGCGCGCAGAAGTTCATCGTCACCGCAGGCGGCTACCTCGGCGAGACCTACATGCAGTTCACCTACACCTACGAGATGGAGGTCCTCGATCCCAGCGAGCTGCTCGATATCGGTATCGACTACGGCCACATCAACTTCTACGTCAGCGGCAACTACGCCGGCAGCGATGCGGCGTTCATCGAGCTCTGCGCTCAGAACGCTATCCGCACCAACTACATCTACGCGGGCGAGCTGACCTATGAAAACATCAAGGATTACGCTCTCGTCGTCCTCACCGTCCCGTACATGGGCTGGGAGAACGTCGGCGAGGCGAACCTCTACACCGAGGCGGAGCTTGAAGCCATCGCCGAGTACGCGGCAAACGGCGGCAACCTGATCGTCTGCAGTAAGTCCGACCGCGGCAATCCGGCGAACATCGCGGAGCAGGCGCACACCATCACCAACGGCATCCTCGAGGCGATCGGCACCGATACCACCATTGCAAACGGTATCGTAGTCGATAACGTTGAGAAGGCAAACGAGGCGTACCGCATCTACTTCACCTCCGAGGATAACTACAGCTACACCTGGAACGGCGAGCCCGTCTGGCTGCTTACGGACGTCCTTGAGACCACCAACAACAGCTTCTCCGGCTACAACAGCGCGCCTGTTATCGCCGGCGAGAACGCTATCCCGATCATCAAGGGTTACTCCACCACCTGGGGCGCGAACTACACCGCTGACTTCGGCGGCTCGTCGAGCTACGTCCCGGATTACGAGAACGACACCGTCGTCGTCCCGATGGGCGAGGTCGTTGAAATGACCCTCGAGGACCTTGAGGGCGGCGGCTGGCTCATCACCTCCGGCGTCACCTTCTTCTCCACCTTCGAAGTCAAGGTCGAGATCGAGAACGCGACCACCCTCCAGAACAGCAACTACCAGATCGTCATGAACATCATCCACAAGCTCATCCCCGAGCCGGAGATCACTCCGATCGCAGATGTCAACGCAGCGGATGAGGGCCTGAAGTTCACGGTAGAAGGCTACGTCACCAGCAACGCTTCCGGCTACGATCAGACCACCGCGTTCTTCGACTGCATCTATATCCAGGATGAGACCGCGGGCATCAACCTCTTCCCGGTCGCGGGTGATTTCCACATCGGCCAGTACGTCCGTGTGACCGGCGTCACCGGCTCCTACAACGGCGAGCGCGAGCTCGTTGTGACCAAGATCGAGGCCGTCGAGGGCCACGATGAAATGGTCATCGAGCCTCTCGAGCTGACTGCGGAGCAGGCGATGAGCACCGATTACACCGGCACCCTGATCAAGGTCGAGGGCACCGTGGAGAGCCTCGGCTACTCCTCCGACGGCGCGCTCGAGACCATCATGGTCAACGACGGCACCGGCACCGCCCGCGTGTTCATCGACGGCTACATCATGAGCGATTACGTCATCGAGATCAGCGTCGGCGACCACGTCTCCGCGATCGGTCTTGCTTCCATCACTGTCGATACCGAGGACGTGAACGGCGGCTTCATCCCGCGTATCCGCGTCAGGAATCGCGCAGAGATCGTCGTCACCCCGGGCCCCACCCTCCCGGATATCGACGGCGACGGCCAGGTATCCACTGCGGATGCTCTGCTCATCATGCGCTATGCTATGGACATCGGCAACTACACCGATGAGCAGATCGCCCTTATGGACGTTGACGGCGACGGCGAAGTCACCACTGTCGACGCGCTGCTCTACATGCGCGCCGTAATGAACATCAACTGACACTCTCACACAAAAAAGGGGACTGCCTTCGGGCGGTCCCCTGAATTTTACGGGAAACGGGAATGAAAAAAACGAGTCAAAAACTCATTAGCGTCATCGCGGCGGTGCTGATGCTCACACTGCTCGTGCTGGGCGTTGTGCTCGCAAACCGCGCGCAACCCAAGCAGAACAACCCCTATTACATCATTTCCTACGTGCTCGTGCGCGTCGAAGAAGTGATGTATGAAAACTACACCGTCGATGAAAGCACCGAAAACGCGCTGCGCGGCTCCCAGTCGCTCAGGGTCCTTGTGCTCACAGGCCGGCATAAAGGCGACGTCACGCTTATCAATAACTACCTCGGCCCCATGCACGAAAAGCTCGCGAAGAAGGGGACGGTGCTCACCGTCACCCTCACCGAGGATATCAGGGAGACCGGCTACCAGATCAGCGTCGTGAACTATGACTACACCTGGCTCCTCACAGGCATGCTCGTGCTGTTCATCGCCGCCGTGCTCATCGTGGGCAGGCGAAAAGGCCTGATGAGCCTCATCGGCCTTGCGGTCACGCTTATCGCGCTCGTCTTCTTCCTCGTTCCGATGTGGCTTAAGGGCTATCCCGCGATCCCGCTCACGCTCGGCGTCTGCGTGTTCGTGACCGTGTTCTGCTTCATCCTGCTCGGAGGCGTCACAAGGAAGACCGTCTCGGCCATGCTCGGCACAACGCTCTGCGTGCTCGTCTCCGGCGCGTTTGCCGCCGTCTGCGGGCGTATCGCGGGCGTTTCGGGCATGACCATGGAGGAAGCGGAGTGGCTGCTCGACGAGGGCAGGGCCGCCGGGATCATGCTGAGAGTGCGCGGACTGTTCGTTTCCGGTATCCTGATCTCCTCGCTCGGCGCCGTGATGGACGTGTCGATGAGCATCGCCTCCTCTGTGACGGAGCTTTCGGAGGTCAACCCGGGCATGAGCTCACGGAGCCTGTTCAGATCCGGCATGAATATCGGCCGCGACATGATCGGCACGATGACGAACACGCTGATCCTCGCCTTTGCCGGCACGTCGCTGAACCTGATGATAATCATGTTCGCCGCCGGCATGCAGCCCTATCAGCTCCTGAACAACAACGACACCATCATGGAGGTCATCCGCGCGATCGCGGGCTCAATCGGCCTCGTGCTCGCCGTGCCGCTCACAGCGGCGGTCGCTTCCGCACGCTTCAAAAAGACAAAAGCCTGAGTAAACATAAAAAAAGACCGGCGTCCGCTCGGGCGCCGGTCTTTTCGTATCTGTTTACAGCTTCATTTCAAATCCCGTCAGGATGAATCCGAACGGGCTGTCAGCGCTTTCGGTGAGCCTCACGGTCACGTGGCGCACGGTCTCGGAATAGGCAAAGCCGAAGCTCCCGTAAACCATATCCCCGGTTATAACGAGCTCTTCGCCGGAGCGCTCTGCGGAAAGCATATCCACGTGATATTCAAGATCCCTCTTCGCGATCGGGACGGTGTAGAAGCCGTTCTCGTGACGGATATCGCAGGCTTCCGCGTCGATCCCGGGGAACTCGGTGCCGAAGCAGCGTCTGTAATAGCTCTCAAACTCCGCTTCGGGAATGCTGACGCGCCCGGCCTTCGGGACCAGACCGAAGGAGTCGGACGCCTCCGCCATGAACCCGGTCGCGGTGTACGCGGAAAGCACGCCGTTTTCAACGCCGCCTCCGCGCACTATGACCGCGTTCGAAAAATACGAGAAGAACTCGGTCAGCTTTCTGTATTCCTCTTCGGAAACAGCCTTGCCTTCTCCGGCAAAATCGGGGAGCAGGTCACGGAAGCGCATCTCAAACGCCAGCTCGCCCTCTTCATACGGGGCAAGCAGGCCTTCATGCACGAACACCGTGCAGCCGGCCTCGGTCGCTCTCGCGCCGTGACGGATATCTATCACGGAGCGCACCTTGTTTTCGTCCGCGTTTTCATAGCGTTCGTCCTCGGCAAGCATCTCGGAGATACGACGCGCAGCGAGCTCCTCCGCATGATAGCTGAGAAGCACGTCGCAAAGGGTCAGTTCGTTCCCTCTTTCGTCCAGCATGATCACGTAGGTCTCGGAATACGGCTGCGCCTCATAGCAATGCCGCTCGTTGAAAACGATGTTCGTAACGCCGCCCACGTGCTCGACGTGCGCGATCACTTCCGTGTACGGCGGCTTTGAGATCGAAGAGGGCATATAGCTCTTCTCGATCCGTTCAGCCAGCTTATCAAGATAACCGTCAACAGCCGAGTTCATCGCATAGCCGTAAGTAAACGTCTTCGAAAACTCCGGCACGTCCGCAATGCAGGCATAGTCGCAGTCCTCATAGCTCGCGTCCTCCGGCCAGTAGCGAATGATCCGCTTCATGGTGTACTCAACGTCCGGCACTTCGGTAACGTGCGGATCCGCCGTATTATCGGGCTTCCTGCCCGCGCCATAGCAGGCGGTCATGAAAAGCATGACAGCGGCAAGCAGTATGGCCGATGCGGTTTTGATCGTGCGGTTTCTCATCACGCAAGCTTGCTTTCGATCCACGCAAGCACGTCCGCCATGACTTCGTCGCGGTTCAGCTCGTTCAGCAGCTCGTGGCGGCAGTCGTCGTACAGCTTGAGCCGGACGTCCTTCATGCCTGCCTCGAGGAACGCGTTATATGCACGCTTGACGCCCTCGCCGCTCTCGCCGACGGGGTCCTTCGCGCCTGCGATGAAGAACACGGGCAGATCCTTGCGCATTTTCCCGATGCTTTCCTGCTTGCCGATGAACGCAATCCCGCCCATCATGTCGCGGAACAGGCCGGCGGTCGGAACGAACCCGCAGAGCGGATCGGCAACGTATTTGTCCACATTGGCCGTATCGCGGCTCAGCCAGTCGCAGCTCGTGCGGATGGGTTCAAAGCCCTTATTGTAGCTGCCGAACGCGGTGTTGTTGAGCATGTTCGACTTATGCTTCGCGCCGCGCAGCGCACACACGAGCTTTGCCATCGCACTGCCCGCGCCGACCAGGGCGGGGGACTGCTGACCCGTGCCGCAGATAATTGCGCCGGTCAGTTCATCCGGGTATTTGATGAGATAAGTCCTGGTGAGGAAGGAACCCATGCTGTGCCCGAACAGGAAGAACGGAAGCTCCGGGTGCTCCGCTGTGAGCAGCTCGTGCAGCTTGTGCATGTCGGAAACCACGAGGTCCCAGCCGTCCTTATCCGCAAAGAAGCCCAGATCGCTCTCGTCCGCAATGCTCCTGCCGTGGCCAAGGTGATCGTTCGCGGCGGCGATGAAGCCTTTCTCCGCGAGGAACTGCATGAACCCGTCATAGCGATCGGAATACTCGGCAACGCCGTGCGCGATCTGGACGATGCCGCGGGGCGCGGAATCGGGCTCCCATTTGCGGACGCGGATATCGGTCCTGCCGTTTGAAGAGGGGAAAGTGAATTCGGTGAAATTTGGCATGAGTTCTACCCCCGTTTCTTTCAGATTTCAGTATTATTGTAAAATTTTTTTGCCCGATAGTCAATAGTTTGGCAAATGGAAGGTTGAAAAAATCGAATATCATGGTAAAATGGAGTGTAATCGTATTCAAGGAGGCTTTGTGATGAGCGAAAAGAAATACGTGATCGCGATGGACCAGGGCACGACCAGCTCAAGGGCGATCCTTTTCAACAAAAAGGGCGAGATAATGAGCGTCGTGCAGAGAGAATTCCCTCAGATATTCCCGAAACCGGGCTGGGTGGAGCATGACCCGATGGATATCTGGTCCTCCCAGATGGGCGTCACGATGGAAGCCATGCAGCGCATCGACGCCGACCCGGAGGATATCGCCGCGATTGGTATCACGAACCAGCGTGAGACCACCGTCGTTTGGGACGCCAAAACGGGCCGCCCCGTCTACAACGCCATCGTATGGCAGTGCAGAAGGACCTCCGGCATGATCGATAAACTGAAGGCCGACGGGCTTGCGCAGACCGTTCAGAAGAAGACCGGCCTCATTCCGGACGCGTATTTTTCCGCCAGCAAGATCGCCTGGATCCTCGAAAACGTGCCCGGCGTGCGCGAACGCGCGGAACGCGGCGAGCTCCGCTTCGGCACGGTCGACAGCTGGATCATCTGGAACCTGACGGACGGCAAAGTCCACGCGACGGATCGCACGAACGCCTCCCGCACTATGCTTTTCAACATCCACACCCTCGATTGGGATGAGGAGATACTTTCATATTTCAATATTCCGCGCTCCATGCTCCCCAAAGTGCTTCCCTCGAGCAAGCTTTTCGGTTCCACGAGCAAATTCGGCGGCAATATCCCGATCGCCGGCGCGGCGGGCGACCAGCAGGCGGCGCTGTTCGGCCAGTGCGGCTTTGAAGCAGGCAGCGTCAAGAGCACCTACGGCACGGGCGGCTTCATGCTGATGAACACCGGCGCGGACGCCATCCTCTCAAAGCAGGGCCTGCTCACCACCATCGCCGCAAGCGCGGGGGAGGAAGTGCAGTACGCCTTCGAGGGCAGCGTGTTCATCGCCGGCGCGGCGATCCAGTGGCTGCGCGACGAGATGCGCATGCTCAAGACCAGCCCGCAGAGCGAAGAATACTGCCGCGCGGTGCCCGATTCCAACGGCATATACATCGTTCCCGCGTTCTCCGGCATGGGCGCTCCGTACTGGCAGCAGTACGCAAGGGGCACTATCGTCGGCATAACGAGGGGCGTTTCAAAGGACAATTTCATCCGTGCGACGGTCGAATCCCTCGCTTACCAGACCAACGACCTGCTCGCCGCAATGACGGATGAGGCAGAACTTGAGCTTCAAAGCCTTAAGGTGGACGGCGGCGCGAGCGCGAACGACTTTTTGATGCAGTTCCAATCCGATATTTCGAATATCACGATCATGCGCCCCAAGTGCATAGAGACCACCGCTCTCGGCGCGGCATACCTCGCCGGTCTCGCGGTCGGCTACTGGAAGGACCTCGACGAGATCCGCGAAAACTGGCAGTGCGGCAGGGAGTTCACCCCGGGCATCGAGCCGGAGCGCCGGAAAAAACTGCTGCGCGGCTGGAAACGCGCCGTTCAGTGCGCAATATTCTGGGCAAAGGAAGAGGAGAATGACGATGACTGATTATGACGTTCTTGTTATCGGCGCCGGCGTCACAGGCTGCGCGATAGCGCGCGAGCTCTCAAAATACCGTCTGCGCATCTGCGTTATCGAAAAGGAGGAGGACGTCTGCTCCGGCACCTCCAAGGCCAACTCCGGCATCGTCCACGCCGGCTTCGATCCGGAGCCGGGCTCCATGATGGCGAAAATGAACATCCGCGGCGCGGAGCTCATCCGCAGGCTGCACAGCGAGCTTGACTTTGCCTATCGCGAGAACGGCTCCTTAGTGCTTCTCTTCGACGAGGCGGATATGGGCAAGCTCCGCGCGCTCTATGAGCGCGGTGCCGAAAACGGCGTGCAGGATCTCCGCATACTGACCGGCGACGAAGCGCGCAAACTTGAACCCGCGATAGCGGAAAACGTCGTCGCGGCGCTCTACGCGCCTACCGCCGGCGTCGTATGCCCCTTCGGGATGACCATTGCCTTTGCGGAAAACGCCGCCGATAACGGCGCGGAGTTCCGTTTCCTCACGGAGGTCACCGGCATTGAAAAATGTGCCGAAGGCTACGCCGTGAACACGAATTGCGGCCGCCTCACCGCAAAATACGTCGTTAACGCCGCGGGCGTCTATGCCGATAAAATGCACAACTGCGTTTCGGGCGAGAAGATCAGTATCACCCCGCGCCGCGGCGAATACCTGCTCATGGATAAGGAAGTGGGCGGCCTTGTAGATTCCACCATCTTCCAGCTCCCCGGCAAGGCCGGCAAGGGCGTGCTCGTCACGCGCACCGTCCACGGCAATCTGCTCATTGGCCCGAACGCGAACGACATCGAAGATAAAGAGGGCGTCGACACGACTCAGGCCGGCATGGACGAAGTACGGCAGAAGGCGCTGCTCAGCATACCTAAAGCTCCGTTCAACAAGATGATCACCAGCTTCGCGGGCCTGCGCGCGCATGGCGACGCCGGCGATTTCATCATCGGCGAAGCGCCCGATGCGCCCGGCTTTTTCGACGCCGCCGCGATCGAGTCCCCGGGTCTCACTGCGGCGCCCGCGATCGGCGAATACTTGGCTTCGCTCATCACTGAAAAGGCGGGGGCGGAGAAAAAGACCGATTTCATCGCAGAAAGAAAGGGTATCCCGGAGGTCGCGAAACTGCCTCCCAGAGAGCGCGCGGAGCTGATCGCAAAGCGCCCCGAATACGGCAGGATCGTCTGCCGCTGTGAGAACGTCTCCGAGGGCGAGATCATCGACTCGATCGAGCGCACCCTCGGCGCCAGGAGCATGGACGGCGTCAAGCGGCGCGTGCGGCAGGGCATGGGCCGCTGTCAGGCGGGTTTCTGCACTCCGGGCACGGTCGAGCTGATCGCGAAGCATCTCGGCGTCCCGACCGAAAAGGTGGCCAAAAACCGCCCCGGTTCCGAATTCATAGTGGGGTGAAAGTTATGATTTATCACGATATAGTTATCATCGGCGGCGGCCCCGCCGGTCTCGCTGCTGCGGTCGCGGCCTACGATGCCGGAGCAAGGGACATCCTGATCATAGAGCGCGACGAGCGCCTCGGCGGCATCCTCAACCAGTGCATCCACAACGGCTTCGGTCTGCACACCTTCAAGGAGGAGCTGACTGGTCCGGAATACGCGGAGCGCTTCATCAAGCAGGCGGAGGAACGGCAGATCCCATATAAACTGCGCACCATCGTTGCGGATATCACGCCGGAGCGCGAAGTGCTGTACGTCAACAGCGAAGAAGGCGCCGTCACCGTAAAAGCCGGTGCGGTAGTGCTTGCGATGGGCTGCCGCGAGCGTCCCCGCGGCGCGCTCGGCCTTCCCGGCTACCGCCCCGCCGGCATTTTCACCGCCGGCACCGCCCAGCGCCTCATGAACATCGAAGGCTACATGGTCGGCCGCGAGGTCGTCATCCTCGGCTCCGGCGATATCGGCCTCATCATGGCAAGGCGAATGACGCTCGAAGGCGCGAAAGTCAAGGTCGTTGCGGAGCTCATGCCCTATTCGGGCGGTCTCAAGCGCAACATCGTCCAGTGCCTGGATGACTACGGCATCCCGCTCCGCCTCAGCCATACCGTCACCTATATCCACGGCAAGGAGCGCGTCACCGGCATCACGATCTCCGAGGTCGGGCCGGACCGCAAGCCCATTCCCGGCACGGAGGAGTATTATTCCTGCGACACACTGCTGCTCTCATGCGGCCTGCTGCCCGAAAACGAGCTCTCCAAGCAGGCGGGCGTCAGCCTCAGCCCCGTCACCGGCGGCCCGGAGGTGGACGACAGCCTCGAGACCTCCGCTGAAGGAGTGTTCGCCTGCGGCAACGTGCTCCACGTTCACGACCTTGTGGACTACGTTTCCGAGGAAGCTTCCCGCGCGGGCAGGAACGCCGCGGCGTTTGCGGTAAAAGGCGCAAGGCACGGCGAAACCGCTCGTCTCATCGGCAAGGGCGGCGTCAGATACACCGTCCCGCAGCGGCTGAACGTCGCCGAAATGGACGACAAAGTCACCGTCCGTTTCCGCGTAGCGGACGTCTACAAAAACAAGAATATCGTCGTTTACTACGACGGCGAGGAGATAAGGCGAACGAAAAAGCGCGTCATGGCCCCCGGCGAGATGGAGGAGCTCGTGCTGCTGAAGCAGAGCTTTGCCGGCCGTCCGGCTGTCAGCAAGATCACCGTCGCTCTTGAGGACTGATAGGTAAAGAATATGGAAATCAAAGAATTGACATGTATCCAGTGCCCGATGGGCTGCCAGCTCACCGTCACCGTCGACGGCGAAAACGTCACGGTCGAGGGCAATTCGTGCCCGCGCGGCGCCGTTTACGGCAAGAAGGAAGTCACCGCTCCGACGAGGACCGTCACAAGCACTGTCATCGTTGAAGGCGGCGAACTGCCGCGCGTCTCCGTCAAGACCGCGACGGACATCCCCAAGGGCATGATCTTCGCCGTTATGGAAACGATCCGCGCTGCACGCGTCGCCGCACCGGTCCATACCGGGGACGTTATAGTCGCAAACGCCGCAGGCTCAGGCTCGGACGTTATCGCCACCAAGACCGTGCTCCGGGCTGAGAACTGAAATGAACGACGAAGAACTGAAATGGAAAACGGAGCAAAGCAGTTTGCTCCTGCATACCCCGGTCTTCGACGTTTGGCGGCAGACCGAGACCGCGTCGACGGGGCTCACGGCGGATTACGTCGCCATGACCGCGCCGGACTGGGTCGTCATAGTGCCCGTGTATAAGGGCTGCTTCGTGATGGTCCGCCAGTGGCGGCACGGCGAGGACAGGCTGACCGTGGAATTCCCCGGCGGCGTTATGAACGCGGGGGAGACGCCCGCGGAGTCCGCCGCGCGCGAGCTGCTCGAGGAGACCGGCTGCAGGGCGGGGAAGCTGACCCTGCTCGGAAGCTGCAGCCCCAATCCGGCTCTTTTTAAGAATCATTTCCATTGCTTCCTCGCGGAGGACCTCGTTCCCACCGGGAAACAGGAGCTGGACAGCGACGAGCTTTTGAATTACAGCCTCATCCCGATGGCGGAGGTCATCGCCGCTTTCGGCAGTGATGAATACAGCCATGCTTTCACCGGCACAGCGATGGCCTTCTATATGAGGCATATCGGTTTCGTCCCGAAGGCGGAATGATCAACGCAAACGAAAACGCCGCAAGTCGTCATCCTGCGGCGTTTGTCTTTTTATATGTTCATTTATCCTTTTTCTTTTTGCCCTTGAACAGGTTGATGAACAGCATCAGCAGCGCGAAGTAAACGATGATGACGCCGGCCACTATATAGCACATCACGTCGGACTTTGCCGCCATCGTAACGAGCACCAGCAGCGGCGCGCCGAACAGTATGCCGTAGCTCGAACCGAGCACGAGGTTGTTCGCGGCGGGAGTCTTAAAATCCGGATCGATCTCACGGAGCAGCAGGATGCCGGAGCCGATAGTGCCGGTCATCATGCCGTACATCGAGATAAGGCCCTCGTGATAATAGCCGCTGTAGATCTTTTTGCTGATATATTTAAGGTAGAACCAGGTGGCAACGCCGCCCGCGGCCGCCATCAGCGCGAACGGGAGCCACAGGCCGGACAGGTCCTCAGGATCGATGCAGGCGATGCCGGCAACGATCATGATGTCGAAGAAAAAGCCGGAAAGGCGGTTGAGCAGGTAGTTGTTCTGGTACCTGCGCTTCATAACGCCGCGCCTTTCAAGGGAGCCGAGCAGCGTCTTTGTGAGCATCGCGACCGCGGCGCCGATGATGAAGTTGAAGCCCCAGAGCATGGAGTTGAGCAGGTTCGCAAGCCCCGGTGCCCACGCGGCAAGCGCGGACGTAACGCCGAGGGTCACGAGGTAGGTCACCACGTAGACCACCAGCACGAGGCCGATCTGCACGGAGAGCTTGTCGATGGAGTCGGAGATCGGGATCTCGTTCTTCGCCTGGAAGAATTCGACCGTCACGGTCTCCTCACCGTTACCGCCGAGCTGCTTGTCATCCAGCTTATGATGCTTTTTCCAGAAGTTCAGCACCGCAACGCCGACCGTGCACGCGACGATATAACCCGCCGCCGCGATCGCAAGGCCGAAGCTCTGCCCGCCCGCGAAACCGAGATCCTCGTAGGTCATGCCGATGTTGTTCGCCTGGCCGGGGCCCTGCCCGTAGCCCATCGGGAGCAGCAGGCCTGCCGCCTTGAACAGACCGGGCTTGATCGTGAGCGCCAGCAGGACGGAGATCGTGAGGCCGACGAACGCCTGAACGAGGTACGCGCCGACGATCGCCGCGCCGGATTTTGCGCCTGTCAGCCCCGCGCCGGACTCCTTGACCTTATCGGCAGTGCGCAGGCTCATGGCGATGAAACCGAGCGCGATACAGTGATAAACGAGCGTGTCGAGCAGCTCGATGTCAAAGAAATCGTCGATCTTAAAGCCTTTTTGCAGGATCAGCTTGATGGCGAGCATCGCAAAGCCGGCAAGCACCGAGACCGGCATCAGGCTTTTGCGAATGAACGGCACTCGCCGCCTCAAAAGGTTTGCAAGGAGCAGCAGCACGGCGATGATGCCGAGCTGGACGATCATGTTCCAAACGCCGTGCGTTGCGTAGAACACGGGCTTGACCTCAAAAAGCATTGTGAAAGGACCCATTATTCTCCCTCCGTGTTTTCGCGGAGCGCCTGCCAGGTCATAAGATACGGCCGCAGTATGCCCCGCTTGCTGAATATTTCGTAATAGCTCCTGCCGTAAGAGATCAGAAGCCTGTTCGTTTTAACCATTGCCATGTCGGAGATCTCCGAAAGCGGGATGCGCTCGCCGTTCACCGTCATGCACTTCGATGCGATATCGAGCGAGAACTCCGCTTTGCGGCTTTTGGGCTTGCCCTCCGCAAGATCCGAGAGCTTGCCCGTTCCCTTGAAGAGATCGCTGCCGACGCCGTTTTGCACGTATTCGCGCAGTTTTTCCCTCTGAAAAAGCTCCCACTCGCGGACCGTCCGGAATTTGCACTCGTCCAACAGCTCGTATTCGTTCATCTTAGCGATCCTGCCGCAGTGCTCGCAGAAAACCTCAATTCCGTTGGTAAAAATGCAGTCGATGCCGCCGCATTCCGGGCAGATGAACAGCGCCTTCTCGATCCCTTTCGCCGGGGCTGTCGCGGCGTACACGGTGGGCTTGCTGAGCTGACCCTGCCAGGCATCCTCGTAGATATCGGCATTTATAGCGGCGGTGACCTCCTCCGGCGTCATTTCGGAAAGCTCGTCCTTGCTGTAAACGTGAACGAGCCTCCCGCGGATAAAGCCCTTTCTTGCCTCCTCCGCCCAGCGCGGGCGGGTGAGGTAGGTGCCGCTCATCAGGTAGGTCACGAGCGGGACGCCGACCGCTTTGGCAAGCTTGCCGGTAGCGGGGAAGACCTTGCCCGAAACGCCGTCCCAGGTGCAGTCGCCCTCGGCAAAAAGCAGCACGGGGTCGCCCTTTCTCAGCGCGCGCATGATGGATTTGACCGTGCCCATAGCGTTTGACGCCTTGCTGCGCGATATGATCGAAAAATAGCGGTTGAGCAGTTTGCTGGTGAGGCCGAGGCGGCCGAGATGCTCGCTCGCAACGAAGCTGAGCGGCTGCTTTTTATATGCGATGCTGACGAGGATCGGGTCGATATTCATCGCGTGGTTGGCGATCATGAGAAACGGCGGCTCAAGCTCGAGCGCGTCGATCGTAAAAGCGTATTTGCGCTCGAACACCGGGCGAACGAGCCTATGCGCGAGCCTCCATGCCCGCTGCCGGACGGCCCTCTTCTTTGCATCCTTTTGGGGATCGGTCTTTTTGACTTCCATAGTGCACCTTGCATCGGAAATATATAGTTATTATACAACATCATGCCGCTCATTTCAACAGGATAATCGAACTCCGGGCGGAAAACGTGATGGCAACCGCAAGCGCTTACAGCTGAATGCGCTGTGATGCGGGCATGTTCACCGTTGACTTAAACCAAAGATTTGATTACAATATATAAAAAGGAATACACTTACCGGGAAGAAAGGAAGTAACCCCGATGAAACACGGACTCATTAAAACAGCCGCGTTGATCACCGCGCTGTTTTTGGCATACACTGTGCTGCCGATCTCCTTCATAAGCTCGGAAGCCGCGGCTCCCGCCGATCGGACAGTGCCCGCAGGCTACAACGAGCATGATTACGATAAATGTGTGACCTTTCTCGAGCAGACGGATCCATCCGGCGAAAAAAACGGTGAAAAGCTGAGCAGTGACTACGACCCGGACGATCCGGAAACGTGGGGAACGCTGGGCGGCTTTTATTACGAAGAGACCGGGGAGCCGGTCGAAGAAGGACAGCCTCGGTTTGAATGGGCGCCTGTCGGCGGCGAGCTCAGGATCGTTTCGGTCGACGTTTGCGATCATGACTGGTCGTATGAGCGCGTCCTTGCAAGCCCGCTCGATATGTCCGGCTGCACTGCGCTCACGAAGCTCTTATGCGGAGGAAACCGGCTGACCGCGCTCGACGTTACGGGCTGCAGCTCGCTCGCCCGTCTGGATTGCAAGGTGAACAACATAACGTCTCTGAACGTTTCCGGCCTTGCCTCTCTTGAAGAACTGTATTGCTGGGGCGGCAGCGTCAGGCAGCTTGACGTATCCGGCTGCACCTCGCTCAGGGTACTGCGCTGCCATGAAAACATTCTCGACACGCTTGACGTTTCGGACTGCACTTCGCTCGAAGTCCTGTGCTGCGGCTATAACGGGCTTTCGGAGCTTGACGTTTCAAACAACACCGCGCTGACGAGCCTCATCTGCAGCTACTGCGGGCTTTCGGAGCTGGACGTTTCAAACAACACGTCCCTCACAGAGCTGTGCTGCGGCAGCAATTTCCTCGATCGGCTCGATATTGCGAATAATACCTCGCTTGTCATCCTCGATTGTGAAAGCATCGGGCTTGATGAACTGCGTGTCGCCGGGCATACCTCGCTTGAATTGCTGTACTGCGGCGGCAACCTGCTTTCGCAGCTCGACCTTTCCGGCTGCTCTGCGCTCAGAACGCTTGTTTGTGCCCGCAACATGCTCCGGGAGCTGGTTGTTTCATGCTGCAGTGAACTCCAAACGCTGGATTACTCCTCCAATCCTCTTTCCGCGCTCGATCTCTCCGCAAATCCGCTGTTGTATTCACTTAGCTGCCAGGACACAGCGCTGACTGCGCTCGATCTCTCCGCAAATCCGCTGCTGCATCCGGATCTGATCCGTGCAGAGGGCAGGGGAAATATCGGCTGCTATCTGAACTACGGTCAGTATTATTCAAGAGGCTTCGTCTACGCGGTGCCGCAAAGCGGAGCCGAATTCCTCGGCTGGTACAGCGCCGCGGGAGAATTGCTCGCTGAGACTGCAAGCTTCGAGGTCACGGCCGTCGGCGAAGCGGAGCTGATCGCCCGCTTCACACCTCAGCCCTGCGCGCCGGGCAGCGGCGACGTCGACGCAAGCGGGGACGTCACCATTGCAGACGCTCTGCTCATCATGCGCGCTTCGATGGGACTTCTCGCACTGACCGACGAACAGCTTGCGGCGGGCAATTTAGACGGCGACGGCGAGATCACGATCGCGGACGCTCTGCTCGTCATGCGGGTATCCATGGGCCTGCTGTAAACGATAGGATCACATCAAAAGGACCGCGCCGAAGTGCGGTCCTTTGCTTTGTATGGGCTTTTGTTATTTCTCCGGCGTCGGGTCCGGTGCATCCTCCTTCGGGTGCTTTTTGAAAAACCATACGGCGAAGGGGAGGGCGATAGGCACGGCAAGCAGCTGTGCGAGCGGCTGGGACTCCTGAATGCCGGCAAGTCCGCGCAGCTTTGCGAGGATCAGCAGGATGGGTATGAACAGCAGGCCGCTTCGCAGTGAGGACAGGAACGACGCCCCGAGCCGTTTGCCGGTGCTTTGGAACAGCATTTCGGTCGACATACAGAGCGGGAGCAGCAGCTGAGCCGCGGCCTGAAGCCGGAGCGCGCGCGTACCGATCTCTATGACGGCTGCATCGTCGCGAAAAATGCCGACGAGCCTTCCGGCAAAGAGCATTAGCAGCGTGCAGCCGACGGCGATTATGCACTCCGAGGCAAGCGCGGTGAACAGATAGCCCTTGCGCAGTCGCCGGAATTTCCTCGCACCGTAATTGAAAGCCGAAACTGGCTGAAAGCCCTGGCCCACGCCTATCGCAATAGAGAACGCAAAGAACACGATGCGCGAAACGATGCTCATAGCGGCAATGGCGGCGTCGCCGTACACCGCGCACTGCGCGTTCAGCACGATCGTCGAAAGGCTGTTCAGCGCCTGCCTGAGCAGGCTCGGGAAGCCCGTCGCCATGATGTTGAGAACGTTCACTATACGTCCGCGCAGCGCGTTTTTCAGGCTCAGCTTCGATTCGGTCTTCCCGGTCAGGAACATCGAAAGCAGGATGAGCCAGCTCACGATCTGGCTGATTGCTGTGGACAGCCCCGCGCCGGCGATCTTGAGGTCGAGCGCGAACATCAGTATCGGGTCGCCTATCATGTTCAGCACGGCGCCGGTCATCAGGCCGACCATACCGAGCGCAGCCTTGCCCTCGTAACGCAGGATGTTGTTCAGCGTGAGGCTGGAGCTCATGAAGGGCGCGGCGATCAGGATATAGGTGATGTAGGTCTTCGCGTACGGCGCGATGGTCTCCGTGCTGCCCAGCAGCATGATGATATCGTCCAGCCAAAGAAATCCGACGACCGTGATGATGAGGCCTGCGCAGAACGACGCGAAGAACCCGAGCGAGGCGAACACGGAGGCCTTTTCGTGATCCTTAGCGCCGAGCGCGCGGGAAAGTATGCTCCCCGAGCCCTGACCGAACATGAACCCGACCGCCTGGATGATCGCCATGAACCCGAAAACGATGCCGACGGCGCCGCTTGCGCTGTTCCCGAAACGCCCCACGAACGCCGTGTCCACAAGGTTGTAGACGTTGGTCACGAGCATGGAGATGATCGCGGGTATCGAAAGCTTGATGATCAGCCTCGGAACGGGCGTTTTGGTCATCATGTCGTACTGCGTCACAGCGGGCTTCTGTCCGATATCAGGTTTTGCCTGCGCTCCTTCCATCAGGAAAAAGCTTATTTATTGCTCGGGAGCACTTTGGCGATAGCGCCTGCGAAATTGTTCATGGGCATCGTCTGCAGAACGACCCTGCCGGGGCCGGTTACGACGGTGTTGAAGAGGCTCTCGCCGCCGAACAGCACGTTCTTTACGCCGGAAACGGTCTTGACGTCCATCGTGCAGGTCGCGTCCATCATGGCAAGATAGCCGGTGTCGACCAGGATCTGCTGACCGGGTTTGAGCTCGTACTCAACGGTGGAACCGTCGATCTCGATAAACGCCATGCCGCGGCCGGACAGTTTCTGCATGATAAAGCCTTCGCCGCCGAAAAAGCCTGTCGCCAGTTTCCTCTGGAAGAAAACGGAAAGCTCAACGCCCTCCTCGGAAGCGAGGAACCCGGATTTCTGAACGATCACGGGGTGTTCGGGCGTGATCTCGATCGCGCGGATGGATCCCGGGAAGCTCGACGCGAACGCTATCATGCCGTTCCCGCCGGTCGCGGTGTAGCGGTTCTGGAAAAGGGACTCTCCGGAGAACATCCTGCCGAAGACCTTGCCGACTCCGCCGCCCGTGGTCTTCATTTCCATATTCGGGCTCATCCAGCTCATAGCGCCGGCCTCGGAGATCATGGTCTCACCGTTTTCAAGATTGCAGATAACAACGGGCATCGGTTCGCCCCTGACTTCATAACGCATATCGTTTTCCTTTCTTTTTTGGCTTCCGCCTTTTCGGTTATTCTAACACATCATGCCGTTTCGCGCAACCGGTATTCAGGCCTCGGGGCGGATTACCTCGCTTCGCTCGGAAGACCGCCCGGCTCATGCCTTTCAGGCCATTCACCGGATGGCCTGAATTGCCTTCGGCAACCGGCATTCGCCCCTCTTAGGGTTCAAGAGCCCGGAGTTCGTTCGTTCAAAACCAAATACAATAATGCAAACTATATATGATTACAACAAGCCGATTGAGTCATGCTAAGTGAGAAACCGCAAAAGGTTGGTAGCGAAAGATTTTCGTCGTGAGGGCGTCTACAACCGAACAGAAAAACCGAGCGTGACCTTTTGCGGAGAGGAGGAGCAGCGGAATGAGCGCGAGGGGGCTTTTTTGAAACAAAAAAGTCGCCGCAAGCGATATAAAGCTTGCGACGACGTGGTCTGGGTGAGAAGATTCGAACTTCCGGCCTCGGGGCGGATTACCTCGCTTCGCTCGGAAGACCGCCCGGCTCATGCCTTTCAGGCCATTCACCGGATGGCCTGAATTGCCTTCGGCAACCGGCATTCGCCCTCTCTTAGGGTTCAAGAGCCCGGAGTTCGTTCTATCTGAACCAAAGAAAGACGGATAGGAAAACCTATCCGTCTTTTTTGGTCTGGGTGAGAAGATTCGAACTTCCGGCCTCTTGAACCCCATTCAAGCACGCTACCAAACTGCGCTACACCCAGTCGCTCTTGCGAACATTGTGTATTTTAACACCATCGATTTGAAATGTCAAGCGGTTTTTTAGTATATTGCAAAACATCAAATCGAAGGCAGTCCGCAAAAGCCGATCAGTGCGCGATGAGCGATATCAGCTTGAACAGCCAGTTCGCGGCAAAGCCCGCGGCAAGGCCGCCGACCGTGTGGGAAACGATCGCTTTTCCGGTCAGCTCAGGGCGGTGCAGCGCCTGCATCATGGAAGCATGGGTGGAAAGATACCCGCTCCAGCACATGCACATCGCGGTGAAAACGGCGATGTCGTGCGCGTTCACAAGGCCGGCGGTCGCAAGCTCCTTTACGATGCCCGTCGCTGCGCCGGCGGAACCGAGCGCGGTGATCGGGACGGCGATCGCGTCGGAAGAAGCAAACCCGAACAGAGGCTGAAGGATGAACTTGATCTTCTCCGCAGCACGGGGGAGCAGAGCGATGCCCTCGAAAGCAGCCCCGGTATAAGTGCCGTCTGCGGAAGGACCCTTCGTGAGCAGCATGACCAGCGTGCAGACGACGATGACGCCGGGGATGATCGCAAGGCCGATCTCAACGCCGCTCTTGCCGCCCGTAAGCGCGGCGTTCAGAACGCGCATGCCGATGCCGGGCTTCTTCGCGCTCGAGCTGCTGCGATTCTCGGCAATGGCGGGCGCCTCGTCCTCGTATTCCTCGATGCCGAAGATCTTTTTCGTCTGCAGCAGCATGAGCCGCGTGCTCACGATGGAGCCGATGATGGCGCCGAGGTTGCCGACCAGCACCGCGATCACAACGTTGCCGCCCGTCACGTTCAGGCCGAGCATAAAGGTGGAGACGATAACGCCCATGCCGAACGCCGTGCCGAGGTTCGTCAGCGCGTAGAACTGGTATTTCTTGAAGTACTTGCGGAAGCCCGCGTCTTCGGCGAGGGAGAGGATCGCGGGGTTGTCCGAAAGATAGGTCGTCACGATGCCGAGCGCGGCCGCACCGGGAAGACCGTACAGCGGCTTCATAAGCGGGTTGAGCATCTGGTTGAGCAGCGCCACAACGCCGAACTCCGTGAGCAGCGCCGCGACTGCGCCCATGATGACGGCGATCGCCATGATGTAGAAGCAGGTGTCGATAAGCAGCGCAAACGCCGTGTTCATAACGGTGCTGAGCACGTTCGGCAGCCCCATCGGGATCGCGAACAGCAGCATCAGCCCCACGAATACCACAAGAAAAATCAGCGGAGAAACCCAGAATTTCAGCCTGGAGACGGAGTTCCCGCTCTCGGCCTCGCGGTTCCTCTTGAGCTTCGCTTTCATCGGGATATACTGCCTTTCTTAAATAGTGATACGCACTGCGGTCTTCCGTGGGCCGGCCGCAGTCCAAACGCAACTATACATCAAATCATGTTGCAAAAAAAGCGAATATTTGTTATAGTAAGTATTAATAAAATTTATTGATAACGGAGCGATAAGCATGAATATCGACAGTTACCGAATGTTTTTGCGCACTGCGCGTCTCGGCAGCCTCAGCGCGGCGGCGGAACAGAGCGGCTACACGCAGGGCGCAGTCAGCCACATCATCGCCTCGCTTGAAAAAGAGTTCGGCTTTCCGCTCTTCGCGCGCAGCAAGAGCGGTGTGATCCTGACGCAGGACGGCGAGCGCATGCTCTCGCATATCCGCGAGGTCGTGAACAGGGACGATATAGTCCATCAGGTCGCCGCGGAGATAAAGGGCTTGAAAGCCGGGCGCGTGCGCATCGGCGCGTTTTCGAGCGCGGCGATATGCTGGCTGCCCGATCTGATCCGCGAATTCAACGAGGTCTATCCGAATATAAAGCTCGACCTGCGCGTGGATACCTATAAGACCATAGAGGACTGGATCGCGGGCGAGGAGATCGACTGCGGCTTCACGAGCAAGAGCGCAAACAAGGAGCTGGAGTTCATCCCGCTCGCAGAGGACAGGCTGCTTGCGCTCCTTCCGCAGGACCACCCGCTTGCAAAGCTCAAGGCGCTCCCGCTCGAACGGATCGCGGAGCTCGATTTCATCATCCCCGGCGAGGGCACGAACTACGATATCGGCAGGATCCTGCGCGGCGCCGGCGTTCGCGCAAAGGTCAGCTTCGCCGTCAGCGACGACTACGCCGCCATCGCGATGGTACGCCGCGGCCTTGGGATGACCATCGTACCGGAGCTCATCCTCCGCGGGATGGGGGAGGACCTTACCGCAATGGAACTCGAACCGAACTGCACGCGTACCATCTGCATCGCGGCGAAGCACCTCGATTCCGTTTCGCCGGCCTGCCGCGCTTTTATCGCCTTCGCGCGCGAAAAGCTGCCGGGTATTTGCGTGTAATATACTTGCCACGGGGAATTCCTTGCTGTATAATAAAAAATTGGAGTATAAACTGCCGGGAAAGGTTTTTTCCGGAGACGGGATTATATGATCAGTATTAACGAAGTTGAATACAGCTACGACGGGTCCGAGCAAAAAGCGCTGAGCGGCGTCAGCCTCGAGATCCGCGATGGCGAGTTCCTTGCGATCGTAGGGCACAACGGCAGCGGCAAATCCACGCTCGCCAAAATGCTGAACGCGCTCCTCCTGCCGGACAGCGGCACTGTGACCGTTTTCGGTATGGACACAGCGGATGAGGAACTGACGCTGGAGATCCGCAAAAGGGTCGGCATCGTGTTCCAGAACCCGGACAACCAGATCGTGACCACGGTCGTCGAGGAGGACGTCGGCTTCGGGCCGGAGAACCTCGGCGTTCCGACGGCAGAGATCATCGAGCGCGTGCACAACGCACTTGAAGCGGTGGGCATGACGGACTATGCCAAGTCCGCGCCGCATATGCTCTCCGGCGGGCAGAAGCAGCGCATCGCGATAGCGGGCGTGCTCGCCATCAGGCCGGACGTGCTCGTTCTCGACGAAGCCACGGCAATGCTCGACCCGATCGGCCGCAAAGCCGTGCTCGACATCGCGCAGAGCATGAACAAGCAGCTCGGCATCACGGTCGTCATGATCACCCAGTATATGGACGAGGCCGTGCTTGCGGACCGCGTCGTCGTGATGAACGGCGGCAGGATCGCAATGGAGGGAACTCCGCAGGAGATCTTCCGCAGGGGCGAGGAGCTCCGCGAGATGCGGCTGGACGTGCCTGTGATGGTCGAGCTTCGCGATAAACTGACCGCTGCCGGGCTCATGCCCGAATCGAACGCGCTTACCGTTGACGGGATGGCGGAGGAATTATGCCCATTGTTGTTGAAAATCTGACCCATACGTATATGCCCGGCACGCCGAACGCACACGTTGCCGTCGATAACGTCAGCCTCACGATCAACGAGGGTGAGTTTTTCGGCATCATCGGCCATACCGGCAGCGGCAAATCCACCTTCATTCAGCATCTCAACGGGCTCATCCAGCCCACGAGCGGCCGGGTCCTCGTGGACGGGTTCGACATGAACGATAAAAAGCAGCGCCGTCAGGGCCGCGCGCTCGTCGGTATGGTATTTCAATACCCGGATTACCAGCTCTTTGACAGCACCGTGCTCGACGACGTCATGTTCGGGCCGAAAAACATCGGCCAAAGCCCCGAGGAGGCCAAAGCGAGCGCCGAAGCGGCGATGCGCACCGTCGGCCTCGACCCGGAGAAGTTCGGCGAGAAGTCCCCGTTCGAGCTTTCCGGCGGTGAAAAACGCAGGGCGGCGCTCGCGGGCATCATCGCAATGAAACCCAAGTACCTCGTGCTCGACGAACCGATGGCGGGCCTCGACCCGAGCGGCAGGCGCGAAGTGCTGAAGACCATATCCGACCTGCGCACGGAGCTCGGCTGCACCGTTATCATGGTCAGCCATTCCATGGAGGACGTAGCCCGCAGCGCGGAGCGCATCGCCGTCATGAACGAGAGCAAGCTCTTTGCGCTGGGCACGCCTGACGAGATCTTTTCCCGTACGGACGACCTTATCGCCATGGGGCTCGACGCGCCGCAGACCGCGCGCCTTGCCAAAGCCCTCCGCGAAAAGGGCATAGCGGTCCCCGACAATATCTATACGAACGAGCAGTTCATCGAATGGTTCGGGAGGGTGCGCAATGCTTAAGGATATCACCCTCGGCCAATACGTTCCCGGCGATTCCGCGCTGCACAAGCTCGACCCCAGGACCAAGATTATCTTGATGATCGCGTTCGTGGTCGCCGTCTTCCTCGTCAAAAGGATAGAGGTCTTCGCGATCGTCATCCTGTTCACGATCGTCGTAACGCTGCTCTCGCACATGAGCATCAGCTACCTCTTCAAAGCGCTCAAGCCGATGCGCTTGCTGCTGCCGCTGATGTTCCTGATGAACCTGTTCCTCATCAAAACGGGCGATCTGCTCGTCGAGTGGTGGATCTTCAAGATCTACAGCGACGGCCTTAAAAACGCGATATTCATCGTGCTGCGCCTCGCGACCCTCATTGCCGGCACCAGCCTTCTGACGCTCACCACGACGCCTATCGCGCTGACGGACGGTCTCGAAAAACTGCTTTCGCCCCTCAAAATAATCAAATTCCCCGCGCATGAGCTCGCAATGATGATGACGATCGCGCTCAGATTCATCCCGACCCTCGTTGAGGAGGCGGACAAGATCATGAAAGCCCAGCTCGCCCGCGGCGCGGATTTCGAAAGCGGCAATATCTTCAAACGCGCGAAGGCGATGCTGCCCATCCTCATCCCGCTGTTCGTGAACTCCTTCCGCCGTGCGGACGAGCTCGCAATGGCCATGGAGAGCCGCTGCTACCACGGCGGCGAGGGCAGAACGCGCATGCGCGTGCTCCGCTTCACCTGGCGCGATCTCGTCGCGATCTTCGTCGTGGCCGCGCTGATCGCCGCGATCGTGATCGCGCAGAAGCTGCTGCCCCCGCTGTTCTGATATGGAGCCCGTAAACTCAAAACCGAAAATCGGGCAGAAACAAACGCTCCTGCTGCTGGCCGTTGCGGGGGCGCTTCTCATCGGTGCGCTCGTGTGGCGCATCGTGCTTGAAAAAAACAGCCTTTCGTCGCGGATCGTTCGCGAGCTTGCCGCTCACGGGCTGACCGTCGAAGCGGCCGATCTCTATCAGCACGAGCACCGGCAGGGCACGACCGTTGCCGAAATGATGGCGGATACCGACCTCACGCCCGCGATCGAAGCGTCGCGCGCCGCCGGCTTCCCGTCCGACGTATCGAGGGCGGGGGAGGTCTATTGCCTGCTCGCCGGTCTCGGCGACGGGAAGGTGCTGACCGTGTTCGTTGTGGACGAAGAGATCGAGCTCGCGTTTCTGCAGCTCCCCGGAGAGGAGAACGTACTGCCTGTTAACGCAGGCGCGGAGGCTGACAATGGCTGAAAAAGAACTGATCGCCGTACTCGATACCGAGACCAACTGGGATGACCGTCTGATGAGCGTGGGCGTCGTCACCGCGCGGGACGGCGAGTTCCTGCCGCTTAACAGGCTGTATTTCGTGATAGAGCCTGAGTACGAGCGAGGCGGCATCTATGAGGACAGCCTTTTCCTGCCCGGGCTCGACCCGGTAATGCTGTCCAAGGAAGAAGCCGTCGCCGCTCTGACGGCGTTTTTCAAGCAGCAGGGAATAACAAAGCTCTTTGCCTACAACGCCCGCTTCGATCGGGCTGTCCTCTCCGCGCTCCGTGGCTTTCGCTGGTTCGATATCATGGGCCTTGCCCGATACAGGCAGTTCAACCCCGCGATCCCCGAGACCGCGGAATGCTATTCCACCGGCCGCATGAAGCGCGGCTTCGGCGTTGAACCCATCCTGCGCATGCTGAGCGGGGACCGCTGCTACTGTGAGCAGCATAACGCACTCACGGACGCCGAGGACGAGCTTTCGATCATGCGGCTGCTCGGGCACGAAGCCGAGACCTACGTTTTCACTGAGATCTGAAGCAAAAACGCCGAATATATTGCGGCTTTTGCAAAAAAACTGTTGACAAAGCCTTTCACGGTCATTATAATAACAATGTTCAAGCAGAAGCCGCCCGCTTCTCACTCGCCGCAGGTATTTATGCAGGCGCAGTCGAAGGCAACAAAAGCAACAGCTTTATTGTGATGCGGTGCGGAATGCAGCGCATTTTTGTTTTGAACAAAATAAACTTCAAGGTGGTGGAAACCATAGCAGTTCAGGAATTGTTGATCAATGAGGAGATTCCGGATAAGGAAGTCCGGCTCATTGGAAGCGACGGAGAGCAGCTTGGCATTGTCAAGATCGATCACGCGCTTCGAATCGCAGAAGAGAAGGATCTCGATCTCGTGAGGATCGCTCCGAATGCCAACCCGCCCGTGTGCAAGATCATGGACTACGGCAAAGCGCGTTTTGAGCAGCTCAAGAGAGAAAAAGAACAGCGCAAGAACCAGACCACGATCGAGATCAAAGAAATCCGTCTTTCTTCTACGATCGACACGCACGATATGGAAGTCAAAGCCAAGGCCTGCATCAAGTTCCTGAAGGCGGGCAATAAGGTCAAGGCATCCATCCGTTTCCGCGGCAGGCAGATCAGCCACGGCGACGTCGGTCTGGACGTTATGAACGCATTTTACGAAATGGTGCAGGATCACGCAGTCATGGAGCGCACTGCAAAGCAGGAAGGCCGCAACATGACCATGATCCTCAGTCCCAAACCCGAGGCAAAGAAACAATAAACAGGAGGAATTCCCATGCCGAAACTTAAGACCCATAGGGGCGCCGCAAAGCGTTTCAGCTTCACCAAGAGCGGCAAGATCAAAAGGGCCAGGGCTTACAAGAGCCACATCCTTACCAAGAAAACCACGAAGCGTACCCGTAACCTTCGCAAGACGGCTTACATCGCTGAGGAAGAACAGTCCAAGATCAGCAAGCTGATCCCCTACAAGAGATAAGGAGGACGAGGAACTATGGCAAGGATCAAGAGAGCAGTCAACGCAGTTAAGAAGCGTCGCAAAGTTTTTAAGCTCGCAAAGGGCTATTATGGAGCAAAGAGCAAGCTCTACCGCGCAGCAAGCCAGCAGGTCATGAAGTCGATGGCCTACGCGTACGTCGGCCGCAAGCTCAAGAAGAGGCAGTATCGCAGCCTTTGGATCGCCCGCATCAACGCCGGCGCCAGGATCTGCGGCACCAACTATTCTAACCTCATTCACGGCCTGAAGCTCGCGGGCGTCGACGTGAACCGCAAGGTCCTCGCGGATCTCGCTGTCACCGACATGAACGCATTCAACGAGCTCGTTATCGTTGCGAACAACGCCATGAACGCGTAAAAAGCAAAACAAAAGCCGCTTTCCGCAAGGGAAGCGGCTTTTTTGCGCTCTGATGGTTTACAGTGAAGTTACTTCATCTTAAAAACGATATTGTCCTCATCCTTATAGATCGCGTACGCAGGCACCGTCCCGCGGACGGAGGAAACGGGGTAGACAGTGCTCGCACGGCCAACGATCGTCCCGGGGTTCAGCACCGTGTTGCAGCCGATCTCCGCCTGGTCGCCGATCATCGCGCCGAACTTACGCAGCCCGGTCTCGATCGTCGTCTCGCCCACGCGCACGACCGTGTCGCTGCGGTCGCTCTTGACGTTCGAGGTGATGCTGCCCGCGCCCATGTGCGCACGGTAGCCGAGGATCGAATCGCCCACGTAATTGTAATGCGGGGTCTGCACGTTGTCGAAAAGGATCACGTTCTTGAGCTCAACGGAGTTGCCCACGACGCAGTCCCGCCCGATAAGAGCGCTGCCGCGGATGAATGCGCAGTGGCGCACCTCGGCGCCGTGATCGATGATGCATGGCCCGTTGATCCATGCGGTGGGGTAAACGACAGCGTCCTTAGCGATCCAAACGTCCTCCTTCGGGTGGTCGAACTCATCCTCGGGCAGCGTCGGCCCGATCTTCAGGATCATCTCTTTGATGCCCGCCAGCGCCTCCCAGGGGTACTTGATCCCCTCGAACAGCGCCGCCGCGCGGGTGTGGGTGAGCGAGAAAAGGTTTTTGATCTCGATATCCATTTCAAGAAGCTGCTGTTTTGTGTACATACTCATTCTCCTTTCAGATCAAAGCGCAAGTCCTTCGCGGCGTATCGCTTCGATAATGTGTTCCACGGCTCTTGACGCTTCTTCGTTGGTCGGCGCCTCCGCCATAACGCGGATGACCGGCTCGGTGCCGCTCTTGCGCAGCAGCGTCCTGCCGTTCGCGCCGAGCTCCTCCTTCGCCTCCTTGTCAGCGCGCAGGACGGCCTCGTTTTTGAGCACCGCGTCCTTGTCGGCAACGCGGATATTCCTGAGGATCTGCGGGTAGATCCTGACCGGAGCGGCAAGCACGGAAAGGGGCTGCTTCTGCGCCAGCATCGCCTGCATCAGCTTGATCGCGGTCAGGAGCCCGTCGCCGGTCGCCGCGTATTTGCTGAAGATGATGTGTCCGCTCTGCTCACCGCCGATCAGATGCCCGTTTTTGCGCATGCATTCGTAAACGTATTTGTCGCCCACGTCGGTCTGCTCGTAGTTGATGCCGACCCGGTCGAACGCCTTATACAGGCCGAAGTTGGACATGACCGTCGTCACGACCGTATTGTTCGCCAGCTTGTCGCGGTCCTTCATGTATTTTCCGTAAATATACAGGATGAGGTCGCCGTCGATTATGCGGCCCTCCTCGTCCACCGCGATGCAGCGGTCCGCGTCGCCGTCGAAGGCAAAGCCGATATCCAGCTTGCTGCCGATGACGAGGCGGCGCAGGTTCTCTATATGGGTGGAGCCAACGCCGTCGTTGATGTTGAGGCCGTTCGGGGTATTGCCGGTCACGCTGACCTCGGCGCCGAGCGTTTCGAAGATGTTCTTCGCCATCATCCAGGTGCTGCCGTTAGCGCAGTCGAGGCCGACGCGCACGCCCTTGTAGGAGTGGGTCGCAAGGCTGATCAGGTAGCCGATATAGCGGTTGCGCCCGGCGGAATAGTCGATGGCTTTGCCGATCATATCGCCCGTAGCGAAGGGGATATCCGGACCGTTGTCGTCAAGGTATTTCTCAACTTCGTCGATAACGTACTGCTCCATCTTCTCGCCGTTCGTGTTCAGCAGCTTGATGCCGTTGTCGTGGTAAGGATTGTGGCTCGCGCTGATCATGATGCCGCAGTCGAAATCGTCCATCCTGGTGATGTAGCTCACGCTCGGAGTGGTGGTGACGTGCATAAGGTACACGTCCGCGCCGCTCGCGGTAAGGCCCGCCGTCAGCGCGCATTCGAACATATAGCCGCTGCGCCGCGTGTCCTTGCCGATAACGATGCTCGCGCGGTGTTCACGCCCGTAGTAATAGCCGAGGAAACGGCCGATCTTATACGCATGCTCAACGTTCAGATTGACGTTCGCGTCGCCGCGAAAACCGTCGGTGCCGAAATACTTTGACATGATTATTCCCCCTGTTATGGTCCTGTTATGTAATATGAGATATTGCCGGGATCCGGTTCAGATATAGCGCCTGCGCTCTTCCTCCGGGACGAGCCCGCCGCCCGTAGCCCATAGGATATGCACGGCGTCCTTCGGCGCACCGTTCGCTATAAGGCCGATATAGCCCGCAAGCGATGCTGCCGCGGATGGTTCGATAAACAAGTGCTCCGTGCTGTGAACGATCCGAACGAACGGCGTCAGCCTGCTGTCGTCCACTGTGAACTCGCCGCTTATAAGATGGCGGCAGGTGCTGTAAACGAGCTTGGACGCCGCGCCGACCGCGAGCCCGTCCGCGTCCGTCTTGCCGGAGAGACCGAGCTCTGAAATATGCACGCATTCGCCCTTGGTAAGCGCCGCAAGCATGCACGGCGCGTTGACGGGTTCAACAAAATAGCAGTGCGCGTTGTCGCCGTACAGCAGCTTGAGCCCGAAAGTGATGCCGCCCGGCGCGCCGCCGACCCCGCAGGGGAGATAGCAGCAGAGCGGGTGCCGCTCATCGATAACGATGCCGCGCTCGCGCAGCGTGCGGTCAAGCCTCAGCGCGGCGACCGCGTAACCCATGAACAGGTCGAGCGAGTTCTCGTCGTCCACAAAATAGCTCTTCGGATCGGCGCCCGAAAGCGCGCGGCCCTGCTTCACCGCCTCGGAATAATCGGAGGCATATTCGATCACGGTCACACCCTTGCTGCGCAGCAGGTCCTTCTTCCATTGCTTCGCGTCCGCGCTCATGTGCACGATCGTTTTATAGCCGATCGCCGCGCCGGAGATGCCGATGCTGAGTCCGAGATTGCCCGTGGAGCCGACCTGTATGGTGTAGTCCGAGAAAAAATCGCGGCAGTCCGCAAGCTTTGAATAATCGTCGCCGGGCTTAAGGAGCCCGTTTTCAATGGCGAGCGTTTCGGTGTGCTTGAGCACCTCGTAGATACCGCCGCGCGCCTTGACGGAGCCTGCGACCGCGAGCAGCGAATCGAGCTTGATGAAAAGCCTGCCGGGCTGCGCGTTTTTGCCGGCCCCGGAATGGGAAACGAGCGCTTTTAAAAGCGTCGGCGTTTCGACGAGGGGCGATTCGATAACGCCCCCGTTTTCAGCCGTCTCCGGGAAAAGCCGCGCGATAAGCGGAGCGAACCGCGCGAGCCTTGCCTCCGCGCCCAGTACGTCCGCCATGGAATAGGGCAGTGCGCCAAGCGCTTCTTTTGTGGGCAGAAGTTCTTTGTTCTTATAAAACAGCTCCGCGCCGCTGCCGAGAAGGGAAACGTCTTCGGACGGGCGGCAGCACAGCGGATCGTGCTTTTCATGACCGTTCTTCCGGGGCTTTTCCTTCTTCGGAGGCTTATAGTTGAATTTGGTCTGCGCCTCGTCGATCCTGCCGCGAACGATCATCAGCGCCGCTTCCGCCGCGGCGGAGAACGCTTCACGCAGCTTCTTCGCGTCCTCTTCGCAGGGAACGCCGAGCACGTGGTCGATAAGCCCGTGTTCGGGCTTCCCGATGCCGATGCGGATTCGCGGGAAGTCCTCAAACCCAAGCTGTTCGTCTATGGAGCGCATCCCGTTATGGGTGCCCGCGGAGCCGTTTGAGCGGATGCGGATGCCGCCGCAGGGCAGGTCGATGTCGTCATAGATAACGAGCAGATGATCGTGATCCGGCTTGTACCAGTTCAAAAGGTCGGATACGGCAAAGCCGGAATTGTTCATAAAGGTCTCGGGCTTTGCGAGCACTACGCGCTCCGAACCGACACGGCATTCGCCGTAAACGGAGCGAAAGCCCTTGCGCGTGACGGAAACGCCGAGCTTATCGGCGATCGCGTCAAGCGTCATGAAACCCGCATTATGCCTCGTTTTTTCATATTCTCGGCCCGGATTGCCGAGCCCGACGATAACAAACATTCTAAGCTCCGGATCTCAATAATGCCGGTCAGACGCCGGAAAGACCAAGCGCTGCGCGCATGATCAAAAGCGCATCCGCGACGTCTATCGTTCCGTTGCCGTCAGCGTCGCCGAACATCAGAACGCCGTCTGAGTAATAGATGCCCATCGTATAGCGCATCACCATGACCGCGTCGGATATCGTGAGCCTGCCGTCCATATCGACGTCGCCGGGCTGGTAGTAATCCGGGTCGATGGTGTAAACGCCTTTAATGTCCCTGTTTTCGGTAACGTTATGATAATCTCCGACCCAGCCTGCAAAAACGTAGCCGGGATGATAGGGCGGCTCGGGCGGCTCGGCGTCATGCCCGTGAGGGACGGAAACGCGCAGTATCAGGCGGTAGGTCAGCCCGTCGTAAAAGCGCACGGTGTGGTTGGGGATAAAGCTGCCGATCAGCGAAGAGATGAGCTCCTCAAGCTGGGAATAGCTCTCAAAGCTGCCGGGAAAATGATCGGCAACGATGCCGTTGGGATACACGATGAAGGTCTGCGGTATCATCGGGTATTCCGAAACCATTGCGGAAAGCACGCTGTCCTGGCGGAGCACGGTATAGGTGTAATCGTTCTCCTCCATAAAGGCGGCGCAGGCTTCGGGCGTGCTCGCGGAGTCCTCGTGAAGAAGTCCGAGAACGAGCAGTCCGCTGCTTTCAAACTCCTCCATTGCATCCTGCATATAGTCCATCTCGCGGACGCAGTCGGGGCTCCAGAGCGCAAAATAATGGATAACGATAAGATTCGCATCCGAAAGCACGCTGCCGTTCACGGCATTGCCGTGAATATCGGTGGTGCTGAAGGCGGAGATATCCTGCCCGACGGCGTTCTTCGCGCCGGCCTCATCGAAAACGGAGGCTGTGATCGGCGAAAAGACCGTGAGCAGCATTGCCGCGGCTAATATGATCGCTGTGAACCCTGCCCGGAACCTGCTCCGGACGGGTCGGGTATTCTGCATTTTCATTAGGCTCCCTCCTTTGGGTGCAGCTCGCGTGAAGTATTGCACCGTTCGAGCGGCAGACGTAAACTGCAGCAAAACGACGGATCGGCAGGGCTTATTTCTTCCTGCCGCGGGCGAAGAGAACAGCTGCCGCCGCGCCGAGCAAGACAACTGCGCCGATCACGATGGGAAGGACAAGGTTCTTTTTGCCGTTCCGACCGGGATCGTCCGGCTCTTCGGTGACGTTCTCTGCTTTGTCGGGTTCTGCGGTGGGCTTTGCGTCGTCGGTCTCGGACACTTCGGCGGTGCCGTCCGGGGCTTCGGTGTCGGCAGCGTCGGTCTCACCGGGCTCGGGCTCGCCGGTCTGCGCGGGTTCGACGGTGTCGAACGGAGCGGCGG
This sequence comes from Clostridia bacterium, assembly GCA_017525875.1. Lineage (GTDB taxonomy): Bacteria > Bacillota > Clostridia > Christensenellales > CAG-138 > PeH17. Next base: position 20,297 of record JAFXSG010000008.1, on the reverse strand, counting down.
ACTGGGGAGCGGCGGTAGCGTGGTAGTCAGGCTCCGGAGTGATGTCGACAGCGGGAGTCACGTTCGCATCGGGATCGTCGGGCTCGCGGGTCGGGTACTCGGGAGAGTCGGAGATATTGTCGCCGATGCCGGAACCGCCCTCGTTGTAGCCGCCTTCCGGAGTGCTGCCGCCGGTGACGGTGATGATGGAGTTATCGGTCGTGAACGGGACGTTGGTCTTTTCGGTGCTGCCTACGGGAAGCAGGATGAACTCGTGAACGACCATGATGACCTGCTGATTTACGGTCACTCCGTCCTTGAGGCGGAAATGCATGGTGAACAGCTCGCCCGAACCGGAGACCGGGTTCACCGGGCAGATGACGGCCAGTTTGACCATGCCGGCATTCGCCAGGGTGGTCGCGTCGAGCACGTAGAACTGACCCTGGCTCGAAAGGCTCGCCAGAAAATCGCCGTTAGTGCAGCTTTCGAGCACGAGCGCGGTGGGGTCGTATTCAATGGAAAGGTTCATTCCGTGAACTGCATAGTCGCCGGAAATGGAAAGCGTGACGTCAAAGGTCTGGCCGGGGGAGATATTGCTCGCGTCGGACAGTGTGAAGATACCGCCCTGTTCTGCGTGCACGGCCGGGGAAAGGACGAGCGCTGCCGCGACAACGAGCGCGGCGAAAAGGGAAAACAGTCGTTTCATCTGAAATACTCCTTATGGATAGTGTGTACGTTCATTGATCGGCAGCGGGACGCCGTACGCCCGCATATACCTAAAATACATTATATCACAATCATAGCCCGGTTTCAATCCGGTGACGATACTTTACCGGTGAAATCGGAAATGCGTACAGAAAACGGAAAAATCAGCCTGCACAGCCGGGAAAAGGAAGCTCCGGATCGCGCTCTTTCACTTTACACCGTATCAAAGCAAGAGTATAATTGAAACAGAAAACGGGCGGCAGCGCCTGAAAGGAGATATCAGTGGACGCCAGCACATTTTCACGGGATCCCCAAAGGATCGATCCGGATATCATCGAAAAAACCGTCGAGCTCCGTCACAAACTGCATGAAAACGCGGAGCTTTCCTGCAAAGAGAGCAATACGAGGCGCATGTTGATCGAGTTCCTGCGCGGGAATACCTCGCTCGAGATCTGCGAGATGGGCGCGTGGTTCTACGCCGCATACAGGAACGGGACCGGGGCGGGGAAGAGGCGCATCGCTTTCCGCGCGGATATGGACGCGCTTCCCATAGACGAAGGCTATTCGCTTGCGTACTCATCTCTCCGCCGGGGCGTTTCCCATAAATGCGGTCACGACGGACACAGCGCCGGCCTTGCCGCGTTCGCGCTTTTCATCGATTGCCATGGCTGCGAAAACGACGTTTTCTTCCTGTTTCAGCACGCGGAGGAGAACGGCGTCGGCGCGGCGGAATGCGAAAAGCTGATCGAGATCGAGAAGATCGACGAGATCTACGCCTATCACAATATGCCCGGCTTCCCGCTCCGCTCCGTAGCGGTGCATAACGGCACTGCCGCGTGCGCGTCGACGGGGCTCGTGCTCAAGCTGACGGGTGTGAACTCCCATGCTTCCCAGCCGGAAAACGGCAGGAACCCGGCGTTTGCCCTCGCTTCGCTCATCGGCGAGATCCCACTCCTCGTCAGGATCGCCGCGAAGGACGGCGCGGAACATTGCGGCCGGGAGTCGGAGACCGGAACGCCCGGTTTTGCGATGAGCCCGAACGGAATAGTTATGTGCACGGTGATCGGCTGCGAGATCGGCAGCAGCGAAAAAGGCGGCACGGAAGCCTTCGGCACTTCGGCGGGCTTCGGCAGGCTGATGCTGACCGTCCGCGCGCAGGATGAGCGCAGGCTCGATCTGCTCACCGCGCTGCTTTCGGACAGGGCCAAACTGCTCGCCGAGGAACACGGGCTCGCGTTTGCCCGTGAGGAGCGCGATCCGTTCCCGGAGACCCGCAACGACGACGGCTGCGCCGGGAAGGTGCGTGATGCGGCGGCAAGGCTCGGCCTTGAGGCCGCAAAGTGGGACGAGCCGTTCAGAAGCTCGGAGGATTTCGGCCGCTATACCAAGCTCACTCGCGGAGCGCTGTTCTATATAGGAAGCGGAGAGTCTCACGCGCCGCTTCACACGGCGGGGTATGATTTTCCGGATGAGCTCATAGAGACCGCCTGCCTGATGTTCCGTGAGCTTGCGCGCTGACGCGGACGACCGACCGGCCGGACGCTCATTTCATAGCAAAACAGTATGATATCACATGCTTTTTTGCTCTGCGAATATATCGTAAAAACGATAAATATACAATGATTGAGAGTCCCGAAAGGTAGATATTGAACGAAAACTATGTTATAATCCATTTATGGTGGGGCAAGTAGGCCCTTTTGGCGTATGCCCTGCCGAGAAGTCAATTTTTCTACAATCCCGCTTATGCGGAACAAGGAGGATCAGCATGGCTAAACAAACAACGACCATCCCCTTCAAGGGCACCCCTGAGCAGGAAGCTCAGCTTCAGGCGATAATTGCCCAGTGGAAGGGCAAGGAAGGCGCCACGATGCCCGTGCTTCAGGCCGCGCAGAACATCTACGGCTATCTGCCCATCGAGGTTCAGACCATGGTAGCAGAGGGCCTCGGCCGTTCGCTCGAGGAAATCTACGGTGTTTCGACCTTCTACTCAATGTTCAACCTTGAACCCGTCGGCGAACACCTCGTTCGTGTCTGCCTCGGCACCGCCTGCTACGTCAAGGGTGCTCAGAAGGTTCTCGATGAACTCGCCAGGGTTCTCGACGTCGAGCCCGGCCACACCACTCCGGACGGCAAGTTCACTCTCGAACCCACCCGCTGCCTCGGCTGCTGCGGTCTTGCCCCCGTCATCATGATCGACGACGATGTCCACGGCAGAATGACCCCCAACATCGTTCGCGACATCATCGCAAAATACTGATAACCGCTCATTCGGAGGTATAAAATGGAAGTCAGCCGTGTTGCCGAAATACTCGAGGCACAGGTTTTGACCTGCAGCGATTTTCTCGACGGAGAGGTCTGTTCCGCCTGCGGAAGCGATATGATGAGCGACGTGCTCGCATTCGTAAAGCATCAGGGCCTGCTGCTGACCGGGCTTATGAACCCCCAGGTCATCCGCACCGCAATGATGATGGATATGGAATGCATCGTTTTCGTCCGCGGCAAGGTCCCGTCGGAGGAAATGCAGCTTTTCGCGGAGAACAGCGGTATCGTCATGATGACGACCAAATACTCGATGTTCGAAGCCTGCGGCAGGCTGTATGAAGCCGGGCTTGGAAGGTGAAAAATGGCAGCAAACGAAGAACTGAGTTTCCATTTCGATGTTGACGGCAACGATTTCACCTCTGCCGGTGAAGCGTCGGTAAAAGTCAAAAAGCTGATGAGGCAGCTTGGCTTTTCGCCGGAGCTCACAAGGCGCGTCGCGATCGCCATGTACGAGGGCGAGATCAACATGGTCATCCACGCAAACGGCGGCACCGCCGATATGTACGTGGATGAGGACATGGTCCGCATCGTGCTCGCGGATCACGGCCCCGGCATCAAGGACATCGCCGCTGCAATGCAGGAGGGCTTCTCCACCGCGCCGGACAACATCCGTGCGCTCGGATTCGGCGCAGGCATGGGCCTTCCCAACATGAAGAACTACTCCGATGAAATGAACATCGATTCGACCGTCGGCGTCGGCACCACGATCGAACTCAAATTCAAGGTCGGCTGATAAGCCGGCCGCCCCAAGGAGGCTGCATGGAAGAATACAAACATTCGGTTTTTCTCGAGAGGGAAAAGTGCAAAGGCTGCACCGCATGCCTTAAGCGCTGCCCGACTGAAGCGATCCGGATACGCGACGGCCATGCGGTCATCAACCCTCTCGACTGCATCGACTGCGGTGAATGCATCCGGGTCTGCGAGCAGAAAGCCAAGCGTGCCGTTTACGACAAGCTCGACGATCTCGATCAAAGCAAGTACCTGATCGCGCTTCCCGCTCCGTCGCTTTTCGGTCAGTTCACCAAGCTGACTGATGCGGACTACGTCGTTCAGGGCCTGCTCGATATCGGCTTTAACGACGTTTTCGAGGTCGCCAAAGGCGCCGAGATCGTGACCGAGTACACGCGCCGCTACATGAACCGCAAGGATATCCCCCTGCCGGTCATCAGCTCCGCCTGTCCCGCGGTCGTCCGCCTCATCAAGCTCCGTTTCCCGACGCTGATAAAGCACCTTCTGCCCATCATCGCTCCCATGGAGATCGCCGGCAAATACGCCCGCCGCGAGGCGATGCGCAAGCATCCGGAGCTCAAGAGCGACGATATCCGCACCGTGTTCATCTCGCCCTGCCCCGCAAAGGTGAGCTGGGTCAAGAGCACGATGGAGGATCAGGAGGTCTACGTTGACCACGTCGTTTCCGCAAGCGAGGTCTATTTCCGCCTCATCGGCGCGATGAAGCGCGGCAACCAGCCCAAGGCCTCTTCCGAGACCGGCATGATCGGCCTCAGCTGGGCGTCCTCCGGCGGCGAAGCCTCAGCCCTTTTCAACGAGGGTTATCTCGCGGCCGACGGCATCGAAAACGTGATCCAGGTGCTCGACAAGATCGAGACCGGCCAGCTCGGCGACGTCACCTTTATCGAGCTAAACGCCTGCCCGGGCGGCTGCGTAGGCGGCGCGATGACGGTCGAAAACCCGTACATCGCCAGGGTCCGTCTCCAGTCCCTCAGGAGGTATCTCCCCGTTTCGATGAACAGGCTGCCCCACAGCGGCGAAGAGCCGGACACTTTCGTTCCGGACGAGCTCATCGATGCACGCCCGTTCGCATACACCCCGCCCGCCGTCACGATCAGCCGGATGGAATCGATCCGCAGGATGATGGAGATAGAGAATATCTACGAGACCCTGCCCCAGATCGACTGCGGCTCCTGCGGCGCGCCGACCTGCCGCTGCTTTGCGGAGGACGTCGTTCGCGGCGAGGCACATATCGACGACTGCGTCGTTATGATGAGAGAGCACCTGAAGAGCCTGCTCGAAAAGCAAAACGGTGAAAACTGACGATTCATTTCCCGCTGTTGCGGAAAATCAGGAGGTTTCTGTGGCTATAACAGTTGACCAGCTCAAAGAAAAACTTGAACTGACTCCATACTATGTGGAGGACGGTTCGCGCGAAGTGACCGGCGGCTACACGGGCGATCTGCTCAGCTGGGTCATGGGCCGCGCAACGAGCGGAGACGCATGGGTAACGATCATGAGCAACATAAACGTGATCGCCGTCGCTCAGCTCACGGACGTGGCTTGCGTCATCCTCGCAGAGGGCGTCGTTCCGGGTGAGGACCTTATAAAAGCAGCGGAGATGCGCGGCATCAACCTGTTCTCCTCGCCGGAGCCTTCGTTCGCCCTTTCCGGGAAGATCTTCGGAGAGCTCTGAGCCTATGGAAGCATTCAGCTACGATCTTCACGTTCACTCCTGTCTGTCTCCCTGCGGGGACGACGACATGACGCCCTGCAATATTGCCGGGATGGCATTCCTGAACGGCCTCAAGATCGTTGCGCTGACCGACCATAACTCTACCAAGAACTGCCCTGCATTCTTTGAAGCCTGCAGCGAGTACGGCATCGTTCCCGTCGCGGGGACGGAGCTGACCACCGCTGAGGAAGTCCACATGGTGTGCCTGTTCGAGGATCTCGACACGGCGCTCAGGTTCGATGAAGCGCTGCAGCAATACAGAATGCCGCTCAAGAACCGCGTGGATATCTTCGGCAGCCAGCCCATCATGGGCCCGGGCGATGAAGTCGTGGGCGAGGACCCGTGGTTCCTGCCCGCGGCAACGACGCTTCCCATTGAAGACGCCGCACAGCTCGTTCGCGGTTTCGGCGGGATCTGCTACCCGGCCCACATCGACCGAGAGTCGAACGGGCTGCTGGCGATCCTCGGCGCGTTCCCGGAAAAACCGGTTTTCGGCCTTGCCGAGCTTCGCGAGAGAAAGAACAACGCCCTCGCAGAAGGGCGAAAGCTCGTTGTCTCGTCCGATGCGCACAGGCTGTGGGAACTCAATCAGGCAGAGAACTTTCTCCATCTCGACGCTTGCAGGGATGACGATGCGGACACGATCCGTACAGCGCTTTTCAAAGCCCTCCGAGCCGCGCAGGACGAGTGGAGAATGTAAGGCATCCCAGGAAAAGGAGCGGGCCATGAAGGAACTTTCCTTAAATATTCTCGATATCGCTCAGAACTCCATCACCGCCGAGGCGGATCTTGTGGAGATCACTCTGGACGAGACCGACACCACCCTCAAACTGTCCATCAAGGACAACGGTTACGGCATGAGCCCGGAATTCCTGGCTTCGGTGCACGATCCGTTTTCCACCACCAGGACCACCCGAAAGGTCGGCCTTGGCATCCCCCTTCTGAAGCTCGCTGCCGAGCAGACCGGCGGCGGGATCACGCTTTCGTCAGTTCAGCGCAGCGTCGATCCCGAAAACTGCGGCACGGAGATCACGGCGTTCTTCCATAAGGACCACCTTGATTTCACCCCGCTTGGGGACATCGTCTCCACGGTCTGCACGCTGCTTCAGGGCTTTCCGGACGTTGACTACGTGTTCACGCACACGATAAGCCGCGCAGCGGGGGAGGACGGCGCAGCCGAAAGCACTGTCATCTCGTTGGACACGAGGGACATGCGCGTCATCCTCGGCGACGACGTGCCGCTGAGCGATCCGATGGTGCTGCTTTGGGTCCGCGATACGCTCGAAGAGCAGTACGCGGCGGCAGGCGCCCACACCGCTCAATAAGATCAAAACTTTTTTAATCAAAATAATCAAACCGAAAGGAAACAAGCCGTATGAAATCATTGGAAGAACTCGCAAAGATCCGTGAGAGAATGCAGAACAAGGTCGTTCTCCGCGAGGGTCAGGCAAACATCCGCGTTGCTGTCGGTATGGCTACCTGCGGTATTGCCGCAGGCGCAAGGCCGGTCCTCAACACGCTCGTTGAGGAAGTTGCAAAGCGCAACCTGAACGACAAGGTCACCGTCACCCAGACCGGCTGCATCGGTATGTGCCGCTTTGAGCCCATCGTCGAAGTTTTCGAGGGCGACAAAGAGCGCGTGACCTACATCAAGGTAACTCCCGAGAAGGCGAAAGAGATCGTCGAAAAGCACCTCGTAGGCGGCAACCCCATCGCTGAGTACACCATCGGCGCTGCGGAAAATTAATGGAGGAGAATTAGCAATATGATCCGTTCACATGTTTTGATTTGCGGCGGTACCGGTTGTACCAGCGGCGGCAGCCAGGCCATCGGCGAAAAGCTGCAGAGGGAAATCGACAGGCTCGGTCTGACCGATGAGATCAAGATCGTCCGCACCGGCTGCTTCGGTCTCTGCGCCAACGGCCCCGTAATGATCGTCTACCCCGAAGGTACCTTCTACAGCCACGTAAAGGTAGAAGACGTCACCGACATCGCGGAAGAGCATCTGCTCAAGGGCCGCGTCGTCGAGCGCCTTGTTTACAAAGAGGCTGAAGGCCTCAAGCTGGAGGACGTTCCCGCCCTTGGCGAGACCAACTTCTACAAGACCCAGCTCCGCGTCGCGCTCCGCAACTGCGGCGTTATCGACCCCGAGAACATCGAAGAGTACATCGCGATGGACGGCTATCAGGCGCTCGGTAAGGTCCTCACCGAGATGACTCCTCAGGAAGTCATCGACGTCATGAAGAAGTCCGGCCTCCGCGGCCGCGGCGGCGCAGGCTTCCCGACCGGCACCAAGTGGCAGTTCGCAGCAGCAAACACTGCCGATCAGAAATACGTCGTATGTAATGCTGACGAGGGCGACCCCGGCGCATTCATGGACAGGTCCGTCCTCGAGGGCGACCCCCACGCCGTTCTTGAAGCAATGGCTATCGCCGGCTACGCGATCGGCGCTTCCAAGGGTTATATCTACGTCCGTGCAGAGTACCCCATCGCAGTCCACCGTCTCGAAGTCGCCATCGGCCAGGCCCGTGAATACGGCCTCCTCGGCGAGGACATCTTCGGCACCGGCTTCAATTTCGATATCGACGTCCGTCTCGGCGCAGGCGCATTCGTCTGCGGCGAAGAGACCGCGCTTCTGACCTCCATCGAGGGCAACCGCGGTGAGCCCCGCAACAAGCCCCCGTTCCCCGCAAACAAGGGCCTGTTCGCTAAGCCGACCATCATCAACAACGTCGAGACCCTCGCAAACATCCCCCAGATCATCCTCAAGGGCGCTGATTGGTTCGCATCCATGGGCACCGAGGATTCCAGGGGCACCAAGGTCTTCGCACTCGGCGGCGCTATCAACAACACCGGTCTTGTTGAGATCCCCCTCGGCACGACCCTTCGCCACATCATCTATGACATCGGCGGCGGCATCCCCAACGGCAGGAAGTTCAAGGCTGTTCAGACCGGCGGTCCTTCCGGCGGCTGCATCCCCGCATCCCTGCTCGACACCCCGATCGACTACGGCAACCTGACCAGGATCGGCGCTATGATGGGTTCCGGCGGTATGATCGTTACCGACGACAGCACCTGTATGGTCGACTTCGCACGCTTCTTCCTCGACTTCACCGTCGACGAGAGCTGCGGTAAGTGCACCCCCTGCCGTATCGGCACCAGGAGGCTGCTCGAGCTGCTCAACAAGATCACCGAAGGCAACGGCACTCTCGAGGATCTTGACAAGCTCGAAGAGCTCTGCAAATACATCAAGGCGAACTCCCTCTGCGCACTCGGCCAGACCGCTCCCAACCCCGTCCTCTCCACTCTGAAGTATTTCCGCGACGAGTATGAGGCACACGTTGTTGAAAAGCGCTGTCCCGCCGGCGTCTGCAAGAACCTGATGCGCTACTACATCCAGCCCGATGTATGCCGCGGCTGCACCGCTTGCGCACGCAAGTGCCCCGTAGGCGCGATTTCCGGAAAGGTCAAGGAGCCCCATGTGATCGACACCACCAAGTGCATCAAGTGCGGCGCTTGCATCGAGACCTGTAAGTTCAACGCAATCGTCAAGAAATAAGGAGAACCGATATGGATATGATCAACATGAAGATTAACGGCATGGACATTCAGGTTCCTGCGAATTACACCATTCTGCAGGCAGCTGAACAGGCCGGCATCCGCATCCCCACCCTTTGCTACCTCAAGGACGTCAACGCGATCGGCGCATGCCGTCTCTGCGTCGTCGAGTGCAAAGGTGCGAGGAGCAACCCCGTCGCATGTCTGCAGCAGGTCGCAGAGGGCATGGAGGTCCAGACCAACACCCCCGCCATCCGCGATTCCCGCAAAAAGACCCTCGAGCTGATCCTCTCCAACCACAGGATGGACTGCCTCGGCTGCGTCCGCAGCACCAACTGCGAACTGCAGACCCTCTCCCAGGAATATGAGTGCGATCCTCATAAATATCAGTTCGGCGAAGAGCTGAAGCCCGATATCGATGATTCCGCGATCCACCTCATCCGCGACAACAGCAAGTGCATCCTCTGCCGCCGCTGCGTAGCGGTCTGCAAGCACAACCAGCACGTATCCGTCATCGGTCCCAACCAGCGCGGTTTCAAGACCCACATCTCGAGCGCATTCGAAGTCGGCCTTGCGGAGACCAGCTGCATCCACTGCGGCCAGTGCATCGCAGTCTGCCCGACCGGCGCTCTGCAGGAGCGTGACGACACCCAGAAGGTCTGGGAAGCTCTCGCTGATCCCACCAAGCACGTCGTCGTCGGTCCCGCTCCCTCCGTCCGTGTTCAGCTCGGTGAGGAGTTCGGCATGCCCATCGGCACCAACGTTGAGGGCAAGATGATCGCCGCTCTTAAGCGCCTCGGCTTCGACCGCGTATTCGACGTGGACAACGCTGCTGACGTCACCATCATGGAGGAAGGCACCGAGTTCATCGACCGCGTCAAGAACGGCGGCAAGCTGCCCCTCATCACCTCCTGCTCTCCCGGCTGGATCAAGTTCTGCGAGACCTACTATCCCGATTTCATCGAGAACCTTTCCTCCTGCCGCAGCCCGCAGGGCATGTTCGGCGCTCTCGTAAAGACCTACTACGCCGAGAAGGCCGGTATCGATCCCAAGGACATCGTCGTTGTTTCCATCATGCCCTGCACTGCGAAGAAGTTCGAAGCTTCCCGCGATGAGCTGACCACCAACGGCATGAGGACCATCGACGTTTCCCTCACCACCCGTGAGCTTGCGAAGATGATCAGGAAGGCCGGCATCAAGTTCACCGAGCTGCCCGACGAAGTCTGCGATCCGTTCCTCGGCATGGCGTCCGGCGCAGGTCACATCTTCGGCGCGACCGGCGGCGTTATGGAAGCTGCTCTCCGCACCGTTTACGAGATCCTTGAGGGCAAGCCTCTTGAGAGCCTCGATATCCATGCGGTCCGCGGCACCGACGCCATCAAGGAAGCCACCGTACACGTTGCGGGTATGGACGTCAACGTCGCCGTTACCAGCGGCCTTGAGAACGCGTCCAAGCTTCTTGATATGGTCCGTTCCGGCGAGAAGAACTATCACTTCATCGAAGTCATGGCTTGCCCCGGCGGCTGCGTCAACGGCGGCGGTCAGCCCCATCAGCCCGGCTACGTCAGGAACTTCACCGACCTGCGCGCAGACCGTGCGGCGGGCCTCTATGGCGAGGATGCGGCAATGTCCCTCAGGAAGTCCCACGAGAATCCCGAGGTCCAGCAGCTTTACAAGGAGTTCCTCGAGAAACCCGGCTCTCACAAGGCGCATGAGCTGCTCCACACCCACTACGTCAAGAGGGATCTCTACAAGAAATAATCGAGTTCCGGCTCACTGCGCCGCGGCTGAAAGCCGCGGCGCTTTTCTATGGACTTTTTCACACCTTTCGCTTATAATCAAGGCGTGAATCAATATCGCCAAGAGAGGCATGACAAAAATATGAACCGAGTATTGATCGTTGAAGACGACGCCGCGATCGTCAAAACGCTTTCAGAATTCCTTGCTGGGGAGGGCTTTTCCTGCGAGACCGCGAACGGGCAGGAGCGTGCGCTCGAGCTCTTTGAGGAGAACGATTTCGATCTCGTCCTGCTCGACGTTTCGCTTGCGGACGGCAGCGGCTTCGTCGTCTGCAGCGCGATGAAGCGCATGAAGGACACGCCCGTCATCTTCCTGACCGCCTCCGGCGACGAGCACAGCGTCGTGACCGGGCTCGAGCTCGGCGCGGACGACTACGTCGCAAAGCCGTTCCGCCCGCGTGAGCTCGTATCACGCATGAAGACAGTGCTTCGCCGCGCCGGAAAGACCCAGTCCACAGTCGAGCTCGGAAACGTCCGCGTCGATATGGAGCGCGGCACGGTCACAAAGAACGGCGCCGATCTCTGCCTCTCCGCGCTCGAATACCGCCTGCTCCTCATCTTCATCAACAACCGCGGCCGTGCGCTCACAAGGGCGCAGCTTCTCGAGCATATCTGGGATGCAGCCGGCGATTTCGTGAACGACAACACGCTCACCGTCTACATAAAGCGCCTCAGGGACAAGCTCGAGGACGACCCACAGAACCCGGCGATCATCAAGACCGTTCGCAACGTAGGCTACAAGCTCTCCGAATGAAACTGCTGAAGAATAAAGAAATACGAAATATTGTGATAATATTTTTGCTGTGCGGTATCGCAGCTTCGCTCGCTTGCCTTGCGTTCGACTGGCGCGCATCGCTGGTCTGCGCCGTGCTCGCGCTGTTGCTCACGGCGATACTGCTCATCGACGCGGCCCGGCGGTACAGGTGCATGAGGCAGCTTTCGGACTCGATAGACGAGCTGCTTGCGGGCGCGGAAAACATCGACCTCACGCGATACAACGAGGGCGAGCTCAGCATCCTCGAAAACGAGATCACAAAGCTCACCGTCCGCCTGCGCGAACAAGCGTCGGAGCTCAAAAACGATAAGATCATGCTCGCGGATTCGATAGCGGACGTCTCCCACCAGATCCGCACGCCGCTGACCGCGCTCAACCTGATCGGCGCCGCCCTGCGCGACGCGGGCGATGACGGGACGCGCCGCAGTGAATTGCTGCTCGATCTGCGCTCACAGCTCAGCCGTATCGACTGGCTCGTTTCCGCTCTCTTGAAGCTCGCCCGCTTCGACGCAAACGCCGTCAGCATGAAGCCGGAAACGCTCCCGCTTGCGGAACTCATCTCGTGCTCGCTCGACCCGATCGCGATCCAGATGGAGCTCAAAAACCAAAGCACCGTAAAGGAGATCTCCGGCTCGATCACCTGCGATCCCTCGTGGACTGCGGAAGCGCTCACGAACATCATGAAGAATTGTTCGGAACACATGGGGGAGGGCACGCTGTTCGTGACCGCGCTCGAGAACCCGCTCTATTCGGAGATCGTCATCCGCGATACAGGCAGCGGCATCGATCCCCGGGACCTTCCTCATCTGTTCGAGCGTTTTTATAAAGGCAAGAACTCATCCGAGTCGAGCGTCGGCATCGGCCTTGCGCTCTGCCGCACGATCGTCACCAGGCAGAACGGCACCGTCAAGGCGGAGAACGCTCATGAAGGCGGCGCAAGATTCACGATCCGCTTCTATAAAGGCGCGGTCTGAACCGAAAATAACCGAATGTGACATATCTGTAATAAAAAAGTCACGCGCCCGTCATCTTGACGGGCTATAATTATGCCCGTAAAGCAGGGGAAGGCATGAAGCCCCGATAAGAAAAGGAGAAACAAAAATGGAGATACTGCGAGTTGAAAACCTGACCAAGGTCTACGGCAAAGGCGAAAACGAGGTCCGCGCGCTTGACGGCGTGAGCTTTTCGGTCGAAAAGGGCGATTTCGTGGCGATCGTCGGCCCCTCCGGCAGCGGCAAATCCACGCTTCTGCATACGCTCGGCGGCGTCGACCGTCCCACCTCCGGCAAGGTCTTCGTGAACGGGCAGGACGTGTACGCGGGTTCCGATACCCAGCTCGCCATCTTCCGCCGCCGCGAAGTCGGTCTCATCTATCAGTTCTACAACCTCATCCCCGTGCTCAACGTGCGCGAGAATATGACGCTCCCCGTGCTGCTCGACGGGCGAAAGGTCAACGAACAGCGGCTTGACGAACTGCTCTCCGTTCTGGAGCTCAAGGGTCGTGAAAAGCATCTGCCGAACCAGCTCTCCGGCGGTCAGCAGCAGCGCGTCTCGATCGGCCGGGCGCTCATGAATTCGCCCTCCATCGTGCTCGCGGATGAGCCGACCGGCAACCTGGACAGCAAGAACAGCCAGGAGATAGTCAACCTGCTCAAAATGTTCAACCGCGAATACGACCAGACCCTGATCGTCATCACCCACGATGAGAGCATCGCCCTCCAGGCCAAACGCATCATCGCGATCGAGGACGGCAGGATCACCAGGGACGAGAAGCTCAGCTGAGGTGACGACTATGAACATCATGAACCGCGTAACGTGGCAGACGATGAAGAAGAACCGAGTCCGCACCGTCGTCACCATAATCGGCATCATCCTCTCCACGGCCATGTTCACCGCCGTAACGACGATAATCGCAAGCCTGCTCGGCTATTTCCGCGAGGCGGAGATCTATGAGAGCGGCGATTATCACATCCATGCCTATGCGATGGACGGCTGGGCTGCCGAAGAAGCGGCGGAAGATCCCCGCGTTGAAAAGGTCTCCGTGCTTTTGAACATCGGTTACGCACCTGTGGAGTCCGTGAATCCCGATAAGCCATACGTCTGCGTCTGCGCCGCAAACGACGTCTTTTTCGAGTCCATGCCCGTCCGCCTGACCGCCGGCCGCCTCCCGCTGACCGACAACGAGGTGATCCTCCCCGTACATCTTCAGTCAAACGGCGGCGTGGGAGCGGAGATGGGGGAGATCGTGACCTACCATCTCGGCTCGCGTGTCGGCGTAGGCGAGCTTGAGGGCGCCTCATTCAGCCAGGACGGCGCCTACCAGTATCAAAACGAGCAGCTTGAAGGCGATACCGAAAAGCAGTTCGCCGTGGTCGGCTTCTATGAAAGGCCGGATTTTGAGCCATATTGGGCTCCGGGCTACACGGTGCTCACAAAGCTCAACAGCGGCTTTTCCGCAAATGAAAAATACGACTGCTACTTCCGCTTCAATAACGCTAAAAAGGATATGCTCCAATTCGTGAAGGAGACCCGCCTGCAGGAATACCATTATGAGGAGCACACCGGACTGCTCACCTTCGAGGGCTATTCGCGCTATGACAACATCACCTCGGTGATGAACAATTTTGCGGCCATCCTTTTCGCACTGATCTTCATCGGCTCCATCGCCCTTATTTACAGCGCGTTTTCGATCTCCGTTTCGGAGCGCACAAAGCAGTTCGGTCTGCTCTCTTCCACCGGTGCGACGCGCAGGCAGATCAAGAGCTCCGTCATGACCGAAGCGCTTTCGCTCTCCGCGATAGGTATCCCGCTCGGCATCGCCGCAGGCATCGGCGGTATCGCTGTAACGCTGTTTTTCCTTCGCAAAACCTTTATGGGCTTCATCGCGGGAGCAAATATTCCGATGCACCTTTCGGTGAATCTCCCCGGGATCCTGATCGCCGCCGCGACCGCTTTTGTAACCGTGATCGTGTCGGCATGGATCCCCTCACGCAGGGCGATGCGCATCAGCCCGATCGAAGCGATCCGCCAGTCGCGCGACGTAAAGGCGAAGGGGAAGAGCGCAAGCTGCTCCCGCCTGTTCACAAGGCTGTTCGGCGCGGAAGGCGTACTTGCGAGAAAGTATTATTCCCGCAGCAGGAAAAAATACGTCGCAACGATAATCTCCCTTGCAATGAGCGTCGTCCTGTTTGTGGCGGCAAGCGGCTTCTGCATGTATATGACCAGGAGCGTGAACTCGGTCGACAACCGCTCGAACTTCGACGTGACCTTCCCGAATATCGACAGCGCGAAATATGAGCGCATGCGCACGGAGATCGACACGCTCGTGGACGACCTGACGGCCTATATCGTCAAGGCGGGCAATGATACCGGCAGCTACGTCTATATCGCTCCCGAAAACGAGACGCAGGAATACCATGATTACATAAACATGGTCCATGAAGACGGGAACGCCGTATACTTCAACGCGAACGCGAACGTCGTCTATATGGATGACGCGGCTTTCCGCAGGCTCATCGCCGAAAACGGACTTGATGAAAGCGATTATTTCGGCGGGGACAAGGCGATCGTGATCAATCACACGAGCATCCCGGTATATACTGAGACCACGAGGGAGAATTACGTATTCGATTTTTTGAAGAAGGGCGTCTCCTCCATCCTGATCTCAAAGCCCTATGACGTTCCGGAGGGCTTGTATGACGAGGCGAACTGGAGCGGCGATGGGTACGGCGACGGCGAACTGACGGTTTATTTCATCGACAGCAATGCCGAGTACGAGTACGACGAGCATTACAGGCCGATCGGCGCGATAACGCAGCCGCTCGAATTCGAGGAACTGAAAATCGGCGCGCTGATCAACGACGTTCCCACCGGAATGATGAGAGGCGAATGGATAAACATTATCTATCCCATGTCCGCATACACCGGTGAATCAAAGCTCGTAAATATGTATTTTTGCAGTGAAAACACGGAAAAAGCCATTGACGGCGTGAAAAAGATCATGACCGCCGAAGGCATCGCAGTCAGCGATCGTTCCTACTACGACGTTACGGAGGACGACCGGATGATGAACAACATAGTGACCGTGATCAAGGTCTTCAGCTATGGCTTTATCGCTCTGATATCGCTGATCTCGATCGCGAACGTGTTCAATACCGTAACGACGAACGTCGCCCTGCGCCGCAGGGACTATGCGATGCTCCGTTCCATGGGCATGACGAAAAAGGGAATGAACCGCATGACGAATTACGAATGCCTCATCTACGGCAGCCGTTCGCTGCTGATAGGCCTGCCAATAGCGATCGGCGTCACCTATCTGATCCATCTCGCGGCGAACGATGCGGCGCATATGCGCTTCGAACTGCCGTGGACGGCGATCGTCATTGCAGTGCTCAGCGTTTTCACGGTCGTGTTCGTCTCCATGCTCTACTCCACGGGCAAGCTCAAAAATGATAACCCGATCGACGCGCTCAAGGACGAGAACATCTGATAACCGCCGCTCAAAGAGAACCCCGCAAAGCGCGGGGCTCTCTTGCCGCAAAAACGGGGCGGGGGAGGAGCGGCC
Source organism: Clostridia bacterium (assembly GCA_017525875.1). Lineage (GTDB taxonomy): Bacteria > Bacillota > Clostridia > Christensenellales > CAG-138 > PeH17. The sequence goes on along the minus strand of JAFXSG010000008.1, from coordinate 4,131 downwards.
GAACAAATTTTTCTTGATTTCAGCCGTGAAAAGTGTATAATAATTATGTTTGAAATCTATCGGGTATTGCCCGAAGCATAATGCGGAGGAAAATCATGGAAAGAACAATGATAAAGGACATTCGCTCCATGGCGGGCGGCACCGCGAAGGTCGCCGGTTTTGTGGAGAATTTCCGCGACGGCAAGTCAATGGCGTTCATCGTGCTCAAGGACATCACCGGCAAGCTCCAGATCACGGTCGAAAAGGAAAAGTGCCCGGAGCTCCTCGATGAGATCGCGAAGATCACGCCCGATTCCGTCATCACCTGCGAAGGCGCAGTGATGGAGAACGAATACGTCAAGATGGGCGGCATCGAGCTGCTCCCCACCGCGATCACCGTCGAGTCGGTCGCGGACGCGCTGCCAATCGTCCGCAAGGACATCCCCGCCACCAAGAAAAAGCAGGCTGTCGAGCGCAGCTTCATCGATCAGCGCCTCAACTATCGCTGGGTGGACCTCAGGACCGATGAGAACCAGCTACTCTTCAAAGTCCAGAGCTGCCTCGTCAACGCGATGCGTCAGTATCTGCTCGATCATAACTTCATCGAGATCCACAGCCCGAAGCTCATCGGCGCCGCCAGCGAGAGCGGCGCGGACGTGTTCGAGGTCAAGTATTTCGACCGCAAGGCGTACCTTGCGCAGAGCCCCCAGTTCTATAAGCAGATGGCGATGGCGTCCGGTTTCGAGCGCATTTTCGAGGTCGGCCCCGTCTTCCGCGCGGAAAAATCCTTCACAAGCAAGCACACCACGGAATTTACCGGCTTCGACCTCGAGATGAGCTATATCGAGTCATATAGGGACGTCATGCAGATCGAGGCGGAGATCCTGACCTACGCTCTCGGGATCGTCAAGGAAAAGTTCGGCGAGCAGATCAAAGAAGCGTTCGGCACCGAAGTCATCGTTCCCACGCTGCCCTTCCCGGTCGTCACCCTTGCCGACCTGTACGACGGGCTTGAAAAGGAATTCGGCTACGTTCCTGCCGACGGCGATAGGAACGACCTCACCACCGACGCCGAAAAGCTCAGCTTCGAGTGGGTCAAGAAGCATTACGGCCACGAGTTCCTCTTCGTTGTGGACTATCCTTCCACTAAGCGCGCCTTCTACCACATGAGGAAGGAAGACGGCACAGCTCTCGGTTACGACCTCATTTGGCGCGGCGTCGAGATCACCACCGGCGCACAGCGTGAGCACCGCTATGAGATCCTCAAAAAGCAGGCGGACGAAAAGGGCCTCGGCGAGGACGTCAAGTTCTACCTCGAGTTCTTCAAATACGGCTGCCCGCCGCACGGCGGCTTTGGCCTCGGTGTGGACCGCCTCACCATGCTGCTGCTCGGCCTCACCATCAAGGAAGCCATGTTCATCTTCCGCAGCCCGGACAGGCTTAATCCGTAAACCGAATAATAAAACCTTAAATCGAAAGCAGGAAGGCCCGACCTCCTGCTTTTTTGCTGCACGTAACAGAACCCGAACGCATCATATATTTTATAATAGACAGACAAGACCGCGCATTATGTGATATAATTACATAGTACTCAACGGTGTGCGGGTCCCGCTGCCGGGTCCGCAGCCGGAATTTTATTATGGACAGGAGAAAGAAAGAATGAAGAAACTGTTAAGTCTTGTTCTTGTACTGATCCTCGTGCTCTCCCTCGTTCCCGCCGGAGCTTTTGCGAAGACGGAAACGGAGCCCGCAAAGGCGCCCGAGCAGCAGAGCTCTACAAGGACCGTCTATCCAGGCAACGTAGTTCTCGATGAGGACTCGACCGGCGGTTATGAAGGCGACTACGTCGTCATCTACAACCCATCCACTTCCTCGAGTACCTCTTACTCCACCGGCACCATGACCGGCCTGATCGAGACCACGATCGAGCCGAGCATCGTCAATCCGCCTGCCGAGACCGCGAAGAACGGCGTTCCCGCAAATTCCTGGAAGCTGGATATCGACAGCGTGCTCGATGAGCAGGCCCGCAGGGAGAATCCCGACTACGGCAAGGACGTTCCCGGCAACGAGAACCTGACGAAGGCCAGCTACAACGTAGGCGATACCAAGACGTTCAAGATCCTTGCGCAGTATTCGCCGACCGGCTCCTCCAGCGTTTCGTTCAAGTGCCTCTACGTTGGCCAGCACTGCTATATCTGGACCCCCGTCTCCTCCTCCAACAACACCTACCCGCTCGACCAGATCAACACCTCCTACGCGGCGCTTGCAGCGGCGGAGTTCGATTCCAAGTTCGATCTGATGCAGTCATCCTTCGGTGAACACACCAACGGCACCAGCGGCGACGGCAAGCTCCACATGCTGTATTACAACATCAACGAGGGCTGGAACGGTTCCGGCGGCTATGTCGCGGGCTTCTTCTACCAGGTCGATATCACCAACAACGGCCTGCCGATCCTGAATATCGATACCTACCCCGGCATCACCTATAACGGCTTCTCGTCCATGGACAACACCTACAACACCATGGTCCACGAGTATCAGCACCTGATCAACTATTCCAATACCAGCGGCATGAACTCCTGGATGAACGAGTGCTGGAGCGCCGCGGCGGAGGAGATCTGCTATCCCGGTTCCAGTATCGTCAGCCGTATCCAGAGCTGGGAGAACTACTATTACAGCAGCAACTGGCTGAACCCGCCCAAGGAGATCCAGTACGATCCTTCGGCATGCCCCAACCTCCATCAGGGCTATTCAATGTACGGCTGGAGCAACGATCTTGACGACGTCCTTGCGCTGTACGGTCAGGTCTCGCTGTTCGCGCAGTATCTGTTCTCGCGCTACGGCAACACGATCTACAAGACGATCTCCGGCAAGTACTCCTCCAGCGAGACCAGTGCGATAACCTCCGGAACGGGCATGAACTGCGCGGATCTCGTCAAAAACTTCCGCGTTGCGCTGACCGCGAACACGGCCGAGAACGTTCTGAACGGAACGTATTATTTCAAAACTCAGGCCGATTACGATCCTGCGCAGTACAATAACGTCGAGAATCCCTACAGCCTCCTTGCCCCGATCATCTTCACCGGCACGAGCTGCTCCATCAAGGGCGGCGGCGCGATCACTGTCAAGCCCGTAAACGGCGTTTACAATCCTCCGTCCGGCGCTTCCTCAAGCCTCAGGTACGTCGGCGTCAAATTCGTCCGCGAATCGATCACCTCCGTAACTCTTGACGACGTCACCGTCAAGTGCGGCGGCGTCAACACCGCGAAGCTGATCGTTCTGCCCGAGGGCACCGCGGATTACACCGTGACCTATACGAGCGCAGCCCCCGGCATCTTCACCGTTGACGCGAACGGCACGATCAGCGGCATCACTCCCGGCGCGGGCACCCTCACCGCGGTCGTCCACGACAACGTCGCTAATACGGATTTCAACGCGAGCTGCACCGTAACCGTCGAAAACTTCCAGGGCTACGTCCTGACGGATACCGTTGAAGTCGGCGAGAAATACCTCGTCATTGCCGCCGGCGCGATCAGCGGCACGACCGGCTATGCTGCGGGCAACACGACCGTCAGCGGCTATGACTATTACCTGAATCCGGTTGCCGTTACGATCGTTGACGACAGCGCGGTCGCGTATGATCCGAGCATCGATTTCGACGCGATCACCTGGATCCCGGCCGGCAACGCTTCCACGGGTTATACGTGGCAGAACGTAGGCAACAGCAAGTACATCGGCCTCGATTCCAACGAGATCGTCTATCCTTCGACAACGTCCACGAAGTGGCTCTACGATTCCAACAAGTATTTCAACTGCAATACAGGCGATTATCCTTACCTCTCCTTTGCCGAGGCTGCATCTTCGCGCCCGATGAGGTATACGAGCTCTTCCGGCGGATCGGCGATCTATCTGTTCAAGTACGTTGAGCCGGTCATCACCTACACCGTCACCGCGGTTTCGAACAACAACTCCTACGGCACCGTCTCCGTCAGCGGCACAGTCATCACCTGCACCCCCGCTGCGGGCTACTACGTTGAGAGCTGCACCGTCACCGCCGGCACCGCGACCTACACCATCAACGGCAACACGATCACCGTTAACGCATCCAGCGACTGCACCATCCGCGTCAACTTCGCTCCCAAGCCTCAGTAC
>JAFXSG010000030.1 GCA_017525875.1 Clostridia bacterium | reverse complement strand
TTGTCGGGATCATTTCTTTTTCTTGCTGTCCTTGTTTTGCTTCGCCTCTGCCGCTTTCATCGCTTCGTTCGCTTCCTCGTCCCAGACGGTCCGCTCGGGACCGAGCGTGCCGTACATCGTATTTTCAAACGAATACGTCATTTCCCCGGTTTTTATAAGTCTCTCGTTTTCGACGTCGTCCGCAAAGGTGCCGAGCCGGCTGTAAATATCGGCCGTTATCTCGTAATCGTACTGTTCGCGCCCCTCGCGGCTGGTGTACATTATCTCGGCAAAATACCTGCCGTTGTCCTCGTCGTAATACGCGGTCCAGTTGTTGCCCTTCTTTTTCGTTTTCATTACCTTATTGACCTCCGCTCTCCGTTCTTTCGTCATACGTTTTCTTGTCATCTTGATCCTGTGTCTTTCATTTGAGATCTCAAGAAACCGCTTCAGCGTTTCGTTTGAAAGTATCTGTCCGCGAACTCTCTCGTTGAATTTGTTTGCAAAAGCCTCTACGGTGCATCCGACGTAAAAGTCCCGCGGCAGAGGGTTGGCGCATTCGCCTCCGCCGTAGCTGCCAGCCGAGCTGCCCGGTGTAAAGCAGTTGAAATGAATGTCCGGCTGTTCTTCTTCATGAAACCGCAACGTTATGATATCGTGTTCGTGAGCGACCTCTATATTGTCGTCGGCCAGATGAATGTCGCTGTGAAGAAAATCGAGCTTGTTTGCGTTTGCGAAGCGTTCGGCAAATGTATCGTATTCTCCGCGGATGAGCACCTTTCTTTTGCGCATTTGCTTTATCATTTCAGGCGAAATGGCGACCGATTCCACCGTCCTGCCGAGAATCAGGCATCCGATATACGGAAATGCGTCAAGAAAGCCTTCACCGACCTCCGTTATGCCATCCGTTATGCTGAGCGTATGATATTCTCCCGCGATGCTTTCCGTCGGCTTCGGCCAGAGCTCAGTGTCCTCGCGGCAGAGAGCGCCTTTGCCTTCAATTTCAAGCAGCCCGCTGTAATGGTTAATGTACGTGATTTTTTTGTTGTGTTTTGAAAAGTACATAAGAGTTCCTTCTTTTTCAGCTATTACGGTTATTTCATTCTTCTTCCGTTTCCGATATCTTTTCCCCGTGCAAAGACTCAAACCTTTTGCGCAGTTCTTTCAGTATATCGTAGTCGCGGCCGGAGTATCTCCTGTATTCTCCGATGCTGCAGTATTCGAGCTTTGTCTTTCCAAACGATGTTGTCTCGTAGTCTATGCTCCAGCTCCACGGGCTGTAGTCGGTCGCAAACATATCGCTTTTCGGTCGGTTCTCCAGTGACAAAATTTTGTTGCTTTTTATAAACTCTTCAAACTTCGCGACATCCTCGGCACTGACCGCGTAGGTCGTTGTTACCGTCGGTTCGTTATGAACATTGCGGTCGGAGCAGACGAACGTCCAGTTTCCGTCTTTATCCTGTTTGAGCGTACTCCCGTGATATCCTCCAAGCATATCACAGTAACCCGGGCTGTAGCTTATTCTGTGTATTTTTATCTCTTTCATATTTACCTCCCTTTGGTCGAACCTCGTCACACTGAACCAAGCCTTCGTTTTATGCCTAACATGATCCGGTCTCACAGGCCGAGCTTTTCTCTGATTTCGGCAGCGCGCAGCAGGGCAAGCTCCTCATATTTTCCGTAGATATCGCGTATGTACCGGACCGTGTCGCAAAACTCGCCGAGCCTGTCCGGGGCGAGGCGCCTGCCGTGCTCGCGCTCCGAATCGACCTTGTTCACCCAGATTTCCATGATCTTAAGCGGTTCCGCTCTGACAAGGATCAGATGAATGTCGTCGGTCACGTCGACGGTGACGTTTTCCGAATAATAAGAATCATGATTCCTTACGACGTTTATCTCCGGAGACAGCCGTGCGCTGATCTCTTCGTAAGCTTTGTCGAGATCGACCTCGTATCCGTCGTCCTCCCGCAGCCCGCTGTCGCGGTAAAGTCCGTCCGTCGAGTAAACCAGATCCTTGACGAAGGACGTCATGCAGTTTTTTACAAAACCTCCGTCCGGGTCAAGATACTCTCTTTCGCCTTCCGCTCCGAATCTCACGGCTGATCCGCCAACGGTCTTTTCATACCGGTCAGTATTTTCGTAAAATGATCTCTGCTCAGGACTGAGATCTTTGTATTTATCGTCCTTTTTCTTTTCGCTTTCCCGGCGAAGCGCGTCGACAGCTTCTTTCAGAACGGGACTTACCGGGATATCGTGTTCTTCGTACAACGCTTCTATGCTGCGGATGAATCCGTCGTGAACGTCTTCATACGGATAATTCCCCTCTTTGTAATATGCGCCGTTCAGTTCGACGGCAAGCAGGCTGACTCTGTCGTTCAGCTCCGGATCATCCTCCAGTTCCTCGGGCGGTATCGATTCGAATATGTCGAGAAAATCCTCCTCCGCCTGAGCGAAATCGGTGTAGTATTCGCTTGTCGAATCTTCGAAAAAGCTGTAGCTCTCGGGATCGGGGAGATTCCTTACGACGCTTTCGAGACCGAAAAGAATATGATCAAGATCCTCCTGCACGTCCTCCGGCAGGTTTTCAAACTGACCGGGGTACGCGTCAAGGACCGCGCGGATAACGTCGCCGTCGTGTCGTAATCGTTCCGACGCGAAGCCGATAGAATCTCCGCATCTCTTTACCGCGGCAAGGACCGTCTCCTTGTCGTCCTTCAGCCGCTCCGATGCGTATTCGAGTACGTCGCCTTCATAGGTCGCGATCGCCGAAAGGACTATCTCTTTGTCGTCCTTCAATTCTTCGGACGCGAACTGAAGCGCATAGCCGTCGTGTCCGACGGCGGTCAGGACCACATCGCGGTCGCCGCGCAATTCTTCGGAGGCGTATCCGAGCGCGTTCCAATCCGAGCCGACGGCAGCCGTCACGACGTCCTTCTCCGCACGCAGGCGTTCGCTCACGTCTTTGAGGAAACCGCCGTACATGGAAAGCGTTCTGATCGCAAACGCCTTGTTATCCCGTATTATTCCCGGCGCGTTTTTCAGCTCGAACGGCTTTCCGCCGAGCCACGCTTCCGCCACGTCGGCGTCGCTCTGCATCTCCTCCGTGAGAGAGGAGAATATTTCCCGGTCACTTCTAACGGCGAGGAGGACGAGCCCTTTGTCGTTTCTGAATCTTTCGCTTACGTATTTTATCACTCCGGCGTTCAGGTTTACCGCCTGCTTGATGAACTTACGGTCGTTCTGCAGCTCCTCAGACGCATAAACGATGGCGGAGGGGCAGCTCTTTACGATCTTCAAGACTGTGCTTTGATCGGATCGCAGCGTATCCGGCGCGAACTTAAGACATTCCCCGCGGCGCAGGACGAGCTTTTTCATGAAGGCCTCGTCCGCCCTGTCCTCGTCGGACGTCTGCGCGAGCCAGTCACACCAGAGTTCCTCCGGGACTTTGCGGATCACGTCTTCTTTTTTGCAGTCGGAATACTTTTCTGTCGTTTCCGTAAAACCACCTGCTTTCGTATGATTTACAGGTCATACTTTTTTCTTTCTTCCCGCGCTTTTTCCTCAGCCATCTGCGTGAAACGGTCTGCGTTGTCGAATACGTATTCCGCGACGCGGCAGAACTCTGTTGTCTGATCGGGGAAGAAATACGCGGAGCATCGCTCGCAGTCGCCGTTCGCCTGACACTCAAGCAGCTCGTCGTCCGTTTTTTCTGCGACGTATCCCATCCAGTCGCTGTCGTCGTCGTCCCAAAAGCCGTTGACGCGTATTCCTACGGTAGAGAATGCGTGGTGTCCCCTTAAAAGATCGAGGGACAGGATATCGTTTATCTTAACGTGTATGAACTCGGAGAAAATATATTCTTCAAGTCCGTGACTGACCTCAAAATGCTCCGCAAGCTCATGCTTTACCGTCTCGTAGATCGGGTCCATATCTATATAATAAGGATCCTTCGTCCACTCTCCCACGGGCTTTATAAGCTCAAACAAAAGCTCTTTCATGAACTCCTTCAAGGCGAATCTCACGTAAGGCCCGCCCGACTGAAGGAAGTCTCTTGCATCGTCGGCGCAGCCGTCTTCAAGACACAGCGGAACGTATAGATCGAGCTTCTCCGTCGCTCTGTCAAATATTGCTTTTTCTTCG
>JAFXSG010000029.1 GCA_017525875.1 Clostridia bacterium | reverse complement strand
TCCTTATCGACGAAGGTGAAGTTTTCGGCGTTGGAGCCGGCCTCGAAATAGTAACCGGCAACAAGCTCTTCCTCACCGGGAGTTACGGGCTCGGTGGGAGCGGGGGTGGGCTCCACGGGCTCGGTGGGCTGGGGAGCGGTGCCCTCGGTGATGGTCACGTTGACCGCGTCATTGCTGCCCTCAAGGGTCACGACGAACTCGTAGGTGTAGCCTGCGATGAACTCGTAGTTGTCCTGACGGCCGCCGACGTTGCCCTGAGCGGAAGCGATCCACATCCTGTCGCCGGGGGTGGGGTTGGTGATGCACCAGTCATAGACGCCCGCGGGGATCTCGATGGCGACGGAAGCACAGCTTACGATATTGGCAGTCGTAAGAGCGCCGTCCGCGTTCTCGGGGATCTTATACTCGAACTCGGCATATACGGAATCGGGAACGTTGCCGCCGGTGGTCAGAGCGCCGGTCTCGGGGATGATGGAACCGAAAGCGGTAGCATCGGCGTCGAGGAGCATCTGATAACCGGTGCCGTCGCCCCAGTGATCCTCGGGAACGTTGAGGATAACGGTCGCGGTGGCGGCGTTGGGATCACGATACCTTGCGGTGATGGTGGTATCCTGGTAGATGGCGGAACCATCATAGTTCCAGCCTACAAACTCAAGGCCCTCATGCTCGGGAGCCGCGGGGAAGTCGGCGGGATCGAGAACGCTGCCCGCGGGAACCTCGTATTCGTCGATGACGGAACCGTCAACGCCGTCAACGAAGGTAACGGTGACGTCTTCGACCTCGATGGGAGCGATCTCGATATCGTTCACGGTGTAGAGGCAGGTGACCTCAGCGCCGGCAGTACCGATCATGCCGAGGAAGCTGGCAGCACCGGTGTTCTTATCGATGGTGTAGAGACCGTGGGTGCTGGCGTCAAGGATCTGAGCCCAGAAGATCTGGTGGGTGTCCATATCATAGGTCATGGACTGAACATAGCTGAGGCCGACGCCGGTGGGACCGACGGCGGTGCAGGCAGCAGTCTCAAGATCTACGGTGTAGAGGGTGCAGCCGGAGCTGTTGAGATCGAGCGTATAAGCTACGCCGTCCTCATCGATGGCGAGGGTCATGGGATCGGACATACCGGTGAAGTAACCAACGGGAGTGATCGCACCGGTGCCGAGGTTGACGGTCGCAAGATAGCGTTCATCGGAGCCGCAGATAGCGTACATGGTGTCGTTCGCATAGTTATAAGCCATAGCGAAGACGCCGTCGGCAGCGCTGTAACCGGTGTAGCTTACCTGGTAGGTCTCGGGATCCATGACATAGAAGCGGGTATCGGCGCCTTCATTTTCATAGAGGTAGCCGTACACGTTGCCGCCCGCGAAGGCCGCCGCCCAGGTCTGGGGCATATTGCCGAGGCCCATGTAAGCGGAGGGATCGTAATCGGGGAAGGTGATCCACTGGCCGTCATAGGTGCTGCCAATATCATAGGTAGCATAGCCGTAGAGGTTGACGGTGGGCAGAGCCTCGGTAACGGTAACGACAGCGGTACCGGAAACGGTGGGATCGGCAACGCTGGTAACGATGACGTTGGTGGTGCCTTCGGCAACACCGGTCACGATGCCCTGATCGCTGACGGTGGCGATGGAGGTATCCTCGATCGCGAAGGTGACTTCCTTATTGAAGGCCTCAGCGGGAAGGACCTCATAAACAACGGCAGCGCGGCGGCCGGCGGGAACTTCAACGGCCTGAACGTTGATGGTGTCGGGCTGAACGGGCTCGCCTACATAAACGTTATCGATCGCGAAATAGTCGCCCGTGGGGTTGACGGAAGAGTCCTTCGTGTAGGACCATACCAGAGTGTGCTCACCCGCGGTAAGGGCGTAAGCGAAGGTTTCCCAATCGTTGTCGTAAGCGCCGTAGGTCATTACAACGGTGCCGTCAACAGCGAAATCGCAGTGATCCCAGAAGGTGTAGGAGCCTTCGCCCCAAGCCTTGAAATCAAACTGGACGATGTCGCCCTCATCGGCGTCAACGACCGCGCTGATCTCGGTGGCGGTGCTGGCCATGCCGGCGATGTTGGACATCGCATAAACACGGTTGCCTTCCTCAACGACCATCCAGGGATTTGCGGCGTCATCATTGAATACGAGACCGCCATCGGGGACGTTCAGCGCCTCGTCAAGAGTGGCGTCACAAACGTGAGCCTTGACGCGGGGCAGGGTGGAAGTCGCAGGGTTCTCGAGCTTCTTCTGCTCGGGAGCCTTTACAGGCGCGGAGAAGCCGGTCATGGGAACTACTGCGAGCACCATGAGGAGCGCGACTGCGAGACTTAAGAGTTTCTTAGCCATTTGGTTTTCCTCCTTAAATAATTTAGCGGAGATTTCCGCATTATTATGTGCATATTATACCTCTTTGCCGGCGGCATTGCAATGGGGCTCAAAGATATTTTTTATACTCTTTTTCAAAACGCGCAAGTACGGTGAGCACCGCCTGTAAAAAAGCGCCCTCACCCCCGCCCTGCGCCCCCGGCGGAACTCGGCCCGCATAAAAGCCCCGCCCGAAAATTCTGGCGGGGCTTGCCGATGCGGTTTTGCCGAAGTATCAGAACACGGGCAGCGCGTCGATCATCTCATTGACGTACCTTGCAACGATCAGCGCGTCGTTCATATTGAGCTCGCCGTCGCCGTTAACGTCGCACCAGGGATCGGCGTTCTCCGGGTCGAGCTCCGTAAGGCCCATAGCGCAGCGCATTTCAAGTGCGGAGGGAGCAAATCCGGGGAAGGCTTTTCATCATGCCCGCTCCCTCTCCTTCGGCGAATAAAGCTTTACGCAAAAAACCGCCCGCCCGGGATGAGCCGGGCGGGCGAGTTTTCAGTCGGTAATGTTATCAGTCGATAACGGGAAGCGCGGGGATGATCTCATTGACGTAGCGGGCAATGAGCAGAGCGTCGGTCATATCCCAAGCGCCGTCCTGGTTGACGTCGCACCAAGGATCGATGTTCTCGGGATCGAGCTCCTGCAGATCCATCGCGTAGCGCATCATGAGCAGGACGTCCTCGGAATCAACAACACCGTCGCCGTTGGCGTCGCCCCAGAGATGATCTACGGGAGGCTGACCGCCGGCAGTCGCGAAGACCTCGACCTGGTCAACGTTGAACCTGAACATGTCGGTCACGTTGTAGTGACGGATCGCGATGTAAACGGTCTCACCGGCAAAGTCGGAGAGATCGGCCTCATACATCACGTAAGCGCCGGTGGCGGTGAAGTCGCCGGCGATCTGGATCATGTCGGCGGGATCGGCGGTAAGACCGGCATAGATCGCGAAGTTCTCAGCCGCGTAGGAGGGATCCTGACCGTCGGCATAGAAGGTCACGCGAGCGGTGCCCTCGGGAAGCTCGATGCCGGGAGTGATCGCCCAGTTATCGGGAGTGAGGGGACCGTAGTAGTTGATGTAGGAAGCGGAAGCGATGAAGCCGCTGCCTTCATAAGCGTACTCGGGAGAATCGCTCATCCATTCCCAGTTCTCGCCGTCGCCGTCCTGATCGACGTAGGTGAACTCGTTGTACTGATCCTCGGTCTCGAAGTAGTTGCCGTAAATCATCTCTTCCTCGCCGGGCTCGGTGGGAACGGGGGTGGGCTCTACGGGAGGCTCGGTGGGCTCCACGGGGGGCTCGGTGGGCTCTACGGGAGCGCCGCCCTGACCGAAGAACTCGACCTGGTCGATCCAGATCTCGTACATATCATAGTTGTAGTCGTAGAAGGCAAGATAGATGGTCTCGCCGGCATAGTCGGAGAGATCGATCTGATAATTCGTCCAAGGATCATCAAATCCGGTGTTCGGGGAAACGTTCGCCTGCAGGAGCATCATATCGGCGGGATCGGGGGTGAGGCCGACATATACGCTGATAGCCTCGGGGTAGGAGACGTTCGCCTGATTCGCGTAGAAGCTTACATAAGCCTCGCCCTCGGGAAGGGTGACCGCCGGGGAGATAGCCCAGTTGTCTGCCTGGTAAGCGCCATCGTAATCAATGAACGAGTAGGACATGATGAAGTGGCTGCCCTCATGAGCATACTCAGTGTAATCGTATGCGCCGGGGTTGTTGACGGACCACAGCCAGTTGGAGTCGTTGGCGCCGATGAAGGTCCACTCGTCTACCTGAGCCTGAGTCTCGAAATAGTAACCGGCAATCAGACCGATCTCGCCGGGCTCGGTGGGAGCGGGAGTGGGCTCTACGGGAGGCTCGGTGGGCTCTACGGGAGCGCCGCCGGCAGTCGCGAAGACCTCGACCTGGTCAACGTCCAGAATGAACATATCGGTAACGTCGAAGTGGCGGATCGCAACGTAAACGGTCTCACCGGCAAAGTCGGAGAGATCGGCCTCGAATTGAGCGTAATCATGAGCGGTGACGAATATCTCGGAGATCTGCACCATCTCGTCGGGATCCGCGGTAAGACCGGCGTAGATCGCGAAGTGCTCAAGATGGTAGCCGCCGGAATCCTGACCCGCAGCATAGAGGGTGACGCGGGCAGTGCCCTCGGGCAGCTCGATAGCGGGGCTGATCGCCCAGTT
>JAFXSG010000028.1 GCA_017525875.1 Clostridia bacterium | reverse complement strand
GCTCCGGCTGTGGATGCGTCGTTGCCTTTCGTAGTTGGTGCAAGTAAAAATGCGTTTGGTCCTAAACTTGTTTCAAGCTGGCGGCAATTCGTTGAACTGAGCGGTGTTGACGAGGCCGTAGATGCGGTTCCCGGTACGGACGGTTGGTTCAATTTGTCGCTCGTTTCCTTCGCCTATTTCTGGTTCCGCATCGCTGGCCGCGGGGAGTGCATCATGCAGGGTTTGGCGTCTGCGGGTGCAACGGCTGGCGTGTCAGATCTGGATGAAAACGACATTCTCGACGCGCTTGATAGTCTCGACACTATCTACGAGCAGACACGGCGCGAGCCTTCTATCCTGCTTGTCCCTTACTACAGCAAAACCGGGACAATCCAGGCGGCTATGGCGTCAAAAATGTCCACGTATGGCGGGCGTTTTAAAGGTGTTGCCCTGTGCGACATCGCCAGCTCCGGGCAGAAACTGTCCGATCAGACTGTGACCATCGTGGACGATCCGGACGATGCCCTTGCCGCGAAGCCTGCGCCTTCTCCGTATCTGATTGCATGCTGGCCTCATGTTGGTGTTGACACAAAACGCTTCGACATGAGCACTGTTTTGGCCGCGGTGATGAACCGCGTTGACGGTGAGAACGGCTCTTTGCCTTTTGTCTCGCCGTCAAACAAAAATTGTTATGCGACTGGACTTTACGTCAACTCCGGCACGGAAGCTCCGGTCTTCATGAATCGTGATGACGTTAATACAAAGCTGGATGGCAACGGTATTCTGTCGGCTCTCAATACCGCCGATGGCTGGGTGTGCTGGGGCAATAATACTACGGCTTATCCGGGGTCTTTGGATGTCAAGGACTATCTGATTGCGATTCGTCGCATGTTTAACTATGTCCAGAACATCTTTCAGGTTTTTGCGGCTTCGCGCATCGACAATCCTTTGAACCGTCGCCAGCTTGAGGGCGTAGTCAATAGCTTTAATCAAATTCTTGCGAGTTTGCAGGGTTTCGGCGCTTTGAACGCTGCCTCGATTGAACTGGATGATGAGCGGAACACAACGGCGCAGTTGATTGCCGGCGTTGTCTATTTCCGCATCCGTATCGCGCCTCCGCCTCCGATGAAGGAGATCAACGGCGTATTTGAGTATGATGTCGTAGGCTTTGAAGCCTCTATCGCGTAAGGAGGGACAAAAGATGGCTGGAAATACTGCAATGATCCCGGAAGTGGTGCGGAATTGCCGCTGCTACTACGACAATAAGCCGAAAAATTTTACTGGCGACCTGACTCTCCCCGTTTTCACGCGTCAAACGGCAGACTTGACCGGCGCTGGTATCGCGGGCACGGTCTCTGTGCCTGTGCGCGGAAATCTGGAGGCGATGCAGGCGACGTATGCGACACGCGTTGCAACGCCTGATTTTTTCTCGACTTTCTCCGCTGGGCGACATACGCTGGAGTTCCGTGGAGTAATCCAGGGTTCTGATGCGACTCAGTCCGTCGATATGAATTTCGCGTGTTTTATGGGCGTGCTGGCGCGCGGCGTGACGCCGGGCAATCTCACCAAAGCGAGCGAAATGGGTGCCACGGCTGAATTTGAGGTTCTGGATTGCCAGATCATTATTGACGGCGTGACCTACGTTAATATTAGTAAGCTGAATGACATCGTGGAAATTCGCGATGTAAACGGCGATTTAATCGACGAAAACGCGGAAGCGCGTCAATTCCTGAGTTGAGGTGACGTATGGCAATGACACCCCCAGCACAAGCGCTTTTTAGCTCTTTGAATGCGATCCTGACGGCGGCAAAAAGCCGCCCGAAGGGGTCTGCATATATCGATCAAGCGCTCCAGGACAAGCTAAAGGGTATGACCTCAAAAGATATGCTCGCCCTCGATCCGCCCTCGGTCGATGCCGGTATCTGGACAAATGATGCCGGTTTCTGCCGTCGGCTTGGTGCCTATCTTTTCGGCGTTTCCCCTGAATCTGTCGATGAGCTGCCGTGGCAGCACTTAATCTTTTTTCAGCAGATAGTTACTGCAAATTTTATCAAATCTTTGGAAGCGGCAGTCCCCTGATGAGTATTAAGCGAGCGGTCGCCAGCGCGGCTCTTCTCCTACACGCTGATCCGCTCGCTTTGTACTTCCTGCCCTTTCGTGAGATCATAGAGTGGTGCGAGGTCGCGGCTTCGCTTCAAGCCCCCCGGAGGAGATGATGGCGGACGTAGTAAAAGAAATTGAGATTACAGCCGCGCTTTCGGCGGACTATCAGGACGCTTTTAAAGCTGCGTCGTCCATTGCTTCGAGCTCTGCGAAAGAGCTGTCACAGTTGACCAAGCGTGAGACAGAGCTCCAGAAAATGCTGGAGCTGTCGTCGAAATCTGCGCAAGCGGCGGCGGATGGTAATGCCAAAGACGCAGAAAAGCTGACGGCTGAATATGACAAACTCGCTCAAAAGTTGGGCCTCGTCGAT
>JAFXSG010000027.1 GCA_017525875.1 Clostridia bacterium | reverse complement strand
TGAAGTATCGAAATCTCCTTGATGCGATAGAAAACCTCAACAATTACAAATAATGCATAGGCCTTGATGAGAAAGACATTTGCTCTGCGTTACGAAATTTAACGATAACCCCGATTTTGCTGAAATAGCAATCTTTAGCCAAAAACAAAAAGCAGGTGCTTAACCTGCTTTTTTGTTTTTGTCAGATAGAATAGAATGGATTCGAAGCCGCGAAAAGCGGATGCAACAGTGTTGCTTCCGCCGCGGCCGGCTTTTTCGGCTCAGGCCGAGTGCGAAGCGGTGTGAGCGAGCACGAGAGCCGAAGAGCAAAAAGGAATCCATCCCCATCCACCAACCAAGAAACATCTTTTGTCTACCAGGACAAAAGAGGTTTTCTTCATTGAAATACGCTAAAGAATATGGTATAATGATCTCAAAAACATAGGATATGCGGGAAAAATTGCATGAATGATGATATCAAATACGTGTTTTCACTGTTTTTTGACGATACACCGATCACAGATCACCTGATTGATACAAGTCGGGGTGACGCCGATTTTCGAGCGACGTTCATCATCGAAACAGCCGTGGGAAGCAAATATGTGTTAAAGCTTGCCGATAACGATTTTACGTTCCCGGAAAAGATCTCCGTCTGGCAGAGAACGGCGGAAGAGTATCGGAAGCTCGGTTATTTCTGCCCGAGGATTTTTCGAGACAAGTCGGGGTATTTTCCAATCGTAGATTATAGGGGACACAGATGCGCGGCATACGCAGAGGAGTTTGCACCGTTCCGCCCGATCGAAGACAGATTTTCGGACGACTTCGGTGAGAACGAGGCGCTGTATGACAGGTATAAGCGGGACATCTGGCAGATGACGGCAAAAATCGCAGCGCAGTATTTCGACTATACGGATTATCCTTCGGCGTACTGCCTGTTTGAAACCTTCTGCCCCAGCGACAAGATGGACGAAGTGTTAGAAAACGCTTTTGCATGGAAGGAATATGCGGATAAGCTTCCGTATGAATTCAAGGAACAGGTTGAGAGAATATGGCGCTTGTGGATGGAAAACAGAGCCGCGCTTGAACCGAGGTATAAAAAACTGCCGACATCCGTCTTTCAAGCCGACCTCAATGCATCAAACATCCTTGTGGACGATGAGGGCAGATTCGTCGGCGTATATGATTTCAATCTCTGCGGCAGGGACGTTTTTCTCAACTACCTTATGCGGGAAAGCAACGGCGTATCCGGAATATGTGAAGCATTGAAGATCGCTTCCGAATACTATCGTTTTTCTGATATCGAAAAGGATGCTGCATTGATGCTGTATCGCTGTCTGAAACCGCTTTGGTACACGCGAGTAGAGGAGCTGAAAAAGGCAGGAAAAGATCCTGACGCAATAAGAACGTGTCTCAACGAGGCAGAACACGCGCTGACTTCCCCCATAGACTTTTCGGAGTACATGAGGTGAGAAAAAGGAATCATCCGTTTTGTCAGCAAGTTACGTTTGTTCTTTCTTCCATCAGAAAGTGTACGTTTGTTCCTTCTTACACAAAAACAAAAAGCAGGTGTTTAACCTGCTTTTTTGTTTTTGTCAGATAGAATAGAATGGATTCGAAGCCGCGAAAAGCGGATGCAACAGTGTTGCTTCCGCCGCGGCCGGCTTTTTCGGCTCAGGCCGAGTGCGAATCGGTGTGAGCGAGCACGAGAGCCGAAGAGCGAAAAAGGGATCCATCCCCGTCCACCATTAAAAATCCTCTTTTGTCTGCCAGGGGAAACCGTTTTCTTGTGTTTGGGAGAAACGCATGGTATAATCGATTCAGTATATAGGGAGTCTGGCGTTTGAAATGGATATCAGAGAATACACGGAATATAAAGAAGAAGAGATCCTGCGTCTATACTCGGCTGCAGGCTGGACTGCGTATACAGATGATATGCAATCGTTGAAACAGGGCTTTCTGAATTCGTTATCGGTGTTGGCCGCATACGAGGATGGTGAATTGGTCGGGCTTATAAGGGCGGTAGGAGACGGCTTTACCATCGTGTTCGTTCAAGATATCCTTGTATTGCCCGAGAAGCAGCGGCAAGGGATCGGCGCCGCTCTTATGCGTGCTTTACTCGATCGTTATTCCGAGGTCCGGCAGATCGAGTTGACAACTGATAACACTCCCAAAACAGTTGCTTTTTACAGATCATTGGGCTTCTCGGAGTTCTCCGAGACAGGCTGCTGCGGATTTATGAGATGCAGGCGTTCAACTAAACAGACGCCGCAGGAGGAAAACACATGAACAGGGACGCGCTGACCGCTTTGTTTGAAAAGTACGTCCGGAAACTGCGTATCACGCCGGCATGGGACGTGAAGCTTGAATTTGTTGAAGATCCCGCATGGCCGAAGACCGGGGATTTCAAGATCGACTGCGATGACAGGAAAGCGATACTTCTTATCAACGCCGCGGATCCGAAGCAGGAAAACCTTGAAGAAGTAATCCTGCACGAGCTGATGCATATCAAAATGTATCCTTTGGATCAGGTTACGGAGTCGCTTATTGTCAACTGCTTTGAGGAAGGATCGCCCGCAAGCGATTTTGCGTATCAGCAGTTCTTCACCGCGCTTGAACAGACTGTGGAGGAGTTGACAAAATGCTTTTTGTTCGAGTTCGGGGAGAACAAGGAGCTGTCCTTCGGCAGATGCCGAAACGGAAAATCCTTCAATGATCTGTATGACGGATTGAAAAGCATTGAGTGAAAACAAGGTTCGGATCAGGCCGTCCTTGACCCTGCAGGAGGAGAAAATGAATTACCTTATAGATTACTACAACACGCATGACGAGGACGGACGGCTGCTTTCACAGCACGGACAGGTCGAGTACATCACCACGCAGAAGTACATTCACGAATGTATCGAAGGCTGCCACGGCAGGCGTATCCTCGAAGTCGGCGCCGGTACGGGCAGATACAGCGTAGCGCTTGCAAAAGAAGGATATGACGTCACGGCCGTTGAGCTGGTAGAACACAATATCGACGTTCTTCGGGGAAAGCTCGACGGTACGGAGGCGATCACCGTTTTGCAGGGGAACGCGCTCGATCTTTCCGCGTTCGGAGCAAGCAGCTTTGATATGACGCTGCTGCTCGGGCCGCTGTATCACCTCTATACTTTTGAGGATAGGCAGAAAGCGCTTTCGGAAGCCGTTCGGGTGACGAAGCCCGGCGGGTTCGTTCTCGCCGCCTACTGCATGAACGAGCCGACCGTCATCGGGTACGTGTTCCGCAAAGGCATGCTTAAGGAAGTCATTGAAAACGACCTGCTGACTGCGGACTGGCACTGCAAAAGCGAGCCCAAAGAGCTGTTCGAGCTTTCACGCGTTGAGGACATCGAAGCGCTAAACCGCACCGTTCCCGTCAGGAGACACAAATTCGTTGCGACAGACGGGGCAACGAATTATCTGAGAGAAATGATCGACGTGATGGACGAAGCGACCTTTGGAAAGTGGGTCGAGTACCATCTGGCGATCTGCGAGAGGCAGGAGCTTGTCGGCGCATCGCATCACACGCTGGATATCCTGGAAAAGCTTCCCGAATGAGACGCGGCAGTTGATTATCCGCGTTTTTGTGCTATAATCTACCGGAATACTGCTTTCGGAGACGGAAATGACCGCAACGCTTGTTATCTCCATACTGAGTTTTATCGGGCTGATCACCCTTATTTTCTTCAAACCTTCGGTCCTGTTCAAGCGCAGGAGCATCAATATCTACTGGTTTGCTCCTCTGTTCGGCGCGGTCCTGCTCGTTCTTTTCAAGCAGATAAGCCTTTCCGAGATCGGCGCGGGACTGACCCGGGACACCGGTATGAATCCGATCAAGATCCTCATCCTGCTCATCTCGATGACGATCATTTCCATCTATCTCGATAACGCCGGCTTTTTCGGTTACGTTGCGTGCAAGGTGCTTGAATTTGCGAAAGCGAGCCAAACCGCGCTTTTCTTCTGCCTGTATCTGATCGTTTCGGTCCTGACGGTATTCACCTCCAACGACATTATCGTTCTTACCTTCACGCCGTTCATCTGCTATTTTGCCAGGAGCGCGAAGATCGACCCCATCCCCTACCTTATCTGCGAATTCACAGCGGCGAACACCTGGAGCATGGCGTTCATCATCGGCAACCCGACGAACATCTACCTCGGCTCCAACGCTGGGATCGGTTTTGTGGACTACCTGACGGTCATGTTTTTGCCGACGGTTTTCGCTGGGCTCACTTCCCTGCTCGTGATGTTCCTGCTCTTTCGCAGAAAGCTTTCCGAGCCGCTCATGACTGCCGGCAAAGCCCCGCAGCTTGAGAACCGTTTTCACGTTGCGGCTGCGCTGGCTCATCTCGTCGTCTGCATACTGCTCATGAGTATTTCTCTCTACATCGATATCCCGATGTGGCTGATCTCGCTCTGCGCCTGCATAAGCCTTATCCTCTGTTCCCTGCTGCATTCGCTCATCGCAAAGGAGAACACGGGGATCCTGCGGGCTACCGTTTCACGCGCACCGTGGGACGTGATCCCGTTCATCATCTCAATGTTCGTTATAGTGCTCGCGTATGAGAAAAACGGCATCACCGAACGTCTGTCTGAGTTCCTTTCGGGAGGCGATCCGATAATCACCTTCGGCGCGTCGTCGTTCCTTTCCGCGAACGTTATCAACAATATTCCGATGAGCGTGCTGTTTTCCTCTGTCTGCAGCGGGCTTTCCGGCCGGGCGCAGACTGCCGCGCTGTATGCTTCCATAATCGGATCGAACATCGGCGCATTCCTGACCCCCATCGGAGCGATCGCGGGCATTATGTGGATGAGCGTGCTCAAGCTGCATCGTGTCAAGCTCAGTTTTTTCGATTTCGTACGCTACGGCATACTTATCTCCGTGCCGTCGATCTGCGCCGCACTGTTCGGGCTGTTCATTCGGCTTTGATCCGGAACCAAAAAGACAGAACCCCGGAATACTGATTATTCCAGGGTTCTTTGTTTTCTGTATTCGGGCAGCGGCTGAAAACCTGTATCTTCTTCTGCGGATACGCCGTTCCCGATCGCTTTTTCTTTGCATAAAACCTTGATCAGCCGGGAGGCCATTGCATGCTCCTGCCGCCAAGGATATGCATGTGCAGATGCTTGACGGTCTGCTGCCCGTCTTCACCGGTGTTGATCACGACCCGGAAACCGGATTCCGCGATCCCGAGCTCTTCGGCGATCTTCCTGATGATCTGCTGCATATAGGCAACAGTATCGCCGTCGGCTTCAAGGATGTTTGCGTAATGCTGTTTCGGGATCAGCAGCACGTGCACCGGCGCCTGCGGATCGATATCCCTGAACGCGAGCACGCGGTCGTCTTCATAGACCTTGCTCGAGGGGATCTCACCCGCCGCTATGCGACAAAAGAGACAGTTCTCCATCGTTATCCTCCTTCATTTCGTTTATTCGGACCCGCACCATTGAATTCGGTGCAAAGTTGCCTTCGATCTTTACCCGTACGTAAGTATCCGTATGCCCGACGGACCAGCCGTCTTCATTCTTTTCAACAAGGACTTCGGCTTCTTTCCCGATGTAGGCTGCAAGATGATCGCGTTCGAGCTCTGCGCCGACGGCGATCAGTTCGAGCGCGCGGCGGCTCTTTTCGGCATTTGTCAGCTGGCCGTCCATTTTGTCTGCCTTGGTACCGCTGCGGCGGGAATACGGAAAGATATGGACCTTTGCGAGGCGGACCTTCCGCATAAACGCTTTGGTCTCCTCATGCTCTTCAAGCGTTTCGCCGGGGAAGCCCGCAATGATATCCGTGGTGATCGCGGTCTGCGGGCCAAAAGCGGAACGAAGCTTTTCGCAGAGTTTCAGATAGTCCTCCGCCGTGTAGCCCCTGCGCATCCTGTCAAGCACGGTATCGGACCCGCTTTGAAGCGAAAGGTGAAACTGCCTGCAAATACGTTTGTCTTTCGCGAGGCCGGAGATGATCTCGTCCGTCATCAGATGCGGTTCAAGCGAGCCGAAGCGGATCCGCTTGATATTATCGAGCCCGTCAAAGCATTTCACCGCGTCGACGATGTTCGTCCCGTCCGCTGTATCCACCCCGTAGCTCATCAGGTGGATGCCGGTCAGAACGATCTCCGGATAGCCCCGCGCGTTCAGTTTTTCCGCTTCTTCGCGAACCGATGCGAGGCTTCTTGAGCGGAGCGCGCCCCGTGCGAACGGTATGGCGCAGTACGTGCAGAACATATTGCAGCCGTCCTGGATCTTGAGGTATGCACGAGTCCTGCCTTCATTGACGGCTGAAAGCTCCTCGAACCCGGTCTCGTGCATGATATCGCGAACGTAAGAGACCGCATCCTCCCGCTCCGCAGCTTCATCGCGGAACAGGCCTTCGACTATCTCGACGATCCGGTTCTTTTCGGTATTGCCCAGCACCGCGTCGACGCCCTCGATCCCGGAAGCCGCGCCGGGATTTCGCTGGGACCAGCAGCCTGTTACGATAAGCTTCGCGTTAGGACCGAGGCGGTGTGCTTTTGACAGCATCTGGCGGGATTTCCTGTCCGCGATGTTCGTCACGGTGCAGGTGTTCACGATGCATACGTCGGCTTCCGACGGATCATCCGTTATTACGTGACCTGCGGCAGCCAGCTGTTCCGCCATCGCGTCGCTCTCATATTGGTTTACCCTGCAGCCGAGCGTGATTATCGAGCAGCGCATATCAGCCCTCCAGATCGTACATCAGCATCGCGAGCATCGCCATGCCCGCTGTTTCCGTTCGGAGGATCCTTTTGCCGAGCGAGACCGAATGCGCATTTTTGCCGTTCCGCATAACAAAATCCACTTCTTCCTGCTCAAAGCCGCCCTCCGGACCGATGACTATCGCGATCCCGGTTTCGCCTGTGGCGCTGATTTCCTTGAACTCCGAAAGAACGGTCTTCAGCGTGAGCTCTTCCTCTCCCTCATAAGCAACGAGCACGAGGTCGAAAGCCGAAAAATCGCAGCTGCTGAGCGTCATTACAGGAAATACCTCGGGCGCCGCCGCTCTGCCGCATTGTTTTGCGGCTTCATGAGAAACGCGATTGTAGCGCACGGTCTTATTGTCGCTGCGCTCCGGCTTCACGACACAGCGTTTTGAATAGACAGGCTGTATCGCATGGATGCCGAGCTCGACGCATTTCTGGATTATCAGCTCCATTTTGCCCGCTTTGGGAAGGCACTGAAACAGAGTCACTTTGTGGATCGGTTCCGCAGCGCACGGCATTTCGCCGATCACGGTCAGTTTGACTTCACCGTCTTCAACGGAGGTGATCTCCGCCGTCAGTTCTGTTCCGGAACCGTTGATCAGAATGAGCCTGTCCCCCGTTCCCATTCGGAGTACAGTAAGCATGTGACGGGATTCATCGCCGCCGATCGTCACGCTGCTGCCCGCAGAGGCCTGCAAATTGTCGATAAAGAATCTGCGCATCGGTCTTTTTACTTTACGGCAAGCACTGCCCGCCAGTCCTCGCCGGAGCGTATCTCGAGGATCTTCAGCCCGTGCTTTTCAAGCTCCGAGATGACATCGTCGAGCCGGTCGTCGATGATCCCCGAAGCGATAAGCAGTCCACCGGGCTTGAGAAGGCTCGGTATCACCGGAGCGAAAGCTATGATAACGTTTGCGACGATATTTGCGAGCACGATATCGTACTTCTGGCTTGAAACGTCCTCGCGGAACTTCTCGTCGGAAAGGATATCGCCGATGCGGATGGCGTAGCGGCTCATATCCACTCCGTTGAGCTCCGCGTTTTCCGCAGCTACCCTTGCCGCAACGGGATCGATATCAATTGCGTAAGTCTGCCCCGCTCCCATCAGGGTCGCAGCGATAGACAGTATGCCGCTTCCGCAGCCGAGATCCGCAACGATATCCCCGTCCTTGATGTGCCTTTCAAGCAGTTCAAGGCACATTCTCGTTGTATGGTGCGTGCCCGTGCCGAAAGCCATGCCCGGATCGATCCGGAGCACCGCACGGCCGCTGCCCTGCGGTACTTCCTCCCACGTAGGACAAACGAGCAGCTTTTCGCCGACTTCGATCGGTTTGAAGTATGCCTTCCAGTTGTTTGCCCAGTCCTCTTCGTCGACCGTACGGACGGAGATCTCGAGGCTGCCGAGATCGATCCCGAGTTCATCCTGCATTGCCTTAAGCTCGGCGATGGAACCCTTTACCGTTTCGACAATGCCGTCGTTTTCAGGCAGGTCGGACACGAACGCCTGCACAGCAGGCTGTTTGTTCATCGCGGCTTCCTCGGCATAGTCCCAGTATTTCTCGGCAGAATGCAGCAGCTGCTCTATCTCTTCGTTGCCCTGAACGATATTGACCTGCTGTATCCCGAGCATATCGAAGCGGGCAAACACTATCTCAATGCCTTCTTCGGTGGTGTTGACCGTTATCTCTTTCCATTTCATACTCTGCTCCAAACCGACGACCGGTCGTTTTGAAAATGTCGGCCGTCCTTTATCGGGTCATATTATACCATTAATGCCGGATTATTCCAAGGAAGAATTCTTTTGGGATTTCATATATCCAAATCATCGGCGGCCGGTTTGTAATATAGTCCGCGGAGTACTAAAAAGTACTTGCCCTCGGTGGTCTGAATGATGTATAATAGCTATGTATGGTATCTTGCTGATGGTATGCGTCGAGGCGGCGCGTTCACAGCCTCCATACAGTAAACGGAAATTGGCTTTTTGAAGCTCGATATAAACGAATGCTTCGGATAAGGAGTTTGTTTTGAAGTCCAGGTACCTTAAAAAAGCGTCTGCGGTATTCGCCGTGCTTATCGCAATATCGATCGTATTTCAGTTGTTTGCGCCGAGCTTTGCAGCGCATGCGGCTTTTGATATCCTGTCAGGCAGCAACTGCACGATCGAGTCCGACCCCCCGAGGCTGTCGTCCCCGGGGTACGTTACCATTATCATAAAGCTGCATAATGTGAACGGTTCTAATGAAGGCAATTATATCGGCGCCGATGACGAGCCTGGGGCAAACTCGCGCCCGACGGAGCCCCCTGCAACGGAAGAACCCACTGCAGCACCCACGGACGAGCCGACTCAGCCCCCCGTTGACGAGACCCCGACGCCCCCCGACGAGACCGTTCCCCCGGTCGTTCCCGGCGGCGGTGCATACACCAACATCTCCATCGTCAACAGCTACGACGTAACTTTCTCCACCTACGATATCCCCGCAGGCGGTACCGGCGTTTTCCGCGGTTCGATGTATATCTCCGAGGATAAGATCGGCGTGCCTCTTGCGTTCACCATCTATTGGCATGACGAGGGAAGCGGCATTACTTATTATAAGAATCTCTCTGTGACCGTCTCCCGCTCCGATACGGCGTACCTGCGCCTCACGAGGACTGCGAGCACCACCAGCGCGGCCATCGGCGAGACAGTCGAACTCACTTACACGATGGTCAACACCGGCTCGCGCCGTCTCAACAATATCACCCTTATCGATGAGAAGATCGGCGGAAATCGCGCTATGCTCACCCCGTTCTCCCTTGCTTCCGGCGAAAAGAAGGAGTTTACCTTCACATACACGATGCAGGGAGCGAGCGTCGTTTCAAAGCCGACCGCCACTTTCACGCCCGAAGGCAGCAGCACACCGCTGTCCGTCACGATCTCCAAGATAACGATCGGTCTTATCAACGCGCAGCTGTCGAAAACTGTCACGATGGGCAACTCCACCCCGGAAGGCGTCCAGTTCACGCTGTTTCTGACCAATAACGGCAGCCAGAATCTCAGCGGCCTGACCGTGCGCGACGATCTTGGTGCGGTCCTTGCTTCGGGCTTCAGCCTTGCCATCGGCGAAAGCAAGATAATCGAGTACTTCGTCCCCAATCCGGAATCCATCCGAAACGTCTTCTTCGATATCACCGGCACCTATTCCTCCGGTATGCAGTTCAAGGACAATACCACGAGCTATACAGTCCGCCCGTATATCGATCCGAACTCGCTTGGGCTCAAATTCCACGTTGAGATCGTGAAGCAGCTCAATTCAGACAATCATATCGTGCTGGAGTTCAACGTTGTGAATACCGGCCGCGTCCCCTATACCGACGTTACCGTGACCGAAAAAGAGCTTGGCTACAACCTGCATGAGATCGCTGAGCTCAGGCCCTACGCCGAGGGCGAATCGTTCAACGTCGATCTCACGATCGACGGTCCCCGCGAGATGGTATTCTATCTCGACGCCGTGGATCCCTCCGGCAACTCCTACCGCTACGAAGCTATC
Source organism: Clostridia bacterium (assembly GCA_017525875.1). Lineage (GTDB taxonomy): Bacteria > Bacillota > Clostridia > Christensenellales > CAG-138 > PeH17. Next base: position 74,765 of record JAFXSG010000027.1, on the reverse strand, counting down.
GTCAACGCCGAATATGCCGATTTCGAATCCGCTATTCCGAGCGTTACTCCGGAACCGGGCGAGGGCGACGGCATTTCGATCGTCGATCAGGGCGTTGACAAGCATATCGGCGATATCGGTACCAAGCTCATGAAATGGTGGCGTACGCTTGAAGTCATCTTCTTCGCCGCGCTTGCGCTCATCGTCATTCTTGCCGGAATAGAAGCATGGCTCTTCTTCTCACGCAGAAAGCAGAATAAGAACTGACGCCGATCCCGAGGTGGTTTGATGGATCGATTCAATGAACGCCGTGATCCGGTAAAACTTTTGGTGCAGTGCGGTCTGTTCACCGCACTCGTTGCGGTCGGTACGCTCATCAGCTTCCCGATCGCAGGAGGTCACGGATTTATCAACCTCGGAGACGCCGTTATCCATACCGCTGCTTTCGTTTTCGGCGGATGGCACTGCGCCGCTATCGCCGCGATAGGCAGTGCGCTTGCCGACGTTATTCTCGGATACAGCATTTACGTTCCCGGGACGCTTATTGTCAAAGGGCTCATGGCCTTTGTGAGCGGACTGCTGATCCGCCGTCTAAGCGCCAAATCATGGCTCGTTCCCGTCGCGCTCTCGATCGCGGGCGTCATCGTCCCTGCCGGTTACTTTTTATATGAGCTGCTGCTTTCAGCGCTCGGAGCCTGGGAGCCGGCGATGGCAGTCATCGACCTGCCGTGGAACCTTATCCAGTATGCTGCCGGTGCGGTCATCGGAACGGCGGCGATACTGATCATAGAGAAGCTCAGCAAACGCTGATCAATCAACAGATACGGATAATTGAATAAAAGAGGTGAGTTTTGTGCCGGTCTATCAGTTTATAATCCTTCTTGTAATTCTGCTTTTCTTCGGTGCGTTGACCACCTTTTTTCTTATCCGTCTCGTTCTTTTGCGCAAGCAGGATTCGGATGCGCTTTCAAGCCGTGTGTCCGGCGCGCTTTCCGAGCTTGAGACAAGGCTCCGTATCCGTTCCGATGCGATGGCCGATGAACAGGCGCGGGATATCGAGCAGCTTCGCTCCTCACTGAACGACAGCCTTTCGATGCGGCTCGATTCGCTTGGAAGCCGCCTTGCGGGGAGCACGAACGCGCTTTCCGAGAACATTTCCGCAAGACAGCTTTCGCTCGAACAGCACATCACCGAAAAGCAGGAGCACCTTGAAAAACAGATCACGACGCGCCAGGAGGGTTTCGAAAAGCAGGTTGGCGAGCAGTTGAGATTCGTTCAGTCAACGCTTTCCGAAACGCGTGAATCGGTCGACAAGCAGCTTGATTCGATCCGCGGCGTTGTGAACGAAAAGCTTCAGCAGACTTTGAACGAACGGCTTTCCGAGAGTTTCAGGCGCGTTGATGAGAGGCTTGCGGAAGTGCATAAGGGACTCGGCGAAATGCAGGCGCTTGCAAGCGGCGTCGGCGATCTCAAAAAGGTGCTTTCAAACGTCAAGACGCGCGGCACGCTCGGTGAGATCCAGCTCCGCGCGATCCTCGACGAGGTGCTTGCGCCGGAACAGTTTGAAACCAATTTCGACGCCGGCAAGGGCGGCAGCGAAAGAGTTGAGTTCGCGATCAAGCTGCCGAACGACGGCAGCAGCGCGGTCTATCTCCCAATCGACAGCAAGTTCCCTGCCGATATGTACGTGAAGCTGACGGAAGCATACGAATCCGCCGATCCCGCGCAGGTCGAAACCGCTCAAAGAGGCTTAAAGGAAGCGCTGATGCGTTTTGCGAAGGACATCTTCGATAAATACATCAATCCTCCGCGCACGACGAATTTCGCGATCATGTTTCTCCCGACAGAAGGATTGTATGCGGAGGCGGTGCGCCTCGGTCTTGTGGAAACGCTGCAGGCCAAATACCGCATAAACATCGCCGGTCCCTCTACGATGGCCGCCCTGCTCAACAGCCTGCAGATGGGCTTCCGCACGCTCGCGATACAGAAACGCAGCAGCGAGGTCTGGGATCTGCTTTCGAAGATCAAGCGTGAGTTCAACAGTTTTGACGACGTTCTGACGAGCACGAGAAAGTCGCTGCAGAAGGCGAACGACGATCTTGACAAGCTGATCGGAACGAGAACGAGGCAGATCAAAAAAGCGCTCAACAAAGTTGAAGAGCTGCCGCAGTGCGGCGGCGCTCCTGCCGCGCTTATCGAGATGCCCGCCGAAGACACCGACGACGTGGATTGAGCTTAAGCGGCCGAAAAGACGCATCCGCATAAGGAGAAGCGGGTTTTCCGCAGAGAAACAACTATAGGATGATCGAGATCCGCGGACGCTGCAACGATCTTCGGGTCTCTTTCATTTTTGGCGTCGAAACCGCAGTCAGTTTTCGATTGACAATTCATGCAGAATCATTTATCATATAAACGTATTGATATGCGCTTACAAAACTTCGATATTTATGGAGGATTTATATGCATCCGTTTATACAGATACTCGGGCTCAAGATCCCGAGCTACGGCCTGATGATGGCTGTCGCACTCATCGCCGCGCTGCTGTTCTGCTATTTCCGTTCAAAGAAGGCAGGGCTTGATCTTGATATTTTCAGCAACGTGGCCGTTATAGCGATCGCTTCCGGTCTTGTGGGTTCCTACCTGCTTTACATCTTCGTTACTTACCCTATCAGCGAGATCTGGGCAAGCATCAAAGACGGCAGTTTTTCCACATTCAAGCACGGCGGCCTCGTTTTCTACGGCGCGATCATCGCCGGTTTCCTTGCCGCCTTCATCTATCTCAAGGCAAAGAAGCAGCGTTTCCTCGATTATGCGGCTGTGATCGTCGTCTCGGTCCCCATGGCTCACGCGATCGGCAGGGTCGGCTGTTTCCTCGCCGGCTGCTGTTACGGCAGGTGCATCGATACGCCCATATCCGTCATCTATAAGAACCCGATCGGCGGCGCGCCCACGGGCGTTCCTGTCTTCCCCATCCAGCTCGTTGAGTCCTGCTGCCTGCTCGTCATTTTCGCGATACTGCTGATCTACACCCGCAAGAACGTTCTCCGCAGGAGCTCGCTGTTCCTCTATATGCTGCTTTACGGCATCGAGCGCTTTATCCTCGAATACTTCCGCTACGACGAGATCCGCGGTATTTTCCTCGGCCTGTCCACTTCGCAGTGGATCAGCATCGGGATGGTCGTCGGAGGCATAATCGGCTTCGTCCTGCTCTACAGATACGAAAAGAAGCACCCCGAGATGTATGCTCATCACGAACGCGAAGCAGGGCCGGAGACCGAACCCGAGACCGAAGCTGGCGCCGGGTCCGAGCCCGAGACCGAAGCCGAAGCGCCTGCGGGGCCTGCTCCCGAAAGCGGCGAACCCGAGAGCGAAGGCGAAGATCCTGGGCCGGCCGCATCCGGCGAGACCGGCTCTGGAAACGAATAAACAAGGATCATTACGACCGCTGCGGCGCCTGCCGCAGCGGTCTTATTCTTTTGCCTGCCGCCTTCTTTTCACTGGATCAGAAAAGACTTTATAAAATAAGATATATATTGCAAATATGTATTTGCCATTTAAGATGTTAGTGATATAATACAGTATGGACAAATGCGGTGCAAGCCGCAAATTCAAGGAGGTCAACCTATGGTCAAACTTACCATTGACGAGAGTCGCTGCAAGGGCTGCGGTCTTTGCGTGCGTGCATGTCCGAAGAAGATTCTTGAGCTTGCAAAGCATAAGCTCAACGAAAAGGGCTATCACCCCGCAGAGATGATCGATCAGGCTGCCTGTGTTGCCTGTGCAAGCTGCGCGCGTACCTGCCCCGACGCGGTCATCACCATTGAAAAGGACTAATCAGGAGGAAAGAAACATGGCAAAGAAATTAATGAAGGGCTCCGAAGCAGTTGCGGAAGCCGCTATTCAGGCCGGCTGCCACTATTTCTTCGGCTATCCCATCACCCCCCAGAATGACATCCCCGAGTACATGGCTGCACAGCTTCCCAAGGTCGGCGGATGCTTCCTCCAGGCGGAGAGCGAAGTTGCTGCTATCAACATGGTTTACGGCGCAGCAGCTGCAGGCGCGCGCGTTATGACCAGCTCCTCCAGCCCCGGAGTCTCCCTTAAGCAGGAAGGCATGAGCTATCTTGCCGGCGCCGAACTCCCCTGCGTTGTCGTCAACATGGTTCGCGGCGGCCCGGGCCTCGGCTCCATCCAGCCCTCTCAGGGCGACTATTTCCAGGCTACCCGCGGCGGCGGACACGGCGATTATCATCCCATCGTCCTTGCTCCCTCCTCCGTACAGGAAGCAGTCGATCTTATGCACGACGCATTCGATCTTGCCGACATCTACCGCACTCCCGCTATGATCCTTGCCGACGGTATCATCGGCCAGATGATGGAACCCGTTGAGTTCCACGAGCATGAAAAGCGCGAACTGCCCGCAAAGGATTGGGCGGCAACCGGCTGGGATCCCGCAAGCGGCCGTCCCCGTGCTATCGTCAACTCCCTCTACATCGAAGTAGATGAGCTCCAGGAGCTGAACGACAGGCTCCAGGCTCGCTACGCGATCATCCGCGAGAAGGAATCCCGTGCAGAGCTCTACCACACCGAAGGCGCCGAGCTCATAATCTGCGCATACGGCACCGTTGCCCGTATCTGCAAGTCCGCGATCACGATCCTTGAAAAGAAGGGTTACAAAGTCGGTCTGGTCCGCCCCATCACCGTATGGCCGTTCCCCGAGAAGCAGCTCCGTGAAGTCATGGATCAGCCCAGCGTGAAGAAGGCCGTTACCGTTGAGATCAGCGCCGGCCAGATGGTCGAGGACGTTCGCCTTACCGTGAACGGCACCAAGCCCGTTGAGTTCTTCGGCAAACCCGGCAGCTACACCCCCACCGCTGAAGAAATCGCAGAATACATTATCAAATCGATGGAGGCATAATTATGAAGACGGTATTTAAGAAAACCCCTGTTCTGACCGATGCCATCCTTCACTATTGCCCCGGCTGCGGTCACGGTATCGTTCACAGGCTCGTTGCCGAGTGCATTGAAGAGCTCGGTATTCAAAATCGCACCGTAGCGCTCGTCCCCGTCGGATGCGCGGTATTCGGTTACAAGTATTTCAACGTGGACAGCGTTGAAGCCGCTCACGGCCGCGCGCCCGCAGCCGCTACCGGCATCAAGCGCACCGATCCCAACCGCGTCGTTTTCACCTACCAGGGCGACGGCGACCTTGCTTCCATCGGTGCTGCGGAGATCGTTCACGCCGCTCATCGCGGTGAGAAGATCACCACCATCTTCATCAACAACGCTATTTACGGCATGACCGGCGGCCAGATGGCGCCGACCACCCTCGTTGGCCAGAAGACCACCACCAGCCCCTACGGCCGTGACGAGAAGCACTGCGGCAAGCCTATCCGCATCGCCGAAATGCTCGCCACCATCGAGGGCAGCGCTTACATCGCGCGCGTTGCGGTCAACAGCCCCGCGAACATCGTAAAAGCCAAGCAGGCGATCAAAGCCGCATTCCAGTGCCAGCTCGACGGCAAGGGCTTCGCGCTTGTTGAAGTTCTTTCCAACTGCCCGACCAACTGGGGCATGAGCCCTGTAGAGTCCATGGAATGGCTCGAGCAGAACATGATCCCCTACTATCCTCTCGGCGTAAAGAAAGACATCACCAAGGAGGTATAAGTTATGCTTTGGACTAATATTTTTGCAGGTTTCGGCGGCCAGGGCGTTCTGCTCATCGGTCAGCTTCTCGCACTTGCAGGCATGAATGAAGGCCGTGAGGTCAGCTGGCTCCCCTCCTACGGCCCCGAAATGCGCGGCGGTACCGCAAACTGCTCCGTCGTCGTTTCCGATGAACCCATCGCCTCCCCCGTTCTCAGCATGGCTGACTGCGTTATCGCAATGAACACTCCTTCACTGGACAAGTTCGAGTCCTGCGTCAACCCCGGCGGCAAGCTGTTCATCAACAGCTCCATCATCGAGAAGAAAGCGACCCGTACGGACATCGATGTTTACTATGTTCCCTGCAATGAGATCGCGGACTCGCTCCAGAATCCCAAGGTCGGCAACATGGCGATGCTCGGCGCTTACCTCGAGGCCACCAAGGCCGTTGAGGTCAAGAGCATTCTTGATGCGCTCCTCTACAAACTCGGCGAGAAAAAAGCCAAGTTCATCCCCCTCAATGAGGAAGCTATCAGGCTGGGTGCCGAGAGCATCAGGAAGTAAGCTTTGCTTTCTTAATCATGCGTTTTACGCGGAGGCATCCGGCCGGATGTCTCCGCGTTTCGTTAAGGAGGTCACATGGAGCATAAATCGTTTGAACACATGGCGTACTGCGGTTTTGACTGCGGCGGCTGCCCGATGTTCCGCGCGACGGTCGATGACGACGCGGAGCTTCGCGCAAAACTTATTGAGAAGTATTCAACTCCCGAAAAGCAGCTGACTGCCGATGACGTCAAATGCTTCGGCTGCAAAGCCGCAGAGCGTTACGTCCACCCGTACTGCAATGAATGCGCGATCCGCTGCTGCGCCGTTTCGCACGGCATCGGTTTCAACTGCGGAGAATGCGCGGAGTATCCATGCGGCGAGATCGTTCGCCGTATCCCCGAAAACGGGCAGAGCCGCGCGAACATGGATGAGGTTAATGCGAGCCCAGGCAAATAACCGTGCATAACCGTAAATAACGCTCCGGATCGTTCGCTATATGAATTGCATTATCGGAGATTATATGTTATACTTAATTAGTCGGTATGGACTTTCGTCCGTTCGTCAAATAACCAGAAAGGATCCCCCTCAATATGAAAAAAACTGCTTCCGTCATCCTCGCTGCATTGCTCACGCTTTTTTCCTTCACTTCAGCTTTCGCAGCAGTGCATACCGACGATCTTAACAACACCATCGGCATGACCATCTCCGGCGTGAACGCGACCGACGTCCACGGCGGCACGGTCACCGATGAATTCTTCGGCAATGCCGTAGTCACCGTGATCAACGAATGGGCGACATGGTGCGGCCCCTGCGTCAGTGAAATGCCCCACTTCCAGACCGTCCACGAATATTACAGCGAGACTCCGGAGGCCGACGTTCAGATCCTCGGCAGCATTTACATCAGCAGTTCCTGCACTCCTGCTTCCGCGCTCCAGTTCCTCGACAGCAACGGCTATACCTGGACTAACGTTATTGAGGACAATGCGCTTGCGACCATCTTCAACAACTCCAACTCCATCCCCAACACGATCATCGTCGACAGGCACGGTGTTATCCGCGACGCTCACGTCGGCAGCTTCTCGAACGCCGCACAGCTGCAGAACCTGATCGAATCATGGTACAGCACTCTCCTTGAAGAGGAAGGCCCCATCGAGCCCGGTCCCGTCGATGAGCCCATCCCCGGCGACGTTGACGGCGACGAGCAGGTAACCGTTTCCGACGCGCTTCTGATCATGCGCGCGGCGATGTCCCTGGCAGAGCTTGGCGAAGACGTTATCGCTGACGTAAACGATGACGGAACCGTCGACATTTCCGATGCGCTGATGGTCATGCGCGTGGCGCTCGGCCTCAACTAAACAGAACGAAATCCCGCCCTCACAGCGGGATGATATAAAGAAAGGAAATATAATTATGAAGAAACTCTTTTCTCTTCTCCTTGCGGCAGCGCTGATCCTCTGCTCCTTCTCCGTCGTTTCCGCGAAGACCGAACAGGATACGAAGACCGGCGGCTTCGGCATGAACATCAGTTCGTTCAACGCACGCATCCTCAAATCCCAGGATCACCTTACCGGCGACGTGCTCGGCGATTATGAACTGACCTTTGTCAACTATTGGGCGACCTGGTGCGGCCCCTGCGTCAGCGAAATGCCTCACATCAACCAGATGTACCAGCATTACCTCGAGACCGAGGAGAACGACGTCAACGTCATCGGCGCAGTAAGCATCAGCGGCTCCTGCACCGAGGACAGCGCGTCCACCTTCCTCATCAACAACCACTACGGCTGGACGAACGTCATCCCCGACAGCGTGCTCACCTCCGTTTTTGCAACCAGCGGCTATATCCCCCAGACCCTGATCGTCAACAGTGACGGCATCGTTGTGGATCATATCGTTGGCAGCTTCCCGAGCTATGCCGAATTGATCGAATACGTCGAGAATTGGCGCGAGATCCTTGCTCACAACTATGGCGAGCCCTGCTCCGTCACGTTCATCAACGAAGTCACCAATGAGGTCATTTTCGAAGGCGAAGGCCACGTCGGCCAGGTGTATTCTGGCTCGTTCCCGGCAGCGCCCACTGTTGAGGGCTACAACTTTGCGGAATGGATCTACGGCGAAAACTGCTTTGAGACCTTCTATGAGCCCACACTGCTGATGCTCACCGGAGACGCGACCGTTTATGCACACTACAACATAAGGAGATACCTCGTCCGTTTCTACGACAGCTTCAATAACCACGTTCTCTCCTCCCAGCAGGTCGAGCACGGCAGTGCCGCCGTTCCCCCGGAAGAGCCCAACCATCCCGAAGAAGGCCTGTACTTCCACGCTTGGGACGCAGACTTCAGCTGCATCACCGGCACGACCTATATCCACAGTATCTATCGCCATACCGGCGACGTTGACGGAGACCTCCAGGTCACTATCGTTGATGCGCTCGCTTTGCTCCGTATGTCCATGGGGCTGAACGAAGTCGAGACCAACGTGTTTACCGACGTTGACGGCGACGGTGAGGTCACCGTTGCGGACGCGCTGCACGCGATGCGTACTGCTATGGGCGTCAACTGATCACGTTTATCGATCATTCACGCACCGTGTGCTCCGTGCACACGGTGCTTTTGTTTTATTGTTTTGCCGATCCAAATATTAAATAAATTCCGATTGAAATCGGTGCATCGATATGGTATAATGTAAAATGGTATGGAAGGATGGTTTTCATGCCCGGAGACAGGCTTTTCCTGCCCGCACCGCTCAATACCCGACGAAAGGACGGTGTCACCTGAATTGAAACGAAACTTTGCTCTGTTATGCGCCGCGCTTGCTCTGCTGTTTGTGTTTGCAGGCTGTGCGCATCCCTGGAGGCTGGCACAAAACCCCAACCCCGTTGAGCAGACGGCGCTCCCGGTGACCACCGAGGAGCCTGCCGAGTCCCCCGCCGGGACCGAGCTGCCCGAAACGGAATCGCCCGATACGGAAGAGCCGGTCGCCGATACCGAGGTCCCCGAAACAGAGGTCCCCGGCACCGAAGTTCCGGTCGAAACCGAGACCGCAGCCGCTACCGACGAGCCTTCTTCGGAACCGAGTTTCACTCCGGCTGCTTCGACCGATACGCCGGCGCCGTCTGATTCGACTGTAACGCAGGCTCCCACCGCATCGCCGACCGCTGCGCCTACCGCAACGCCTAAGCCGACTTCTACTCCGGCTCCCACGCCTGCACCGACGCCTGCACCGACGCCGACTCCGAGGCCCGCGTCGGATATCCCTCCGTTCAACGCTCAGAGCATCAACGGCTACGGCAACATCAGCAACAGCTACTATGAAAGCGCAAGGCTGACCATGGTCAACGTTTGGTCCACCACCTGCGGACCGTGCATACAGGAACTTCCCGAGATCGAACGCCTCGCGAACGATTTCCGGGCAAAAGGGTTTAAAGTCCTTTCCGTACTCGGAGATTCGGAGATCCCGGGCAAGATCGCAGAGGGCATCAGCATCATCAACCGTCAAGGGTTTACGCAGCCCGTCATCCGCAACAACGGCGGAGTTCCGCAGGCTTTCCCTGCCGGGGCATTTCCGACCACTTACTTCATAAACAGTTACGGTCAGATCCTTCGCGTTGTGACTGCGTCCAATTCTTATGAAAATTGGGTCAGGATCCTGAACGAACTCGGTATCCACTAAGGAGGAATCGCATGAAAACGCTGCTGAATACCAAGCTTCGTTATATTTTGCCGATAGCGCTTATCGTCATCGCCGTTGGCTTCATCGCCTACGGTGTGTTCGACAAGGAGATCTACGCCGTGCTTTCAAAAGCCACAGCGCTGTGCCGTGAATGTGTGGGGATCGGATAATGGAGACTGCAGTAAAACAAAAACCGAAAAAGACGATCATGCAGGTCCGCAAAGCCGTCGAGCGGCGCAGACTCGCGATCCAGGCCGCGTTCAGCATCATTACAAACAGCTACATCGTCGGCTTTATCCGCGGTACCATCTATAAGGGCCCGCTCAAGCAGATCTGCGTTCCCGGCATGAACTGCTATTCATGCCCCGGCGCGCTCGGCGCGTGCCCGATCGGTTCGCTTCAGGCTGTTTTCAACCAGTCCGACTGGTCAAAAGGCGCATGGACCGACGCGAATGGCTATACTGTCACAAAGCCGCTGTATTACTTCTCGTTTTACGTGGTAGGCTTTCTGATGCTGATCGGCGCGCTGTGCGGAAGGCTCGTCTGCGCGTTCCTCTGCCCCTTCGGCCTGATCCAGGACCTGCTCTACAAGATCCCGCTGCCGAAGAAGCTGAAGATCAAATCCTTCAAGCACGACAAGCCGTTCCGATACCTAAAGTACGTTCTCCTCGTTGTGTTCGTGATCGTGCTGCCGCTCTTCTATGAGGCGAACCCGTTCTTCTGCAAATACATCTGCCCCTCGGGTATGCTGCTCGGCGGTATCCCACTGATGACCTACGGTTCCGTTTTCGGCAACATTGCCGCGGGTACCGGCACCGGCATAACAAGCTGGGCGGAGGCCGGCGGGCTGACCGTTCTCAAGCTCTGCATACTTGCGGCAACGATCATTCTTTCGATCATCACCTACCGCCCGTTCTGCAAATACGTTTGCCCGCTCGGCGCGATCTACTCGTTCTTCAACAGGATCTCGCTTTACAGATACAGCGTGGATGAATCAAAGTGCACGAACTGCGGCGCATGCCGCCACGCATGCCGCATGGGCGTGGATATCACAAAAACGCCGAACAGCCCCGAGTGCATCCGCTGCGGCGACTGCAAAGCAGCCTGCCCGCACCACGCGATCTGCGCCGGGTTCGGCAAGATCAAAACGAGCTCCGCTGCCGATGCGAATACCGGCGACGCCGCATAACAGTTAATAATTTCAAGGAGATACAAAGATGAAAAAACTCATTTCACTGCTTCTCTCGCTGATGCTCGTCTCGGCGCTTGCCGCACCCGCTTTTGCGGAAGGCGAAGCCCCCGTCTTCGATGCATCCTTCCACCTTGTCAACAACGAACCCTCGGTCGTTTATGACGAATGGGATATCCCCTGCAACGTTTGGGACGCTATTCCCGACAACACTCCGATCCACGCGGGCGACACCGTCACGATGGCGCTGACCTATACGGTGCCCGAGGAAGTCGAAGGTTATGACGCACGCCTTGCCGGCAGTCTGGAGTTCGTTACCGAGATCAACGGCGTAAGCGTTCTTTCCCTCGTTGAAGCTCAGGGCTGCCCGCCGAAACTCAACTGCGATTACGAGATCGGCATCTGCTACCCCGTCCCCGGCGAATATGCCAACGTTGAGCTCGACGGCAATACGCTGACCGTTATGGCGGAGCTCGGCAGCGAGGTCTGCGTCGTCGTGCGCGGCACCGCAGACAGCGATACGGTCACCGGCTCCACCGACGTTACGATCGGTCAGTACCGCTTCCCCGCTCAGTTCTCTCTCTGCACCGTCGATAAGGCAGAAGCAAACGGCTTCCCGAGCTATAACGCGCATTGGTCCGATTTCAACCTTGTTCAGAAGCGCGCGGTCGAATTCCGCAGCTTTGACGGCGGCGTTTATGACAAGTTCGTTGCGCTGAACAATCACTACTTCCGTATGGCAGTCGGTGATGAGGGCATTGAAGATTTTGTTCCCGTTGATGATGATTTCTTCGATTCCGGCGATCCTATCGCGCATGATGACGATCGTTTTGCGATCCTCAGCGATATTTTTGAAAACGTAAAGGATTTCTTCGGCCTCGATTACGGTCAGACCGAGTTCTCGGACGAGACCTTCATCGGCGACGGCGAGCACTATACCTTCAGCTATCCCTTCGAGTTCGGCGGCGAGGACGCGGGTCCCGCAGACCCGACCGAGGAACCCGCTGAACCCACCGAAGAACCCGCTCCCGCGGAGCCCACGGCGGAACCCGCTCCCGCGGAGCCCACTCCCGAGCCCGGCGCTCCCGAAGTTCCCGGTACCGGGACCGTCAGCCTTGCGATACTCGGCATCCTTGCGATCACGGCAGGCGCAGGTATCGTTGTAAGCAGGAAGAAGTAAGCTTACATAGCAGAATAAGCAAGTTATCCAAAACACCGTGTGCGGTCCGCACGCGGTGTTTTTGCGGAGCTTTTCGGGCCGATCGCGGGAACCTCTGCCATTTTCCGTACAAATGTTTGTACCTCGGATGTACCCGGCGAAGGCCGAGGAAATCTTGACGGGCAAGCCGGATTATAATATAATTATCCTAATGGAGAAAACCTATGCTTGACCGAAAAACAAGAGCTTTGCAAAAGCAGATAAAGGCGCAGGGCGACGAGCTCCTGTGCATCCAGGAGGATATCGGCGCACTGCTCGCCGTCCCCGTCGAACCCGGCGATTACGGAGTTATCTTCCGCTGCCGCCTGCTCATCAACCGCTGCAAGTCCCTTGATGAAAAACTCGACGAGCTCCAAGAGGAGCTGCCGCTCACGCGGGAGACGGCGATCAGCCACAGCCTCATCCTGCACGATAAGCAGATCCTCGAAATGCAAAAGAACACCGTTACCTCGCTTCTGAACTGCATCAAGCGCAGCAATGCGACGATGCTTGAAGCCAACAGAGCCGCTCTGCTCGCCGAAGCCGCGATCATCGGAGAAAGGATAAAGAGAAATGGTAAATAAGATCTTCAGGAAAAACATCGGCAAGATCATTCTTGCCGTCATCGCATGCCTGCCCATGCTGCTCGTGAGCCTCTGCAAGACCGCCATCGTGCAGCAGTCCGGCGTTCACACGCTGAAAACACTTCAAATCCTTTCCTATATAATCGCTGCTGCCTTCGCTCTTTTCGCCGTCGTTTCGATCATCGTCGCCGCCGTGCGCGAAGCAAGGGAAGTGCGCGAGCAGAACATGACTCAGGAAAAGCTCGAAGAGTTGAAAGAAGCAAAGGCGCGCGCCGAGAAAAAGGAACAGGCCAAGCTGAACGTTCGCGGTCCGCTCAAGGATACGGTGATCTACGAGCGCTTCAAGAGCTGGCTCAATGAGGATTGGGGCCGGATGACCGCCACCCGCATCCCCGCTATGATGAGCGACATCCTTCGCCAGATGAACGAGATGAACGGCTACCAGAGCAAGCTGAGCCGTCTGCTCACCAATAACGGCGCCGACTACCTCGAGGACACCAATCAAGTGCTTGAGAGCGTGGAGCAGTGCATCCTCCGCAAGGTCCGCAAGGTGCTGAACTGCTTCGTGGTGTATGAGACCAACCGTCAGGAGGACGTGCAGAAGATCGAAGACCTGCTTGTCGAGACCCGGGACGCGAACGAAGCACAGCTCAATAACGTGAAGGAATTCCTCTTTGCCATCACCGATTTCCTCAACAAACAGGGCGAGGACGACACCGGCATCGAGAAACTGAACATCTACAAGAAAACCATCCTCGAATCAACGAACGATCCTGAATGAAACTATTCCACCCATCTCTTTTGAAAGGAGAAAGACATGCGTAAGATCATTTCCCTTGCACTCTGCATCATCATGGCCGCGTTTGCGTTCACGGGCTGCCTCCCGTTCACGAACTCCGCCAATAAGCTGACCTATGACGAAGCTGTTCAGGAGATGAACGCTCTGATGAAGAAGGTCAACGTTTACAAAGTCAGCTCCCCTGTTCTTGATATCTACAGCGATGACTTCACCGAGGCGGACGCTCTTTCGGACATCAGCGTTTTCCCGATCACAACCAAAGGCAACGGCGAGATCAACATCGAGATCGCTGCCGACACCGAGCTTTCCGACGAAAACGCTCCGGATGACTGGGGCAACGTCGTCGCTGCGAAATTCAACCGCGAGCGCTTCACTCTGAACGGCAAGACCGTTTCCGTCTCGATCCGCAAGATCACCGGCGGCGAGGTCGTCACCTACATGCGCGCAGGCGCTTACTCCCCCGACCTCTACATCCCGAGCCACGCCGCATGGGGCAAGATGCTCGACGCTTCCGGTATCCGCACGATAACTCTGACCGAAAGGCTGCTCGGCAACACCGGCGGCATCCTCATCAGCGACAAGGTCTACGACAAGTTCATCGAAAAGTACGGCGAAGCAAATATGAAGACCGTCATCGAAGCGACGCTTGCCGGCGATCTGAACTTTGCTTACACCAACCCGTACACCTCGAGCACCGGTCTCAACATGCTCACGATGATCCTCGCCGCATTCGATGAAAGCAACCCCCTTTCTGCGACTGCTGCCGAAAAACTGCTTGAGTATCAGCGCCAGTCGCCTCCGGTCGCGTATACCACCGCCGTGCTGCGGAATAAGGCCGCCAAGGGCATTATCGACGCGATGGTCATGGAGGAGCAGGCGTACATCCTCACAAAAGCGCTCTCGAACTACGTCTACATCCCCGCGGGCATCCGCCACGATCACCCCGTATTCACGTTCGACTACGTCAGCCAGGAAAAGCAGGACGCCGCGAAGCTGTTCATCGACTACTGCATGAGGGACGAGAACCAGAAGCTCGGCACCGATAAAGGCTTCAATCGTCATGACGACTACGCCGGACAGACGCCCGGTCTCGACGGCAACGGTTATCTTGAGGCGCAGGCGCTTTGGAAGAAGAACAAAAACGGCGGCGTGCCCACCGTTGCGGTCTTCATTGCGGACACCTCCGGCTCCATGGCGGGCACTCCTCTTGCGGAGCTCAAGAGCTCGCTCATCGCAAGCTCTGCCTACATCAATTCCGACAGCTACGTCGGTCTTGTCAGCTACTCCGACGACGTGACCATCCATCTGGATATCAAACAGTTTGACGATAAGCAGCGCGCCTACTTCTCCGGCGAAGTCAAAGGCCTTTCCGCCTCCGGCAGCACCGCTACCTACAACGCTGTGCTCGTTGCGCTCAGGATGCTGGATGAGGCAAAGCAGCAGATCCCCGAGTGCAGGCCGATCCTCTTTGTTCTCACCGACGGCGAGCAGAACTCCGGCTGGAATCTCGGCCGCATCAAGACCATCGTCGACGGTATGGACGTTCCCGTCTATACGATAGCGTATAACTACCGCGACACGGGCGAGCTCGAAGAGCTTTCAAGCATCAACGAAGCGGTCAATATCCGTGCAGACAGCGATAACATCGTAAACGAACTGCGCAATCTGTTCAACGTCGAAGGCTGATACAGTAAACTCGCAGGGCTGCCGAAAGGCAGCCCTTTTTATATATTTTCGAAGTTATATTGACAACAATATCGAGCCGTGTTATATTGTGTATATCCAATATGCACAATATGCAATAGGATCAAACAAGGAGGAAATATGTCTGCAATTCTTGAAGTACGCGGGCTTTGCAAAAAGTATCCGAGTTTTGAACTCAAAGGCGTCGATCTCACGATCGACAGCGGCTATATCGTTGGTTTCATCGGCCGCAACGGAGCCGGCAAGACCACGACGCTCAAAGGCATCCTCGGGCTCACCCATGCGGACGCCGGAAGCGTCATGGCGTTTGGCCGCGATTTCCGCCAGAACGAAAACGAGGTCAAGCAGAGCATCGGCGTTGTTTTCGGCGAGTTCGGCTACTATCCCGATAAGAAGCTCAAGGCCATAACAAAGGTTTTCAAACGTTTCTACAACAAATGGGATGACGAGGCTTACCGCGGTTATCTTAAAAAGTTTGAGCTGGATGAGAACAAGCGCGTCAAGGAGCTTTCAGCCGGTATGAAGGTCAAGTACTCCCTCGCCCTCGCGCTCTCGCACAACGCGAAGCTGCTCATTCTGGACGAACCGACGAGCGGGCTCGACCCCGTCTCGCGCGATGAGCTTACCGACGTTTTCCGCAGCATCGTATCGGACGGCGAACACAGCATCCTGTTCTCCACGCACATCACTTCCGATCTTGATAAGTGCGCGGACTACATCATCTATATCCGCAGCGGTGAGATCGTCATGCAGGGCGACCGCGAGGAGATCATCGGCAGCTACCGACTTATTCAGGGCGGCAGGAATGACCTTACGCCTCAACTCCGCTCCGTGCTTGACGGCATCAAGGAAACGCCGTTCGGCTTCACGGCGCTGATCCACGAAAAGGATCTGTACCTTGCGGAAGGTCTTTCCATCGCAAATGCGGATATCGAATCGATAATGGTCTATTCCGAAAAGCTCGGTCACAGCGAAGGGAGTGAAGCATAATGAAGAACGGAAACATCATGAACCTTGTTCGCAAGGATCTTAAACTTTCTCTGCATCCGGCAACGATCATCTATTTCGCGCTCGCTTCAATGATGCTTTTTATCCCCAACTACCCCCGCCCCATCGGCTTTCTCTATATCATCATCGCGTTTATGATGATGTTTTCGACCGATCTTCAGAACAAGGACCGTGAGTTTACTTCGCTGCTGCCCGTGAGCAAATCGGACTGCGTCAAAGCAAGGGTGATCACGATCTGTTCCGTTGAGATCGCGATGCTGATCGTAAGCATACCGTTCGCGTTCCTGGCGCATCGCGTGCTTGCCGGAATGGAGAACGTTGGCGGCATGAATATCAACGTCACGCTCTACGCGATCGTTCTTCTCGGTTACGCGATCGCCAACTGGATCATCATCCCCGGCGGATACCGCAAGAACTTCAAGGTCAATCTGCGCTGCATCATCGCGCTCATCGTATTCATGCTCGTCACCGTTTCGCTGGAGAACCTCGTCTGCCGCCCGATGGAAGGAAAGCTCTTCCTCAACGGTACCTCCGCAGCGGATATCGTCCGCCAGCTTCCTGTGCTCGCCGGAGCGATCGTTGTCTACATCCTCATCAATCTGCTCATATGCGTGATCTCGATGCGCAGCTATGAAAAAGCGGAGATCTGATCCGGAATGGGACTGAAGCTTTCGATCGTTAATACTTCCGACACGCCGATCTACCGTCAGCTCTACGACGAGATCTCCTATCAGATCATCCGCGGGGAGCTGACCGGAGGCTTCTGTCTGCCGCCTATCAGGCAGCTTGCTTCGGACCTTGGGATCAGCGTGATCTCCATCAAGCGCGCCTGGGACGACCTTGAACGCGACGGACTCATCTCAACGATGGTCGGCCGGGGCTGCTTCGTTGCGGATCTTTCGATCGTCGAACGCGATGCGCTGCGCAAAAAGCTTGCGCTCGAGCAGCTTGAAAAAAGCAGCCGGATCTACCGAGAGCTCGGCATGAGCGCGGATGAGATCGTCTCGCTCGTGCGTGAGAACTACAGAGAGTAAGCGCTGCGTGCTTCCGCGGTATGCTCTTGAATTAAAGAAGGATTCGTAGTATAATCAATTCTGTGCGGCAGGGCTCGCTCCATTCCCGCACAGAATTGTTTTATTGTTGATATGAGGCAAAAAATGGACAGTATTTCCGAAAAAGAAGTTATTACGCTTGACCGTATCAGAACCGAAGCGGAGGCAGTTATTGACGAGCTTTTCGCGAATTGCAGTGACGGTCATTATAAGCTCCACGCCGGCGATATCGTGGTCATCGGCTGCAGCACGAGCCGCGTTATGGGCTATCACATGGGCCAGCACTCCACCGAGGACGTTGCGAAAGTCCTTATGGAGACTATCCTTCCCCGTATTCGTGAGAAGGGGCTTTTCCTCGCCTGCCAGTGCTGCGAGCACCTCAACCGTGCCCTCGTCGTGGAGCGCGAATGCATGGAAAAGTACGACCTTCCCGAAGTAAGCGTCAAACCCGCACTGCATGCAGGCGGCGCCTGGAGCGTTCAGGCGATGGCGCAGTTCGCCGATCCCGTCGTCGTTGAAGACATCCGCTCCCGCGCACGTGCCGGCATCGACATCGGCGGCGTCTTCATCGGCATGCATATGCGTACGGTATGCGTGCCCATCCATAACGAAAACACGAAGATCGGCTGTGCAAACATCACCATGGCGCGCACCAGGCCCAAGCTTATCGGCGGCGAACGCGCGCAGTACTGAAAAGAACCGTTATGAAAGAGGGAGCAAAGATCACATCCGCCATTCCCGCGGCAAAGCCGAAGATGAGCCAGACTCAGGTCATTTCACTCGGCTTTTTTCTGATAATCACCGTCGGGACGCTGCTGCTAATGCTTCCTTTCGCATCAAAAAGCGGTGAAGCGACGCCGTTTCTCGACTGCCTCTTTACCGCAACGAGCGCAAGCTGTGTTACGGGTCTTGTAACAGTCGACACCTATACGCACTGGTCGCTGTTCGGTCAGCTCGTGATCCTCGTCATGATCCAGATCGGCGGCCTCGGCTTTATGACGATCGCCACGTTTTTCTTCCTGCTCATCAACCGCAAGCTCGGCCTGCGCGGGAGGGAGATCCTTTCGGAGAGCATCAGCTCGATCCAGCTCGGAGGCATACTTCCGCTTGCAAAACGGATAATCATCGTTACCGCAGCTGTTGAAGGCACGGGCGCCGCACTGCTCGCGATCCGTTTCAGCCGTCAGTTCGGCCTGCTTCGGGGTATCTATCTCGGCGTGTTCCACTCGGTCTCCGCATTTTGCAACGCGGGCTTCGACCTGCTTGGCCGATTCGGAGAATACGGCTCGTTCGTTCCGTATTATGACGACCTGCTCGTGAATATCGTTCTGATACTGCTCATCGTTATCGGCGGTCTCGGCTTCCTCGTTTGGGACGACGTCCTCCGTCACGGTATCCGCTTCAAAAAATACAGGCTCCACAGCAAGATCGTGCTCTGTGCAACTGCGCTCCTGCTCTTCGGAGGGGCGGCCATCCTGTTCTTCACCGAACGCAATGCTGCATGCAGCGGCATGAACGCGGGTGAGCGCGTGCTTACGGCGCTGTTCGGCTCCGTCACGGCAAGGACCGCGGGCTTCAATACTATGGACATAGCTGCAATGAGCGACAGCGGAAAGCTGACTACTATCATTTTGATGTTCATCGGCGGTTCCCCCGGATCGACCGCCGGCGGTATCAAAACGACGACCGTGTTCACGCTTATCATCTACGCGTTTTCATACATCCGCAGGAAGCACAGTTTCGGCATCTTCGGGCGCAGGCTCGAGAATGACGCGCTGCACAAGGCGGCGGCCGTCTTCTTCACGAACCTTAGCCTGATGCTTATCGCGACCGCGCTTATCGTTTCTGTCGATAAGCTGCCGCTTGTCGACATCCTTTTTGAAACGAGCTCCGCTGTTGCGACTGTTGGTATGAGTACGGGAGTCACCCGAAGCCTATCCATGTTCTCCCGTGTGATCATCATCGTGCTGATGTACTGCGGCCGCGTGGGCAGTCTCAGCTTCGCCGGTGCGCTTGCTGCCAGGAAAGAACCCGCTCGCATAACCGACCCCGTTGAAAAGATAATTATCGGATAAAGGAGAAAAGCTATGAAATCCATCCTCGTAATCGGCGCCGGCAAATTCGGTCATTACCTTTGCCGCTTTCTCAGCACAAGGGAATGCGACGTCATGATAGTTGACGAAAACGAAGAAAAGCTTTCCGATCTGTTGAATCAGGTCGCAAGCGCAAAGGTGGGAGACTGCACGAGGAGGGACGTTGTTGAGAGCCTCGGTGTAAATGATTTTGATGATGCTGTCGTCTGTTTGCCCGAGAATTTCCAGAACAGCCTTCAGATCGTGGATCTGCTGCAGGAATGCGGCGCACGCAGGATCACCGCGGTTGCGTCCACTGACATTCAAGCGAAGTTCCTTGCAAGGAGCGGCGCCTCGGAGGTCGTTTTCCCTGACAGGGACAGGGCGGAGCGTCTTGCGGTTGCCGTAAGCGACGACGCAGTCTTCGATTTTCTCAAGCTTTCCGACGGTTACGCGATCTATGAGATCGTGCCGCCGAAGCGCTGGATGGGTCAAACGATCCTCGATGTAGACGTGCGCCGCAAGTACAACGTGAACATCATCGCCATCAAGACGCCATCCGGGCACGTCTTGCTGCCCACCCCGGATTACGTATTCAATCAGAACGATCACCTTATGGTTTTCGGCAAGGCTCCCGCAATCGGCAAGCTTGTTTGAACTCAGTTCAGCATCAGCTTACTATATATAATGTATGCGCAAAAAAGCACTTGCATTTTGCCCTGCTTTGTAGTATTATATTACGCGGACTTGAAAAGCCGATGGAGAGATGGCTGAGCTTGGTCTAAGGCGCACGACTGGAAATCGTGTATACGGGGAACCGTATCAAGGGTTCGAATCCCTTTCTCTCCGCCAAACAAAAGCACCTGCCTCGCGCAGGTGTTTTTGTTTGTTTTCAAATGGTGGGATTCGAAGCCGCGAAAAGGAAAAGCCGCAGTGCGGCTTTTTCCGCGGCCGGGTTTTGCGGCTCAGGCCGAGTGCGAAGCGAAGTGAGCGAGCACGAGAGCCGATGAGCGCAAAACGAATCCCTTTCTCTCCGCCAAACAAAAACACCCGCTCAGTACGGGTGTTTTTGTTTGTATCCAATGCAGGGATCCGAAGCCGCGAACAGATAAGGCAACGGTGCTGCCTTATCCGCGGCCGGGTTTTGACTCGCAAAGTCCGGTAAGCGCCGATATCTCCCGGCGCAGGAAGCAGTTCTGCTTTTTTTACTTTTTTATACAAACTTTCTTCACTTTGGATTGCATTTTCAAGCACAATTTGTTACAATAAAAGTTGGGTTTGAACCCAATGAAACTTACAGGAGGAATCTCAATGAAAAGGAAACTCATCTGTATCTTCGTCGTTGTCATGATGCTGCTGTCCACTTTCGGTGTATCCGCTGCATCCGACGTACGCGACGGCGAGCAGCCCGCTCTTGTTGTTCTGTTCACGAACGACGTCCATTGCGGCATCGAGGACAACTGGGGTTATGCGGGTCTTGCCGCAGTCAGGAACGCTTACGAAGAGCAAGGCATCCCCACCCTGCTTGTTGACGCGGGCGACCACGTTCAGGGCGGCCCCATCGGCACCCTCAGCAGAGGCGGCTATATCATCGACATCATGAACTTTGTCGGCTACGACCTCGCGATCCCCGGCAACCATGAATTCGACTATGGCATGGATCGTTTCTTTGAGCTCACCGATGCTGCGGACTATCCCTACGTATCCGCCAACTTCATGAACTATGTTGACGGTCAGCCCACCGATGCGGTCTTCGACGCTTACAAGATCTTCGACGTTGACGGTATGAAGATCGCATTCGTCGGCGTCTGCACCCCCGAGACCATCACCAAGTCCACTCCCACCTACTTCCAGAACGCTGAAGGCGAATACATCTACGGTTTCTGCCAGGATGATACCGGCGAAGGCGTCATCAACGCGACCCAGAGCGCCATCGACGCCGCCAAGGCAGAGGGTGCGGATCACGTTATCGTCGTCGGCCACTGCGGCATCGACGAGCAGTCCTCCCCCTGGACCGCAAACGAGATCATCGCCGCTACCACCGGCATGGAAGCCTTCATCGACGGTCACAGCCACAGCGTTATCAACGAGGAAGTTGCCGATGCAGAAGGCAACATGGTCCTCCACGGCCAGACCGGCACCAAGTTTGCAAACATCGGCTGCCTGAACATCTATGATGACGGCAGCATGGAAATCGAGCTTCTTCCCGTTCCCGAAGAATTTGTGCCCGATCCCGATACCCAGGCTTACATCGATGAGATCAACGCTCAGTTCGACGAGCTGCTCCACACCGTCGTCGCCTACACCGATCATGACCTGACCGTTAACGATCCCGATACCGGCGAGCGCGCTGTCCGCAGCAAGGAGACCAACCTCGGCGACCTTTGCGCAGATGCGTACCGCTCCCTGTTCGATTGCGATATCGCATTCGTCAACGGCGGCGGCGTCCGTGCGAACATCAATGCCGGTGAGATCACCTTTGAGAACATCCTCAACGTGCATCCGTTCGGCAACAGCGCCTGCCTTGCAGAGGTGACCGGCCAGCAGATCCTCGACGCGCTCGAGATGGGCTCCCGTGTATGCCCCGGTGAGAACGGCGGCTTCCTCCAGGTCGCTGGCCTTACCTACGAGATCCATACCGATATGGAAGCAAACGTTATCCTCGACGAGGACAGGATGTGGGTCGGCCCCGCAGGCATCCCCTACCGTGTCCAGAACGTCCAGGTCATGAACCGTGAGACCGGCGAATATGAAGCGCTCGATCTTGAGAAGACCTATACCCTTGCTTCCCACAACTACATGCTGAAGAGCCAGGGCGACGGCTTCGCAATGTTCGGCGCCGCCAACATCAACCTCCTTCAGGATGAGGTCATGCTCGACAACGCCGTGCTTATCAACTACATCCAGTCCATGCCCGGCGGCGACGTCACCACCGAAGGCCGTGCGACCGTTCACTACGATCACATCGTCGAAGGTTATGAGGATCCCAGGGGCGAAGGCAGGATCGTTATCGTAAGCGAGCCCGAGCCCGTTGAGACCGAGGAACCCGTCGTGACCGAGGAGCCCGTCGTGACCGAGGAGCCCGCTCCCGTTGAGACCGAGGAGCCCGCTCCCGTTGAGACCGAGGAGCCCGTTCCCGTTGAGACCGAGTCCCCCACCCCCACTCCTCCGGATACCGGTGCTTTTGCGTTCGCAGGCCTTGGCATTGCCGCCATCGTTTCCGGCGCATACGCTGTGATCTTCAGGAAGAAGAACGACTGATCGATCTGATCATATAATCTGTAAGTGCTGCCGCGGGTGACCGCGGCAGTCCTTTTATTTCGTCAGATCATGTTTTGGGGAACAACTGTTGACAAAAACCTGCGGAGATAATACAATCTATCCATAACTTTTATGCAGCCCGTGAACTGCTGAAAGCGAAAAGGCGGACCGACCCGATGAACAAGACGACGCAAAGGATAATTATACTGTTTTCCGTTCTTGCCGTGATCGGTCTTTTTGCGTATTTTCTCAAAGACATCCTGATACCTTACATTCGCATGGAGATCGCAAACGACCTTGACGGAGCGAAGGAACTGCTGGCCTCAAAAGGCATATTCGGCTTTTTGACGGTGGTGCTTGTCGAAGCGCTCCAAATGGTCGTTGTTTTTATTCCCGCGGAATTCATACAGATATCAAGCGGGATGAGTTATCCGTTCTATATCGCCATCCTGCTCTGCGATCTGGGCGTTTGCCTCGGCGCAACGATCATCTACGTCCTCGTTCGCTTGTTCCGCTTCAGCAGTGACGCGTATGCAAAGAGCGAAGAGAAGATCAACCGATTGGTCGCAAGCTCCAAGAAGGAGCGCAGCACCGTGCTGCTCATGTACTTTCTGTTCATCATGCCGATAATCCCGTTCGGCGCGATCTGCTATTTCGGCAGCGGACGCAAGGTGCGGTACGGACGATACCTTCTGACCGTTGCGACCGGCGTAATCCCGTCCATAGTCACGTCCAACCTAATGGGCGCCGCGACGAAGTACTTCATCGGACACGATCTTCCCCTTCCCCTGCTCGTGCTGATAATCGTTGTTCTTGCTGCGGTCCTGTTTGCAGTGCTGTTCATTTTCCTCGACAAAGTGTATTTCAAAGAGAACGACGGTACGCCGGACTCGGTCCTCTATGCGTTGTTCTTCCGCCTGGTCCGATTCCTGCGCGGCCGCAAGCAGCGCCTGCATATCGACGATGCTCTGATCAAGGGCGTTGAACCTCCGTACTTGCTGCTCTGCAATCATCAGTCGTTCTATGATTTTTACTACCTGCGCCAGCTGACCGGAAATACGAACTTTGCGATCGTTTCAAACCGGCATTACGTAACGATGCCCGGCTTAAAAAAGTTTGCCAAAAAAGCCGGGTTTATCCCGAAAAAGCTGTTCTGCACCGACTTTGCTACGCCCGTCGGCATCCGCAAAATGATCCGCGGAGGGTACGCTGTCGCGATTTTCCCCGAAGGCAGGCTTTCCATCACGGGAAGGAACTATCCGATAGTCGAACGAAGTGCAGCGTTCTATAAAAAGCTGGGCGTCGATATCGTCATAGCCAATATTTCGGGCGCATATTTCGCAAACCCCAAGTGGAGAAAGAAGTTCTATAAATCCGATATTTACGTTCAGCCCAAGCGGATCATCCGCGCCGATGAGGCCGCCGCAATGAGCGAAGAAGAGCTCACGAGGGTGCTTGATGAGGACCTTCGCTATGATGCTTCCGGTGAAGAGCTGAACACTTATCCGCAAAAGGATAAGGCCGAGGGACTTGAAAACGTCCTCTACCGCTGCGCGGACTGCGGAGCTCTCTATACGACAAGGGGCGTCGGGAACGATTTCATCTGCTCCGCCTGCGGAAAGGTGCATCGCTTCGACGAGCACTACCGGTTTGAAGACGATCCGTACACCATCGGCGAATACTACGAGCGCATCAAGGCGCTCGAGCTTACGGAGCTATCCGGTTTCAGGCTTGAAACCGAGGTCAATGCCGTTGCCTTCAGCGAGAAAGGCAAATACAGGACCCGCTCGAAAGGAGTCTGCGTCCTGACCGAAAAGGAGTTCAGTTACAGCTCGGACGAAGTCAGCTTTACCGTCCCGACGGACGATCTGTCCGCGCTTCCGTTCTCCTGCGATCAGGAATTCGAGACCTATCACGACGGCAAGCTTTACTATTTCTATCCGGTCGAGAACAGACGGCAGGTCGTTCGCTGGGCACTGCTTGCAGACCTTCTGAGGGAGATCAAAAATGGAGCAGAAAAAGAAGACTGAATCGAAAGGATCGCTGATCGATCTTTCCGCGAAGACCTTTATCCAGGTCTGTGCGCTGCTCATTGCGCTGATGCTCGTTTCGATCGTGCTGACCTATATCATCCCTAAAGGCAGCTTCGTCGGCACCAATCCGGACGGCAGCACAGATTATCTGAATTACGTCCGCAGCGACGACGCTTCGGGTATCCCCATATACAAGGGTTTGCTTGCGCCGATCCTGGTCTTTTTTTCCGATAACGGGCTGACGCTCATCATGCTTTCCCTGTTCCTCGTTGTGATCTTCGGCGCGTTCCAGGTCATGAACGACGTGGGCGGCGTCAGCGTGCTCGTCGGCTCGGTCTCCGAGCGTTTCAAATCAAGGCGCAATCTTTTGCTCGCCGCCATCTCATTCGTATTCATGTGCTTCGGAGCCTTCCTCGGCCAATTCGAAGAGATGCTGACCATGCTCCCGATCGTCTGCGCGCTGTGTGTTCTCGTCGGGTTCGACTCGTTCACGGGTTTTCTTGTAAGCATCGTGTCCTGCGGTTTCGGCTTCGCGACGGCGATCACAAATCCTTTCACCGTTCTGCTCGCGTCGAGCATCATCGGGGCAAATCCCATGGAGCACATCTGGTACAGGATACTGATCTTCCTCGTTATGTTCCTGCTTCTGTTTGGATTCATCCGGCTCTACGTTCGCAGGATCAAGAAGGACCCGGCCGCGAGCCTGACTTATTCCCACGATGAAAAACTGCGTGCTTCCGACAGCACGGTCTCGACGGTCGGCTTTTCGCCGGCGGACGCCCGCAGGATCAAGCTCACCTATACCGTTTTCCTGCTTGTTTCACTCTGCATACTGATCAGCTGTTCCGCGACCGCCTCGCTTCGTGACTACACAGTCCCCATCCTTATCGCGTATTTTCTGATCTTCGGTTTTCTTGCCGGACTGATCTGCGCACGGTCCGCGAAACCTGTGCTGAAAAGCTTTTGGAAGGGTGTTTCGGGGGCGCTCCCAACGATCCTGTTCATCGCGCTTGCCTCCAGCATAAAGTACATTTTTGACGAGGGCGCGATAATGCCCACCATCGTCTATCAGATCAATTCGATCGTCAGCGAAGGCAATATCTTCCTGATCGCTCTGATACTCTATCTGATAATCCTGGTGCTGGAATTCTTCATTTCCTCGTCCACCGCCAAAGCCATCCTCGTTATGGGTATGCTCGCGGTCGTCAACGTCGGATTATCGAAGCAGATGCTCGTTCTGATCTATACCTTTGCGGACGGTTACACAAATCTGATCTTCCCCACTTCGCCCGTACTGCTCATCGGCCTTTCGATGATCGAGGTGGACTACTTCAAGTGGATCAAAAAGAGCGCTCCGCTTTTCATCGCGAACCTGCTGCTCGTTGCAGCGTTCATCGTTATCGGTATTCTGATCCGGTACTGATCTGCTGAGGCTGCCGGCCGATACCGATTGTGTCGCGGTTGTGTTTTTTTGTTGTTAATGCAGTGTTTTCGCTTTATTCTCTGCTGCAGCTGTGTTATAATGCACTACAACAACGCAGCGTATCGAAAGGAAGGTGCATGCTATGAGAGAAACAAAGTTTTCGGTCAACGCCGTCGTACTTATCGCTATAATTTTTTCAGCGATCTCGTTTTTCTTTACGATCAGACTGACAAGGATCTCCGACCCTACTGCCATCAATGATTTTCATCCTATCGAAGGGACTGACCGGCTTGCCGTTCGTTATTCCACCATGGATCCGAACGGTATTTATCAGGGAGATCAGGTCACAGGCGTACTGAAGCTCAAGGGCACTTACGGCTTCGATTGGGGCGCTGCGGTCGAAGGCAACTATATTTACATTAATGAGTATGCGAACTCGGAGCTTGGCATAATGACAAGCAATCTCGTCCGCGTGGATATGACTACGTTCGAGAAGAAGATCGTTGCAAGGGATACGATCCTGCGCGGAAGGTGCGCTTCAGGCGAACTGGTCTGTCTTCGCGGGTATCTGATGCCCTCCAGCTTCCCGGATACCAACTCACTTGCCAAGCTGTACAGCATCACCAGTGAACATCTTGTGGCAGACGGAGAGAGCGCTCTGGTAACGTTTATCGATCCTGTCAGCGGAGAGATCGTTTACAGCGTTCGCGACAGCAACGCTTTGTCGGACGACTTTGAAAGCCGCTATCTCTCCAGCACGCTTGAGGAGGTAAAGAAATGAAATTCGGCATCAACCCCATCCGCAAGCTTACCGGCGCAGAGCTCAGCGTTCGTATTCTCCAGATCGCGGCGATCCTGCCCGCTGTCTATATGTTCATGGTCTCCGGCTACCACTCCCTTGTCACCAGACAAAACCTCTTTTCGGTCCTGTTCAACGTCGGGATATGCACTCTGCCGAAGCTCGAAACGCTTGGCCTTTCCGCACTGTATCGGTTAGCCCTCAGCGAAGTGGCGCTTTGCTTCACAGCGCTCGGCTTCGCGCTTGTATTCGGCCTTGTCGCAAAACCGCTGCTCCGCGGCGACCACAAGCGCGCTGTCATTTCGAGGATAGTCTTCGCCGTACTGGTCTTTGCCGACCTTATCATTCGCCTGCTGCCGCTTAAGATGAACACCGTCTTCGGCATCGTGCCCGAGGTCATCGGTTTTATGATCAGGCTTGGCTGCCTCGTTATGATCATACTGGACCTTGTCGCCGACAAGCGCGAACAAAAAAAGGAAGCAGAAGCATAGTATGATCAAACATAAGAGCCGCCCCGAAAGGCAGCTCTTTTTCTGTTGCGCTTGTCAGTCAAGCAGTTCTGCGACGTCTCCGGACCATATGACGCGGATGCGCTCCGGGTTCCTGATCCCGCACTCATCCATCCGTTTTGCTATCTTCGCCTCATCCTCGTGATACGTATTGAGCAATATCCCGTCTATCCCGCAAGCGTCGGCGACGCCCATATCGCTCGCTGCATCGTTGCCGATCATCACGGTCTCGGAAGGATCGAGCTGATGCGTCCGCAAAAGTTTCATCAAGAAAGCCTTCTCCGGCTTTTTTATGCCGTGATCGGACGAAAGAAAGATATCGTCAAAGCTTTCGGAAAGACCCGTAAGCGCCAGCTCCGTTCGCGTGAAGACCGCCTGCGCATTCGAGAGAAGGAACAGCCTTTTCCCTTCGCTGCGCAGGGTCTCGAGCGTTGAGAGCGTGTTCTCATACAGACTGAGCCTGTCCCTCGAAAACAGCCGGAACGCATTTGCGGCGGCGTTGGTCCATGCTTCGTCGTTTCCGCCGCTCCGTCCGCCCGCTTCATCGCGAAGACGGATAAAAACCGGTTCGAGCTTTATTTCGGGATATTCGGCGCCGGTCCTGTGCTTCAGTGCGAGCTCATCCTCAGCGCATATCCGCAGGTAGTTCTGCTGCAGCGAGCGTGCCGTATAATGCGCTCCGGTCAGGCGGTAAAGCTCCGCGAGCTTTCTCCACAGGCCCGGCCTCTGTTCATCGGTATGGATATCGATGAGCGTGCCGTAAAGATCGAATATGTAGTTTTTATACTCCGTAAAGCCTTTCATGCCCTGAATAAAAATACCGGGCTCAGCCGGTATTTGCGTTTGTGTTAAGCTTCAGATCAAAGAAGACCGAGCGCAGCCAAAGTGCTTGCAACCACGCTCTTTTTATCGAACTCACGTTCCATCTTGGCTCTGCCGGCGGCGCCCATTCTTTCGCGTTCGTCCGCAGGCAGTGCGATAAACCTTTCCATGCAGGAAACAAGGCTCTCGCGATCCATCTTTTTGCAGAGGAAACCGTTTATGCCTTCGTCTACAGCTTCACGGCATCCCGGGATATCCGATGCGATGAGCGCGCGGCCGGTAGCCGCGGCTTCGAGCAGGACGTTGCTCATGCCCTCATGATAGCTCGGGAGCACGACGCAGTGCGACTGTGCATAATAAGGCCTCGGGTCCTTTGTGAAGCCGTGCAGGGTCAATATGCCTTCGCTTTGAAGCTGTTCCATTCTGGGCTTATAGTCATCCTCAAAAAAGCCGACAAAATCGAATTGCACCTTGTTCCCGTATTTCTTTTTGATCGTTTCCGCAGCGTAAAGCAGCTCGTCCATGCCTTTTTCGCGCATGATCCTTCCCACGTACAGGAACCGAATGCTTTCCTTTTCGGAAGGGTACGGCTGCTGTGTGTAAACGTCGAGATTAACTCCCGCGCCTTTGAGCACGGTCATCCGGTCGCGTGTCACGATCCTGCGGCGAACGAATTCATTCGCATTGCTCTCATTCTCGAAGAAAACGGCTTTGGCCTTTCTCATTGACCGCCTGTACAGCAGCGTGACTATGGAAGCGATCGGCTCCTTCTGAAATGCCGTTCCAAGGCCCTGAACGTTTACACCGTAAGGAATGTTCATCTTTGAGCAGAGACGGCCGGCGTATATGTTCGGTTTGATCGAATACGTCAGCACCATATCCGGCTTTTCTTTCTCAAGCAGCTTGCGGTAAGTCTTGATCAGTTCACTGTCGGCAGCGGGATTCACTCCGCGGCGATCGACCGTTGTGTTGATGCAGCGGCAGCCCATGGCTTTGAGGTCGTCCTCGTGGCCTACGAAAGGCATGCTCAATACGACCTCTCCTCTTTCAAGAAGTGCCGAAACGAGCTCCCTGCGGAACTGCCAGAACATGTATGAATGGTTTGTGATCAATAAAAACTTCATATAAGCATGCGCGAGGCTGCACCGTGCGGACACGCTCCGCAGCATTCGGCAGTATCCCCGCGAACCATTATTATTATATCCCATTCTTTTAAGTTTGGCAACATAGACAGCCTGCTTTTTTGCTGCAGCTTTTATGATCGACTTTTCGTAATTTGTATTTTTTCTCGCAAACAGTATTGACAATGATTATACTAAAATGCTAAAATATAATTTGGAATGGTTTGAAAACGATGCTCCATTAAGCGTCGTATGTTAAAGCCAAACTACCCCTTCAGGGGGTAAAAATTTATAGATGGAGGATACCATATGAAGATCCGCAAACTCCTCGCAGCAGCTATTGCCCTTGTGATGGTCGTCGCAATGGTTCCCGTCGCCTCTCTCGCAGTCGGCGTCGAGAACGTCATGAGCGAAGCCGCAGCAATGAGCAAGCTCAACAACACCTGGGCTGTGCTCGACGCAGCCGAAGCCGAAGCGATCGCTTCCGGCATGTCCCGCAGCGAAGTCATCGACGCTGTTTACAGCGCAGCGCTGAACATGGAGAACGTCGATAAGGACAGCTTCTCCGATTTCACCAAGGATGGCTTCTTCTTCACCGTCAGCGGTATGTACTGCTCTTACAACTACCGCCTCCGCAATGAGCTGAAGACCACCGGCGAGTTCGTCACGATCGAAGGCCCCACCGTTAAGGATTTCTCCAACGGCGAGACCCCCCGTCACGCAGGTTCCGCAAACGTCCTGCTCGTAGGCCCCTACTACAGCTCCGACAGCAGCTTCACCGATCAGTACGTCAATGAGTCCAACTCGATCGCAGCTGCGACCGGCGGCGTCTGCACTCAGCTGATCAACCAGAACGCGACCGGTCCCGCTATCGCGGCGGCTTATCCCGACAAGGGCGTCGTCATCTATGACAGCCACGGCACCGCAAGCGGTACCTCCTCCTACCTCTGCCTGACCACCAACAGCGGTATCACCCAGACCGACTACAGCAACGGCTGGGCAGTCAGCTCCGGCAGCGCAGCGTACATCGACGGCCGCTACATCGAGAACCACGTCACTGAGCCCCTCAGCAATCCCTGCGTTTGGATGGCTATCTGCGAAGGCATGAAGCGCTCCGGCCAGGGCACCACCGGTTACGCACTTCTCCGTGCGGGCGCAGGTGTTGTCTACGGTTATTCCCAGAGTGTCACCTTCCGCGGCGACTATGAGTACGAGGCCGAGTTCTGGAACCATATGAAGGACGGCGAGCCCTTCAACGAGGCTTACAATGCAATGGTCTCCAGGTATGGTATCCCCGATCCCTACGGCGATGCATACCCGATCGCGATGAGCGACGTCGACCCCTTCCCGACCAACCCCGACGCAGCACAGGTCGTCAACTGCGACTGGCTGCTCTACGGCGATCCCGAGCCCGTTGAGCTTGTTGACTTCTCCCTCAGCACCGATGCAGTCGAAATGTACATCGGCCGCAGCGCGAGCGTCAGCTTTGCCCGCGTTCCCGAGAACGCCAACCAGTACGAGCTTGTTTGGACCAGCGCCAATGAAGGCATTGCGACCGTTACCGGCAGCAACCGCAGCGCTACCATCACCGGTGTTGGCGTTGGCACCACCACCGTTACCTGCGAAGTTATCGTCAACGGCGACGATTTCGGTTATGCGACCGTTGCTGTTACCGTCAACGAGGACACCACTCTCCGTGATGCTCTGAACGTTGAGGGCGGCACCCTTTCCTTCGGCACCAGCGAGCAGTATCCGTTCGTTGCCGTTACCGAGGGCAACAGGTATCTTGCAAAGAGCGGCAACGCCGGCTACAGCAGCTCCTCCTCCACCCTCACCACCACCATTCAGATGGCTGCGGGCGAGACCCTGACCTTCGAGTACACCTACAGCTCCGAGAACAACTACGACTGGTACAACTTCAGCGTCAACGGCAGTCAGGTACAGCATCTGTCCGGTACCAACAACAGCAGCTGGCTGACCTACACCTACACCGCTAACGCTGCAGGCAGCTACACCTTCGTTTGGGAGTTCACCAAGGACTACAGTGTCAACAACGGCAGCGACTGCGTCAAGATCGACAACGTTGCTTACTCCGGTGATCCCGGCGAGACCCCCATCGAGGTCATCCCCGGCGATGTTGACGGTGACGGCATCGTGACCGTTTCTGACGCGCTGATCGCACTGCGTATCGCTATGGGCATTGTGGACGGCACCGATGAGCAGATCGCAGCAGCCGACCTTGATGGCGACGGCGTTGTGACCGCTTCCGAAGCTCTCATGATCATGCGTGATGCTATGGGCGATTGAGCCTTAGTATTCAGATCACAAAAAGCGCTCCCGGCCGGGAGCGCTTTTTCATATCGTTCCGGCAGCAATATCTTCGTTGAAAATCTTTTCCGGAATAAGTAAATTTGTACGAAAATTGTATTGACAACAATTGGATATTTTGGTAGAATAGGACAGTGGTATAAAGGATATTCTATACAATTCCGATCATATCTGTTTTGTGTGGAGATCCAAATCTTTACCCTCCCGAACTTCGGGACAAAAAATCTTATGGAGGACAGAAAATGAAGATCCGCAAGCTCCTCGCCGCAGTTCTCGCGCTGGTCATGGTTCTTGCCGTCGTGCCCGTTGCTTCCCTCGCGGACGTCGTGGCCGACGCAACCTATGAAGCAGCACAGCAGAACAAGCTGGCAACCACCTGGGCAGCTCTCGAGGCTGCCGAAGCCGAAGCACTGAAGAACAACATGACCCGTGAGGAAGTCATCAAGGCCGTTTATGAAGCGGCGCTGAATCAGGAAAACGTCGATAAGGACAGCTTCTCCGATTTCACCGAGGATGGCTTCTTCTTTACTGTGGACGGTATGTATTCCGCTTACAGCTATCGTCTTCACAACTCCCCCACCGCGAATCCCAATAACAAAGAGGAATCCGAATACATCTACGCGGTGGTTCCCGAACAAGGCGTCGTAAAGACCACTGTTTCCGATCTTCGCGGCACGAACTGCGGCGCTGCCGGTTCTCCCAACGTTCTTCTCGTTGGCCCGAACTACAACGAATCCTGCACCACTCCCGGTTATTATGACTCCAGCTTCACCGATCAGTACATGACCGAAGCTCGCTCCATCGCGACTGCTACCGGCGGTACCTGCACGATGCTCGGCGGTCATAACGCGACCGGTCCCAATATTGCTGCTGCTTACACCGGTAAGGGCGTCGTCATTTACGACAGCCACGGTTCCCAGAGCGGTACTTCTTCCTACCTCTGCCTCACCACCAACAGCGGCATCACTACCACCGACTACAACAACGGTTGGGCAGTCGCGTACGGTTCCAGCGAAGCATGGATCGACGGCCGCTACATCCAGAACCACATCTCCGGCACCCTCTCCAACTGCTTCGTTTGGATGGCTATCTGCGAAGGTATGAAGAAGGCCGGTAAGGGCACCACCGGCACCGCGCTTCTCGCGGCAGGCGCAGGCGGCGTCTACGGCTACTCTCAGAGCGTTTCCTTCACCGGCGACTACAAGTACGAAGCGACCTTCTGGACCGAGATGAAGAACGGCGCGACCGTTAAGAGCGCTATTCAGACCATGAAGAGCACCTGGGGCAACTGGGATCCCGCTTACTCCAGCTCCTCCGGCGCGGCATGGCCGATCGTCATGAGTGCAGTAGACACGTTCCCCTCCAATCCCGATGGCACTCAGACCGTTAACTGCGACTGGGAGCTCTTCGGTACCAACTACACTGTTACCGCGACTTCCAACAACACGAACTACGGTACTGTTTCCGTCAACGGCTACGTTATCACCGCTTCCCCGAAGACCGGCTACTATGCTGCCGGCTACACCGTAACCAGCGGCACCGCGACCGTTTCTCAGAACGGCAATACCTTCACCGTGACCCCCTCCAGCGACTGCACCGTCCGCATCGACTTTGCTGCAAAGCAGAGCTACACCGTGAGCTTCGTTGCAAACGGCACTTCTCAGGGCAGCCAGACTGCATATTCCGGTGATTCCATCACCCTTCCCACCAGCGTCAACGTAAATCCCGACGGCTGGACCTTCATCGGCTGGGTCGCACAGCAGGTCTCCGAGACCACCACTAAGCCCACCTATTACGCACCCGGCGCAAGCTATAACGTGACCGGCAACGCCACGCTGTATGCCCTGTATAACCGCCTTGACGGCGAGGGCGGCGAGACCGTCTATCAGCAGACCGACACCCTTGAGGTCGGTGGAAGGTACGTCATCACTGCCGGCAATTACGCCGTCGGCAACACGATCTACAACACCTCCAACAATCATTACGTGACCTCTCAGTCCGTCTCCATCAACGACAGCACCAACACGCTGACGACCTCCGTTGATATCAACACCATTCTCTACGAGATCGAGTCCGGTTCCGCTTCCGCAGGTTACGTCTTCAAGAACGTCGGCAACGGCCAGTACCTGACCCTCGGCTCCGATGAATACCTGATCGTTGGCAGCAATTCTCTTGCATGGCTTTGGACCGGTTCCGATCTGAACAACCAGATCGACTCCGAGGGTTATTACTATCTGGCCCGCAGCTCCAACAGCACTTACTTCACCACCAGCAAGAGCACCAGCGGCACCATCGTGATGTATGGAGAGGTCACCCTCGGCACCTACTACTACACCACCAGCCCCGTTGCCTCCACCCCGACCTATACCGTAGTCTTCAAGGATTGGGACGGCACCGTGCTCTCCACCCAGACAGTTGAGCAGGGCCAGGATGCTGTCGCGCCCGCCAACCCGACCCGCGTCGGTTACACCTTCACCGGTTGGGACGTTGCGTTCACCAACGTTCAGAGCGACCTCATCGTCACCGCTCAGTACACCATCAACACCTACACCGTAACCTTCAAGGATTGGGACGGCACCGTGCTGAAGACTCAGACCGTCAACTACGGCGGCAGCGCAACTCCTCCCGCAAACCCGACCCGTGTTGGCTACACCTTCACCGGCTGGAGCGGAAGCTACACCAACGTCACCAATAACGTTACGGTTATCGCTCAGTACACCATCAACACCTACACCGTAACCTTCAAGGATTGGGACGGCACTACTCTGAAGACTCAGACCGTCAACTACGGCGGCAGCGCGACCGCACCGTCTGTTCCGGGCCGCGAGGGCTACACCTTCATCGGCTGGGACGTCGACTTCTCGAACGTTACTTCTGACCTCATTGTTACCGCTCAATACACCGAGAACAGCCTCGAGCCCACTCTCCTCGGCGACATCGACCTCGACGGCGAAGTCACCGCGGCGGACGCGCTGCTCGCAATGCGTCACGCGATGGGCATCAGCACCATCACCGGCCAGGGCCTTGTTAACGGTGATATGGACGGCGACGGCGTTGTTACCTCCTCCGACGCTATCCTGATCATGCGTGCTGCTATGGCATAATGGTCCTGATCAACTGAACGACTTACTGAAAAGCGCCTGCATCAGCAGGCGCTTTTCTCATGTGTGCATATAAAAACGGAGCTCCGAGGAGCTCCGTCTCATGATTAAGTAATTACGCTTTCTTGGTCTGAGCCATAACTTCGTCCGCGAAGTTGTCGCTGCGCTTCTGGAGGCCTTCGCCCATTTCGAAGCGGGTGAAGCCGATAACTTCGAAGCGGCCGTTGATCATCTCGGCAACGGTCTGATCGGGGTTCTTTACGAAGGGCTGCTCGAGGAGGCAAACTTCCTTGTAGTACTTCTCGATACGGCCTTCGATCATCTTCTCGATGATAGCTTCGGGCTTCTTCGCGTTCTTGGGATCGTTCTTAGCCTGCTCGCGGAGGATCTCGCGCTCATGGTCGAGGTCGGCCTGATCGCAGTCTTCCCTGCAGAGGCAGGTGGGCTTTGCAGCCGCGATCTGCATGGAAACGTCATGCGCAACGGCGGGATTCTCGTTGTTGCTGATCTGGAGAAGGACGCCGATCTTGCCGCCGAGGTGGACATAAGTATCGACGATGCCCTCAACGCGGTTGAAGCGGCGGATGGTGATCTTTTCACCGATCTTTGCAACGGCGCCGTTGATAACGTCGGAAACGGTCTTGCCCTCTTCCTCGGAGTACTGCTGCTGCATCATCTCGTCGACGTTTGCGGGGTTCATCTTTGCAACGTGCTTTGCAAGGTTGGCAACGAGCGCCTTGAAGTCGTCGGTCTTGGCGACGAAGTCGGTCTCGCAGTTTACCTCGATGATGACGCCAACGCCGCACTTATCGCAGACGAAGCAGTCAACAAGGCCCTCTGCCGCGATGCGGGAAGCCTTCTTTGCGGATGCTGCAAGGCTCTTCTCGCGGAGATAGTCCATTGCCTTTTCGATATCGCCATCGCACTCCTTGAGTGCCTTTTTGCAATCCATCATGCCTGCGCCGGAACGCTCACGCAGTGCCATTACGTCTTTTGCGGTGAATTCCATGATTATTTCCTCCAAATATTATTCGTGTGGTCAGCGGAAGATCAGAAATTGTCTTCCTCGTCGTTATCGGCAGGCGCCTCGCCGCCCGCTTCAACGGCGGAGTCGGTCATCTGAACGCCCTGCTTGCCTTCGAGGACGGCGTCAGCCATCTTGGAAGCGATCAGCTTGACAGCGCGGATAGCGTCGTCGTTGCCGGGGATGACGTAGTCTACGTCGTCGGGATCGCAGTTGGTGTCGACGATAGCAACGATCGGGATGCCGAGGGTGCGGGCTTCGAGAACAGCAATGTGCTCCTTGCGGGGGTCAACAACGAAGAGGCAGCTGGGGAGCTTCTTCATTTCTTTGATGCCGCCGAGGTTCTTCATGAGCTTCTCGCGGAGTGCGCAGAGCTGGACGACTTCCTTCTTGGGGAGAAGATCGAAGTCGCCGTCCTCTTCCATCTTGTTGATCTGGTTCAGCTTTGCGATACGGGTCTGGATGGTCTTGAAGTTGGTGAGAAGGCCGCCGAGCCAACGCTGGTTGACGTAGAACATTTCGCAGCGCTTTGCTTCCTGCTCGATGCTCTCCTGAGCCTGCTTCTTGGTGCCGACGAAAAGAACGGTGCCGTCGTTCATTGCAACGTCACGAATGAAGTTATAAGCCTCGTCGATCTTTTTAACGGTCTTGGAGAGGTCGATGATGTAGATGCTGTTGCGCTCGGTGAAGATGTATTCCTTCATCTTCGGGTTCCAACGGCGAGTCTGGTGACCAAAGTGTACGCCTGCTTCGAGCAGCTGCTTCATTGAAATAACTGACATGATTATAAAACCTCCTGTTTTTAATTTCCGCCCCGCACTTCATCTCCCGGGAGAACCTTCGGTGAAGGCACAGCTCCGCGGGATCCGCGCGGGTGAGTTATTTCATACCGATGAATTATAACATATCCCGGCGGACGATGCAACAGGAAAATCGATTCTTTTCAAGTATATTTTGGATTTTTTGCTGATAGCCGGACTGTTTTTGCGCGCAAAAGGCGGAGCAAGCTCCGCCTGTGTGTACTATACCGGTCTGAGAGCGCTTATGCGCCTTTTCAGCCGATCTTACTCGCCGTCATGCTCCTGCATAAAGGCCGGCCT
Organism: Clostridia bacterium; assembly: GCA_017525875.1. GTDB lineage: Bacteria > Bacillota > Clostridia > Christensenellales > CAG-138 > PeH17. The sequence continues at coordinate 37,795 of JAFXSG010000027.1, read as the reverse complement.
TGAATGCCTTCTGAACAGCATCGTGACGCCCCAGATGCCCGCTATACCGACGAGCGTGTAGATGATCCTTGCGACAACGCCGCTCATTCCTCCGAAGATCGCTGCAACAACGTCAAACTGGAAGATGCCGATCAGTCCCCAATTAATGGCTCCGATAACAATGAGGATCAGTGACAGTGTATCCATATTATTCTCTCCTTTTGATTTCGGCAGCGTTCGGAAGCTGCCGCTCTGACCGCTTGTCGTCCGCACCGTGATAGGCATATTATTGACGGTCTGAGCAAAAATCATTCGGAGGAAAAATCCGGAAATCAGAACAATTCGACCTCCAGCCTGTCAAAATCGACCTTTTCCATGAAATCGCCCGGCTTGAATACCGTGTGGTTGAAGCTTTCAAGATCGCGCACGTGCTTTTTTAGGATGATCGGCCTTGACAAATTAAGCTCATGGCAGAGTTCGCCGACGGGCGCCGCCCAGTTTTCGACTTCGTACGCGCTCTTTTCGGTGATCGCGATCACGTGCTCTGCGACCGTTTTATTGTCTTTTCGTATTCTTGCCCAAACTTTCATAGTATCTCCCTATGTACGATCGATCCGGCGATCGAAGAAAAACGAAACCCGGGCGCGATAACGCCCGGGTGATGTTGACTGAGATCAATCCTGAACGAACCAGATGAACATGTGGAGCATATTGTCCTCATCGAGGCCCAATGAGTAACCGAACATGACGTAGTGATTGCCGGGAACGAGCTCCGTCGCACCGGAATAATGGTTGTGGTACTCAATGATCACGCTCTGGCCTGCATCGAGGTTGAGCTTTGCAACGAGGTAATCGTCGTCCCGCAGGATCTCCTCGATGTTGCCCTTGAGCACGAAGCCGCGCTTGTCGGTCAGGTGATTGGGCTTGATCATCTCATCGTAATTATCGGGCCATACGGTGGGAACGTATTCGTTGTAAACCGGAGGACGCTCCACAGAGAAGGGACGCTCGTATACCTGCCCGTCGGCAAGGGTGCAGATGATCGTGAAGGGGTACGCCTTAGCTGCTTCGGGGAGGTTGACTTCAAAATCGAAATTGCCGTTTTCATCGATGACGGGCTCCGAACGGAGGCTGAACGCCGGATCGTCGGACACGACGGAGATGGTCGAGCCGGCGGGCACGGTACCGTTCACGCGGATGAAGTCTTCGACGTTGAGCGCGCGGGTCACAAAGCTCCTCGGGATCACGACGATCTCATCGGCAGTGAGGATCTTTTCGACCTTTGCCGTAAACGTCTTGTGATAGATGGAGTGGCCGGGAAGCCTGCCCTCGAACTCGAGCGTGTATTCGCCCTTGTCCTTCTTTTCGGAATACTCGAAGTTGCCGTTGTCGTCCACTGCAAGGGTCTGGCCGTTCAGGGTAAGCTGCGCTGCCTTCTGCAGGGGCTGGATCCTTCCCTTGACCTCTACAAGACCGTTGGCGGCTTCAAAGTTGTCCGGCGTTTCGAAGGTGATGTCGAGCTTAGGAACGTTTATCGTGACGGAAGGCATTTCTATCGGGTTCAAATTGCCCTCCGCATCCTTGGTGTAGACCTTGGGCGTGACCTCGCAGGTCGTTCCCTCAATGGGCTCGGCGGGAAGGAGCTGCGCGCTGGCAAGCTGGAACACGATGCCGTTTTTGTGGGAAACTTCGTATTCTTCACTGAGCTGGCCGTCGCCGAATTCGAACACGATCTTTGAACCTTCCTTAGCGGGAACGGTGATCAGGTACATATCCGGATTGTTGGGATTGACGGTGATCTCGGCTTTTTTGCCGGTCCCGATCTTGCTGCCGATGCCGCCCTTGAGGACGAATACTATCGCGGTGATGATCGCGGCGATAGCAAGCAGGATCAGAACGATCCCGATCTTGCCCGCTGTCGAGCCGGAGCCTTGCTTCGTGTCCCGGTACGTCTTATTTACGTTTCTTGGCGGAGCAGTTACTTCCTCAAAGTCGTCTTCCGCGCGTTTGCGTGCTGCTTTAACGGTTTCTTCGGTCTTTTTCCCGGCAGCTGTTGATCTCTCGTTTACCGCCTTCTTTGCGTGATCTGCCGCTTTATCCGCCTCGTCGAATACGCCTCCGGCTGCTCTGCGGGCAGCAGCTTCACTCTGTGCTCTGCGTGCGCGGTCCCTCTGGCCGGCTGCCGGAGTGGGCTTCCATTCATCCACGCCGTCGCTGAAGCGGAGCTCGAGCTCGTCGATCTCGCTGTTTACACTCTTTTCAACGTCCTCCGCTGCCTGCTCGACGTTTTCATTCTTTATAAAACCCCAGGATGCGCTGCCCATCTGTTCTTCCGGATCGCGTTCGGCCTTAAGAGGCACGCCGCAGTTTTCACAAAAAGCATTTCCCAAGGGATTTTCACACCCACAGTTTCTGCACTTCATAATGGATCTCCTTATTAAAAATCAGAATAATTCCGTGATTCAGTGCTGATACGCACCTGATCTTCCACAGTGCTATTATACCAATTTTTGCCGTTCATTTACAATAGGTTTGACCTGTTTTAAGAAAATATTTCTTATTCTTTTTACAGCTTCCCGGCTATATCTTGAAAAAGAAAACCGCTTATGCTAAAATCGGTCAGAGGCCGGTCTCGGCAAGGTTTACCGGACCGTTTTCCGAATATGCGGCTTCCGGTTTTTCATACTTTGGGAGGATAATATGAGTACAATCAAAGACATTTCCCTTGCACCGCTCGGACACAAAAGGATCGAATGGGTAAAGGATTTCATGCCCGTTCTCAGTGAGCTTCGCGAGCGTTTTCTCGTTGAAAAGCCCTTTGCGGGGCTGCGCATTTCCGTCTGCGTCCATCTTGAAGCAAAGACCGCCTATCTCGGTCTCGTGCTGCGCGACGGAGGCGCCGAGGTCTCCATCACCGGCAGTAATCCGCTTTCCACCAAGGACGATATCTGCGCGGCGCTTGCCGAGGAGGGCATGGACGTTCACGCGTTTTTCGGAGCGACTCCCGAGGAGTATGAAGAGCATATCCGCAGGACCGTCGAATTCAAGCCGCATATCATCATCGACGACGGCGGGGAATTCGTTTCCATGCTGACGGATAAGCACCCGGAGTATGCCGTGAACCTTATCGGCGGATGCGAGGAGACCACGACCGGCATCCATCGCCTGCGCGCAAGGGTGCGCGAGGGTTCCCTCTCCTTCCCCATGCTCGCCGTAAACGACGCCGACTGCAAGCATCTTTTCGACAACCGTCACGGCACCGGCCAGAGCGTTTGGGACGGCATCATGTATTCCACAAATAATATGGTCGCAGGCCGCACTGTCGTTGTTGCGGGTTACGGCTTCTGCTCAAGCGGCATCGCGATGCGCGCTAAGGGGCTTGGCGCGAACGTCATCGTGACTGAGGTCAATCCTTTCCGCGCGCTCGAAGCGGCGATGGACGGTTTCCGCGTTATGAAGATGGACGACGCCGCCCCGCTCGGCGATATCTTCGTGACTGCCACCGGCTGCAAGGACGTCATCACCCGCCGTCATTTTGAAAAGATGAAGAACAACGCTATGCTTGCGAATGCAGGACATTTCGACGTTGAAGTCAGCAAGACCGATCTTGAAGCTATGGCTGTTGAAGTCACGGAGCGCAAGCCATTCATCACCGGCTACCGTATGCCCGACGGACGCGTGCTTAATCTCTTGGCGGACGGAAGGCTCGTGAATATCGTCGCGGGAAACGGTCACCCCGTTGAGATAATGGACCTAAGTTTTGCCATCCAGGCGCTCAGCGCACGCTATCTTGCGCTGCACGGCCGCGGAATGAAGCCCGATCTGTATAACGTCCCCAAGGAGATCGATGATGAAGTGATCGCTCTCAAGCTCAAGGCAATGGGCCTCGGGCTTGACAAGCTGACGCCGGAGCAAACGGATTACCTGAACGGCAAATGAGCCCGACCGCTCTGCCGCACCGGACAGCCGGTGCGGTTTTCTTTTTCGGTCATAATCGGCCTGCGAACGGAAATACTCTTTACAAAGGTTTTCTTGCAAAACCGCTTGAAAAGCGACCGGAGGTAGTGTAAAATGAGAACAAATCCAAAGTCGGACGAGCTCAGGAGCGCCGCTTTCGACCTCAGAAGATCGCTGAGGCGATACGACGAAGCCGAGCCCGAGGATGCAGGGTTTACCGCGCTTATCGCGGAAGCGGCCGTCCGGCGGTACGCCTGCCTGCTGCAAAAGCGAAAGAATATGCTAAAAAAGCATGATCCCGAAGGAGGAAATAATGCCCGGCGTCAATCTGCCCACAATTCCAAGCGTTGATATCCCAAGCTTTTCGCTGTTCGGGCTTGATATCCCGAGCATACATATCGGCAGCGGCCTGCTGATCATCACAGGCGTCGTGCTGATAGTATTTCTTATCTTCAAGCTGCTCAAGATAAGCGCCAAAGTTTTTGTGAAGTTCCTTATCAACGCCCTGATCGGCGCCGCACTGCTCTATATCAGCAACCTTGTTTTCGGGCAATTGCTGCACATCGACGCGCTTGCTCTGCCGATCAACTGGGTCACGGCGACCGTCACCGGCGTGCTCGGCGTCCCCGGCGTTATCATCCTGCTCATCTACAACTTTTTCATGAATAAATAATGCTCGATCTCCTTATCAAAAATGCGGATATACTGACTATGGACGGCGCCTGCCCGGTGGTCATCGGAGGCGCTGTCGGAATTAAGGACGGCAAAATAGAGTTTGTTTCTGCCGCCGTGCCTGAGAATGCCGAAGAAGCAAGGCGTGTGATAGACGCAAAGGGCAATATCGTAATGCCCGGGCTTGTCAACACGCACGCGCACGCGGCTATGTGCGTTATGCGCGGGTATGCGGACGATTACCGACTTAACGAATGGCTGTTTGAAAAGATCTTTCCCGTCGAGGCGAGGCTGACGCGCGAGGCGGTGCTTGCGGGCGTGCGGCTCGGGGTCGCGGAGATGCTTGCATCAGGCACGACGTCGTTTTCGGATATGTACTCGAACGAATCGGCCGCGGCGGCGATAATCGAAGAGGCGGGTATTCGGGCCAATCTTTCAAACGGGGTCATCGCGCTTTCGGACGGTTTCGACTTTGAGTCCGACAGGGCGGCCAAGGAGCTTCGGGAGCTCGTCCGCAGCTGGCACGGAGCGGCAAACGGACGCATTCTTGCGGACGCATCCATACACGCGGAATACACTTCCCCGCCCTGGGTCTGGGAGAAGGAGCACGAGATAGCGGCGCAGTACGGGCTTGTGACGCACATCCATCTCGCAGAGACCGAGCACGAAGTGAATGAATGCAAAGCACGCCATGGCGGGCTTTCTCCCGTTGAAATGTTCAATAAATACGGCATTTTTGATACGCCCGTTTCCGCGGCGCACTGCGTATGCCTTAGCGAGAACGATATGCGGATACTTGCCCAAAAGCAGGTTTCCGCATCGCACTGTCCGCTTTCGAACCTCAAGCTTGCAAGCGGCATTGCGAACGTTTGCCGGCTGATCGAGCTCGGCGTCAACGTTTCGCTCGGAACGGACGGCTGTGCGTCGAACAACACGCACGACCTGTTTGAGGAGATCAAGCTGGCGACGCTGCTCGCGAAAGGGACAAGCCTTGACCCGACCGCTGTCCCGGCGTATCAGGTGTTGAAGATGGCTACCCTGAACGGCGCAAAAGCGCAGGGCAGGAGCAATGTAGGGCAGCTTGCCGCCGGTTTCGACGCCGACCTCATCATGCTCAACGTCCATTCGCCGCACATGCAGCCCGTGTACTCCCCCGCCGCGACCGCAGCCTATGCCGCGAACGGAGGTGACGTTTGCCTGACGATGGTGCAGGGCAAGGTGCTCTATGAAAACGGAGAATGGAAGACGATAGATATCGAAAAGGCGATCGCGGACGTGAACCGCATCGCCGTGCCGATCGTTTTGAAAAACTGAATAATGAACTATGCGAAGCAGCCGCCCCATACGGAGCGGCTGCTTCTATATGATCCTGTCTACTAAAGGGAGTATGGCGAAAATGATCAGCCTTCGATATCCTTCCAAACGGTCTCGAGGACGGTCTCGGCGATCTCATTGGCGCGGTCTACGAGCTTTTTGCCCTCTTCGGCGAAGAATGCTGCCTTCTCTTCGTCCTTAACGCCGCCGAGATTGATCTTGACGTTCATCCATGCACCGTGAACGGCGGTGTGAAGGTTGTGTACACCGACGCCGAGGTCGCTCGCGCAGTTGGAGTTATAATGCCCGGGAAGGGTGTTCGCGAGCTCCATCGCGGCGACAGCCAGGCGGAGGGTCTCAAAGGGGACCTCGGTCGCAACGAGGGTCGCGTCAGCGATCGCCTTGCGGCGCGCTGCCTTCTCCTCATCGGTCTCCTTGGGCATTTTGAACGCCGCGGCAACGAGGTTGTATGCGTCGGTGTCCTTATCCACCTGGAGGGTGAGCGCCTGGTAGATGGGAGTGCCTTCGTCGATGACCTTCTGCGCGATGGGCCACTCGGCCTCAAAGCGCTTTTTGCTGGTGGTCTGGCCTGCGACCATGGTCACGAGGCCGGCGCCCTGCGCACCGCAGAGAGCGGCCGCGCTTCCGCCGCCGGGAGCGGGTGCGTCGCTTGCGAGGACGTCGAGGTAACCGGTGACCTGCATATCAATGAGTTTCATAGATCTTTCCTTTCTTTATGACGGTTTTTGCTTGGTTAGAACCCATCCGATAGCAAAGCATCGGGAGCTCGTTGGTGTTCCAGACAACGAGGTCGGCCTGTTTGCCGGGCTCGACCGAGCCGACCTTTTCGCCCATTCCGATAGCGCAGGCGGCGTTCAGTGTGACAGCCGTGAGCACTTCTTCAGGATAGAGCCTGTAGCGCAGATAGCCGAGGTTCATGGAGAGCTGCAGATTGAGGGACGGGCAGGAGCCGGGATTGAAGTCCGTCGCGATAGCTACCGGTACGCCGGCATTGACCATATCCCTCGCTCTTGCAAAAGGCTTGCCGAGGTAGAGCGAGGTCTGCGGCAGCAGGCACGCGACGGTCTTTGACCTTGCCATCGCTTCTATGCCGCTGTCACGGGTGGCGATGAGGTGCTCCGCGGAAACGGCGCCGATCTCCCCCGCCAGCTCACTGCCGCCGAGAGGATCGATCTCGTCGGCATGGATCTTGGAGGGAAGGCCGAGCTTTTGTGCCGCGAGCAGGATCCTGCGGGACTGCTCCACGTTGAAAACGGAGCTTTCGGTGAAAACGTCGCAAAAATCGGCGAGCTTCTCCTCCACGACGACCGGCAGGACTTCCGCGATCAGGTAGTCGATATAGCCGTCCGGATCGCCCTTGAATTCGTCAGGGATCGCGTGTGCGCCGAGGAAGGTGGAAACTACGTCCTGCTTTGCCTCTTTATCCAGCCTGCGGATAACGCGAAGCTGCTTGAGCTCCGCCTCTTTGTTTAGGCCGTAGCCGGACTTGACTTCGATAGAAGTGACGCCGAAATTGAACTCCTCTTCAAGGAAGCCCATACTGCGCTCAAAGAGCTCGTCCTCGCTGTCTTTGCGAGTGTTGACGAGCGTGTTCAGGATGCCGCCGCCCGCGTTCAGTATGTCGAGATAGGAAGCGCCTGCGATCTTGAGCGGGACCTCGTGTGCACGCCAGCCGCCGAAAACGAGATGCGTATGCGCATCGACGAGGCCGGGCGTGACGAGCGCGCCGCCTGCGTCAAGCACTTCTGCGTTCTCCGAACCTTCGGGCAGTTCGCCGTTTTCGGCGATCGAAACGATCGTGCCGTTATCGATCAGCACGGATGCGTCCGCATGTTTTGCAATTGCGCCCTGCTCGGCGCCGCAGCGTACGGTATTGCCCTGCGGCGTTGCGAGCAGACCGATGTTTTTGATAAGAAGCATAGGATCAGAGCAGATAGTTTTCGATGATCTGCTTATCGGCGTCGAACTCGTTGAGCTGGAGGTAATACTCGCAGGAGTCGATCAGCGCGCGCATCGGGGTGAGGCCGATGATCTCCGTGCCGGTGACGTGGACGCCCCAGCGCTTTGCTTCAGCCTTGGTGACCTCGACGACCCTGTAAAGCGGGGTGCGGGTGAAGTCCGTCATGTTGATGGAGACCTGCGCGTATTTGTGCGCGGGAATGCCCTTCTCCTCGTCCGCCTCAACCTCGATCAGGAAGCCGTTGGACTTGACGCAGTCGAAGCCGCCGTTCTTGCGGCGGATGATCTTTGCGATCGTCTTTGCGATCTCCACGTTGTCGGTAGAAAGGTTGATGTTGAACGCGACCAGGGGCATGCGGCAGCCGACAGCGGTGCAGCCCGCGGTGGGATGGATCTGAGCGCCGCCGAAATCGGGAGTCCACATGGGATCCTTGACCTTTTCGGCCATGCCCTCGAACTGGCCCCTGCGGATATCGGCAAGGTTCACGCGGTGAGGCGCGGAGGCGGAGTCCTCATACAGGAAGATGGGGATGCCGGCTTCGTTCCACATGCGCTCGCCGAGCTGCTTGGAGTATTCGACGGTCTCTTCCTTGGTGCAGTCCTTGAGGGGGATCAGGGGGCAAACGTCGATCGCTCCCATGCGCGGATGCTCGCCGGTGTGATGGTTGAGGTCGATGAGCTCAACGGCCTTCTTGGCAAGCGCGACAGCGGCGTTCATAACGCCCTCGGGGCTGCCCATGAAGGTGATGACGCTGCGGTTATGGCTCGCGTCGCTCGAGTAGTCGAGCAGCGTGACTCCCGCGGTGTTTCGGACCTGGTCCACGCACGCTTCGATGACTTCGTGGTTCCTGCCCTCGCTGATGTTGGGTACGCATTCAATGATCTTTGCCATTTTATTTATCCATCCTTTCGGCTACAGTTTTGGTGATAAGCTCGTCATCCGCAAAATACGGAATGGTGATATGGGCCTTGCCCGCCCATTTTTCGTTATATTTGATGCTGGTCTCAACGGAATGCTCGTTCCTTGCCCAGTTGCGCCTTGCGACGCCGCCCATGACGTCCCACATCATTGCGGAACGGATGATCGCGTCAACGCGCTCGCTGCCGTCCAGCACGAGGCCGAAGCCGCCGTTGATGGACTTGCCGATGCCGACGCCGCCGCCGTTATGCAGCGCGCAGAGGCTCATGCCCCTCGCGGCGTTGCCGGCGAAGCACTGGACAGCCATATCCGCCATCACGTTGGAGCCGTCCTTGATGTTCGCGGTCTCGCGGAACGGAGAGTCCGTACCGCTGACGTCGTGATGGTCGCGGCCGATCATGACGGGGCCGATCTCGCCGCTGCGAACCATTTCGTTGAACTTGAGCGCTATCCTCGTCCTGCCCTCGGCATCCTGATAGAGGATCCTTGCCTGTGTACCGACGACGAGCTTGTTCGCCTTTGCGTCGCGGATCCAGATGTAGTTGTCGCGGTCCTGCGAGCAGCGGGTGGGATCGATGCAGCTCATTGCCGCCGCGTCGGTCTTGTCGAGGTCCTCGGGCTTGCCGGAGAGGCAGACCCAGCGGAACGGACCGTAGCCGTAGTCGAACAGCACGGGACCCATGATGTCCTCAACGTAGCTCGGGAAGATGAAGCCGTCCTTCTCGTCGACGCCGTTCCTGCTGATCTCCTGAACGCCGGAATCGTAAACGGCTTTCATGAAGGAGTTGCCGTAGTCGAAGAAGTAGGTGCCCTTCTTTGTGAGAGCAACGATCGCGTCGAAATGACGGCGGAGGGAGGCGTTGACCCTGCGCTCGAACTCCTCACGGTCCTCATGGAGCATCTTTGTGCGCTCCGCAAAGGTGAGGCCGACCGGGCAGTAGCCGCCGTTGTAAACGTTGTGGCAGGAGGTCTGGTCGGAGAGCAGGTCGATATGGATATCGTTCTTCACTGCGTACTCGAGCAGATCGACGATGTTGCCGTGGTACGCGATGGAGATGGAGGTCTTGCTTTCGATATGCTCCTTGACCGAAGCGAAGATCTCGCTGAGGTCATCGGAGATGGTGTTGACCCAGCCCTGGTCATAGCGGGTCTTGATCCTGGAAAGGTCGACTTCGGCAAATACGCCGACCGCGTTTGCGATATTGGCTGCCTTGGGCTGTGCGCCGCTCATGCCGCCGAGGCCGGAGGAAACGAAGAGTTTGCCCGCGAGGTCGCCGTCAACGGGAACGCCGAGCTCCTTGCGGCCCGCGCCGAGGATGGTGTTGAAAGTGCCGTGAACGATGCCCTGAGGGCCGATATACATCCAGCCGCCTGCGGTCATCTGACCGTAGTTGGCAACGCCGAGCTCCTCGGCGATCTCCCAATCCTTGAGATTGTCGAACATGCCGACCATGAGCGCGTTGGTGAGGATGACGCGCGGCGCGGTGGGCTTTGAGGGGAAAAGGCCGAGAGGATGACCGGATTCGACGACGAGAGTGGTGTCCTCGGTGAGCTCCTCAAGATATTTTTTGATGAGGCGGTACTGGAGCCAGTTCTGGCAGGGCTGACCGGTCTCGCCATAGGTAACGAGCTCGTAGGGATAGAGCGCGATCTCAAAATCGAGGTTGTTGTCGATCATGACCTGGAACGCCTTGCCCTCGATGCACTTGCCCTTGTACTCATCGATCGGCTTGCCGTAGATGCGGCCCTCGGGACGGTAGCGGTAGGCATAGATGCGGCCGCGGGTCATGAGCTCGTCCATGAATTCGGGAGCGAGCTGAGCATGGAGCTCCTCGGGAACGTAGCGAAGTGCATTCCTGAGCGCGAGTTCCGCCTGAGCTTTGGTGAGGCGGAATCCGCGGTCGGGCGCGCGGCGATAGCGGTCGTCCATCTTCGGGTATTCCGGCAGTACATTGTCGAGCTTTATGGTCATAGCTCCCGCAACGGTCTTGTTGTTCATTTATCACACCTCCGTAATTCGATGCAATTTGATTATTTAACGCAAAAGGGGCTTCTGCGGAGACCGCATCAGCCCTTTGCGTTTTATTTGAGTTCGCCACAGACCTTTTCGGCGGCGGCAACAAGTTCTCCGCTCTTGACCATGTCGTCGAACTTGTTCATCTGTTCATACATCACGATATCGTCGTGGATCGGCGCAACGCTCCTGCGGATGCGCTTATAGACAGCCTTCGTGGCGGGAGCCATCTTGCTGTCCCCGCGCAGGTACAGGCCCTGGCTTGCCGCGAACAGCTCGATGCCGATGACCTTCTGCGCGTTGTCGAGGATCATCCTCGCCTTGCGTGCGGCGATGGTACCCATGCTGACGTGGTCTTCCTGGTTTGCGGAGGACGGGATCGAGTCAACGCTGGCGGGATGCGCCCAGACTTTATTCTCGGAGACCATGCTGGCCGCGGAATACTGGGTGATCATGAAACCGGAATTGACGCCGCCGTTTTCACTGAGGAATGCAGGCAGACCGAAGCTGAGAGCCGGGTTGACGAGGCGTTCGATGCGGCGCTCGGACACGTTTGCAAGCTCTGCAAGTGCGATGCCGAGGAAATCGAACGCGAGCGCCATGGGCTGGCCGTGGAAATTGCCGCCGGAGATCGCTTCGTCGTCGTCGGGGAAGATGATCGGGTTATCGGTCACTGCGTTGATCTCGCGGGTGACTGCGTTGTAGACGTATTCGATGGCGTCACGGCTTGCACCGTGGATCTGGGGAGTGCAGCGGAGCGCGTACGCATCCTGGACTTTACCGGGGATGACGTCGTGCGCAAGGCCGCTGCCCTCGAGCAGGGTGAGCAGGTTCGCAGCGCTGTCCATCTGGCCTTTATGACCGCGGACCGCGTGGACCTTGGGATCGTATGCTTTCTTGATGCCGAGCAGCGCTTCGGCGGTCATCGCGCAGGCGATATCGGCGGTCTTGGTAAGGCGGACGGCATCGTAAACCGCGAGGCAGCCGATGGCCGTCATGATCTGGGTGCCGTTGATAAGCGCAAGGCCTTCCTTGGCGGCGAGCTCCGTGGTGGGGATGCCTGCCTTTTCCATGGCCTCTTTGCCGCTCATGATCTCGCCCTTGTACTCCGCTTTGCCCTCGCCGAGCATGACGAGAACGATGTGGGAAAGGGGCGCGAGGTCGCCGCTGGCGCCGAGGGAGCCTTTTTCGGGAACGATGGGATGAACGCCCTCGTTGAGCATCGCGAGCAGGGTCTCGAGCGTTGCAAGACGGATGCCGGAGTTGCCGCGGCAGAGCGCGTTGCAGCGAAGGAGCATCGCGGCGCGGACAGCTTCGGTGGGCAGAGGATTGCCCATGCCGCAGGAATGGGAAATGATGAGGTTGCGCTGGAGCTGCGCGGTCTCATCAAGAGGAATGTATTTGTCGGAGAACTTGCCGAAGCCGGTGGTGAGACCGTATACGACAGCCTGCTCTTCGAGCTTTTTCTCGACGTATGCACGGGCTTTGTTGATAGCTTTCTTAGCTTCCGCAGAGATCCTGACCTTTTCGTAGTTGCGCGCTACTGAAGCGACCTGTTCTACTGTCAGACTCATTCCGTTGATGGTTACCATTATGTTACTCTCCTTTTCCAATTCAAAGCGGCAAAGCGCCGCAAACATCCAAACTTAATTATATTCCCGCGGGTGGTTATAGTCAAGAGATACTAAGGATTATATGATAATTTGAAAACCGTTCCCGCATACGATACAGCGCTGCGAAGGCCGCGTGCACAGCTGCCGGCACGGCCTGTGGAAGCGGTCCGCAAGAAAAAGCCCGCGCATCATCGCGGACTTTTTCGAAACGGATGTGCAGTGCTCCGTTTTTTATTCGGTTTTGTTCGATCGGTCTCAGCTTTTGCCTGCTTTCTTTTTCAATGCAATGCCGCCGGCAGCTGCGCCTGCGGCTATCGCTGCGGCTCCGCCGATGATAAGCGCGAGACGGCCTCCGCCGGATCTCTTTGTCGGCTCGCCGGTCGCGCCGGGCTCAGCCGTATCGGAAACGGCGTCGGTAGCTTCCGGTCCGGCCGACTCTTCCGGCAGAGCGGAGGCGCCGGGTCCATAGGTCGTCTGCGGAGCTTCGGTCTCGTTCCGGTCATCCGGATCCGCCGTTTCGGCCGGTTCAGCGGTTGCGAACGGGTCTTCCGTCGTTTCGGGATCGCCGCTGCTTAGAGCATCGGCAGCATCGGGCGTTTCCGCAGCTGCTGCAGGTTCGGCAGTGCTGCTGCCCGCGGTCGGGGCGGGTGTTTCAGCAGGCGCAGTCGGCGCGGGCGTGCCGGTCGGAGCGGCGGTCGGGGCTGCTGTAGGCGCTGCTGTCGGAGCGGGCGTGCCGGGAACGCCGGGGTTATTGCCGGCGTCGTGGGAGGCCGTCGCAGTCGCGATCTCATTGCCGTTGATCAGCAGCTTTACCTGCATGCCCTCCGTCAAAGCGGCTGAACTGAAAATGACGTAACCGGCATTGCGCGGGGCCGTTGCCGTGAAGAGCGTACTGCCGGATGCGCTTACCAGCTTGACGCTGCTGCCTGCGGGGATACTGAGCGCGCTGTTCCCGTTCTCCATTCGCCCGAAGGCAACGTATACCTGCTGCGCCGAGGCGGGGTTTTCGGCCATTGCGGCCGAACCCATTGCGAAGAGCGTGCCGCCGCCGAGCACGAAGCCCGCACCGCTCTCAAGCGAGGAGTTTTCGTCGCTCGCGGAGGAGAAGACCGTCACACTGCCGCCGGTGATCGAAAGGGAACCTTTTGAGTCTATGCCGTCGCCGTCAGTGCAGTCGACGGAGAGCGTTCCGCCCGTGATATTGCAGGCAAAGGGATAACCCGCAAGCTCGCTGTTTGAGCACCTGACGCCGTCACTCGAGGCTTTCACGCTGATATTGCCCCCCGCGATATTCACGATCGCTCCGCTGAGGCCTTCAGCGCATGAGGTGATCGATATGTTCGGACCGCTGCCCGACTGGCCTACGTTCAGCGTGCGATCGCATCGTATCGCGTTGTCACCCGCGGTGACCGTGATCCTGCCTGATGGGATGTTCAGCAGCTGTTCGGATTTGATCGCGTCGTTGACGTTTGCGGTGACGTTCAGAGTGAGCTGCCTGATGGTCAGGCTCGCGCCGGAGGCCGGAAGATCGCCTTCCGCGGCGAAATCCGTTCCGCCCTTGATACCGTTTTTGCCGTTTGCGATGACGTTGAGCGTTCCGCTGCCGGCGATCGTGAGGCGGCAGCCGTCCTTGGCCTTTATGACCGCGTTCTCGGCCTTCGTGTTCTCCGGGTGCAGCTCGTCGTTGTTGTATGACGTGTCGGCAAGGCGGTTGACCGTGCCGGAGTTCACGGAGAGCGTGACTTCCGTGCCCTTATTGCACAGGATCGGAGCGGTGTTCGCGCTGGTGAGGTCAAGGCCGTTCAGCACGATGGTGACGCCCGTCGTTCCCTTTTTTACGGTAACTTTTCCGTCCGTACAGCTGCCCTTCAAAACGTACGTTCCGGCCGCCTGTATCTTCAGTGCCGTGCCGTCGATCGTGAAGCTCTCCTCATCCTCGGCGGATGCGGTGATGCCGCTGTTCGTGAAGGTGAACGTGATCGACCCCGACGAGGCGCCTGTATCGGCTTCTGCCCATGCAGGAACAGCGAGCGGTAAAAACGCAAGCGTAAATGCCAGAAGCAGGGCGGCAAATCTCTTGATGGTGCTCATTCTTTGTCCTTTCCGGTCATGGTTCGCGGATGGGCGCGGTTTTCGCCGCCCGGCTCCGCCTGTTTTAGCTATTCTATAATACGGATAGTTCTTAAAATGATTTGAAAAAGGGTCGCTCCCCTTTTGCCGGCTTTCGGGCCGAAGGCCGAACGCACAGGCCTTCCCGAAGAGCTTTCAGCTATTTTTAGAGCCGGAAGCGAAAGCCTCCGGCCCCTGTCGTTGATGAGATCGTTCCGCGGTATGGTTGGTGCGCCGTGAACTGAGCGGCTCCGCGGATGCATTGGTATTCTGTTACTGGTTCGGTTTTGCCGGAGGCTGTGAAGGCGGGAGCTCGAACACTCCGTCCCGCTTGAGCTTATCCCAATCCGGAACGACTATGCGAACGACGTTGTCCTTATTCAGCTTGACGTCGCGCTGAGAGATATACCCGTTTGCTATCAGGCGAAGGAGCGATGCTTTCACTGTGTCCTCGGGTACGCTGTTGAACTTTGCCACAGCTTCGATAGTGCCCCAGAAAGTCGGCATAATGTTTCGCTTGTTGTTGATGCGCGAGAAATATCTGAGGATCATCTTGGAATAGCACTCATCAAGCTCCTGTTTGGTCGGGAGCAGCTCAACGCTTTTCGCAACGATCTTCAGGCGGTTGCTGAAGGTCGAATCCACACCATACACCACGACGTTCTTTTTGCATTTTTGGTCGAGATACTTCACGACGGACTGGAAGTGCCCGTCCCCTGTGAAGATGACGTAAGTACCGACGTCGGTGCGATCGTATACGCTCTGGTAGATGTAATCCAGCATAACAAAGTCCGTCATATCTTTTTTGCGGACCTGCGTCGCAGTGCCGGTTTCGATGATGGTGTTGGTGATGCTGCGAAGGTTGGCAAGCTCCTCGCCGATGCTGGGTGAGCTGAAGTCGGCAAAGATCATGATATCCACGATCCGGAACTTCTGTTCAAGCTCCTGCCGCCAGGCTGAAACGTTCGGTCTGATCCCGTACTTGTTTTTGTAGGAATAGAACCAGTACTCGTAATCAACAAAGACCAATGCCTTTTTCTTATTGTTGCGAGTTCCAAAAATATTCAGCACAGCGTTTCTCTCCTTTGAGACTTGATAATCCCTCGCTGCGGCGGTATCCCCCGCCGCAGCAGCGGCAAAAGGTTATCAGTCCTCTTCCTCTTCTTCGGGGAGAATCGCGTTGTGGAACACTTCCTGAACGTCGTCGTTGTCCTCGAACATCTCGAGCATGCGCCCGATCTTTTCGATGGTATCGTCATCGGATACGTCCACGGTGTTGGAGGGGATCATCTCGGTCTCTGCGGAAAGGAAGCTGAAGCCCGCGGCCTCGAGCGCTTCGCGTACGGTCGAGAAGTCGTTGGGACCGGTCAGGATCTCGTAGCAGTCATCCTGCGCGATGAAGTCCTCCGCGCCGACGTCGAGCGCCTGCATCATGAGCTCGTCCTCATCGATGGAAGCGCTGCGCTCGATGACGATACGGCCCTTGCGGTCGAACATCCAGCTGACGCAGCCGGAGTTGCCCATGCCGTTGCCGTACTTGTCGAACAGGTGGCGGATCTCCGCAGCGGTGCGGTTGCGGTTGTCGGTCAGGACCTCGACGATAACGGCGACGCCGCCGGGACCGTAGCCTTCGTAGCTGCCGGTCTCATAGTTGATGGAGCCGAGCTCGCCCGCAGCCTTCTTGATGGAGCGGGTGATGTTGTCGTTGGGCATATTGTTGGCCTTTGCCTTTGCGATAACATCGCGAAGCTTGGAGTTGTTGACGGGATCGCTGCCGCCCTCTTTGACGGCGATGGCGATCTCACGGCCGATCTTGGTGAAGATCTTGCCGCGCTGATTGTCGGTCTTTTCCTTTTTGTTTTTAATGTTTGCCCATTTGGAATGTCCGGACATAAATAACCTCCTTGTTTAGAAGAAAATAATTATCGCTTTTGATCAGGCGTCAGGGCGCCGGTGTGTTCTTGCCGCTGTCTCCGCCTTCAGGCACCGGAGTAACTGCCGGTTCCGGCGTGATAACGGGCTCGGACGTGATGACAGGCTCCGGAGTGGCTTCCGGCTGCTCGCTGCCCGTCCCGTTGTTCTCGCCGAAGTACACAGGATAGCAGACCGCGATGACGCGGTGGCGGGACGTGTGGATCACGGAGCTGTAGTCGCCAAGGCAAGTTATAAGCGTGAGCCTCGGACGGCCGTAGATGTTCATGACCGAATCCGGCACTGCGTCGTACGGATACTCGGTGATCGTATCGACGGCATAGTAGGCATATTCGCCGTTCTGCATCTCGACGATGACTATATCGCCGGGAAGCATCTTGTCCTTGATAACGGAGAAATAACCCAGCCTGCCGCTGTAACGGTTGTGGCCTGCGATCAGCGTGTTGCCGCCGCGAACAGGGTCTCCGCCGTACATGAACCACCCTGCACGGAATGCGGAACGCACGGTGTCCATCTGCCCGTTTGCGTTATACCCGACGGGATCGACGGGACAGATTATGTTCGATATCGAGTTCTGGATGTATTCATCGAGGAAATAAACGTTCTTCGGAGCGTAGGCGTAGACCGGCTGATTGGTAGGCCTCGGATAGTTGGGGTCCTGCGTCGGTGCGTTCGGGTCGCGCGTGGGCCTCGGCGTTGCGTTCGGATCCGGCGTCACGCCGGGAGCGAGCGTGGGTTCGGGCGTTTCACGGTGGGGCCTGTTAAGGAACGGGTTTTCCTCCACGTAATCCCTCGGCGGGAAGGTCGTATTCGGATCAAAAGTAAACATCTGGAGCGGCGGGACCGTTGGGAAAACGGTCTTTTCGCCCGAGCTGATCTCCTGAACACGGTTTTCTACCTCATTGATGATCGTCGGGAAGAGCAGAGTCTGATCGCTGACGATCAGCAGTATGCCCGAGATCATCAGCAGTGCTGCGGCTATATAGAGGATAGTGTTGAACCGACGGTTCCTGCGCCGTTTTTCCGCCGGTGAGTAAGTCTTTTTAACGCGTTTTGCTGCCATATCGCATTACCTTTCATCGAAGGTCGGTATATCGTCCTGCGCGGTTATGCCGCGCTTGTTTTTCTGTTCCGAGGACATATCTGCCCATTCAAAACCTAATTATATCAGATAATTGTCAATTTGGCAATTGTGCTGAGAAATTTTTTGTGATATAATAGAGTGTAAGCTGCGGTATTATTGTTTGATACCGCTTGTTCCTGCCTTGAATTACAAGGCTTGATAAAACTTTCGGAGGCATTACTATGGACTTTAAGGCGATCCTCTGCACCGCTCTTGCGACAGCGAGCGGTCTTTCCGAGGAGCAGATCGGCGGCATGATCGAGATCCCGTCGAACCCGGACCTCGGTGATTTCGCCCTGCCCTGCTTCAAGCTTGCAAAAACGCTCCGCAAGGCTCCCCCTGCCATCGCGGCGGAGCTGAAAGAGAAGCTCGGCAGCATCGACGGCTTCTCCCGCATCGAGACCGTCGGCGGCTACCTCAACTTTTTCACGGATAAATCCGCTTTCGCGCGCACCGTCGTTTCACGCGTGCTTGCAGAAGGCGACAAATACGGTTCTTCCGACGAAGGCGCCGGCCGCAACGTCTGCGTTGAGTATTCTTCGATCAACATCGCAAAGCCGTTCGGCATCCACCATATCACCACAACGGTGCTCGGCAATTCCCTCAAGAGGATCTATGACCACCTCGGTTTCCACACGATCAGCATCAACCACCTCGGCGACTGGGGCACCCAGTTCGGCAAGATGATCGTTGCCTACAACAAGTGGGGCGACCGTGAGAAGATCGAGAACGGCAACTCCATGCGCGAGCTCGTTGCGCTCTACGTTAAGTTCCACGAGGAAGCCGAACTGCATCCCGAGCTGAACGACGAGGCGCGTGCCGCGTTCCACCGCATCGAGATGCACGAGCCGGCGGACTGGGCGCTGTTCCAATGGTTCAAGGAAGTGACCCTGAAGGACGTTGCAAAGGTCTATGACCTGCTCGGCATCACCTTCGACAGCTACAACGGCGAATCCTTCTACGAGGACAAGATGCCTGCGATCATCAAGGAGCTTGCCGACAAGGGCATCTCCAAGGTGGATAAGGGCATGACGATCGTGGATCTTTCCGAGTACGATATGCCGCCATGCATCATCCTCAAGAGCGACGGAAGCACGATCTACGCAACGCGCGATATCGCCGCGGCAAAATACCGCAAGGAGACCTACGATTTTTACAAATCCCTTTACGTGGTCGCCTATCAGCAGAACCTGCATTTCCGCCAGTTCTTCAAGGTGCTGGAGCTCATGGGCTACGACTGGGCGAAGGACTGCGTCCACGTCAACTTCGGCATGATCAGCATGGAGGACATGACCTTCTCAACGAGGAAGGGCAACGCGATCTACCTTGAGGACGTTCTCAACACCGCCATCGAGAAGACCCTTCATATTATTGAAGAGAAGAGCCCGAACCTTGAAAACAAGGAAGAGGTCGCCCGCCAGGTCGGCGTCGGTGCGCTGGTGTTCAGCGTGCTCTACAACAACCGCATCAAGGACTATACCTTCAACTGGGATAAATCCCTGAACTTCGACGGCGAGACCGGACCCTACGCGCAGTACACCTACGCGAGGAGCTGCTCGGTCATCCGCAAGGCCGCGGAAAACGGCTTTGGCGTTGACTTTGCAAAGGCGAACATCGATTATTCCGTGCTTTCGGACGAGGCGAGCGCAGCGCTCCTTCGGGCGATCGACACGCTGCCCGAGGCGATCGAAGCCGCTGCCGAGAAGTATGAGCCGTATCTCATCAGCCGCAAGGTGATCGAGATCTGCTCCTGCTTCAACAAATTCTACTACGACAACCGCATCATGGACGACGATGAGGCCGTCCGCACGGCGCGCCTTGCGCTCACGGAAGCGGCGCGCACCGCGATCCGCGTGGGGCTGTTCCTCGTCGGGCTTGAAGCACCCGAAAGGATGTAGCCTTCCTTCCCCCATAGAACGAAAAAGAGCGCTCTCCGGTTGACCGAAGGCGCGCCGGAATTACAGTAAAGCCGAATAATTATTATAAATATAAACTGAATTTTTGAAAGGAATAGACAATGGTTCTTTTGGATGAATACCGCCAGCAGCTGGCGGCGACCATTGCAGCCCTCAAGCAGGCGGGTGAATCCCTTTGACCTGGATGGGCTGAAGAAGGAAAAGCAGGAGCTTGAAGAACAGATGGCCGCGGAGGGCTTCTGGAACGACGTTGACAACGCCAACAAAGTCAACCAGCGCATGAAGGCGATCGGCGCCAAGCTCGACAAGTATTTTAAGCTCATCTCCGAAGGCGATGACGTTGAGACCCTCTTCGATATGGCCGAGGAGGAGGACGACGAGGAGACCGCGCAGGAAGCACAGGCGGAGCTTGCCGCTTTTGTTAAGAGCGTGGACGATTTCCGCATCGCGACGATGCTCCGAGGCCCATACGACAGCTCGAACGCCGTGCTCAGCCTCCACGCGGGCGCAGGCGGCACCGAGGCGCAGGATTGGGTCAGCATGCTCTACCGCATGTATACCCGTTACTGCGAGCGCAGCGGCTTCACCGTGAAGGAGCTCGACCTGCTGGACGGCGAAGAGGCGGGCATCAAATCCGTCACCTTCGAGTGCCAGGGCGAGAACGCATACGGCTATCTCAAAGCTGAAAAGGGCGTGCACAGGCTCGTACGCATTTCCCCGTTCGATTCCTCCGGCAGGAGGCACACCTCGTTTGCGTCGCTCGACGTGACGCCGATCCTCAACGAGGACGACAACTCCGTCGAGATCAAGCCGGACGATATCCGTATCGACACCTACAGGAGCGGCGGCGCAGGCGGTCAGAACGTCAACAAGGTTTCCTCCGCGATCCGCATCACCCACTTCCCCACCGGCATCGTGGTCCAGTGCCAGAACGAGCGCAGCCAGCTTCAGAACAAGGAAGTCGCTATGCGGATCCTCAAGGGTAAGCTCGTTGAGATCAAGGAGCGCGAGCGCATGGAGCAGATGGCTGACATCAAGGGCGAAATGAAAAAGATCGAATGGGGCAGCCAGATCAGGAGCTACGTGTTCCAGCCCTATACGATGGTGAAGGACCACCGCACCGGCGAGGAGACGGGCAATATCCAGGCCGTCATGGACGGCGATCTTGATCCGTTCATCCATTCGTTCCTGATGAAATCATAATCGATCACTCACTAATAGGAGGTAATTATCATGGCAAAGTTCAACGGCTGGAACACCGGCGGCGGAAACATGCAGAACCTTATGCGTCAGGCTCAGAAGATGCAGCAGGACGTTCAGAGGGTGCAGGAAGAGATCGGCAACACCGATTTTGAGACCAGCGTCGGCGGCGGCGCTGTCAAGGTCGTGATCAACGGCAAAAAGGAATTCAAGTCCATCGAGATCAGCCCCGCGGCTGTGGATCCGGACGATATCGAGATGCTTCAGGATCTGATCCTTTCCGCTGTCAACGAAGCGGTCCGCACCGCTGAGGAAACGATGGAGAAGGAAGTTGCGAAGGTGACCGGCGGTCTCGGCGGTAATCTGGGCGGCTTCGGCTTCTGATGTATTGATGGAGAGTCTCGATCTTTTGATATCCCGGCTCAACAGGCTGCCGGGCATAGGCATTAAGAGCGCGCAGCGGCTCGCGTTCCACATCATCTCGATGCCGGAAGCGGACGTGACCGCGCTTGCGGAAGCGCTCACGAATGCCAAGCAGAAGGTGCACTACTGCCCCGTCTGCGGCAACTACACCGAAAACGAGCTCTGCCCCGTCTGTGCAGACCCGAAGCGCACGAGCGAGCTTCTCTGCGTGGTCGAAAGCGCGCGCGACGTGATCTTTATGGAACGGGTCCACGAGTTCCGCGGGCGTTACCACGTTCTCGGCGGCGTGCTTTCCCCCATGGACGGCGTCGGCCCGGATCAGCTTTCTATCGCGCAGCTCATCGAGCGCGTGAAGACCGAACAGGTCAAGGAGGTCATCCTTGCCACCAATCCGGACGTTGAGGGGGAAGCTACCGCGAGTTACATCGCAAAGCAGCTCAAACCGATGGGCGTCAGCGTTTCGAGGATCGCTCACGGGATCCCGATCGGCGGCAACCTCGAATACGTGGACGAGGTCACGCTGTCAAAATCGATAGAGAATCGAAGGAAAATGTAAAGGAGTATCGATATGGCACCATTTGCATCTGGAATCGGCGGCAGTGCTGAAAACCCCGGTAAAGCCAAGTTTTCTTACAGGAAGTATTACCCCATCCGCAAACTTATTTTCTCCACCTTCAAGGAGAAGTACAACAGCGATATGTCGCTCCAACCCGTTATGGCCGCGCTTCTTGCGGGCGATACTCAGCCTGCGGTCGTCTTCTCGACCGATCCGCTGCTCGTTGCCTGCTATTCAGACGAAATGGACGCGGTTGTAATGCTTGAGTTTCCCAAGCAACTCGCTGAAAAATATGCGCTTGTCAACGGCTCCCGCCTTGTTGCCTCCTGCGTCTATAAATCCGATGCATTTGGTTCGCATGCCTCGGATATTACTCTCGGCGAAAGGTACCTCGGCAATTACAGTGACTTCTTCCCGATCGTTCAGCTCTTTATCGCAAAAAACGACAAGAAGATCCAAAAGCGCACCGAGCTCTTTTCCGAGGAGCAATGGGAAAGAGTACAGACTCTTGCGGCCGAATACCATGCCACACACGCAGACATAAAGCGGGATGGTTTTTTCTATCTAAAGTGAAGAAAGCATAATCGCTGCAAAAAGCACCCTTTCGAGTGCTTAACCTTTAGTATTCAGGCTCCGTAGTATCATAGTCCAGCATCATTTTTATGTTAGGCGTAGATTTCATCATACGCCAGATTATCGGATTCCTCCCAGGGATGATCCCTTTGATACCGGAGCGCAGTGGCCTGCATCCGGTTGTGATAGATCCCTTCGCACAGGTCAGCTGAATGAAAAAGCAGTCTCAGGCGAGGCTGCTTTTCTTATCCGGATGCTCTTTTTTATTGGACCGGGTACTTCTTTTCCGCCGTATCGATGCTCTTGCCGAATACGAAGAAGCGCTGATAGAGGAACTCGGTCACGAGGTTGGTGACCATTGCGAGCGCATCCGCGAAGAATGGCGGCCAGCCGCAGTTTTCCGTCAAAAGCTTCACTCCGTAAGTCGAGAGCGGAGTGAAGACCGCATAGTAAGCGGCGACCTTCAGCATTGCTATCGGCACGTTCGCGGCGGACTTAAAGGTGAACTTACGGTTAAGCGTGAAGTTCCACAGCACGGAAAGCACGAGGCCGACGAGATAGCACAGCCAGCTCGGCAGCGGCGTGAAAGATTCGAGAAGGAAGATCGAGCCCGCCTGGATAAGCCCCGCGCTTGCCGAAAACAGCACGAACTTCACAGCACGAAGCAGTTCCTTTTTCTTATTCGTATTCTTTTCCGGAGTCTGCCCGTTCCCTTCTTCCGGAGCACGGGCGCCCGTGATCGGTTTTTCTTCCATAAAATATTATCATTCCTGATTGAGATAGTCCGTATCCTCGGTCTCGGTCGGCACAAACTCCTCTTTTTCAAGCAGAGCCTTCTTGAACTGGGTCTCATACAGCTCGGTATAGGTGCCGCCGCGCTTGACGAGCTCCGCATGCTTGCCGCGCTCCACGATCTCGCCGTCCTTGACGACGATGATCTCGTCCGCCGCAAGGATCGTGGAAAGCCTGTGCGCGATCAGGATGCTCGTGCGCTCCGCGATGATCGGGTCGATCGCGTCCTGGATCTTCTGTTCCGAGATGGAATCAAGAGCGCTCGTCGCCTCGTCAAAGATCAGCAGCGCGGGGTCTTTGAGCAGCACGCGCGCGATCGAGATGCGCTGCTTCTCGCCGCCGGAGAGCTTGAGACCGCGGTTGCCGACCATTGCGTCGAGACCCTTCTCCTGCTTCTGAACAAAATCGTAGATGTTCGCCTTCTTGCAGGCTTCGATGAGCTGTTCCTCGGTAGCTTCCGGATTTGCATAGAGCAGATTCTCACGGATGGTGCCGTTGAAAAGATAGGTCTCCTGGCTGACGATGCCGATGCTCTCGCGCAGGAAGCCGAGATCGAGATCTCTCACGTCCACGCCGTCGAACAGGACTTGACCGGACTGCACGTCGTAAAGACGCGGGATGAGGTTGATCATCGTGCTCTTGCCGGAGCCGGAGGGGCCGACGATCGCGATGCTGTGCCCGCTTTCGAGCTTGAAGCTGACGTTTTTGAGGATCTGCCGCTCTGAGTCATAGGAGAAATCCACGCTGCGGAACTCCACCGTGCCGCCGAGGTTGTTCGGCGGGAGCGGGTTTTCGGGCTCGTCCACTTCAATGGGCATATCGTAGTAATCGAATATCCTCGTGAACAGCGCCATGGAGCGGATCCATTCGACCTGGATATTGAGCAGCGAATTGACCGGGCCGTACATTCTGCCGAGCAGCGCGACGAGCACGGTGATGTCGCCGACGGTAAGATCGGAATCGTACTTCATCATCATGATGCCGCCGACGAGGTAGAGAAGCATCGGTCCGATGCCGGAGAAGGTCTGGATAATGACCATGAACCAACGGCCCGCCATGCTTTCGCGGATGTTCAGGCGGATCATTTTTTTGTTTACGCCCTTGTATTTTTCGTACTCGTACTCCTCTTTGTGGAAGAGCTTCACGAGCAGCTGACCGCTGACGGAGAGCGTTTCATTGAGGATGCCGTTGATCTCGTCGCTGCACTCCTGCGATTCCTGGGTGAGCTTCCAGCGGGTCTTGCCCGCCATCCTCGTTGGGATCACGAACAGCGGGATGACCAGCATGCCGACGACCGCGAGGATCGGGTTCTGGCGGAACATGATCACGATCGCGCAGATCAGAGTTATCGTGTTGGAGAGGATGGAAGTGAAAGTGCTCGTTACGACACGCTCTACGCCGGAGATATCGCTCGTCATCCTCGTGATGATATCGCCCTGATTGTTCGACGTGAAGAAGCGCTGGCTCATCTTCTGCAGATGCCGATACATCTTGTTGCGCATGTCGAAGCTGATATGCTGGGCGATCCAGTTATTGAGATAACTTTCGCCGACGCCGATCAGGTGCGAGCCGAAAGTCACCCCGAGCGAAACGAGGATCAGCGTGATGAGCATTTTCAGGTTTCGGCCGATCAGGCCTTCGTCGATGATCCGGCCTGTGAGGACTGACGGGAGCAGGCCGAGCACGGATGAAACTCCGATGCACAGCAGCACGATCGCCATCTGTTTCCAGTACGGCTTGAGATAGGACAGTATTCGTTTGATAAGCGGCCAGGTCACCTTTGGCTTGTTCGCTTTTTCTTCATCGGTCAGGAACCCTCTGGCTCCCCCTCTCATCCCTCCACCGGGCGGCATAGGCTTCTCCTTTTTCTTTTCGATGTTTATTTGTTTTCTATATTGAACATGTGTGCGCCGATATGGCAGTATCCGCCCGGGTTTTTATCGAGATACTTCTGATGGTATTCCTCTGCCGAATAGAAGTTTTTGAGCGGCAGCACCTCTACCACGATGGGCTGACCGAGGTCCTCTTCCACGCCGCGGCAATACTTTTGAATGATCGGCAGGAGGCTCTCATCCTCGTAGTAGATGCCCGTCCTGTACTGTATGCCCTCGTCCCCGCCCTGCTTGTTTACAGAGGTGGGATCGATGACCATAAAATAATAGTCGAGCAGCTTCGCCGTGGGCAGTACGTTTTCATCGTAATCCACACGCACGGTCTCCGCATGCCCGCTCGATGCGCATACGTCCTTATAAGTTGGGTTTTCGGTGGAACCGTTGGCATAGCCGACTTCGGTCGCGAGAACGCCGCTGAACTGGCCGAAATACTTTTGAGTGCCCCAAAAGCAACCGCCGGCAAGGTAAAGGGTCTTCATTTGCATATCCTCCATAAGGATAGTTTATTTGGTATATAGTTTAGCATAGATCTGCGTTCATAGCAAGTATTTTTCGCTCGTTCCGCGTCTCTGCCGCCAAGGATCTCTTCCGGTAAAAGAATGCCTGCATACCGTCCTGCGGCATTGACGAAAGTGGGCTGATTTGATAAAATAATATCTGCGTTTTAAGCAATCGGAAATCTGCATTTACGGAGGACAATATGGTAAACAAGCTTGAAGAATACGCTCATCTCGTTGTTGAGATCGGTCTGAACGTACAGAAGGGTCAGTACGTTGTCATCAATTCGCCCATCGAGTGCGCGCCTTTTGCAAGGCTCTGCGTCAAAGCGGCGTATGAAGTCGGCGCAAAGCAGGTCATTATGAATTGGCGCGACGATTTCGTTGCCCGTCAGTACTTTTTGAACGCCGCGGACGAGGTCTTTGACGAGGTCTTCCCCTGGGACGTCCAGAAAAACCTGGAGCTTGTGAAGCGCGGCGCCGCAAGGCTCTCCATCGCCGCGACCGATCCGGAGAACCTCAAGGGCGTCGATCCCTCCCGCCTCGCAAGGGCCAATAAAGCAAACAGCGCGGCAAACAGAGAGGTCATGAGTATGGTCATGGCAAACGAAGTGCCGTGGTGCGTTGCGAGCGTGCCCGTGCCTTCCTGGGCGAAGAAGATCTTCCCCGACATTCCGGAAGATGAAGCGGTCGAAAAGCTGTGGGAGGAGATCTATTCCGCTATCCGCATCGATGACAACGGCGGCGCTGTCGAGCGCTGGCGCAAGCACTGCGCGACCCTGTCGGGAAGAGCGCATAAGCTGAACGACTACGCGTTCAGGTATCTGCACTATACGAACTCCCTCGGCACAGACCTTATGGTCGAGCTGCCCGTAGGCCACGTTTGGGCGGCAGGTTCCGAATTCAGCAAGAGCGGCATCGAGTTCGTTGCGAACATACCCACCGAGGAGGTCTTCACAGCGCCGAAGCGCGACGGCGTCAACGGTAAGATCGTTGCTACCAAGCCCCTTGTGCTGGGCGGCAATATCGTCAACAACTTCTATATGATCCTGAAGGACGGCAAGATCGTTGACGTTCACGCGGAGGAGGGCGAGGAGTTCCTGCGTCAGGAGATCGCTCTCGACGAAGGCGCGTCGCATTTCGGCGAGGTTGCGCTCGTTCCGTTCGACTCCCCGATCTCCGCGAGCGGCGTTTTGTTCTATAACACGCTGTTCGACGAAAACGCTTCCTGCCATTTTGCTTTCGGCGAAGCATATCCCACCTGCATCCAGTGCGGTGCGGAGATGACCAAAGAGCAGCTCAAGGAGCACGGTCTCAACGAGAGCATCACGCACGTGGACTTCATGGTCGGCTCCCGCGATCTGTCCATTGTCGGCGTCACGCAGGACGGCAGGGAGATCCCCGTGTTCGTGAACGGCAATTTCGCGTTCTGATCCGTCAGTGAGGTATAAAAATGAAGCAGAAGGACCGCAGCTTGATAAAATATGCTTTGATCGGGCTTGTGGTCCTTCTTTGCGTTTTTATCTTCGTTTTCTTCGGCAGCAGCGGAGGATCCCGCCGAAACGACGCGGCGGACGCAACGCCCGCTCCTTCCGCAACTGCGGAGCCGAAAGGTTTTTCGCTTTCCGCTTTTGTCGCGGCGCTTGATCACGGCCTTGGTGCATGTGCGCTCGGCGAACCGGAGCAAAGCAGCAGCGGCGCTCTTGTTTATCCGCTTATAATTCCGAATGACGACGACAGCGGCAGCGTTACTGTAACGACGGACAAGCTCGGCCGGGTGATCTCGTACGAGCTGCGGATCCGGTACACCGACCTCGAAGGCATCGATGACGTTAAGGACAGGGCTGCTTTTGAAGTCGTCGCGCCTGAGTACGTGCGCCTTGCCGAGCTTTACGACAGCCTGATCGGCGGACAGATCGAAGCGGTGCTCGATCTTTGCGCTGCAAGCTGCGGTATAGGAAGCGTGGACCGTCAGAAGCTCGGTTCCGCCGTGACAGAAGCGTTTTGGAGCGGGGCGGAGTATAACAAGAAGTTCGGTGCACTGCGCGCGGACTGCGTTACGAGCCGCGGCGGGCAGGGCCCCGAATTCCTGCTTGAGCTCATTTTCGACGTTTCAAAAATGAAGTAACCCATACAGCAAAAGCCGGTCGGGAAACCCGATCGGCTTTTTTGCGATCACAGATCACTTCTTGTTGGGATCCACCGCCTTGAGCTCGGTCACTTCCCCTTCCCCGCCCTCGGGCATCTCGCGTTTGCCGGTGAGCAGGCCGAGCAGATTGTCAACGATCCCGTTGCCGCCGCCGGAGCCGCCGAGCAGGCTCCCGAGCAGACCAGAGCCCGAAGAAGACTCTTCCTGTTCGTCGCCAAGTGCTTTCAGGGCCTTCTGCTTTGCGTCGTCATCCGCCTTGCGATAGAGTTGGATCAGTTTCTTCTCTGCTGCGGAGAGCTTCATCGAGCTGCCGGACGAGCTTGAGGATGAGCCTGCGGGCTTGACGGTCTGCGTGCCTTTTGCTGCGTCGAGCAGGGATTTTTGAGTAACGCCTGTCGCCTTTGCGACCTGCTTGAGCTGATCGGTGGTCAGCTCCTTTTCACCGCGCTCAGCCTTGCCGATGTCGCTTGCGCTCGCGCCGGTGACCTTCTTGGCGAGCTGCTCCTGGGTGAGCCCCGCGTCGGTGCGTGCTTTTTTGATAAGTGTGCCGACTTTTTTCGCGTTTGCCATGGTTGCCTCCCTGAACGGTTTTGGTATGAATATATTATAACATAAAACGCCGAAAAGGTCTATACCAAAGAGTACGGACAATTTCAAGGGAAGAACGCGCAAGCATAAGATGGTTGATCACGTTTCTGAATGTTTCTTCATACCTATCCGGATCAACCTCTGTCACAAGATATTTTCCAGCCGGCATAACCCACTTTACCCATCCGTCCGGAACTTGCGTATCCTCATATGCTTCAACGCCTGCCAAATACAAGTCCCTGCCTGCCTTGTGTCACAGCTTCTTTCCGAATTCATACAGTTCGTTACGCTTTTCTTCGGATCCGTTCTGCTTTCCGTTCGCTGTGAATATTCCGGCATTCTCCACTCCCCAGTATTCAACGATGGACTGATAATACTGCGCGATCGCGGGACCGTAAACGAACTGACTGCCGGAGCTCATGATGAGAGCGACCTTCTTCACGTTCTTTGGAATATCTATTGCGTATGTTCTGTGGATGACCGCCTGCAGCTGAGCAGAAAGGGTGAAGTAGTAGATCGGAGAGGCGAACACTATCATATCGGCCGAAAGGATCTCAGGATAGATCTCCTGCATATCATCCCTTTGCGCGCAGCTGCCATTGCTCTTATTGTGGCAGTATTCGCATGCCATACAGCCCTTGATGTTCATGTGTGCAGCGTTGACGCAGACGACCTCATGCCCTGCCTCTGTCGCTCCGCTTGTGAAGGCCTTGACCATATCGGAAGTAGGTCCGTTCGGATGCGGGCTTCCGTTGAGTACGAGTATCTTCATTTCTTCATCCCTCCATGCTTATTGTTATCTCAACATCCCCGTTTCCGAGCAGTTCCTTAAGCTCCTGCCGGGTCTTGTCGATAATATGTCCGAGCCTTGTGTATGCCCATGAATTCGAGCCGTAAAACACAACGATCTGATTGCCTGAATATAGAACGATATCGCCGGCCTGAGTGGTGGTCTGATCATCGTTTCGCGGCAGACTTTGGCCGATCGGCCCGACCTGTTCAAATCCGCCGTACATTGACATTCGGATCGTGAGCGGCGCTTTCCTGACGAGATCCATAAGCGCGGTTACGCTTTCGTTTTCCTCCCACTGAACTGTCACGGGAGTGCTGTTTATCGTTAATTTCAAGGTCGGTTCCTCCTTTTGCTGCTGTGTTTCCGGAGTGATAGCGGCAGTGCTCTGCGGTTCGGCCGTGCTTATTTCGGTCGGCTCGGGCATGACGGCTGCAGTTACCGCGGGTTGTGTTTCCGCTGCGGCAACCATGGTTGGCTCCGGCTTTTCAGCCGTTTTCGGAGCACAGGAGCAGAGCATCAATAAAGACAGCAGCAAGAACATCAGCTTTTTCATACGATTCATTTTCCTTCAAAGAATGAGGCGATCTCCTGCATACGTGCGCTCTGCGCAACGCCGAAGGGACAGCGCGAGTCACAATGACCGCAGCCGATACAGTCGGACGCGTTTTTCTCGAGCGTGTGATAATGCTCCGCCGCAAGAGGGTCCCCCACTTTTGCGAGATCGTAGTATTTATTGATCAGCCCGACGTCCAATCCCACAGGGCATGGCTTGCAGTGATTGCAGTAAACGCATTTGCCGCTGGCCTGAGGCGGAGCGAAGCTGCCTATGACCGCATAGTCCCGTTCCTCTTCGGAAGCGCTGCAGTATCTCAAGAGCTTTTTCACGTCATCGGTATTCGAAGCACCTGGCAGGACGGTCAGTACGCCCGGCTTGTCAAGAGCGTACTGAATGCATTGATACTGAGTCAGCGCTTTTCCGAAAGGTGACTGTGCCGCATCCAACAGCTGACCTCCTGAGAAGGGCTTCATAACCGAAATGCCAACTCCCTCGGCTTCACAGCGGCGGTAGATAGCGCTGCGCTCGTCGACGCTGCCGTTTGCAAACTCGCCTTGACCATAGTCGTATGCGGGGTTCACGGAGAACATCAGCATATCGATCTGTACGTCGTCCATGATCTTCTGAATGACGGCAGGGGTATGAGACGACAGCCCGAGATGTCTTACGACGCCCTGCTCCTTCAGCTCCAGCAGATAGCTAAGCACGCCGTTCCTTTGATACGTCTCCCAATCGGAAAGCTCATCCTGACAGTGAATGAAGCCGTAGTCGATATAGTCGGTTTTAAGCTGTGAAAGCTGCCATGCTATCGAACGCTTCACATCGTCAAGGCGAAGAGACCAACCGTAGGTTCCCTTGGAATAATCCGCTCCGAAATGGATCTGGAAGAACAGGTCTTTGCGCACAGGCGATAATGCCTCACCCCAGATCGGGAACGCCTTTGCGTCACCGGCTGCAAGGTCAAAGTAGTTTATGCCTCCCTCGACTGCAGTCCGGAGCGCACGAACGCCCTCAGTCATGCCGGCTTCGTAAAGATATGCCGAGCCGAAGCCGATCTCGCTGATCCTGTCGCCGGTCCTGTTGTTTGTCCGATATTTCATGGGACTACTGCTCATTTCATATTCTCCTTCATAAACGCTTCGATCTTATCGAAGGGGATCGCGTCCCTGCCGCCGCCGTCGTAGAGGTCGGTATGCGAAGCGCCGGGTATGATATAGAGCTCTTTATTATCTGCGTACTTGCTGTCCTTCACCATATCAGCATAGGCGTCGCGGCTCATATAGCAGGAATGCGCCTTGTCGCCGTGGATCAAAAGCACGGCGGAGCGGATCTCCTTGGCATAGGTAAACAGCCGCGTATTCATAAGAGAAGTTTGCGTGTTCACGGTCCAGCCGTCGTTTGAGTTCAGGGAGCGGGGATGATAACCGCGGGGAGTCTTGTAATAGGCGTGATAATCCTTTACGAAATACGGCGCGTCTTCGGGGAGAGGATCGATAACGCCGCCCTGACGGGCATAATCGCCATTCTGATAATCCTTTGTTCTCTGCGCGTTGATCGCAGTTCGCATCTGATGACGGGCTTCTTCGTTATTAGCGGTATCAAAATAACCGTTGCCCGCCACGCGGGACATATCGTACATGGTGGAGGTCACCGTAGCCTTGATTCTCGTATCGATGCAGGCGGTCTGCAGAGCCATACCGCCCCAGCCGCAGATGCCGATTATGCCGATCCTCTCGGGATCGACGTTATCCTGCACGGAGAGGAAATCGACCGCCGCCTGGAAGTCTTCCACATCGATGTCGGGCGAATGCATGGCTCGGGGGAACCCGCCGGACTCGCCGGTGAAAGAGGGATCGAAGGCGATGGTCAGGAAACCGCGCTCCGCCATCGTCTGCGCGTACAGACCGGAGGACTGCTCCTTGCAGGCGCCGAAGGGTCCGCAGACAGCGACAGCAGGGAGCTTCCCCGCCGCATGTTTCGGCGTATACATATCGGCCGCAAGGGTTATGCCGAAGTGGTTGACGAAGGTCACTTTTTTGTGATCGACTTTATCACTCTTGGGGAATACTTTATCCCAGTTCTCCGTAAGGTTCAGCATTTCTGTTTTCATCATGGTCATATTGTCCTTTCAATTGTTCTTTGATTGTCTGATCAAATAATCTATCCTGTCGACCCTGCGCTGGCTTTCGTGCATCTCCTCGACAAGGCCGCATCTTTGTGCCTTGAGCAATCTTACGAGATCCTTGCCCTGGCCGCTGCGGTAAAGCCCGACCGCCCTCATTATGATCTCGCGATCCGTTCCCGTCTCCTCAAGACCGGCTTTCAGTGCTTCTTCGTAATCCATAGATCCATCTCCTTGATTCGGTTACAGTTTAGCACGTTGACTTTCTTTTCGCTAATGGTTATAATGAATATCATGATATTCTAAATCGGAATGTCACTCGGGAGGTCAAAATGGAGATCCGCATACTTCGTTATTTCCTTGCTGTCGCGAGGGAGGAGAATATGACACGCGCCGCCGAACAGCTGCATGTAACGCAGCCGACGCTTTCAAAAGCATTGAAGTCGCTTGAAGACGAGCTCGGCAAAAAGCTGTTCACGAGGCACAGCTTCAGCATTCAGCTCACTGAGGAAGGCGCGCTGCTGCGAGACAGAGCGGAGGATCTTGTCAGTATGGCTGATAAGATCGAAAAGGAATTCGTTTCGCTGGATGATATGGCGGGCGGCGAGCTGTTTCTCGGTCTTGCGGAATCATATCAAATCAAATTCATCGCCGATGTGATAAAGGATCTGAAAAACCGTTTCCCCGGTCTTCATTACCACATTACGAGCGGCGACACTGAACAGGTCGCGGAAAAGCTGTCAAAAGGACTCCTCGACTTTGTGGTGCTTGCCGAAGAGCCCGATGATAAAAAGTATGAGTTTATCTGCTTCCCCGAGGCTGACCGCTGGGGGCTTGTACTGCCTAAGGACGATCCTCTCGCCATTAAGGACAGCTTTGCGCCTTCCGACCTTGTCGGGCTGCCGCTCTTCTGTTCAGGGCAGGCATGGAACAATGAGATCGCTTCTTGGGCAGGCGATTTGTTTTCGGACTTCAAGCTCGAAGGCTCCTTCAAGCTCTCGTATAACGGTTCGATATTCGCAAAAGCCGGGCTCGGTTATCTGCTGACATTCGACAAGCTTATCGACGTATCGCCTGAAAGCGGGCTCGTTTTCAGACCGCTCTTACCGAGGCTCGAGACAAAACTGTATTTGGTGTGGAAAAAGTACCAGACTTTCACACCGATAGCGGAGAAATTCTTGGATAGAATCAAAGCTGGTTTTAGTCCTGTATTGCCCACCGGTCTATGAAAGCATTTGAAGGCTCAAGGTCTAAATGAGCTTTTTTGCTGCTTTTGCATACAGTAAAAGGCTTTTTGCGGGTTCGAGCCCAACAGTACGGACACTTTTTATTTCTTTGCAGAGCAAAGAAACGCAAAAAGTACACCAGCGTTTTCGGCTGGGGAAATTATGTCCATAACGATCAGTCTTCGTGAATGATGACGCGCATGCCGGGCTCAGCGTTCTGCAAAACGAGTTTCATCAGTTCTTCATCGATGGCGACGCAGCCGCCGGTAAAGACCTTTGCGCCTTTGCAATGGAGGAATATGGAGGACCCGAGAGGCCATTCGCACGCCAAATTATAATCAAGAGCGATGCCGTAATTGTATTCGGGCGTGTAGATGAACATCTCTTCGCCGTTGCAGGCATGACCTGTTTCACGGGTGTCGATGATCCGATTATAGTACTCGCACTCCTCATCGCAGGCATAGGTGGTTTCGGTCACGCTGATATAATCAAGCTTTGTTCCGGGATCGTCCAATATCCCGTAGGCAGTGATGACGCCGAAATCCCCGTAAGGCGTTTTGGCGTCTCCCTCCTGAGTTTTGCCGCCTCCGTTTTTGCCGATATAAGCGTCCGTCTCGAATAGAAGAGTCCATGCGTTATTCTGATTGGTAAGCTTGGTATAAAACTGAACGGTCGCATTGCTGCCCTCCGTGCACCGAACGAGCATGATCTGGCGAACGCCGTCATCCTTGCGGTAGTACTGAAGCCTTTCACGCCAGTACGCCTGGTTTTCGGTATTGAAAGCATACTCGTCCGCCATCGACTCGGCGGCGCCTTTGGTATCGTTCTTCGGAGCGCAGCCCCAAAGCATTGCACATGCAAGAAGCAGTGCCGTCATTATGCTGAAAATCCTTTTCATACTAACCTCCGTTTTTTATGTCGCCTCGAGCACTTCTGCATTGACATGGTGACTGTTGCATTCCGACCTGCCGTTGACGATCCTGTTACAGCACCCCCAAGATGCCGTCCGTTTTCCGCTGCCCATTGTTCGCACATGTCGCCGCAGCTTCGATCCGCAGATCCCGCATACCAGCATTCCGCTGAAGGGGTACTGGCTGCTATACTTTCCGCCTCCGATCTGATTCTCTGCGTTTTCCCTTCGACGATGCATTTCCTTCTTTGCCAGTTCGAACACGCCTTGCTCGATGATTGCCGGGTGTGTGTTTTCGGCGCAGCAGATCGGAGCCTTCTTGCCATCGTTTTTCTGCCTGCTCTTTGAGAGCACGTCCGGCTTATAGGTCTTTCCGAGGATCGCGTTTCCGGTGTATTTCTCATTCGTGAGGATGCTCTCCAGCGTGCTATGGCACCAGTTCTCTTTCCCGAGCTTCGTCCGTATGCCATCCGCTTTGAGACGCTTCGTGATAGATTTCAAAGCCGTTTTCATAAAGCTATTTCACAAGCTCCACCATGTCTAAAACCGTTTCCTTATGTTGTTCATTCTGCCGCGTAAATGCGTGGCTTTATCATAATTGCTCCGACGCTGCGGAGAGGCTTCTGTCATGCCGCTGCGCCGGAGCTTTTTGCCGTATGCTGTTTTAGGAGAGGTTTACGCCTCCGTCTTTTCCCAATCGGAGATATCGGGAAGCGTTACGGATGCGGTGCCGTATTCGAACGTCATTTCGGTTGTGCGTGTTTCGCCGCCGTCATTGGTGACGATGGTGACGGTCTTTACAAGATCGTTTTCGGAAGCCGCGGTGATCTTGACGCTGCCTTCGTCGGTTGAGAGCTCGAGCGTCAGGCTGTTGGTGCTGTTTCCGTCCTCGGAGCTTCCCTTGACTTCGCAGGCAAAGGTCACGCCGTCCTCGGGAACGTCAGCCAGTATGTCGATGCTGTTCCTATAAACAAAGTAGCCGTAACTGTAGTTTTCCTCACCGACCATATAATACTGCTGCGAATCATTGTCCTTCAAGGCGTAAATGTATTCGCCGTCCTTGATGAAGGAATAGGTGTCAGCTCCCGTGGTGGAGTAGGTGATGCAGTCGCTCGTGCCGTCGATCGTTTCGGTGGATACGAGGCTGCCGTTGCCCTTTACGGTCACGACCTGGTTGGTGTTTTCAAAGGTCTTCCTAAAGAAA
The DNA here is from genome assembly GCA_017525875.1 of Clostridia bacterium. Taxonomy (GTDB): domain Bacteria; phylum Bacillota; class Clostridia; order Christensenellales; family CAG-138; genus PeH17. Next base: position 2,786 of record JAFXSG010000027.1, on the reverse strand, counting down.
TCGTTGAAGAGCTGTTCGCAGCCTTCCTTGGTGTCGGCGCTGTATTCCCATGTCTCTTCGCCGCCGACCTTGATCGAACAGGCGCAGAGCGCGGATATCATCGCAAGCGAAAGAGCAATTGCCAAAATGGTCTTCAGGGTTTTCATTTTCTTTTCTCCTTAAAAAATTATTTTTTCCTGTTTTTTATCCTGTCCAGGTAAGCCTCGGTGAAGCTTGCCCAGGAATAGGCGTTCATGTACTCCCCGCGGTATGCATTGACCGCAGAGGGATCGCCGCTCAGAAAGCGGAAAAGGTCGCAGTCGAGCTCTTCGGTTGAAATGCGCATCGTGCCGTTTTTAAGCTCGAAGATATCCTGCGCGCCCGCGGATTCGAGCACCGTGCGGAGCGTACGGATGATAACGTCGAGCTGCTTCTGCAGGGAGCGATCGTAGGGCTGATCCTCCCAAAGCACCGCCGCGGCCGCCGCCCTCGTTACGCCGCCGCCCTTCCTGTCGATCAGATAGGCAAGAAGCTCCTTAGCCTTGGAGCGCGAGAAGGACAGCGGCTCGCCGTCCACAAAAAGATCGAATTCGCCGAACGTGCGGGCCGAGATGCGCGTCTCGCCGCATTTAGGGGAAGCTGCATAGCTTTCGTGCAGTCTCGCCGCGTGAGCGATCTCCTCGGCAAGGCGCTGCCTGTTTACGGGCTTCATAAGGTAGCCCGAGGCATGCAGACTGAACGCGTCGACCGCAAATTCGGAATGCCCCGTCAGAAAGACGATCGAGGTCGCCGGGTCGATCTCGCGGATCCGCACCGCAAGGGCGAGGCCGGTCATTTCGGGCATATTGATGTCGAGCAGGGCGATATCCGCCGAATGCCCGCTGAGCCAGGCAAGGGCGTCAGACGCCTTTGTAAAACCCGCGACTTCGGGCTTTTCCGGCAGCTTTTCGCACAGCTCGACCACCATATTCAGAATGAGCGGCTCATCGTCAATGCAAATGATCCTCATAATATTGCCGGCCCCTGCCGTTTCAGCCCCTTAAAGTATTGAACAGCGTCTTGCGGTTGCCGCCATTGTCGGCGCTCGCTTCGGTCCTTGCAAATGCAAGCAGCGTCACAAAGAGCAGATCGAGGTTCCTTTCGCGCGTCCAAATGCGGAAGAAGCCCTTGACGGGGACGGCGCGGGCGATCTTGTGCTCCTCGGCGTCCTCCTCATGAACGTACTGGCTCGTGGTCTCCACGCGGGCTAGCTCGACTTCGTTGCGGTAGATCGTGTAGTTAGTGCCGACAAGCTTGCCGCTGCCGCCGCCGAGTTTTGAATCGACGCGGATGCCGCTGCGCTTGAGGTGCTTCCAGATATCCTCGCCGTCGAAGGTGAAGGTATAGTGGTTGTCGATGATGAGCGAATTCCATTCGGAAGCCTCCTCGTGGCCCACAAGGTGAGCGGTGGTCCTTCCGTGCTCATGGTCGATGAAATCGAAGCCGAAGGGGGAGGTCATGGTGAACTTGGTCATTTTGGCCTCATAGAGCACATTGCGCGATGCGTCCTCGATGCGGTGGCCGTATTTCGGCGTGCCGAGATCGGTGAGGAAGTAGAGCTCCCGCTCCGTGCCGAGATCGGGCTCGGGATAGACGGCGTCCCTGCCGATATCCTCGGTCTCCTTGAGCTTCTTAAGAGCGGACTTGCCGCGGATAATTGAGAACAGCGTGCCCGCCATCAGCACGGCGCCGATAATAAGAATATAGATCCCGATGCCGCTTCCGCCGTGGATCTTCGTGGGATCCTTCGGATCGTAGGTGATGTTCGTCGTGCCGCCGACCTTGAAGGCAGGACTGTAATAATCGAGCTGCTGCGTGTATTTCTGCCCGTTCACAGTGTATTCGACGGTGACGTCGTATTCGGTATCATCTTCCGAAAAAGTCTCTTCACGCTCCGCGATAGATGTGATGGTCGCCGTGGTTTTTTCATAGCCCTTCGACCGGAAGAACGTGAGATAGATTCCGGCGGCGATGGCGATGAGCGCGAGCACCATCACGAAATACCTCAGCCTTATCCCTTTGAGTGACATAAAAGCTCCTCCTTGCTCTTTATGATGCTCCCAACAGTATAAATGCACTCGTCCAACAAATGTCCAACAAAAAGTGCCGGGAAACCGAAGATGCGCCGATTGCCCGAATGATTGCTGGACATTTGTTGGACGCGGCGGCTTATCATACTATACTGCGAACGGAGCTCATTCGCTCCGCCGAAAAACAAGGAGGGACAAAAAATGAAGGACTATCTGATCTTCGGCGCGGTCGCGGCTGTTATTATCGGCGTTGCGGCCTTCACCGTCATCCGCAACAGAAAGATCCGCAAAAACGGCGTGGTGGCCGACGCGGTCGTGTCGCGCATAGATGAAACGCAGTCTCCGTCCTCCGAGGGCGGCACCGATTTTTCGGAGACCTATTACGTCACCTACGTCGATCAGAACGGGCAGACCGTTGAAGCGCAGCTCGATCACGCGCCGGGGCGCACCCGCGTGGGCGACCACGTTCGCATCAAGTACCTGCCCGAAAAGCCGCATTTCGCAATACCGGTCAAATAAGCGACCGCCCACCGTGGGAGAGCTCCTGCGGCGGGCGTTTTTATGCCGTGCGGAGTTCAGGAAAGCTTTTCGTCCGCCTCCTCCGCCGGGATGCGTATCGTGACCCTCGTTCCGGCGCCGATCCGGCTCTCGACCGTCATAGTGCCGCCGCACATACCTGCGAGCCTTTCGCGGACGCTCCTGATGCCGATATGCGATCCCTCGGCTTTTTCCGCGGCC
>JAFXSG010000007.1 GCA_017525875.1 Clostridia bacterium | reverse complement strand
TGGTGTACTCAACGCCGCTCTTCTCGAGCAGGGCGATCGCCGCCTTGCAGTTGGGGCAGGTCTTGGTGGTGAAGAGCATTACGGTCCTGACCGGGGTGGAGTCGGGCTCCGCTGCCTTCGCCGCCTGCTCCGCCGCCTCGCGCTCCTTGTGCTGCTTCCAGTCGAGGATGGTGTATTCCTTGCGCTCCTTGAACTCCTGCAGCTTGCCGTCGTTCCAGTTCTGGACGGGGCGGTAGTAGCCGGTGATGCGGCTGTAGACCTCGGTCTTCGCGCCGCAGTGCGGGCAGGTGTACTGCTCGCCCACGAGATAGCCGTGGTTGCGGCAGACGGAGTAGGTAGGGCTCAAGGTGTAGTAGGGCAGGCGATAGTTCTCGCTGATCTTCTTCACGAGGGCCGCCGCGCTCTCCCAGCCGGGCAGCTTCTCGCCGAGGAAGGTGTGGAAGACCGTGCCGGAGGTGTAGAGCGTCTGCAGCTCGTCCTGGATATCGAGCGCGGAGAACACGTCCTCCGAATAGCTGACGGGCAGGTGGGAGCTGTTGGTGTAATAGGGGGTGCCGCCGTCCTCCGCCGCGGTGATGATCCCCGGGAAATGCGCCGCGTCGTACTTGGCGAAGCGGTAGGTGGTGGACTCCGCGGGGGTGGCTTCGAGGTTGAACAGCTCGCCCTCGTACTGCTCCTGATAGTCCGCAAGGCGGTTGCGCATGTGGTTGAGCACTTCCTTGGTGAACTCCTGCGCGCGTTCGTCGGTCAGGTCGCATTGGAGCCATTTGGCGTTGAGGCAGGCTTCGTTCATGCCCACCAGGCCGATGGTGGAGAAGTGGTTGTTGAAGCTGCCGAGGTAGCGCTTGGTGTAGGGGTAGAGGCCCTCCTCGAGCAGGCGGCTGATGACCGTGCGCTTCACGTGAAGGCTGCGCGCCGCAACGTCCATGAGATGGTCGAGCTTTTGATAGAACTCGGTCTCGTTCTCGGAGAGGAACGCGAGGCGGGGCATGTTCAGCGTGACGACGCCGACGCTGCCGGTGCTCTCGCCGCTGCCGAAGTAACCGCCGCTCTTCTTGCGCAGCTCGCGCAGGTCAAGGCGCAGGCGGCAGCACATGGAGCGGATGTCGCTGGGCTTCATGTCGCTGTTGACGTAGTTGGAGAAGTACGGCGTGCCGTATTTCGCGGTCATCTCGAAGAGGAGACGGTTGTTCTCGGTGGGGGACCAGTCGAACTCCTTGGTGATGGAGTAGGTGGGGATGGGGTACTGGAAGCCGCGGCCGTGCGCGTCGCCCTCGATCATGGTCTCGATGAACGCCTTGTTGACCATGTCCATCTCCTTCTTGCAGTCGCCGTAGGTGAAATCCATCTCCTTGCCGCCGACGATCGCGGGGCGGCCTTTAAGGTCGTCCGGGACCGTCCAGTCGAGGGTGATGTTGGAGAAGGGCGCCTGCGTGCCCCAGCGGGAGGGGGTGTTCACGCCGTAGATGAAGCTCTCGATGCACTTCTTGACCGCGTCGTAGTCGAGGTTGTCCGCGCGGACGAAGGGAGCAAGGTAGGTATCGAACGAGCTGAACGCCTGCGCGCCCGCCCACTCGTTCTGCATGATGCCGAGGAAGTTGACCATCTGGTTGCAGAGGGTGGAGAGGTGCTTCGCGGGGGAGGAGGTGATCTTGCCGGGGATGCCGCCGAGACCCTCCTCGATCAGCTGGCGGAGGGACCAGCCCGCGCAGTAGCCGGTGAGCATGCTGAGGTCGTGAAGGTGGAACTCGCAGGTGCGGTGCGCCTGGGCGATCTCGTCGTCGTAGACCTCGCTCAGCCAGTAGTTCGCGGTGATCGCGCCGCTGTTGGAGAGGATCAGGCCGCCAACGGAATAGGTGACGGTGGAGTTTTCCTTGACTCGCCAGTCGGTAACGTTGAGGTACTTGTTGACCGTGTCGCGATAGTCGAGGTAGGTGTTCTTCATGTTGCGCAGCTTTTCGCGCTGGCGGCGGTAGAGGATGTATGCCTTGGCGACGTCCGCATAGCCGGCCTGGATCAGCACGGATTCGACGCTGTCCTGAATGTCCTCAACGGCGATCCTGCCGTCCTTCACCTTGGGCGCGAAATCCGCGGTGACCTTGAGTGCGAGCAGATCGAGCACGTCGGGGTGGCAGGGCTTCTCCTGCGCCTCGAACGCGAGCTGCATCGCGTTTTTGATCTTGGAAAGGTCGAAATCGACGACCTTGTTATCTCTCTTTACGACGCTGTACATGGGGCTTCCTTCCTGTTTATTTATAGTGAAAACTTGTATTTTTTGCTTCTCCGGCGCACGGAGACCGCCGAAAAAACGGCGGCTTCACACGCTTACCATAATCCAGTATAACACAAGATGTTGAAAAATGCAATAGGTCTGACCACAATATTTAGGGTATTTTGCGAAATAGGCCAAATATATACGGGGCCGCTTTCCCGCGGGCGGGGGAGGGGGCGACGGAAGGCGCGGCGTTTAAGGAAAAATCCGAAGCGGGAACGTAATACTTTGTTTCCGGGCTCGAAATGAGGGCGGAAATATGGTATAATAATAGTAGAGGGGGAAGCGCGGAGCGTAGCGCGAAGCCCCCCCGGAAGACCGCTTCGCACCCCGGGCGGGGCGGCGTCAGTTCAAAGGCAATTCTTATTCCGCGGCCCCAAAGCGGAACGACTTACAGAAAGAAAAAGGAATATGTATAAAGCAGAGGAATTCGTCCGCTGGGCGCTTTCGCACGCGAAGAGGGAGAGCATCCCGCCTTCCGCCGTGCTCGCGCTCCCGCGGGAACGCTGCGGCACGGAGCCGTGGCAGTATCTTTTCGGCAGCGTGCGCGTCCGCACCGACGACGCGGCGCTCGACCTTTATTATGAGAACCGCTATAAAAAACAGATGACCCGTGCGCGCTATGACGTGCTCACCGCGGACTGGGACCGCAGCGGCTTCGCGACCGACTGCCAGGGGCTGCTCGACGCGTGGCTCACCTATGAAAAAGGGGAGAGGACCGATATCAACGCGGATATGAACTACCGCCTCTGGTGCGGCGAAAAGGGGCCGATCGCGGGCGGCGCCAGGCCTCTTGCGGTGGGCGAAGCCGTGTTCCGCATGGGCGGCAGCGGCCGCATGACGCACGTGGGCTGGATCTGCGGGCATGATGCGGACGGCACGCCCCTCGTCGTGGAGGCAAGGGGCATAGCGTACGGCGTGGTCGTGACGAGGCTCACGGAGCGCGATTTCACGCACCGCGGCCTGATGACCGCGCGCTTCACCTACGGAGAAGAACAGGAGGACGAAATGGAAACGATCATTTTTAAGGAAGCAAAGCCCATGCCCGAGGGCGGGGCGTACCGCGCGATGCAGGCGGCGCTGAACGAGGCGGGCTACCGCGACGCGCAGGGGAATGAGCTCGAGGAGGACGGCAAATGGGGCGCAAAGTCCGCGTTCGCGTTCGCGAAACTCCTCGCGGCGCATGCGCAGAACGGCTCCGCGGACGGCCCCGCGGACGGTCCTGTGGACGGCATTGAGGACGGCAGCGACTTCACCGCCCCGGTCGTGCTGACCGTGAACGGCGTTAGAGTGACCGTCGAGAGCGTACAGTGATGGATTGCACCGCATGCGTGGATCATCCTTCGCACATGGATCGCACTCCGTGCATGGATCGCGCTGCGGTGCATTCAAATAACGGCAGCCCTGCCGCCGATCCTTAAACCCGTAGGGGCGGCAGTAGGGCTTCCCCTTGAGGGGAAGCTGTCTGAGGCGGCGCAGCGCGCCGCGAAGACTGATGAGGTGTTCAAGCTGCTGCCCAACCAAACTCCGGAGTTGGTTTATCTCAACACCTCATCCACCGCAAGCGGTCCCCCTTCCCCTCAAGGGGAAGGCCTGAAGCTCTTCCTTAACCCGTAGGGACGGCAATACCATCCGTCCGTTTTACATCTCCTTAGTTTATGCGATAAAGCGTGATTGGTTTTCAGCATCTTTTGCGTGGGCAAATCCTTCGGCAGTGAGCGATTACGGTTAGAAAATCTTCTTGACATATTTTTAGACAAAATGTTTATCGGATTAAAAATTCTATTGACAAATTGGATATTATATTGTAACATTATGAAAGTAATAGATATTTCTTGCCAATTTATGCATCTATCTAAGCTATTACGCTAAAATTGGGTTATAATCCCATTATATTCAAGGAGGTAACAGAATGAAACGATGAACGCGCTATCTATCCCTGCTGTTGGTTTTTCTTTTTTCCATGTTTTAAGTGGTTACGAATGTATCCGCCGAAAGATTGAACGTATTATAATGCAGCCCGACACTTTGTGAAGTCCCTGCCACGCAAACGCGTCTTAATGATGATCCATATCTCGAGGTTTATGTTGACAACTCATATGTAACAAACACACTCGGAAACAAGTACAGATACGATGTTTATATAGATACTAATGCAGGGTATCTTGGAACGACATCGGGTACAAGGATTACCGGCATCGTCGTAAAGACCAGCATCAATGGATCTGTTCTATTCAGCATTGACGAATTCACTCAATATACTTATAGCGGGCAAGCTTCGTATCGCCATAAGATAGGTGAGTTCTATAGAAGTGTTAATTCAATACTTACCTCCGCATACGCGGTAACCACAGGAGCAACTGTTTATGGATATTCTCAAGGATGGATCTCAGCACAAAACTTTAATGGAACGATTAATATCCTTTCCGCTTCCGCAATATTACATGACCGATAAGGAATGGAGCAGCTCGATCGTTTCGGAGCTCGAGCCGTATTTCGTTATGCCGAGAATGTCCGGCTCCGAGTTCCTTGCCTGGCTGGACGCGGAGCTCGGGATCCGGGAGCCTTCCGAGGAAGAGCGGAGTCTGCCGCTGCTGCAGCACGATCTCGATCTGCTCCGAAAAGGCGATGCGGACAGCTTTTGGATACTAAAAAAGAACGACAGAACCATGCCGTTCTTTGAATACGGTCCTTCGGTCGGAGTTCAATGGGGCGAAAGCTACGACGGCGATACCTCCCCGATCCTTATCGGGTATGATCAGGGATCGGACGTTTTCTTCAGCAATTCCGCTTTTCTCGAAAATACTTTGATCTATTTCCGCGGCGTCGATCCGGAGGATCTGCAGAGGGACTCCGGGGAGATGTACCCCGTCCGCAACGCGAAGGCCTATGCGGTGGTATTGGACGGAGTTCTGCGTTCGTGTTCGGCCTACAGAGGCACGCAGATCACCCGCCGCATCCTCAGTGCGAAATCGCTCACCGTTTCCGGGCCGGAGGGAAAGGCGGCCGTCGTTCCCCGTCCGCTGTTCACCCATTGTTTCCGCAGTATCCTTTCCCACGACGTCACCAAGGACACGCGCTTTCCGCAGGACGAGGCCGACAGGAAGTATCGGCTGGAGTTTGTGGGATCGGACGATTCACGGATCTCGCTTTGCTTTGGCGGGACCCGCCTGTACTATGGAGAGCGGGAGTATTTTGAGCTCGGGAAAAAGGCTTCACGGCTTACCGTATGGCTCGATCGCGTTTTAGCGTGTTCTTCGCGTGCGTAAACGCGAAGCAAGCTTTTCCTGTCCATGCTTGCAACTATGCAAGCCGAGAATTCCGGAACAGGAATAAATGCGGCAATAAAGCAATAAAGAGAAGGTTTCGGCCTTCTCTTTTTGTTGTGGTCATTCGATTTTGCCACTCCTGCTGCAACATTCTCAATGAAGTCGTCGGCAATGCCGACTAATGAAGTCAGCCGGCGATGCCGGCTTAATGAAGTCGTTCGCCCCGCTCACTAATGAAGCGAAGACGCCCGCAGTTGAATTTCTTCATTAGCGCAGCGTCTTCATTCCTTCATTAGCCCGCGTGCGGGCGTCTTCATTTTTAACCCTTCTCCAGCCTTCCGTCCCTCATCCTGAGGACCGTATCGGCCTTAGCGGCGATATCGAGGTCGTGCGTGACGACGATCACGCAATAGCCGTCCTCGTGCGCGAGCTTGAGAAGGAGGTCGATGATGACCGAACCGTTTTCGGTATCGAGGTTGCCGGTGGGCTCGTCCGCGAGAAGGAGCTTTCCGTCCATACCGAGCGCCCTCGCGATCGCAACGCGCTGCTGCTCGCCGCCGGAAAGCATCCCGGGGAAGCGGTGCAGCACGTTTTCCGGCAGACCGACTTTTTCGATCAGCTCCGCCGCCTTTTCGCGCGCGGGCTTTCCGCGGAAGCCGCGCAGCTCCATCGGATAGGTCACGTTCTCCTGCACCGTGAGCAGCGGCAGCAGGCGGAAGCTCTGATAGATGACCGCGGCGTTTTCGCGGCGGTAGCGGTCGAGATCCAGCTTCGCGGTCGGCACGCCGTTATACAGCACCTCGCCGCCGCCGGGGAGCATCAGCCCCGCCATCAGCGAAAGCAGCGTCGATTTGCCGGAGCCCGATTTGCCGATCAGCGCGTAGAGCTTGCCCTCTTCAAAGCTCGCGTCCACGCCGCGCAGCACGTCCACGGTCTGATACTTGTTTTGATAACGGTACGTGCAGTTTTTAACTTCCAGAATAGCGGACATATTTGCTCCTTTATTCGGGCTCCGAGAGCGAAGCCATGGTCGGTTTTGAGAGGGTGACGAGCAGACAGACGAGCGCCGACAGGCACCACAGCGCGAAGAACGCGGCGATCAGCAGAAGCGCATCCCGCGTCGGCGCGCCGGAGATAAGGTAATGGATCCCGATGCCGAGCGCGAGCCCGAGCAAAGCCAGCAGGGCGGCCTCGAACATGCAGGAGAGGATTATCCTGGATTTCTGCGTGCCGAGCGCCCGCATCAGCGCGATCTCGCTGCGGCGGGAGTGGATGAGCAGCCATGAGAGCACGGCGCCCACGATCCCCGCGAGCACGTACAGCCCCAAGTAGAGCGCGGAAACGTATTCGATCTGCCGCTCCATGGAATTGACCGTGTCCAGATAGACCTCGTCGTCTATCACGGCGACGCCCCTGCCGCGGCTGCCGGAGAGCGGCCAGGTGAAGCCCGCGTCCTCGAGCGCGTCGCGAAGCGCGGGGAGCCTTGACGTGTCGTCCAGAGTGAAGGTCAGGCTGCTGAACGTCGCCGGGGAATTGTGGTATGGACCGCCGGCCTCGTCCTGCTCGCCGAGGTACAGCGCGCAGTACACGGTCTCCCCGTCGTTGGGTGAGCTGTACGAAGCGGCGGCGAGCGCGTCGAAGGTGGAGAAACTGGCGCCTTCCCACGAGCTGTTCATGCCGTAGAAAAAGCGTACCGTGGAGCCGAGGTCGATCCCGTTCTTCTCCATGAACGAGGCGGGCAGCGCGACGGGGATGACTGCGCCCGGCTCATACAGCGCGCTCACGGACGCGTTGAAGCGCTCCTCGTCCCAGCCCTCGAGCCAGCGGACCTCGCCGCTGCCGTAATAGAAAGCGGGGCTCTGCGCAACGCGGTAGGTCTGAACGAGCCTCGGTTCGGACGCGAGCTTACCCATCAAAGTTTCCTGCGCGAACGAGCCCGCCGGCACGAACGGCTCGGGCAGCTCATGCTCGGTGCCGTCGGCGGACCTGGAAACGCCCTCAAAGCGGACGTGGACGACCTCTCTCGAAACGTTCCACGAGGATATCGCGCCGGAGCTGCGGACGCTGTCGAACAGCCTGCGGCTGACGGCGAGCCCCTCCACGAAGCGGCCGGTCCGGTCCGTGGCGCGGCCCTTGATGACCGTGTCGCGCTTCACGGCCTCAAGCCCGTTTTCATAGCTTTCAAGCGAGTGGGTGAGCCGCAGGAAGAACAGCGCGGCGATCAGGCAGAGCGCCAGCACGGCCAGCGTGCGGACGCGGTTCCTCCTTATTGAAAGGACAGCATATTTGAGCCTGCCGGAGAGCCCGGACGATCTCCCCGCGGTGAGCTTGGGCGTTTTTTCGGTGACTTTGCGTCGTTTTTTCGCGGTCTCGCGGTCCTTCATCGCGGAGGAGGCGGAGATGAGCGTCATAAGCGCTGAGCCGCCGAGCAGCGCGGCCGACGCCGAGAGATACACGCGGATGCCGACCTTCGGATCGAATTCAAGCGATTTCATGAACGTCATGCGGCTCGAGGAGAAGCGCAGATCCGCCTCCGCGGAGCGGGAAGCGAGGTCCCGCAGCATGTCGAGCACGCGGCCCTCGAGCGCACGGCCGATCAGGCAGCCGGCGATCACGGCGGGCACGGCGAGCATCAGCGCCGCCGTGATGAAGTAAGCGAGCACGTGCGCCTTGCCGCTGCCGAGAGCCAGCATCGTCGCAGCGGCGTCCCGCTGCCTTGAAACGAACAGATGGCATTGCAGCGCCAGCGCGGCCGCGGCGAGGACGAGGCAGATCGCGAGGAAGATCACGGAGATGAACTGCAGCTCGCGCATCGGTTCGGTCGCCGCCGAATAGCCCTGGTCGTACACGGTGAAGCGGAAGCCCTTTTCGGCAAGGCCCCGCGTTTTTTCGAGGAAGGCCGCAGCCGTGCCGTTTTTGATGCGGAACTGGCCGATGCGGTAGCCGTTGCCGGCTTCGATGCGCCCGTTTGCCGCGCCCGCGTCGGGCACGTAGATGCGGTACGGGTGATCGGAATTGAGGCCGTACACGCCGACGATCTCATATTCGCCGGTCTCCGCCGGCCCGCCGGTGAAGGCGTTATACACGTCCCCCTCGCAGTCGTAGAGCGCTAGATCGAGCCTGTCGCCAACGCCGACTTCCATCATGGCGGCGATCATGCCCGAAACGATGCAGACCTTCGCACGGGAGGCGTATTCCTCCGCGGTGAAGCTGCGGCCCTCCGAGATCATGAGCTGCTGCTGGTGGAAGGGGAGCGCGTCCTCGAGCGAGGCGGTGCTGAGGACGTGCACGCTGTTGTTGAGCTGAGCAAGCCTTTCGGCATACTGCTGCTGGAGAACGGGCACGGAGCCGTCCTCGCCGAGTTCGGTCATCGCGGGAACGGTGTGCACGCCGGTCCCGTCATCAAAGGAAGCGTTTTCCGCGAGGAACCACAGATAGCTGTTCTGCCCGCTGAAGAAATGCCCGGTCAGCACGTAGTCCCTGCCGCTTTCGGGCACGGGCTCGCTGCCGTCCTCCGCCGGCTCGAAGCGGAAAAGCACGAGCTTGCGCTCGACCTGCTTCCGGGAGTAGAGCTGGCGGACGATCTCGCCCGTGTAGGCGCTGCCGGCGTCGTAGTACGACATCCCGCGAACGATCAGCACCGCCGCCTCCGGGTCGAAGGAGAGATTGTCCTGCCGGGTGAAGCCGGAGATCAGCGCGAGCGAGGGCGAAGCCTTCTCGAAGGAATAAACGTTCCTGTCCGCGGAAAGCGCGTCGAGTTCGCTTTGGCTTCCGGCAACGGCCCGGGCGAGCGCTTCGTCGTAAACGGCCCCGTCGGGATAGTTGACGCCGACGTACTCGAGATCGACGATCGTGCGGTAGAAATCGTCGCAGTCGCGGAGGTAGCCCCGCACCGAGGAAAACACGGAGAACGCGACGGCAAGCAACGCCGCGAGCACGGTGGATATAAGCAGGAACAGAGCGGTCTTCACCGGCGTTCTCAGTATGCTTTTTATGCCGTTTTTGATCGCAGCCAAGGGCCTGCCTCCTTTCGGCGGGGATTTGGGGACAGTATAGCATTTGCACGAGGATTTGTCAAAAATCGCATCGGACACCCCCATTCGGCGTCTGCTCCGGTACATCATTGATTTCAATGACGGCTTTTTTTTTTGAACTTGCAGTGATAATAACACAGTCCATAACAAATGTCAACAAGAAATTACCGTAAAACGATAATTATATTCGCGATATAGAACGGTAAAGGCCTGATGCCGATCGTCCCCATGCAGGGGCGGATATCATCCGCCTGCGTAATGCGACCAAGCCGGAGGGGAAGGCCTGAAACCGATCGTCCCCTTGTAGGGGCGGCAACCTGCCGCCCGCCTGTAAAACTTTGCGGCGATCTAAAAACAAAGTACCTGCACGAACGCTCCCGCCGCCACATTCCGTGTCCGACGCTTTCGGGCGGCAGATTGCCGCCCCTACGAACGACTGTGCCTGCGGGCTTCCCCTCTGCCGGAGGGCTTCCCCTTGAGGGGAAGCTGTCATTTTGTTTAGGCAAAATGACTGATGAGGTGTAAAAGCCGCTGTCCGACCAAGCTTCGGAATTAAACTAACTCAACACCTCATCCGACCTCGGGCTTTAGAGCCCTCGGCCACCTTCCCCTCAAGGGGAAGGCCTGATGCTTACTTTGACCCGTAGGGGCGGCAACCTGCCGCCCGCCCGTAAAACTTTGCGGCGATCTAAAAACATAATACCTGCACGAACGCTCCCGCCGAAGTAGTCCGTGTCCTCTGCTGACGGGCGGCAACTCAGCCGATTGTCTGCTGCGCAGCCGCCCGCGAAATAACAAATGCCACGATGGAATAACATAATACCTGCACGAACGCTCCCGCCGCAGTATCCCGTGTCCTCTGCTGACGGGCGGCAACTCAGCCGATCGTCTGCTGCGCAGCCGCCCGCGAAATAACAAATGCCACGATGGAATAACATAATACCTGCACGAACGCTCCCGCCGCAGTATTCCGTGTCCTGTGCTGACGGGCGGCAGATTGCCGCCCCTACGGCTGATTTGGCTATTAAAAACACCTCATCCACCGCAAGCGGTCCCCCGTGCGACCTGCCGGATCGCATCCCCTCAAAGGGGAAGGCCTGATCTTTCACCCGCGGGCGGCAGATTGCCGCCCCTACGAACGATCCGGCGATTAAAACACCTCATCCGCCGCAAGCGGCGACGCGTGCGGCCTGCCGCCCCTGCGGTGCGCTGACCGCCCCAAAACTCCGCGGAAAAAAACCGGACGGGATACGTCAAAGCGGTTGCGTTATCGCGGGGGAAGTGATATAATCAATATGATATAAGTGCCGGATGTTTTGGCTTTGCTGACATTCGGCCTGTTAGTGTGAGGTAACGGATGAAAGGGCTGGATCCCGCCGTCAAAAAAGAAACGCTGAGGATCGCCGTGGGAACGGCCGTGCTGAGCGTTATAATGGAGCTCGTTTTCATCCTTATCCGCAGATGGGATCTTACCGTGCTTTGGGGCAATCTGCTCGGCGCGGCAGCGGCGGTCCTCAATTTCTTCCTTATGGCTCTCACCGTGGTGAAGTGCATCGAGCTGGCCCCCGATAAGGCGGCGCTCAAGATCCGCGTTTCCCAGGGCGGGCGCCTCATGATGCTGGCCGTCATAGCCATCCTGGCCGCCGTTCTGCCCTGCTTCAACCTCTACGCCGCGGTGATCCCGCTGCTCTTCCCGCGGATCGTGATCATGTTCTGGCAGCTCACGCACAGGGGCGAAAAGCTCGACCCCGGCGCGCAGGCGGCCGTCGCGGCCTGCAGGCCGGCAAATGAAGATACCGAAGACACAGAAGACACAGAGGATACGGAAAATTGAAAAAGACACTTCGTTTCAAAATCGTTGACGTTCTGCTGATCATTATGATGATACTGCCCCTGCTCGCCGGCATCGCGCTTCGCGTTATGACAAAGCCGGCCGAGGAGGGCATTACCATTACCGGAGCGATGGTATTCAAGAGCATACCGGCGCCGCTGCAGCCCCTGCTCATCAGCGAGGCGAACGTCAACAGCTGGCTGGTGATGCTCACCATCACCGCGCTCGTCTTCTACATGACCCACGGCATCCGCGCCGGCGTCAAGTGCCGCCGCACCCTCGCCGCCGAATGGATCGTCGAAAAGACGGACGGCCTCATCGCCCAGAACATGGGCCCCTTCTTCCGCGAGTTCTCGCCGTTCATCGCCGCGATCCTCGGCCTCTCCGCGTTCTCGAGCCTTTCCTCGCTCGTCGGCCTCTTCCCGCCGACCTCCGATTTTTCCACCATCTTCGGCTGGGGCCTGCTCGTGTTCGGCCTCATTACCTATTATAAACTCAAAGGCGGCGCCTGGAACTACGTCAAGGGCTATTTCGAGCCGATCCCCTTCTTCGCGCCGCTCAACGTCATCGGCGAGATCGCGATGCCCGTCAGTATGAGCTTCCGTCACTACGGCAACATCCTCTCGGGCTCCGTCATCTCCGCTCTCGTCGCAAGCGCGCTCGGCGGGCTCTCAAGGTCCGTGTTCGGCTCGCTCGCCGAGACCTTCCCCGTCCTGCAGGTCGGCATCCCCGCCGTGCTGTCCGTGTATTTCGACGTGTTCTCGGGCTGCCTGCAGGCCTTCATCTTCTCAATGCTGACAATGCTCAACATCTCGGGAGGCTTCCCGGAGGAGCTTTATCTTAAACGTCAGGAAAAGAAACTCGCCCGCCGCGCCAAAAGAGCCGGCGGCGAAGAAAACAAAGCTAAAACTGCCGCGTAAGAACGGCAACAGGAGGTAATCTTAATGGAACTTGCAATCGGAATCATCCTCGGCTGCTGCGCCCTCGGCGCCGGCATCGCAATGATCGCCGGCTTCGGCCCCGGTATCGGCGAAGGACAGGCCGCCGCAAAGGCCTGTGAAGCCGTCGGCCGCCAGCCCGAAGCAAAGAGCGACGTCACCTCGACCCTGATCCTCGGCTGCGCGCTTGCTGAGACCACCGGTATCTACGCGCTGGTCATCGCGATCCTGCTGATCTTCGTCGCGCCCAACATCTTCATCACCGCGCTCAAGAACGGTCTCCACTGACCGGCGCTGCGGGCATGACCCGGCAAAAGGGAGCGCATCCCTTAAAAATCTTTAGTTTGGAGTAATAGAGCGATGCAACCATTGGATGTTATTTCCGTCAATATCTGGCAGATAGTGATCTCGCTCTGCAACCTGCTCATCCTCTTCCTCATCCTCAAAAAGTTCCTCTACAAGCCCGTCCGCAAAACGATGGCGGAGCGGCAGGCGGCCGTGGACAGCGTTTACAGCCGCGCCGACGAGGCGCTCAAAAAGGCGGAGCAGGACCGTGAAGCATACGAGCTCAAGCTCGCCGGCGCCGATGAGGAGTGCAGCGAGCTGATCCGCACCGCGCAGCAGAACGCGAGGCAGCGCAGCGGCGCGATCATTTCGGAGGCGGAGGACCGCGCGAGCGGTATGATCCGCAGGGCCGAAAACGAGATCGAGCTCGAGCGCGGCAAGGCGACCGCCGGCATGAAGAAGGAGATCGCGGATCTTGCCGTTCAGCTTGCGGAAAAACTGCTGGAGCGCGAGATCAACGCGGACGACCACGCAAATCTGATCGATTCCTTCATCGAGGGCATCGATGCGGAAGGAAACGGTGACGGCAATGTCGGCGATTGGTAACGAATACGGAAACGCGCTGTTCATGCTCGCAAAGGAGGAAGGCACGCTCGACGACGTGGCTGCCGCCCTCATCGGCTGCGAAAAGCTTTTCGGGGAAAATCCGGAGTACGCGGATTTTCTCGGCACGCCCAGCATCCCGCTCGGGGAGAGGCTCGGCGCCGTGCGCGCCGCGTTCGACGGCAAGCTGCCGGACTGCGTTACCGATTTCATCTGCCTGCTGATCGAAAGGGGCTATATGCGCTTCTTCGCCGACTGCGCGGAGGAGTTCGAGCTGCAGTACAACCGCGAGTTCGACATCACCGTTGCGGACGTCGTTTCCGCAAAGGAGCTCAGCGTTTCGGAAAGGCAGGCCCTTCGGGACAAACTGCAGGAAAAGACCGGCAAGCGCATCAAGCTGCGGGCAAGCGTCGACCCCTCGCTCGTCGGCGGCATGATCGTTCGGATCGAGGGCAAGCTTCTGGACGGGAGTATCCGCACCAGGATAAACGAGATCCAGAACGCCATCGAATGATCACCCTCGGGTAAGGCAATCCCTCATCAGAAAGGAAGCTTTTGCTCCGCCAAAAGCACAGGAATAAAACTATGAATCTTCGCCCTGAAGAAATCAGCGCAATCATAAAAGAACAGATCAAAAGCTACAGGAGCCGCATCGAGCTCTACGAGACCGGCACCGTCATCCTCGTGGGCGACGGCATCGCAAAGGCGCACGGGCTGCGCAACTGTGTCGCGAATGAGATGCTCGAGTTTGCGGACGGCAGCGTGGGCATCGCCCAGAACCTCGAGGACGAGGTCGTTTCCATCGCCGTGCTTTCCGATACCGCGGATATCCACGAGGGTACCGAGGTGCACCGCACGGGCAAGGTCGTTTCCGTCCCCGTGGGCGAGTGCATGCTCGGCAGGATCGTGAACGCGCTCGGCGTGCCGATCGACGGCAAGGGCCCCACGGGAGCCACGGCGGAGCGCCCGATCGAATCGGAAGCGCCCGGCATCATCCGCAGGAAGAGCGTTTCCGTGCCTCTCCAGACCGGCATCAAGGCTATCGACAGCATGATCCCGATCGGCCGGGGCCAGCGCGAGCTCATCATCGGCGACCGCCAGACCGGCAAAACGGCGATCGCTGTCGATACCATCATCAACCAGCGCGGCAAGGACGTCATCTGCATCTACGTGGCGATCGGCCAGAAATCCAGCTCCGTCGCTCAGATCGCCGACCGCCTCGAGCACGCCGGCGCGATGGAATACACCACCATCGTTTCCGCGTCCGCTTCGGAAAGCTCCTGTTTGCAGTACATCGCTCCCTACGCGGGCTGCGCCATGGCGGAGTACTTCCGCGAGAAGGGCCGCGACGTGCTGATCGTTTACGACGACCTTTCCAAGCACGCGGTCGCGTACCGTGCGCTTTCGCTGCTGATCCGCCGCCCGCCGGGACGTGAAGCCTACCCCGGAGACGTTTTCTATCTCCACTCCCGCCTGCTCGAGCGCGCGGCGTGCGTCGCTCCCGAATATGGCGGAGGCTCCATCACGGCGCTGCCGGTCATCGAGACCCAGGCAGGCGACGTTTCCGCCTATATCCCCACCAACGTCATCTCCATCACGGACGGGCAGATCTTCCTCGAAACGGAGCTGTTCCACTCGGGCATCATGCCGGCGATCAACCCCGGCATCTCCGTCAGCCGTATCGGCGGCAGCGCGCAGCTCAAGCCGATGAAGAAGGTCTCCGGCGAGCTCAAGCTGCTGTACTCCCAGTACCGCGAGCTTGCTGCGTTCGCCCAGTTCGGCAGCGATCTCGACGCGGACACCCGCGCGAGGCTAGACCTCGGCGAGCGCATCGTCGAGGTGCTCAAGCAGAAGCGCAACTCGCCGCTCTCCGTCGGCTGCCAGACGACCATCATCTACGCCGTCACCAAGGGCTATTTGAACGAGATCCCCGTCGCCTCCGTCTCCGAATACGAAACGGCGCTGTATGAGTTCATGAAGACCCATCACGCGGAGCTTCTTGCGCGGTTCGACGCCGGCAGGTTCGACGATGAGGATATCAAGGAGCTGAACGAGGCGCTGACCGAAATGAACGCGCAGTTCCGCGCGTAAGCGAATCAACGAACGGAGTTACCAATGAGCGCAAACATCAAGCGACTCAAAGCGAGGATACGAAGCGTCGACTCAACGCTGCATCTCACCAAGGCGATGCAGCTCGTTGCCGCGGGCAAGATCCGCAAGGCGACGGAGCAGTTATCGAATTCCCGCAAATACTGCGAATCCATGCGCACCGTCATCTCCGCGCTCGCCGGGAGCCGGGACTGCGCCGATTCCATCTACGTCACCGGCCCCAAGGACGACGGCGGCAAGACCGTGCTGATCGTCATCGCGGGCGACCGCGGGCTTGCGGGCGGCTATAACGCGAACGCCTTCCGCCTTGCGGACGGTGTGGCAGCGGACGAGATCATCCCGATCGGCCGCCGCAGCGTGGACAGGGTGCAGGGCCACGCGCCGGAGAAAAAGAGCGCTCTCGGAGGAGGCACGACGGAGCATTTCAAGCCCGAGGACAGCAAGGCCCTCGCCGTTTCGCTCTGCGAAAGATACCTCGCGGGCGAGATCAAAAGGATCCAGATCGTCTCCACCGCCTACGTCACCATCATGACGCAGACCGCCGTGCTGTCGACGCTTTTGCCGCTTTCCGAGTGCGTGCTGCCCGAGAGCCGCCGCATGGGCTTCCGCGAGATGAAAGCGCAGGACACGGAGGAAAAACCGGAGGGCGCCCGTTTCATGGAGTTCGAGCCGAACGCCGCCGAGGTCCTCGGCATCGCGATCCCGGAATACCTTTCCGCCATCATCTTCGGCCTTGTGCGCGAGAGCTTCGCAAGCGAGATCGCCGCAAGGCGCGTCGCGATGGACGCCGCCACCAAGAACGGCATCGTGATGAAGGACAATCTTAGCCTTGAATACAACCGCGCGCGCCAGGGCGCGATCACGCAGGAAATCACCGAGATCGTCGCGGGCGCGGGCAGATAAAAGCAAAAAACCGTACAGGAGCGGAAGCAAATGAACGATAATACGGATAACAAAAAACTTTCAAAAGGCGTCGTTGCGCAGGTCATCGGTCCCGTTGTGGACGTTCGCTTCCCCGCAGGGGAGCTCCCCGCGATCTACAACGAGCTGACCATCCCCGTGGGCGACGATACGCTGACGGTCGAGGTCGCGCAGCATATCGGCGGCAACACCGCCCGCTGCATCGCGATGGAGTCCACGGACGGCCTGAAGCGCGGCGAGGAGGTCACGGACATGGGCAAGCCCATCACCGTCCCCGTCGGCAAGCAGACGCTCGGCCGCATCTTCAACGTCCTCGGCGACCCCGTGGATGAGCTGCCCGCGCCGGAGGGCTGCGAGCAGTGGACCATCCACCGCCCCGCGCCCGCCTATGCCGACCTCTCCTCCTCCACGGAGATCCTCGAGACCGGCATCAAGGTCATCGACCTCATCTGCCCCTACGCAAAGGGCGGTAAGATCGGCCTGTTCGGCGGCGCAGGCGTCGGCAAGACGGTCATCATAATGGAGCTCATCAACAACATCGCCAAGCAGCACGGCGGCATCTCCGTTTTCACGGGCGTCGGCGAGCGCACGCGCGAGGGCAACGACCTGTATAACGAAATGAAGCAGTCCGGCGTTCTCGGCAAGACCGCGCTCGTTTACGGCCAGATGAACGAGCCGCCGGGAGCGAGGATGCGCGTGGGCCTTTCCGGCCTCACCATGGCGGAGTACTTCCGCGATGAGGAGCATCAGGACGTGCTGCTGTTCATCGACAACATCTTCCGCTTCACCCAGGCGGGCTCCGAGGTCTCCGCGCTGCTGGGCCGTATGCCCTCCGCAGTCGGCTACCAGCCCACCCTCGCCACCGAGATGGGCGCCCTGCAGGAGAGGATCACCTCGACCAAGCGCGGCTCCATCACCTCCGTGCAGGCGGTCTACGTCCCCGCGGACGACCTGACCGACCCCGCGCCGGCGACCACCTTCGCCCACCTCGACGCGACCACCGTTCTTGCGCGCAACATCGCGTCCCAGGGCATCTATCCCGCGGTCGACCCGCTCGAATCCACCAGCCGCATCCTCTCGCCCGAGGTCGTGGGCAAGGAGCACTACGAAGTCGCGCGCGAGGTACAGCGCATCCTCCAGCGCTACAACGAGCTGATGGACATCATCGCGATCATGGGTCTCGACGAGCTGTCCGATGAAGACAAGCTCACCGTTGCCCGCGCAAGGAAGATCCAGCGCTTCTTCTCCCAGCCCTTCCACGTTGCGGAGCAGTTCACGGGCTTCGACGGCAAGTACGTGCCCCTTTCGGAGACGATCCGCGGCTTCCGCGAGATCTGCGAGGGCCTGCACGACGACCTGCCCGAATCCGCGTTCCTCTACGTCGGCACCATCGACGAGGCGGTCGCCAAGGCGCAGGCGAGCAAGTGACCATAAAAGGCATGGGGCAGTAAAATGACGGAATTCGATCTCAAGATATCCACCCCTGCGGGTGACGCGTTCAGCGGCAAGGCTGTTTCCCTCTCCGTTCGCGGAACGGAGGGCGCGCTCGGCATCCTCGCCGGGCACGTTCCGTTCGTGACGGTCCTCAAACCGGCCGACTGCCACTTCATCCTGCCGGACAATACCCAAAAGGATTTCGCCTGCGGGACGGGGCTGCTGCTGGTCGAAAAGGACCTCGTGACCGTGCTCTCGAGCGAGATCACGATGAAGTAAACGAAATAACTTCGAGAGAGCCGCAAAAGCGGCTCTCTTTTGTTTTGCATTCAGTAGGGGCGGCAACCTGCCGCCTCTGCGGGTGAAAGATCAGGCCTTCCCCTTGAGGGGAAGGGGGACCGCTTGCGGTGGATGAGGTGTTTTCAATAGCCAAATCACCCGTAGGGGCGGCAACCTGCCGCCCGCGGTAAAGGCCATCCTGCGGAGCAAACCGTTTCCGCCGCTTTAACACCTCATCAGTCATTTTGCCTAAACAAAATGACAGCTTCCCCTCCAGGGGAAGCCCTACTGCCGCCCTGCGACGCTGGATCGCCTCCCATTCGATATACTTATTCATTCCCGCCCGCCTGCTCTTGCATTTTTCTTCCTGCCGCGCTATAATATGCCCGAAAACCGAATAGCTCCGCTGGGCGCGCACGGGGGAGACCCCGGGCTGAGAATGAGCCTTTGAACCTGTTGGGGTAATACCTGCGTAGGGAAGCGGTACGGAAATAAAAGCTATTGCCTCCGCACCGTTTGCGGGGGCTGTTCGTTTTTGAAAGGAATTATCAATGAAGAAGGGCTTTATGAACGCCGTGCTGACCGCGGCTGTCATCTGCCTTGCGGTATGCCTGTGCCTCGTTTCCATGGGCTTCACCCGTCCCGGCCTCGTTTTGGCCGAGGAGGGCGAGATGTCGGCGACGATGAGCTCCGAAGACGCCGAAGCGCCCGACGCCGACGCACCCGTATCCTCCGATGACGCCGACGCGCCCAAGGATGGCGACGACGCGCCCGGGGAAGGCGTGCTGACCACCGGCGCGGAGGACACGCTGACCACCGGCGAAAACAGCGCCGAGACCACCGGCGCGGATGACGCCGAGACCACCGGCGAAGAAAAAGAGGGCATCGGGTTCGTCCTGTTCGAGAAGCTCAAAAAGCTCGAGACCAAGGATTGGATCTTCCTCGCGGGCGCGGCCGCGATCGCCGTCGCGCTGATCGTTTTCCTCGCTACCCGCAGGAAGACGCCCGACACCGGCGTCGGTCAGAAGGTCAGCCCCACGATCGTGCTGATCCACGGCGCGCTCTGCATCGCGCTCAGCTTCGTGCTCAGCTACGTCAAGCTGTTCTCAATGCCCACCGGCGGCTCCGTCACGCTCGCAAGCATGCTGCCGCTCATGGTCTACGCGAACCGCTACGGCGTGCGCAACGGCATGCTCGCCGGCCTCGTGTACGGCATCCTGCAGTACGTCCAGGGCGGCTGGTTCGTGCACTGGCTCCAGTTCATCTTCGACTATCCGCTCGCGTTCGCGCTCATCGGCCTCGGCGGCCTCGTCCGCGGCGAGAGAAATCTGGTGTTCTCCGCGCTGATCGGCGGCATCGCGCGCTTCCTCAGCCACTTCATCGGCGGCGCGATCTTCTTCGGCAAGTACGTTATGCTCGGTGAAGGCGCGGAAACAGGCATGACCTTCGCGCAGATGATCGGGCCCAACCTCTGGGCTTCCCTCGTTTACAACGCGCCGTACATGCTCGCTGATATCGCGATCTGTGTCGTGATCGCCCTGCTTCCCCCGTTCCGCAAGGCGATCAGGACAGCGCTCAAGTATTGACAAGGAACGCATGAAAACAACGGCCGCGCATATCGCGCGGCCGTTTCTGTTGCTGCCTGCCCGAAATACCTTCGCTTGCGCTCAGACTTTGATATCGCATTCCATGCTCATCACGGCACGGCCGCCCACGCGGATGAGCGTGCCGTTTTCGGTCTCGGTGAGCGTGCTCACGACCCGCGACGGCCTGCCCATGTGCTCGCCCTGGATGAAGAGATTCTCCCCGCCCGGCGCGATGAGGCCGAGGGAATTGAGATAATACGTCAGCGCCGCGTTCGCCGTGCCGGTCGCGCACTCCTCCGGGATGCCGTAGAGCGGGGCGAAATTGCTGCAAAACGCAGTACAGCTCCCGTCGCCCGGGGAGAACATATGCACGCCCACGCAGCCGAGCTTTTTTGAAAGGGCGGCGACCTCCGCCTCGTTCTGCACGGCGCGAAGCAGCGTTTCCCGATCGGAGACCGGCATCATGATATCCGCAAGGCCCGTCGAAACGATCGCGGGGCGGCAGCCATCCGGGCAGTCGGCTTCCGTAAGGGCGTACGCCGCGTACAGCGCGGCGCTGTCCTCGTTCGAGAGCCCGCCGAGGAGCCTCGGCGCGGCCATATCCATCAGCACCGCGCCGTCCCTGACGTCGACGGCGAGCCGCCCGGCCCCGGTGACGGCGGTATAGCGGCCCTCCGCGATGCGCCCCGTGAGCAGCAGGCACGAAAAGCCTGCGACGGTCGCGTGGCCGCAGAGCTCCACCTCGCCCGCAGGGGTGAAATAGCGCACGCCGATCGCGCCTTTTTCCGCGCCGGAAAGGTCGATGAAAGCGGTCTCGGAGTGCTTGAACTCCGCCGCGATGCGCTGCATCAGCGCGTCCGAAAGGGGCCTGTCCGGGATCACCACGCCGGCCTGATTGCCGGAGAACACCGCGTCCGTGAACGCGTCCATAACGTATGCCTTCATCATTCTCTCCGTTCGCCCGAACGGGCATTTTACTTCGGTCCCATTATAGCATCCGCGCAGGCCGGGCGGCAAGCCCCGCGCCGGGAAAACGCGCCGTTTTCCCGCGAATATCCGAAAGAATACCCGTCAAGGCGTTGAATTATCCGCCCCGTGTATGTTATAATGAAGGGTAATGAAAAACTCTGCGCCGGAGCGGCGCAAATCTCTTGCATCAAAGGAAGAAAAGCTATGAAGCTTGGAGTCATAGGCCTGCCGAACGTCGGCAAGAGCACCCTTTTCAACGCGATCACCAAGGCCGGAGCGCAGGCGGCGAACTATCCGTTCTGCACGATCGAGCCGAACGTCGGCATCGTGAACGTAAACGACCCGCGCCTTGCCGTGCTCAACGAAATGTATCACCCGAAGAGCCTCGTTGCCGCCACGATCAAATTCGTGGATATCGCCGGCCTCGTGCGCGGCGCGTACCGCGGCGAGGGCCTCGGCAACAAGTTCCTTTCGCATATCCGCGAGGTGGACGCGATCGTTCACGTCGTGCGCTGCTTTGAGGACGACAACGTCGTTCACGTGGACGGCTCCGTCGACCCCGTGCGCGACATGGAGACCATCAATCTGGAGCTTGTGTACGCCGACCTCGAGACCATCGACAGGCGCATCGACAAGGCGAAGAAAAACAGTAAGAGCGGCGAAAAAAAATACCTTGCCGAGATCGCTTTCCTGGAGCGCATCAAGGCGCATTTGGACGAGTTCCGCCCCGTGCGCAGCATGGAGATGACCGAGGACGAGCGCAGGGCGGCGGAGGAGCTGTTCCTTCTGACCACCAAGCCCGTGATCTACGTTGCGAACATCTCCGAGGATCAGCTCGGCACGGAGCCCGAGGCCGTCAAGGCGCTGTATGCCGAGGCGGAGAAGGAGGGCGCGCAGGCGCTGACCATCTGCGCCAAGGTCGAGGAGGAGCTTTCGGAGCTTTCGGACGAGGAGCGCGCCGCGTTCATCGAGGAGCTCGGCATCGGCGAGAGCGGTTTGGACAAGCTCATCAAGGCGGGCTATTCGCTGCTCGGCCTCATCAGCTTCCTCACCGCCGGAACGGACGAGGTCCGCGCGTGGACGATCACCAAGGGCACCAAGGCCCCCGGCGCCGCCGGCAAGATCCACACGGATTTCGAGCGCGGCTTCATCCGCGCGGAGGTCGTTCCGTATGAGACGCTGGTCGCGGAGGGAAGCATCGCCGCCTGCAAGGATAAGGGCCTCGTCAGGAGCGAGGGCAAGGACTACGTAGTTCAGGACGGCGACGTCATCGTTTTCCGCTTCAACGTGTGATATGGAGCTGTTTGCCTGCCACAATTCAAGAGAAAAGAGCTATCGCGATCCGCTCGGGGCAGTGACCTGCGGGACGGAGATCGTGCTTCGCCTGCGCCTCTGGGGGCAGGACGCGGAGCGCGCGTGGACGAAGCTCCGCCTCTGGACGGAAGGGCATGAGCAGCTGATCGACGGCTGCCCGGAATGGCATGACGGCCGGCTGTATCACAGCTACCGCTTCACGGCCCCCCATGAGCCCCAGCTCCTCTGGTATTATTTCATCATAGACGCGAATTACGAGCGCAGGTTCTACGGCGGCCGCTCCGGCGAGGGGAGGCCCTCCGGCACGCAGCCGCAGGATTATCAGATCACGGTCTACGATCCCGCGTTCACCACGCCCGAGTGGTTCCGCGAGGCGATCGTCTACCAGATCTTCCCGGACCGCTTCAGAAGAGGACGGCCCGATGAACAGGGCCAAACTGCACTCGACCGCCTCGACTGCCACGAAAAGCTCGGCAGGCCGGTCCTCCGCCACGAAAACTGGGACGAGCCCGTGCTGTGGGCTCCGCTCCCCGGCGAAAAATACTACGCGCCCTGCGATTATTACGGCGGCGACCTCGAGGGCATTATCGAAAAACTGCCCTACATCGCCTCGCTCGGCGTGAGCTGCATCTACCTTAACCCGATCTTCGAGGCCGCGAGCAACCACCGCTACAACACCGCGGACTATACGAAGGTCGATCCCGTGCTCGGCACCGAAAAGGAGCTTGAGCGGCTCGTCCGCGAGGCCGGAGCGCTCGGCATCCGCGTCGTGGCGGACGGCGTTTTTTCCCACACCGGGGACGACAGCGTCTATTTCAACCGATACGGCCGCTATCCCTCGGTCGGGGCATACTCGGGGCCTCAGTCCCCATATTATGAATGGTACGATTTCAGGCATTTCCCGGATAAATACCGCTGCTGGTGGGGCTTTGAGACCCTGCCGGAGGTAAAAGAGGAAACGCCCTCATACGTCGCCTTCATCCGCAGCGTGCTCGCGCAGTGGGCGGAGCGCGGTTTGACCTCGTGGCGGCTCGACGTTGCCGACGAGCTGCCGGACTGCTTCATAGAGGAGCTGCGCCGCGCCGTGAAGGCGAGGGACGGGGAAGCCCTGCTGCTGGGCGAGGTATGGGACGACGCCTCCAACAAGATGTGGGAGAAGGGACTTCGCAAATACGTGCTCGGGCACGAGCTCGACAGCGTTATGAACTACCCCTTCCGCGACGCGGTGCTGGATTTCATGACCGGCATGATCGACGCCTACGCCCTGAACGACGCGCTCGGCGGGCAGCGCGAGCGCTACCCGGATCCGTTCTACCGCGCCTGCATGAACACGCTCGGCAGCCACGACACGGAGCGCGTTCTGTCCGTGCTCTCCGGCGCGCCGAAGAAGGACACGCTCCCGAGGGCGCAGCAGGCGGCGTTCCGCACCGGCTCCGAGGAGCTCGCCGCCGGCAAAAAGCGGCTGATGGCGGCAAGCTGCCTCCAGTACACGATGCCCCAGCCGCCCGCCCTGTTCTATGGCGACGAGGCCGGCCTTACCGGGCTTTCGGACCCGTTCAACCGAGGCACCTTCCCGTGGGGGCATGAGGACAGGCTGCTCCTCGAGCACTACCGCAGGCTCGGCAGGATCCGCAGGCGCTCGAACGCCTTGGTGTTCGGCGAGACCGCGTTCCTGCCCGTAAATCAGGACGTTTTCGCGATCTACCGCCGCTTCGGGAACGAGACGGCGCTCACGGTCGTCAACCGCTCGCGCGAGCAGCGCAGCGCGGAGTTCACCGAGAGCGATTTCACCGAAGGGCCGGACGCCGGGCGCGTCCGCTTCGCCCCCGAATACCGCTGCATGCTGCGGGGCGAACGCTTCTGCACGAGCGGCGAAAAAGGCCTGTCGATCGAGATGCAGCCGATAAGCTGCGTGATGCTCGCGGGGAAACTTGAGGATGAAAGGGACCAGGATGGTCCGTCAACAGCCAATAAATGAAAGGACGGCCTTTGAGCCGGTATCAGAATGGAAGAACTGGAATTCAAATTCGACACTCAGCTTTTGATCGACGGCGAAAACCTCGACGAGGACGAGATCTTCGACTATATCACGGAGCATTTCGCGGGAGACTGCCTGCTTGCCGTGGGCGACGAGAACCTGATAAAGATCCATTTCCACACGAACGAGCCCTGGAAGCTGCTTGAATACGCCGCGTCCCTCGGCGAGATCTACGACATCGTAGTGGAGAACATGCAGCGCCAGGAGAACGGGCTGCAGGGCTGAGCATGCTGACGGAGTTCGAACTCGGCGACCGCGTCGAAATGCGGAAAAAGCATGCCTGCGGCGGAAACGAGTGGGAGATCACCCGCACCGGCGCCGATATCCGCATCCGCTGCGTCAAATGCGGGCGGAGCGTCATGCTCGACCGGCTCGATTTCATGCGGGCAGCGAAAAAACGCCTTCCCCGCGGGGAAAACGCGGATCAGGGCGAATAACGAAAGAACGGAAAACACGATGGAAAAAATCAACGA
The DNA here is from genome assembly GCA_017525875.1 of Clostridia bacterium. Taxonomy (GTDB): domain Bacteria; phylum Bacillota; class Clostridia; order Christensenellales; family CAG-138; genus PeH17. The sequence goes on along the minus strand of JAFXSG010000007.1, from coordinate 26,150 downwards.
AAACACTATAACGGCAGGCGCCGACGGGGAAAACGCGAAGACCGTTTCAAAGCGGGCGATGGAGCGCTTTCTCGCCGCCGCCGAAAAGACGCACAAAAAACAAAAGGGCTTTTCAAAGCCCGTCGATATCGGCTTTATACTGATGCTGCTCGCGGTGATCGTCGCCGCGGTGGCGCTCCGCCAGTTCATCATCGAGCCCACGCTCGTGGACGGCACCAGCATGGAGAACTACCTGCTCGACGGCGAGCGCGTTGCCGTCAACAAGACCGCATACTGGTTCCATGAGCCGGAGCGCGGGGACATCATAATATGCCACTATCCAGGCAGGACGGAGCGCTTCGTCAAGCGCATCATCGCGTTCGGCGGCGAAACGATCACGATCGACAGCGGCTACGTCTACATCAACGGCGAGCAGCTCGACGAGACCGCCTACGCGGGCGACTGGTACGGGCATATCACAAGGCTCATCGCGACCAGCGGCAGCCGCAACGGCGTTTACGAGGTCCCGGAGGGATACGTCTTCGTGATGGGCGACAACCGCAACGTTTCGCATGACAGCCGCTCACAGGACGTCGGCCCGATAGCCTGCGAGCAGGTGCTCGGCAAGGCGGTCGCGGTCGTGTGGCCGTTCTCGGCCATCAGGAGCATAGGATGAGCGGCGGCAAGGGCGCTGTCCGCCCACGCAGCGGGCAGAGGAATTCATTTGCGTTCCGCCTCGCTGACTGGCTGACGGCGGCGGTGATCTGCGTACTCGCGGCGGCGCTGCTGCTTTTCGTTATCTATACCCCGGTGAGCATCACAAGCTCCGGGGTTTCCGATTTTTATCCGGGCGATATCGTGTTCGCGTCAAGGCTCGGCAAGCACCTTTGGGGCTTTGCGAGGGGCGACGACGCGGTGGTCAGATCGGAAGAGGGCACGAGGACCGTGCGCCACGTCCGCCGCGTTATCGCGCTTTCCGGCGAAAAGGTGACAGTATCGGGCGGCTCGGTCTATATCGGAAACAGCCTGCTCGACGAGAGCGCCTACGCGGACAGCTTCGATCCCGCGCTTTCGATGAGCTTCACCGTCCCGGAGGGCAGCATGCTGCTGCTGCCGGACCAGCGCGCGGGCATGACGGAGCGTGACGTCACGAGCTGCATAAGCCCGCTTTCGGATATCGTGGGCGAGGTGCGCTTCACGGCGTTCCCGCCTTCAAGACTGCGTTTTTACAGCTGAGGCAAACAGATGAACAATATCCTCCCCATCCTTTATATGCTTGCGTTCGCCGCCTGCGGCGTCCTCATCGCGCGGCCCGTATTCAAAAACGACGACCCGCTCCGCCGTGTATTCTTCGGCCTCGTGTTCGGCCTCGTGCTGCTCATCTGGCTGCCGGCGCTGTTTGCGTTCCTCTGCGATTTCACGCTCGCGGCTCAGCTTTTGGCGCTCGGCGCGGCCGTCCTTCTGGCCTTTGCCGCGACGCTTGTTTCGATCAGAAAAATCAAAAAAGAGGACTACCGCGCGTTCGGGCGGGGCGAGCTCAAAAAGAAGCTGCTGCCCCTGCTCCTCACGGTCATACCGATACTCGCGATCTGCTTCATCCTGCATATCAGCCACACGATACGCACCGCGTCGGACGGCTCGCTGCACGTGGGCCAGTGCACTTACGGCGACCTGTGCATGCACCTCGGCTTCATCAGCTCCATCAGCGTGCAGAAGACCTTCCCGCCCGATTATTCGCTCCTCCCGGGGACGAAGCTCGGCTATCCCTTCCTTTGCGACAGCGTGAGCTCCACCTTCATGACCCTCGGCGCGGACCTGAGGTGGGCGGCCATCCTCCCCGCGCTGTACGCCTGCACGGTCGTGGCGTTCGGCGTGTATTTCTTCTTCGATACCTGGTTCAAAAACACCAAGACCACCGTCCTTGCGACGTATCTGTTCTTCATCGGCGGCGGCTTCGGCTTCTGGTACTTCTTCAACAATTCAAAGCTCCTCGAGGCGGAGGGCGTGGACCGCATGCAGGAGCTGATGACGGGCTTCTACAAAATGCCCACCAACATGCCCTCCGAGGGCCTCAGGTGGGTCAACGCGATAGCGGACATGCTCCTGCCGCAGCGCGCCACGCTGTTCGGCTGGGCGATACTGTTCCCGGCGCTGCAGCTGCTTTTCCGCGGCGCGGTCGAAAACGAGGACCGCGCGTTCATCCCGCTCGGCGTGCTCGCGGGCAGCCTGCCCCTCATCCACACGCATTCGTTCCTTGCGCTCGGCATAATCTCCGCCGTGCTTTTTATCGGGAAGCTCCTCGCCCTGCTCAAAACGCGCAACCCGAGCCGCAGGACGGAGCTCGCCGTGCGGCTCATCGGCTGCTTTATCGTGATGCTGATCCTCGCCGTGTTGAAGCGGCTCCCGATCCGCGTTGAGGGAAGGGACGCGGACGTGCTGACAGTGACCGGCGGCTGCCTCATTGCGGGCCTCACCGCGATGATCATCGCCCTCGTTTCGCTGATCGCCGTCTCGCGCCGCATCCGCAAAAACCCGCATGAGGGCGGCGATATCGGCGCGCTCGGCCTGCTCGTGCTCGCCGTGGCCGTCTCCGTCGTCACGGTGCTCTCCGTGCGCAAAGGCGGGGCGCTCAGCCTGATCGCACCGCTCGTGGGCATAGTCATCTGCCTGCTCACCGCGCTCTTCCCGGACGACTTCCGCCGCGAAAACGGTGAAGAGATCCGTTACCAGGTGCGGGAGGCCACCAAAAACCTCGGCTTTTTCGCGCTCTTCGGCGTGATAACGCTTGCGCTTGCCGCCCCGCAGCTCTTCGGCTTCACGCTGAAGCAGAGCGGCGCGAGCAACTCGTTCCTGCGCTGGGGCTTCAACTGGGACAACGTCAGCGACGGCTGGCTGTGGTTCTACATAAAGAACCTCGGCCTCATCTTCATCCTGATGCCCGCGGCGTTCCTGCACCTCAAAAAGGAGCACAGGGTCTTCTTCGGCGGCGCGCTCGCGATCTGGGCGATCTCGGAGATCTTCTTATTCCAGCCCAACCCGTACGACAACAATAAGCTGCTGTTCGTGTGGTTCGCAATGAGCTGCGGCATCGCGGCGAGCCTTCTCATCGACACGCTCGCCGTGAAGGCCGTTAAGACCGAAAACGGGGAGGAGGTCACCGACGGAGCGCGGACTGCGGGCAGGCTCATTTTGCTCGCGATCGCGATCGTCAGCCTCACGCTCTCCGGCGTCATGACCCTCGCGAGGGAATACGTTTCCGCCGATCACCTCGCCGTCGCCAAAGCGGAGGACGGGAAGATCCAAATCGGCGTCAAGGAGAGCGGCTACGAGGTCGTGCCCGCGCACTATATGGAGGTCGTGGACTGGGTGAAGGAAAACACCGAGCCGGACGCGGTCTTCCTGACCTGCAACAACCACAATAACCCGATAGCGATGCTGACCGGGCGCAATATCTTCGTCGGCAGCGGCGTTTTCCTGCACTGGCACGGCGTGAACTACCGCCCGCGCGAGGCGCTGCTCCGGGGCCTGTTCGAAGCCCCGGGCGAGAACCTGTATCCCTGCGCGGAGCAGTACGGCGTGGACTACGTGCTGGTAAGCCCCTTTGAGAGGTCGGCCTACTCGGTGGATATCCGCTGGTTCGAGGAAAACCTCGAATGCGTGTTCCGCGGGAGCGTTTCGAATATCTACAAGGTGGCGCATGAGGGCGGCGGCGAATGATCAGCACCGTGATGCTCGTAAGCTGCCTCATGCTCCCGGCCGTCATGCTGATCGCCGGGTGCATGATGTATAAGCACACGCCGCACCGCGGCAGCGTCCCGTTCGGGTACCGCTCGAAGGCATCGATGCGCAGTCCGGAGACCTGGAAATTCGCCAACGAATACTGCGGGAAGCTCTGGCTGAGGCTCGGCCTCGCGCTGCTTCTCGCCGTGATCGCGGCGTTCATACTGATGTGGAACGACGGCGACGACGCGGTCGCGAAAACGGGCGTCGTCATCATCGTCGCCGAAACCGTGCTGATGGTCGTTTCGATCGGACCCGTCGAAGCGGCGCTCAAAAAACGCTTCGATAAGGACGGCAAGCCGATCGATACGGATAAAAATAATGGATAAACGAAAAAGCACCCCTCGGGGTGCTTTTTGTTTTATAAATCGTAGGGGCGGCAATTTGCCGCCCGCGAAAAAACAAATCCGCGATTATTAAACAGTATCGCGGAATGAACGTGATCTCGTAGGGGCGGCAATTTGCCGCCCGCGGGACAAACAAATCCGCGATGGTAAACGGTATCGCGGAATGGATGATATTCAGCTGCATCTCGTACCCTCAACTGACGGGCGGCAGGTTGCCGCCCCTACGGTGCTGGCTTCCGCCGGGCATTGATGACGGGAAATATCAACCCAAAGGGGAAAACCCGACCCCGCTCATTTCCGCGTGGAGCGGGAATGAGCGCCGGGCATTGATGACGAAGGAATCAATGCCCGTCGATCCTGCGCAGGAAGAAATAGATCCTGCCGCCGAGGTTCGACTCGGCGTGGGTGTCGGCGCAGGTGAGGATCGTGAGAAAGCGGTCGGTCGGGTCGACGGCGAGCGTGTAGCTGAGCTGCGTGTGCGCGTTCTGGTAGCTGATCCATTCGCGGATCTGAGCGTCCGTCATGCTCTCCATCTTGTATGAATAATTGCAGTTGTAGTACTGCGAGGATCTGTCCGGGTCGTTCGGCTTTTCTTCATACATGGAGAACACCTCGTACAGCCCGGTCTCGCCGAACAGATTGATCGAGTACACGCGCTTTGAGAAGGTCCCGTACGAGCCCGCGTAATGATCCTGGAGCTTGTGCAGGTCGTGCAGCATCGTGCCGGATTTCCTCAGATTATGCCCGGTTATGACGGTGTTGCGGGACGGGTAGTTATAGTAGAGATAGATGGAGCCGTTGCTGCTTTCCGCGCCCGTGGGGCTGTGGTAGTGGTAGTAAAAATCCTTGCCGTACATGATCGGCGCCGAGATATTCGTGTTCGCCATGCGGATGTAGCCGCAGGCGTCCGTATTCACGCGCTCCGCGTCCGCCACCTCGCCGGAATAGGTAAAGCTCTTCGCGTACTGGTCGATGACCGTGTACCCCGCGAGGTGATAGCGCAGCTGCTCCGCGTCCGCCCGGTCGATCGCGCCGGGCTTTTTCGCGTCCCGAAGGACGTTCGCAGCCTGCTTCTGAGCGGAGGAAAGGCTCGCGCTGCCCGCAAGATAGTTTTTTAGCAGGGTATAGTCCGCGTCCGTGATCTGTCCGTCGGCATCCACGTCGCCGAGGATGACCGCCGTGCCGCGCGCGCCGCTCGGGAGCGTGTAGCCCGAGCCCGTCCTTATGACGCTGCCCGCCGCGTCCTTTTCACCGGGGGCAATGCCCAGCACGTAACCCTCCGCCGTAATGTAGGGCGTCAGCCGCCAGGAGCCGACGGCCGTCTGCATCCAGCCGCTTGCGCCGAAGGCCGTCACCGTGCCGGAATCGAACAGCACGAGCGCGTGATCGTCGCTTGCGGCAAAGCCCGCGCAGTTCGCGACGATCGCCGTGACGGCGCCGTTTTCACGCTGTACGTTCGGCGCCTGCGCCGCAATGAACGGGCAGTCCGTGTGCAGCGCGCCGTCGCCGCCGATATACGCGGAAAAACCGTTCCCCGCGAACACACGCGTGCAGCGCGTGCCGGCATAGGGCTCGTCCGCGCGGGTGGAAACGAGCAGCTCGTCCGCCGTGATCGCGAGGATATGCGTGGGGCCTGCCGAAACGGCGGTCAGCTCGAGGCCCTCGAGCGCGGAAACGTCCGGCGCGGCGCCGAAGGTAACTATGCTCCCGCCCGCCGTGATCCCCGCGAGGTAGCTCCCGCAGGCGGATATCGCGCTGAGACGCCCGCTTGCCGTGCCGTCCGTCGAAAGCAGCGTGCCGTCCGCCGTGAGCGCGTAGACCGCGTTCTCCGTGCAGGCGATCCGGGCCGCGCCGCTCCATGACGAGGTCTTCGACGCGAGCGAATAATTCCCGGAAACCAGCACTTTTCCGCCGCCGGTCAGCCCGACCGTGAAAGAGGACGAGCAGGCGATGCTCCGGATATCGCGCCAGTCGTAACAGCTTGCGCGGCCGTTGGTCCTGCCGATATAGCTGAGCAGGCCGCAGGAGGAGAGGCCGTAGGAGATATTCTTTGCGCAGGCGACCATGCCGCGCGTTTCCGGCGGGCGGATGAACACCGGCTCCTCCGTGGGCTCCGGAGTGGGTCCCTCCGTGGGCTCCGGCGTGGGTCCGGCGGTCAAAACCGGCGTGGGCTCGGCCGTAGGTATCGCGGCCGGCTCCGCGGTGACGGCGGCGGTCGGCGCGGGCGTTTCGTCCATCGCGGTCACGTCCCCGCGCCGCGAAAGGGCGGGGATCAGCACGGCCGCGCATACGCCGGCGAAGAGCAATGCCGCCAGGATGATCGCGATCAGCTTTTTATTCGGTTGCCTTTTTCCGGTCTCCATTTGCTTTTCTCCGGTCATTCGTGCTTTTTCATGAGCTTTTCCCTCGCCCAGCGCACGGCGTCCCGCACGGCGGGGAAGGGGGAGAGCTCCGCCTTTTCAAGCAGCGCCGTGAGCTCGTCTTCGGTCAGCAGCCCGTCGCGCGCGGCAAAGGCGATCGCCTCCGCGGTCAGCCTGCCGTTCGAGGTCATGTTTTTGCCGGTCAGCTTCCGCGCCGCCGCGGTGCCGCCCCCGATCAGGGCGCGAAGGTCGAACGCCTCGCGCACCGCCTCGTCCGGCTCCGATCTCGGGAGCGCGGCGTTCAGCGGGCAGGCATACTGGCAGATCTCACAACCGATGTAAGTCCGCTGTTTTTCGCGGATATCGTCGTCGTGGCAGGCGGTCTCCATGCGCAGACGCATGCATTTTGAAAGGTCGAGCCCGTTTTTCGAAGGCGCGCCGGAGGGGCAGGCCGCCTCGCACGCGCCGCAGCCGCTGCAGGGCGGGACAAAGCTCTCGTCGTATTCGAGCGGGGGGATCCCTTCGAGCGCGACGCACATCAGCACGAACCGCGTGCCGAGGCCGGGTATCGCCCGCAGCGAGGTCTTGAGCTGTGCGCCGATATGCGCCTGCTCGAGCGCGGGCTTGAGCGGGATCTCCGCCTTTTCGGCGCGCACGCCGAGCTCGCCGAGCCTTGCTGTAAGCGCCTTCATGCCGAAGTACGCCTTGTTGGAGGCGAGGTAATAGGCGGGGATGCGCTCGTCCGCCGTGAACGGCGCGTAGGGGTACACGAGGCAGGCGATGCTTTCGGCAAACGGGAACGCCGCGCACGCGTCGGCGGTAAGGCGGTGCGGGTTTTCGCCGATATCGAAGCTCCCCGGCGCGAGGAAATACACCCTCGAAAAGCCGTATTCTTTTGCGATCGCGGTAAACTCTTCGTGCGTCATGCCTGCATCAAAACATGCCCCGCCGGTAAGGCGTATCCGCCTGCGGCAGGGCATTCTTCATTACATATTGCGGAGCTTCTCAAGGCCGAGCTCAAGGCGGCGGAGCGCTTCGTCCCTTCCGAGCAGCGCGGCGATCTCGATCGCGCCGCCGGGGGTGACGGCCTGCCCGCTCATCGCGATGCGGACGGGCCAGAGCAGCGTGCCGTTCTTCATGCCCTTCTCGGCGGCATAGTTCATCAGGAAATCGTGGAGCGCCGTCTCCGTCCACTCGGGGAGAGCGGCGAGCCTGGGCACGACGTCCTCGAGGATGCCGAGGCAGATCTCCGGGTTCGTCTTGGATTTTTTGTTCGTGAAGAGCTCGAGCTCATACCCCTCGTCCATTCGGGCGAGGAAGCGGACCATGTCCCTGACGTCCGAAAGGATCTCCGTCCTCGGCTGGAGGATGCGGGCGAGGATGGCCTTGTCCATGCTGCCCACGCCCGCCTCGTCGAGATACGGGCCGGCGAGCTCGATATAGCGCTCCGGCGCGAGGCGGCGGATGTACTCCGCGTTCATCCAGCGGAGCTTCTGGTGGTCGAAGATCGCGGGGGACTTTGAAAGACCCTCGAGCGAGAACGCCTCCTTGAGCTCATCGAGCGTGAAGAACTCGCGCTCGTCGCCGGGGTTCCAGCCCACGAGGGAGAGATAGTTCACGATGGCCTCGGGCAGATACCCGGCGGTCACAAGGTCCTCGAAGGTGGCGTCGCCGTCGCGCTTACTCAGCTTGTGCGTCGCGTCGCGCATGATCGTGGTCAGGTGGACGTAGACCGGCTTCTCCCAGCCGAACGCGTCGTAGAGCAGGTTGTATTTCGGGGTGGAGGAGAGGTACTCCATGCCGCGCATAACGTGCGTGATGCCCATCGTGTGGTCGTCGATGACGTTCGCGAAGTTGTAGGTCGGCATGCCGTCCGCCTTGATGAGGATCATGTCGTCCAGCTCCGCGCAGTCCACCTCGATATGGCCGAAGATCGCGTCGTCAAAATCCGCCTTGCCGCTCGTGGGGACGTTCTGGCGGATGACGTACGGCTCGCCGGCGGCGAGACGGCGCTCGACCTCCTCTTTTGAAAGAGAAAGGCAGTGCTTGTCGTATTTGAAGCTTTCACCCTTCGCCTCGGCCTCGGCGCGGCGTTCGTCCAGCTCCTCCTTGGTGCAGAAGCAGTAGTAGGCCTTGCCCATCTCAACGAGCTGCCTGGCGTAGGGCAGATACATATCCTTGCGCTCGCTCTGAACGTAGGGGCCGTATTCGCCGCCGATATCGGGACCCTCGTCCCAGGTCAGGCCGGCGGTGCGGAGGGTCTTGTAGACCATATCCTCCGCGCCTTCCACAAAGCGCGCCTGGTCGGTGTCCTCGATGCGGAGGATGAACGAACCGTTGTTCTTCTTGGCCCACAGCCACGCATACAGCGCGGTGCGGAGATTGCCGACGTGCATAAAGCCCGTGGGGCTCGGTGCAAAGCGTGTGCGTACAGTCATTTTCGTTTCCATGCCCCCGCGGCGCAGGGGCGGCCTTTCTCGGCATGCTGCCGGTATTGCTTTTGTAAGATCCCGGATAACGGGTTTACATGTTTATTTCATAAATTATTCCGATAAGGTGGAAAAATCATCTCACCTCATAAAATAATACCACATTTTTACGGTATTGTCACCCAAAAGTTTGTTTTCGCAGACAAAAAAACATTGACGGGACACGATCCGTTTGCTATAATCAAATCGTAAAAAACATACGGGAAGTCGGACTTATACAGATTTATACGACGCATTTTTCTCGTTTTCGTCGTTATCTATCGTCAGCCGCTGGTTCCAACAGCAAAACAGGCTTTTTGCACGCCTTTAATCCGGGGGTCATTGTATGGAAAAACCGAGGATCCTGCTTTTGAACGCAAGCACAAACGAAAACGGCCACTCGAGGGAGATCCTGCGCCTTTGCGAGGAGGAGCTCTCCGGGCTCGGCTGCGAAACGGAGCTGTTCTGGATCGGGCCGCACCATATCTCAAGCTGCAGGATCTGCGGCGGGTGCAGGGATACCCGCGCCTGCGTCGTGGACGACGTCGTGCCGGAGTTCACGGAGCTTGCCAAAAGGGCGGACGGGTTCATCGTCGCCATACCGCAGCAGAGGATCAAGTCCGAAGCGAGCATAGCCTCGTTCGCCTCGCGCTGCATCTATTCCGCGGGGGAGGTCTTCCGCCTCAAGCCCGCCGTCTGCGTCACCGCCGCCCTCCGCACCGGGGACAGCTTGGGCAGAAAGCGCATGACCAAATGCTTTTCTGACGCGGAGGCGCCGCTCGTTTCCGCGCTCTATTGGAACGTCCGCTCGAGCGATGAAGGCGCCCGCGCGCTCCGCAAGGACCTTGCGAACGTGAACGCGCTTTACAATGCCGTGCGCGATATGGTATACTTTGTTAGGTGCAGGCAGGCGGGCAGGGAGGCCGGCGTTGCGGAACCCGAAAGGGCCGGTTCGGCGTTCAGCCTGCCGCACAGTTATTAAACCGAGGAGTGCAATAAAATGAACGAAGTCTATGAATTCCTTAAGGAATGCGGCGTGTATTTTCTCGCGACCGTCGACGGCGACCGGCCGCGCGTGCGCCCGTTCGGCACGATCGACGTCTTTGAAGACAGGCTCTATATCCAGATGGGCAAGGTCAAGAACGTATCGAAGCAGATCGAGAAGAACCCGAAGGTGGAGCTCTGCGCCTTCAGAGACGGCCGGTGGCTGAGGCTTTCCGGCGAGCTCGTGCGCGACGAGCGCGTGGAGGCGAAAAAGCACATGCTGGATCAATACCCGAACCTCCGCTCCATGTACGACGAGAACGACGGGAACACAGAGGTGCTCTATTTCAAAAACGCAAGGGCGGATTTCTGCTCCTTCACGGAGCCGCCGAGGACGGTCGAGTTCTGATCAGTCGAGACCGATGGATTAATGAGAATAACAGAGCACATATGGAAAAAAGAGAAAGAAACTACGGAATAGAACTTCTCCGCATAGTATCCATGTTTCTTGTCATTATCTCGCACACGCTGGGCACGGGCGGCGTATTGCGTGCGTCAAGCCAAGGATCGATGATGTATGCGGTCGGCTGGTATCTGGAAATGTTTGCGTATTGTTGCGTTGATATTTTCGCATTGATCAGCGGCTACGTTGCTTATTCCGATGTCAGACGGAAAACGAAGGTTTCATCATATATCAAGCGTTGGCTTCAAGTGACTTTTTACGGCGTAGTGATCGGAATTGTTTATTGGAGGATAATGCCGGAAGTCGTGACGTTCCGCGACGTGTTGTCGATGTTTTTTCAGGTCAGAAAGGGATTGTACTGGTATTTCACGGCCTACACCGGTTTATTCTTCATAAAACCGCTGCTGGACGAGGCTGTCAGTTCTATGTCCGAAATTACCGCCAGAAAAGTATTTGTTGCTGTTTTTGCGGTCTTCTCATGCTTTGAAATCTTTGCGAGCCAATTTGACTTAAACGGCGGATACTCAGTATTGTGGCTCGTTCTTCTTTACACAATGGGCTCCATTATCAAAAAATGCGATATCGGTAAAAATATCAAAACGGTGTTCTGTATTTTCGGCATCGTGCTTATGTGCACCTTTTCATGGGCATGGAAAATGCTGGGCGGTTCGCTCCCGGTCGCTATATCGGAAAACATGCTATTCTCACACCTTTCTCCGACGTTGCTTTGCGCAGCGATCTTCTGTTTGATTACCTTTTCAAGACTAAGGATAGGGAACAAAGCAGCGCGGGTTATCGGTTTCCTGGCGTCCGGTGCTTTCGCCGGTTATTTGCTTAACACGCATGTGTTCGTTCGTGACATCACGCTGACGGACTCCTTTGCTTTCCTTGCAAATGGATCGGTCGTTGGTATGGTAGCTTTCGTGATCGGCTTTGCGGCTCTGTTCGTTCTCGTTTCGATTCTTATCGATAAACTGCGGCAGCTTTTGTTCAAGGTGTGTCGTATCGACCTTGCGGCGGACAAGGTCGGGGGCTGGATAAACAGGCTGGTTGACAAGATTGCATCCGGTATCTGACATGCAAACAACAGCGATCAGCCGCGCGTGCGCCCGTTCGGCACGATCGACGTCTTTGAAGACAGGCTCTATATCCAGATGGGCAAGGTCAAGAACGTATCGAAGCAGATCGAGAAAAACCCGAAGGTGGAGCTCTGCGCCTTCAGGGACGGCAGGTGGCTGAGGCTCTCGGGCGAGCTCGTGCGCGACGAGCGCGTGGAGGCGAAAAAGCACATGCTCGACGCATACCCGAACCTCCGCTCCATGTACGACGAGAACGACGGGAACACCGAGGTGCTCTATTTCAAAAACGCAAGGGCGGATTTTTGCTCCTTCACGGAGCCGCCGAGGACGGTCGAGTTCTGATAACAAACCGAAACAAAAAACGACTCCGGGGATATCCCCGGAGTTTTGTATTTGCTTTGCCGGACCGCCGACGCAGCGGGCACGGATTGCGGCGGAGTACCGTTTTTGACGGATCGTTTCCATCGCGGTTCGATCGGATACGGCGGGCGGATAATATCCGCCCCTACGGTCAGTTGATCCTAATGCTCTCCGCCGATGCGAGTGCGGCGGCCTCGTCCCCGAAGGTGTAAGAGACGGTCACTGCAAGGTCCGCGTCCGTCACGACGGAATACAGCAGCTGGCGGATCTCCGCGCCGTCGTACTTGACGGAGTATTCATAGATGATGCCGGAGAAATTCGCGCCGTCCACGGTCTCGTGGCGCAGGGTCTCGACCGTGACCTCGCTCTCGAGACTGCGCTCGTAGAACAGCTTGAAAAGCAGCTCGAGATCCTCCTGCGAAAAATCGGCGTACAGCTCGCCCTCCGCGGGCTGGACGCAGTAACTCGTGTTCACATCCGCGTTTTCGGGATCGGAGAAAAAGATATAGCGGATATACCCCTCACCCCATTCCTTGGTGCTGTCACGGAGCGCGGTCTGCCCCTTGGGGAGCGTGAAGTCGATATACGCGTCCTGATAGCGGAGCGTTTCCGCGTTGAAATCATAGGGAGCCGCCGCGTTCCCGGGGTCCGTCGGCGCTGCGGTCGCCGGAGCGGCGGTCTCCGGCGCGGGGGTCGCGTCCTCCGGGGACGCTTTACGGCAGGAGACCGCGCAGAGCGCGAAAACGAGCGCGAGCGCGAACGCAAATATCCTGAAAAATGCTTTCATCTCGGTTTTTGATCCTTTCACCCTTCGGTAATCCAATTATACGGCCTTGCGGCAGAATGTCAAGCCCTGGGGGGAAACGGTGCGAAGTTTGAGCTGTTCTAATACTGCAATAATACACTTAATGAAGTCGTCGGCAAAACCGACTAATGAAGTCAGCCGACTTTATCTGTCGGCTTAATGAAGTCGTTCGCTTTGCTCACTAATGAAGCGAAGACGCCCGCATTGAATTTCTTCATTAGCGAAGCGTCTTCATTCCTTCATTAGCCCGAGTACGGGCGTCTTCATTTCCGACCCTACGGGTCGTATTCACTTCATCCCGCGCTTCACCATTTCGGTGACGGCGAAGGTCGCAACGTCATCCGCGTATTTGCCCGCGCCGAAGCCCGCGTCGAAGCCGAGCTCCTTTGCAAGCTCGTGCGTGATGCGCGGACCGCCGCAGCAGATAACGAAACGGTCCCTCAGGCCCTCCGCCTCGAGCAGCTCAACGAACTCCGTCAGGTTCTGGATGTGGATATCCTTCTGGGTGACGGTCTGGCTGATGAGCAGCACGTCCGCGTTTACCTCGAGCGCCTTTTTGAGGAACTCCTCGTTCGGCACCTGCGCGCCCAGGTTGATCGCCTCGATCATCTCGTAGCGCTCAAGCCCGTAGTGACCGGCGAAGCCCTTGCGGTTCATGATCGCGTCGATGCCGACGGTGTGCGCGTCCGTGCCGGTGGATGCGCCGATCATCACGATCTTGCGGCCGAAATGCTCGCGGATGTACGCGTCGGTGTCCTCCATGCTCATCGTCTCTTCCTCGACGGTCTGAACGTGGATGTTCTCATAGTCCACGCTGTGGACGACGGAGCCGTACACGACGTAGAAGGTGAACTCCTTGTCGAGAGGCTTCGCGATCGCGACGTTCGGCTCCTCAACGCCCATCTTGCGGACGAGCTGACGCGCGGCCTCCATGCCGCGCTCGTCGTTTTTAACGGGGAGGGTGAAGCTGAACTGCACCTTGCCGTCGTTCATCGTGTCGCCGTACGCCTTGAGGCGGGTGAGGTCCAGAGTGGTGTCGAAATCCGCTTTGTGGGTGTTATAAAGTCCTCCGCTCATGCGTTTTCACCGCCTTTCGCAACTTCCTCGTTCCACATCAGTTCAACGAAGGGATTGAAGTAATTCTCCGCCTTGGTCACAACGCCCGCAAGGCCCTTGCCGCCGTCGCGCGGGCGCTTGATGTCCGCAAACACGCCCTTTTCGAGCGTTGCGAACAGGCCCATGTGCTCGATCTCGCCAAGCAGGTCGGCCGCCTTTTGGAGCACGAAGTTCGCCCTCGTTTCCATGATGCCGCCCTTCTTGTAGGAAAGCTCGCTGCCGAGGTCGTGCATCGTGCGGAAGATGTACTGCGCGTTTTCGATGGAGAGCGCGCGGTCGCTCATGAACGGCGTGTGGATCGCCTCGGTCATCATGCCGAGCAGGTGGAGCTTCTGACCGGTCAGGATCGTGACCATGTTGAACAGCGCGTCCTGCACGTGCCCGCGGAAGATATTGCCCGTCATGAACTTGGTGGGGGGCATATACTTGAGGGGGGCCTTGGGGAAGATCTCCCTCGCCATCTGCGCCTGCGCAAGCTCGTAGAGGAAGCCGTTCTCAACGTCCGGCGAGATCTCGAACGCGTGGCCGAGACCCTGCTGCTCCTCGGGCAGGCCTGCCTTGAGCGCGAACTGCTCGTTGAGGAACTGGGAGGCGAGCACCGTGTGCGCCTCTTCGACCGCGTCGGCGGTGGTGAGGTAGTTATCCTCGCCCGTGTTGATGATGACTCCCGCGAAGCTGTTGATGACGCGGCTGAAGAACTGGTCCACGATCGTGCGCTGCATGTTGATATCGCGGAAGAGGATGCCGTACAGCGCGTCGTTCAGCATGACGTCCAGCCTTTCGAGCGCGCCCATCGCGGCGATCTCCGGCATGCACAGGCCGGAGCAGTAATTGCACAGGCGGATGTAGCGGTGCTGCTCCTCGCCGACCTCGTCGAGCGCGGCGCGCATCAGGCGGAAGTTCTCCTGCGTGGCGTAGGTGCCGCCGAAGCCCTCGGTCGTCGCGCCGTAGGGCACGTAGTCGAGCAGGCTCTGGCCCGTGGTGCGGATGACGGCGATGATGTCTGCGCCCTGCTTCGCCGCCGCCTTCGCCTGGGTGATATCCTCGTAGATATTGCCGGTGGCGACGATGACGTAGAGGTAGGGGCCCTGCTTATCGCCGAATTCATTCAGGTATTCATTGCGCTTTGCGACGTTTTTCTTTATGCGCTCCACGGTCGCCTCCGCAACGGGCATGATCGCCGCGCGGATCTCCTCCATCGTGTGCGGAGCCATCTTAGAAAGGTCGATCTCGCCCGCGTCGATGCCCTCGGCGATCCTCTGGGGATCAAGACCCGTTTCGCACATCGCGTTGCCGATGTAGTACGCCGCGCCGCCGGACAAAATGCCCTTGTCCACAAGGTGATCCACAACGACGTTCGGAAGGGGCACTTCAAGCGCGTTCACGCCGTCGATGCCGAACAGACGGCACACGGCGCGCTCCACCGTGACGGTGGTATGGATATCGATAAAGTTCTGCGTGTCCTCGGCGATGCGCCTCGCGTGCTGCCGGGCCTTGTCGACGAGCTCACGGTTGAGGTTAAGTTTGCTTTCCATTATTTCGCTTACCTCCTGAGTTGAAAAAGCAGGGGCGGCGATCTGCCGATCGGCTTGCCGCCCCTACGATGGTGTTAATTCTTTCTGCCCCTCTTGAGCCTCTCGAGGTCGTTCGGTTCAAGGGAGATCCTTCCGTCGGTGCGGCCCTGCTCGAGGCCCGCGACGCCGACGAGGTTCGGCTGCTCGCCGCGCGCCTTGCGGCAGGTCTCGCAGTGGCAGGTGTTGTCGTAGTGCTCGGGCTCCGTATAGGTGGTGATAACGCCCTCGAAGTTCCTCAGGATGGTCTTCCTCGGGGTCTGGGAGATGACGTAGTTCGGCATGACGGGGGTCTTGCCGCCGCCGCCCGGCGCGTCCACAACGAAGGTGGGCACGCAGTAGCCGCTGGTGTGGCCGCGGAGACCTTCGATGATCTCGATGCCCTTGCTGACCGGCGTGCGGAAGTGACTGAGGCCCATGGAAAGGTCGCACACGTAGATGTAGTACGGGCGGACGCGGATGCGGACGAGCTCGTTGACGAGCTTCTTCATCACGTGGACGCAGTCGTTGACGCCCGCGAGCAGAACGCTCTGGTTGCCGAGCGGGATGCCGGCGTCGGCCAGCATTTCGCAGGCGCGCTTGGATTCCTCGGTGATCTCGTTCGGGTGGTTGAAATGCGTGTTCAGCCAGATGGGATGGTATTTTTTGAGCATTGCGCACAGCTCCGGCGTGATCCTCTGGGGCATGACGACCGGGGTGCGGCTGCCGAGGCGGACGATCTCCACGTGCTCGATCTTGCGGAGCTCGGAGATGATGTACTCAAGCTTTTCATCGCTCTGCATCAGCGCGTCGCCGCCGGAAAGCAGCACGTCGCGCACCTCGGGATGATTGCGGATATAGTCGAGGCAGGCTTCGATCTGGCAGTCGGGAACGGCGGTGTCGTGCTGGCCGGCGAACCTGCGCCTGGTGCAGTGGCGGCAGTACATGGAGCACTGGTCGGTGATCAGGAACAGGACGCGGTCCGGATAGCGGTGGGTGAGGCCGGGCACGGGGGAGTCGGTGTCCTCGTGCAGCGGGTCGAGCTGATCCTCGGGCGCCTGATAGAGCTCCGCGGCGGACGGGATGCACTGGCGGCGGACGGGATCATAGGGATCGTCGGGATTTATCAGGGAGAGATAGTAGGGGGTGATCGCCATGCGGAGCGTTCCGAGGCATTTGCGCACGCCCTCCTCCTCTTCGGGGGTGAGAGCGATGTATTTCTTCAGATCGTCCAGCGTTTCGATGCGGTTCTGCACCTGCCAGCGCCAGTCGTTCCAAAGCTCGTCGGGAACGTCGGTAAAAAGGCCGTACTGTCTGCTTTTATTCATATTCATTCACCGTTTGCGCTTTCGCAAACCCGGCTCCTTTCAGATATTTGGTGGGAAAAGATCGCCCGGTGCCCGGGCTCCGTGCAATGTGGGGATAGGAGGAATCCTGAACCTCATGAAAAGAAGAGTGCTCAATGAAAAGCTGCAGCCTCAAGCGCGGTGAATACGCTTTCGGGCGGCAAAGCGGAGCGCCGGAGAGCCTCCGAAGGGCCCAAACTGCACCGGGCGGAAGTATGGATCCGCCGCCCCCGGTGAGAGGGGCAGCGGAGACATAACCTTAGCAGTATTTCTCGTCGAACAGCTTGCGGAGCTTCTCGTTCTCGCGCAGCACGTTCAGCGTGATCTCGGCATGGTCCTTGGTGTAGCCGTTGCCGATGATCATGGTGACGTCCTTGCCGATGCCTTCCGCGCCGAGGGCCGCCTTGGTGAAGCTGGTCGCCATGGAGAAGAAGTAGACGATACCGTCGTCACGGACGGGGAGGATCGCGCTCATCTCGCAGTTTTCAACGTTGACGCAGCAGATGGAGATGTCGTACTCCTTGCCGCCGTTGGCCTCGAGCGCAGCTTCGAGCACCGCAACGGGCTCGGTCGCGCTGGCGACGATGACCTTGTTGTAGACGCCGAGCTCCATCAGAGCCGGGACCTGCTTCGGGTTGCGGACGACGCCGACGACGTTGCCGTTCGGGCCGACCTTCTTCATGGCCTCATAGCCGCAGAGAACGCCGCTCTTGCCGTTTGCGCCGAGGATGAGGACGCTGTCGCCTTCCTTGGGCAGCTTGCGTGCCTGCGCGGGTGCGCCGGCGACGTCGAGCGCCGCGAGGGCGAGGGGCTCGCTCATGTCTTCGGGGAGCTTGGCATAGATGCCGCTCTCGAAGAGGACAGCCTGGCCGACGATGTCGACGCGGTCGATATCCTTATGAACAGCGAGGATCTTTTCGATCTTGAGGGGGGTGAGGGAGAGGGAAACGAGGGAAGCGATCTTGTCGCCGACCTTGAGGTCGCGGTCCTTGAGGTCTTCGCCGATGTAGGCGACCTTGCCGATGAACATGCCGCCGCTGCCGGTGACGGGGTTCTGCTGCTTGCCGCGCTCAGCGACGATGCCCATGATCATGTCGGCGATCTTCTGCTCGTCGCCGCCGCAGGCTTCCTCGATCTGGGTGAAGGAAGCGGAGTCGATGTTGAGGGAGATGACGTCGCAGATGATCTCGTTGCTGTAACGCTTGGTCATGTCGTTGTCGATCTTCCATGCCGCCTGGGTCAGAACGCCCTTCGGCTCGATAACGCGGTGAGTGCCGTACTTGTTTCCTTTAAGTTGTTCCATTGTTGTTTCCTCCGAAAATATAGTTTATTTATTGTTTTTTATTTCAGCGGCTTGAGGCTGAGGATGCGCCTTGCTTCCTCCGGGGAAGCGATCTCGCGGCCGAGCTCGCGGCTGAGGCGGACGACCTTCTCGACGAGCGCGCCGTTAGAAACGGCCTTGACGCCGCGGGAAAGATAGATATTGTCCTCAAAGCCGACGCGGACGTTGCCGCCCATGACGATCGTCGGCGCGGCGAGGGTGAACGCGGCCCTGCCGATGCCGGTCGCGGTCCAGGTGGCGTTTGCCGGGATGGCGTTCACCATCCAGCAGAGGTTCTGAACGGTCGCGGGGGTGCAGCCCTTGACGCCGAGAACGAAGTTGAACTGCATCGGGTCGCCGGGGACCTCGCCCTTTCTCGCCATGTCGAGGATGGTGTCGATATGACCCATCTCAAAGCACTCGTACTCGGGCTTGATGCCGTTCTCGATCATGCGCCTGCCGAAAACGCGCATGTTGGGCATGGTGTTGTCGAAGATCTCATCGCCGAAATTGCAGGTGCCGCAGTCGAGCGTGGCCATCTCGGGGAACAGCTCGGTGGGCTGCAGGCGCTCTTCGGGGCTCATGCCGGTCGCGCCGCCGGTGGAGGGGATCATGATAACGTCCGGCAGTTCAGCGCGGATCGCGTCCATGACCACGCGGAAACGCTCGCGGCTCTGCGTGGGGGTGCCGTCGTCCTCACGGACGTGCACGTGGATGATGGCGGCGCCGGCGTTGTAGGCGCTCTTGGCTTCGTTGACCATCTCACGAACGGTGTACGGGACGGCGGGGTTATGCTCCTTGGTGACTTCCGCGCCGCAGATGGCGGCCGTGATGATAAGCTTTTCCATTACAGCTTTTCTCCTTATTGCTTGACGACCTTGGCGCCGCCCGGCTTCGCGACGACGACGTGCTCCTTGCGCTGCTTATCCTTGGGGACGACGCAGGTGCCGGTCGCACGGCAGACGACGATGGGTTCTTCGAGGAAATCGCACGCGGACTCATTGATATCGGTGCGGGGGACGATGACCTTGCGGGCCTCGAAGCTCATGCGGCGGGAGCTGTTGCCGATGTTAGTGATCTCGCCGTAGGCCTCGATGTAGTCGCCGGCGTAGACGGGCGCGATGAACTCGACCATGTCGTAGGCCTTGAAGAGGCCTTCGTCGCCGTCGCACTTGATGAGCAGCTCGGTCGCCACGTCGCCGAAGAGGGCGAGCATGTGAGCGCCGTCAACGAGGTTTCCGCCGTAATGCGCGTCCTGCGAGCTCATGCGAAGGCGGATCGTGGATGTGATTTTTTCTGCCATTTTATATTTCCTCCTGGATTATTTTCGGTACTAAACAAAAAAAACGCGCTGCCGAAAAGCCTGTGCTTTTCAAATAGCGCAACATCTTGCCTTGCCCGCCGGGGGGGGCGGGAGCAGCCGAAGATGACAGTCGCAATGCGCTGGGCATTGCGCCCAAGCATGGAACGCGCGGCCGCGGACCATACTTTCGGCAGGGGACGCATTACGCTTCGCCGGAACCGCCCGTTTAGCTGAGCTTACCTCGGCCCCTGCACCTCTATTCACGGTTACAGTATAACGGATTGAGCCGCTTTTTGTCAATAGCCAATTCAAAAAATAAATGCCCCGCATTGTAATATCTGCGGGGCGCGGAAAGCCTTTGAAGCCTTCTCACATGCGGGAAAACAGTATCCGATAACCGTCCGTCGAATAGGTCACGGCGGAGGAGCCGGGGATGTGCTCGAGGATCAGCACCTCGCCCGAATCGCAGACGACCGTGATGATATCGTCCGCCTCGCTCCACGAGGCGTAGGTGATGAAACCGAGCTTGGTGACGTACCCCGTGCCGCCCGATTCGAGGCCGATCGTCATGATCTCGTTTGCGGGGCCGTCAAAACCCGTCTCTTCTCCGAAGCCGAGGGACTCTATGAACGCTGCGCCCTCTGGGCTGCCCTCGGCGAAGAACCGGTTGACGCCGATATCGTTGACCGAGAGGATCCGGTATTCGCCGGTCACGGGCACGAGCAGGGAGCAGCCCGGGAGCGCGAGGATAAGCGCGACAGCCAGCGCGGCGGCGATGATGCGGAGAAGATGTTTTTTCATAGGGGGGTCCTTTCTGTTGAATCGATTCATAGCTTCAGGCCTTCCCCTCGAGGGGAAGGTGGCATTTTGCTCAGGCAAAATGACGGATGAGGTGTTAAGAGAAATGCCAAAGCAATTCTCAAGAGATTTTCCCAAAGGACACTTTCAATCTACCTCTTCACTATTCACTCTTACCTATTAGTTCACGCAGCGTGACACCTCATCAGTCTTCAAGCCCCTTCGGGCCTTTCAGCCAGCGTGCGACCTGCGGATCGCATGCCCTCACAGGGGAAGCCCGCCGGCTTGGCCGCCCCCTCACTCCTCGTTCAGATACCAATTCTTGATATTCCGCAGCAGCGCGGGCTCGCGGAAGGCCGCTACGCCCTTGAGCTCCGCCCTCGCGACGAGGCTGTTAAGGCGGAAATACAGCACGAGGAACGGCAGGTCCTCCGTGAATTTCGCTTCGAGGGCGTAGAAGGCGCTTCGCAAGCTCTCCTCGTCCGCGGCGTTTCGCGCCTCGCGCAGAAGGGGAGTGAACTCCTCCCCCGGGAAGGCGCCGAAATTGTTAGCGCCGTTCACGGTCAGGTAGGGCGCAAGGTCGTTCGCGACGGAGAGGTTGAAGCCCACGAGCGCGATATCCCAGTTCATCTGGGAAAGCAGGGTCAGGAATTCGCTCTCGGTCTGACCGTAGTTGTGCGCGGCGGTGACAACGTTCACCGTGACGCCGACCTGCGCGAGCTGCGAGGCGATCGCGGCGGCGGCGTCCGCGCGGGTGGTGTTTTCGCTCGAAGAGCTCACGAGCAGGGTCAGCGTGAGCGGCTCGCCGCCCGAGTACAGCAGTCCGTCGTCGTGCAGGGTATAGCCCAGCCCCGAAAGCAGCGCCGCCGCTCCCTGGGGATCGTAGTCGATCTGCCTGTTGCTGCCGTTATACAGCCAGCTGTCCGGCGGGACGGGCACGTCGCAGCTCCTCGCCCTGTTCATGTAGACGTTCGCGATGATGCGCGTGCGGTTGATGCTCATCGCGACGGCGCGGCGGAGATCGTTTTTCGCGAGAAGGCTGCGGCGGTGGTTGAAGAGCATCGTCTCCATGCCCTGCGTCATATAGTCGCGAACGACCGTCACGCCCGCGTCGCCGTATTTTCCGGCGGCAAGCAGCGCCGTCGGCACGAGGTCGAGCTGACCCGCGGCATAGCTCGCGAGCGCGGTCTCGTTGCTGTCCCTCGCGAGGAATTCAACGGCCTGAACGTACGGGGGGCGATCCCACCAGTCGGCGTTGGCGCTCATCGCGATGCGCTCGTCATTATAGCTCGTCACGCGGTACGCGCCGGTGCCGACCAGCACCGAGGCGGAGATATCCCTTTTGATAATCGGGAAATTGAGCGAATACAGGCTCATGAGCCCGGGTGAGTTCATCGTCACGATAAGCGTAGTCGCGTCCAGCTTCATGATGCTTTCGATGGCGTTCACGCTGCTTTTGTAATAGCTTTCCGCGCCGAGCTGCCTGAGGTGATCGAAGGTGTAGATAACGTCGTCCGCCGTCAGCGCCGCGCCGGTGTGCCAGCGCACGCCCTCGCGCAGGTTGATCATCCACGCGTTCTCAAGGTGGGGCGCTGCGCTCCAGTTGATCGCGAGGCAGGGCACGAGGCCGTTCGTTTCGTCGACCGCGATCAGCGGCTCGAAGACCAGCGAATAGAGGTTCAGCGCCTCTTCGGTGTTCACGATCAGCGGGTCGTAAAACGCGTTGCCGACCGAAAGGTTCTCGGGCATCGCCATGCGCAGCTTTCCGCCCGGCGCGGGGGAAAGCTCCGCATCCGCCGTGGGCTCGGGCGTCTGCTGTGGAGCGGGGGTCGCGCCTCCGGGGTTCCCGCGCGCGCAGGCACAGAGGAACGCGGCGAGCAGCACCGCCGCCAATGCCAGGCAAAGCCGCTCAGTTATTCGTTTGCTGCTTGTATTTTTCATAGGAATCAAGCACCTTTTTAACGTAGTTTCGCGTTTCGTCGATCGGTATCATAAGCTTGCCGTCCCGAAATCGCTCGGGATCCTGCAGCCACCCGTCCACGCGGCCGTTGCCCGCGTTGTAGGCGGCGACGGCATACTCTGTGTTCCCGTCGTAGTGATCGATCAGGTAGGAAAGCAGGCGGCAGCCGAGCTCGATATTGTATTCCGGCTCGAAGATGCGGGAGGGGTCGTATTCCTCCTTGTAACGCCAGCAGACCCATTCCGCCGTAGGCGCCATGATCTGCATCAGGCCCTTCGCGCCCGCGCTCGAAACGGCGTCCGGCTTGAAGGAGCTTTCGGTGCGGATCACCGCGAAAACGAGGTCCGCATCGAGGCCGTACCGCTCCGAAGCGGCCGCGACCTCATCCGCGTACAGGCGCGGATAGCTCCCCGCTTTGCGGTTCATAACGTGGACGAGAAGCAAGCCGAAGCAGGCGAAGATAACTGCCGCCGCGATCAGCGGCGCCAGCACGGCAGCTCGCTTTTTCCCTGAACGAACGGCCATTTTCACACCGCTCCTTCCGGCAGGAAAGCGCCGAGGCCGAGCTCCGAAAGCACTCTGCCGACCTCCGCGCGGAGCTCCGTCAGCGTGTCGTTGTTGAAAACGACCGCGTCCGAACGGGCGATCTTCTCCTCCTGCGGCGTCTGCCTCGCGATGCGCCTTGAAGCCTGCTCCCTCGTCAACCCGTCACGCAGCATGATGCGCAGATAGCGCACCTCGTCGTCCGCGGCGACGGTCACCACGCGGTCGCAGAGCCTGTCCATCCCGCTCTCGAAAAGGAGCGGCACGTCGAACACGACCGGGATCTCCGGGTATTCGAGCAAAAACTCCTCCGCCTTTTCAAGCATGGCGCGTATCACCGCGGGGTGGATCACAGCGTTGAGCTTCGCCGTCTCCTCCGCGGAGGCGAACGCCTTTTCCGCGAGCCTTGCGCGCACGACCGCGCCGCCTTCATCGAGGATATCCTCCCCGAAAAGCGCGGAAAGCTCTGACGCCGCGGCGGGCAGCTCAAGCACCGCGTGGGCTTCTTCGTCCGCGTCGAGAACGTACAGACCGTATTCTTTGAGCATGGCGGAGACCGTCGATTTGCCGCTCGCCATGCTGCCGGTAAGTCCAAGGATCATGGTATCGCCTCAAAAATCATTTCGTGTCGAACCAGCTGCGCCCCACCTCAACGTCCGCCGCGAGCGGCACGGAGAGGGCGATCACGCCGCTCATGCACTCCGAGAGGAGAGCGGCGACCCGCTCCGCCTCGTTTTCGGGCGTGTCGATCAGCAGCTCGTCGTGGATCTGCAGCACGAGCTTCGCCGAAAGGCCTTCGCCCTTCAGCCTCTCGTGCACCTTCACCATGGCGGACTTGATGATGTCCGCCGCGGTGCCCTGGATGGGCATGTTCATCGCGACGCGCTCGCCGAAGCTGCGGGTGTTGAAGTTGGAGGACCGGAGCTCCGGAAGGCTGCGCCGTCTGCCGAAGAGCGTTTCGGCATAGCCCTTTTCGCGCCCCGCCTGTTTCGCGGCTTCCATATAGTCCCTCACGCCGGGCAGGCGGTCGAGGTATTTTAAAATGTATTCCGCCGCCTTCTTCTGGGAGATGCCAAGCTGCTCCGAAAGGCCGAACGCGGAAATGCCGTACACGATGCCGAAATTGACGGCCTTCGCGCTCGAGCGCATCTCGCGGGTCACCTCGTCCTTAGGAACGCCGAAGACCTCCGCCGCGGTGCGGGCGTGGATATCCTCGCCATTATTGAACGCGGAGATAAAGGTCGGGTCCCCGCTCATGTGGGCAAGCACCCGGAGCTCGATCTGGGAATAATCCGCGCCGACGAGGAGATTGCCGGGGCTTGCGATGAACGCGCGGCGAATCTGCCGCCCGAGCTCCGTGCGGACGGGGATGTTCTGCAGGTTCGGCTCCGTGGAGCTGATGCGCCCCGTCGCGGTCACGTTCTGGTTCAGCGTCGTGTGGATGCGGCCGTCCGGGCCGATCTTTTCGAGCATCGCGTCGATGAAGGTGGAGCGCAGCTTCGTTAGGAAACGGTATTCGATGACCGGCTTCACGATGGGGTGATACGGCTCGAGCGCCTCGAGCACGTCGCTGTCCGTCGAGTAGCCGGTCTTGGTCTTCTTTTTGGCGGGCAGGCCCAGCTTTTCAAACAGGATATGCCCGAGCTGCTTTGTGGAGAGGATGTTGAACTCCTCGCCCGCAAGCGCGTGGATCTCGCCCGCGAGCTCCGCTATGCGCTCCTTCATGCTTTTTCCAAGCTCCTCGAGCACTCCGCGGTCGATCATAAAGCCCGTGCGCTCCATATCGAAGAGCACGGTCTCAAGCGGCAGCTCTACCGTTCGGAACAGCTCCGTCATGCCGTTTTCCCGAAGGGCCGCGAGCATTTTTTCGCGCAGCACGAGGAGCTGGGCGGGGGAGGGCAGAGCGCCGAGCCCGCTTTCCCCGGCAAGGGTCGCAAGGTCCTTCGCGGGGTGCAGCGCGTTCAGCAGATAGTCGCCGATCATCGCGTCGAATTCGATCCCGGCAAGCTCCACACCGAGCCTTGAAAACGCCCACATGAGCTTCTTCCCGTCGAAAACGACCTTATTCACGGCCCCGTCCTCGAGGATGGGACGGAGCGCTTGAGCCGCGTCCTCCGGGGAAACGCCGCTCTCGAGCAGCGTCCCGCCGAGCCGCGCGGTATAGCAGGCGATATCGCCGGGAAGCTCCTCGGCGCTTCCCGCAAAGCGCACCTCGGTCTCCGTGAGATCGAGCGCGAAGTATTTTGAGCCGCGAAGAGCGGCACAGGCGGCAAAAAGCTCTTCCGCGGTCAGCAGCTTGATATCCTCGGTTTTGTATTCGGTATTCTCCGCCGCGGGTGCGGGAGCCGCGCCCGCCTCCGGAGAGAGCTCCGCGACGCGCTTCGTGACGGCGCGCAGCTCGAGCTTCGTCAGCTCCGGAAGCGCCGAGCGCATTCGGGCGGGATCGAAACGGCAGTCCGAAAGCTCCTCCGCGACCGGCGCGGCCGTATCGATCGTCCCCAGGCGGCGGCTCATGAGCGCCTGCTCTTTCCCGGCGATCAGCTTTTCGCGCAGGGCGCCCTTCTCGTTTTCGGCGTTCGCGAGCACCCCGTCGAGCGTGCCGTACTTCTCAAGCAGCTTGAGCGCGGTCTTTTCGCCCACGCCCTTTACGCCGGGCAGATTGTCGGAGCTGTCGCCCATCAGGCCCTTGAGGTCGGTCATGCGGGCGGGCTCGAGGCCGTACTCCTCCCTGAGCGTCGCCTCGTCGTATTCCACGGTCTCCGTGATGCCCTTCTTGGTCATCAGCACGTGGACCTTATCGTTTATGAGCTGCAGCGCGTCGCGGTCGCCGGTAACGAGCAGCGCGTCCGCGCCTGCGGCCATGGCCTTTCTTGAAAACGTGCCGAGGATGTCGTCCGCCTCGTAGCGCTCGCACTCTATGACGGCGACGCCCATACTGCGGAGCAGGTCCTTGAGCACGGGGAACTGGGCTCTCAGCTCCGGCGGCGTCTCGCGCCGGCCCGCCTTGTAGTCCGCATACTGCTCGTGGCGGAAGGTGGGCGTGTGCATGTCGAAGGCGGCGAGCAGGTAATCCGGCTTCATCTCCACGAGCTTGAGCAGCATGGAAAGAAAGCCGTGCAGCGCGCCGGTCGGCTCGCCCGCTCGGTTCGTCATATTCGGCAGAGCGTAAAACGCCCTGAACATAAGTGAGTTTCCGTCGATCGCGATAAGCTTCATTGAGTATCTCCCGCTGGGCTCCGCGCCGAAAGCACGGATCGGCCCATAATAAAAGTATTATACCACGAAACGAGCACGTGAGCAACGGGAAATGAATCGCGCCGCGGCGGAAAAATGATGTGATGGGAACAGCGCTCTTCCGCCGTTTTCGTTACTGCCGCCCGCCGTGCCTGACGGTGCCGCGGCGGAAAAAAGATGTGATGGGAACGGCGCTCTTCCGCCGTTTTCGTTACTGCCGCCCGCCGTGCCTGACGGTGCCGCAGCGGAAAAATGATGTGATGGGAACAGCGCTCCTCCGCCGTTTTCGTTACTGCCGCCCGCCGTGCCTGACGGTGCCGCGGCGGAAAAAAGATGTGATGGGAACGGCGCTCC
>JAFXSG010000026.1 GCA_017525875.1 Clostridia bacterium | reverse complement strand
TTTTCCCCCGGGCGGCAGAGGACACGGAATCCTGTTCAGGCCTTCCCCTTGAGGGGATGCGATCCGGCAGGTCGCACGGTTGCCTCGGGCTTTAAAGCCCGAGGTCGGATGAGGTGTTGGGAAAAGCCAACTCCGGAATTTGATCGATCTGCCGCTTTACACCTCATCAGTCTTCGCGCCGCGCTGCGCCGCCTCAGACAGCTTCCCCTCAAGGGGAAGCCCTCCGGCAGCGGACGCCCTCGGGCACAGTCGCTCGTAGGGGCGGCAATCTGCCGCCCGCAGGTAACTGACACGGAATACGGCGGAGGATCGTTTCCACGGATCATTTCTTCCTTGCGCGGAAACGCGTACTCCGCGGGTCGGTTGCTCGAGCAACCGACCCGCAGGCAACGGCAGCATAATGCAGCGGAGGTGCGGTTTCACGGATCATTCTTCCTTGCGCGGAAACGCGTACTCAGCGGGCGGCAGATTGCCGCCCCTACGGGTTTATAACAATGGATCGACGGCCTTGCCGTCATGAATTCTCGCGCCTGCGGCGCTCCGTGGATTGGCGGCTTGCACCGCCATTGAAGCAAAGACGCCCGCTGAGATCATCAGCGAAGCGTCTTCATTCCTTCATTCTTTGCGGGCGTCTTCATTTTGAAAGATAGCTGTCCGCGCGGCGCACGACCTCCCTGTCGCTCTCGTAGGTCAGGCGCGTGAGCGCCTTTTCGAGGGGAAGGAAGGCTATCGACTCCACCTCGGTCGGCTGGGGCGTCGTGCGCGTGTTCGCCGCCCGAGCGACGAAGAACACCACGTCCTTCATCACGCCCGGCGCCGGGCTGTAGGTCGTGACCTCGCGGAAGCGCGTGTCGACCGAGACCCGGAGCCCGGTCTCCTCGAGGATCTCGCGCTCCGCCGTCTGTCGCTCGTTTTCGCCCGGTTCCATGTGCCCCTTCGGGAGGCCGAAATGCCCGTGCAGCATCTTTTCGACGAGGTAGAGCCGGCCCCTTCCCGTTTCGGCGTAGACCACCGCGCCGCAGCTTTTTTCCTGTTTCATAGTTTCTTCCCCGTGGGTGTTTTTTGCTGGATCGGCGCGGCGTCCGCGTCAAAACCGCCTTGAACCGGTCTGCCTCTCGTCCGTCACGTCGTACAGGCTGAGCCCGTTTTGCTTTATAAAGCGTTTCCTGTATTTATCGAGCAGGTCCCGCCGTGAATACAGCCTTGTGCTTTCGCGGTCGCCGTACAGCCCGGCGAGCTCGTCCGCCGGCGGCAGGGCTGAATAATATGCCTCGTCCAGCGCCTCCGCCTCCGCGATCAGCTCATCGACCGGCGCGGTGAGATGCCTTTTGACGTTCTCCGGCGTCAGCGAGATCATCAGCGCGCGGCGCGTTTCCTCCGGGAAGCCGCCCTGCAGCCACTCCGCCTCGGTCCTGTAGGCCCCGCGGTCCAGCAGCGCCGCGGTCTCCCGCGGCAGCGCGTCGAACGCTTCGAGCGTCATGCGGATCGGGTCGAGGCTCCTGCCCCTGCCCTCCGAATGCGGGACGAACAGGCGGATATTCTCGATTTTTGCCGAGCGCAGAACGGAAACGAGTTCTCCCGCAAGCGCCGCGCTTTCGAGCGTGAGCGGCATGCCGCAGCTCACCCCGAAGCCGAGCTCCGCCGCCGCCTCCGCATAGCGGACGAGGCCACGGAAATCGCCCGGCCTTCCGGCAAAGCGGTCGTGGTAGGCTTCCGTGCCATAGAAGGTGAAATTGAGGCGGCGGACGCCGTGCGCCTTGACGCCGCGAAGGAAAGCGCCGAGCTCCTCCCCTTCCCGAAAGCGCATGCCGTCCATCTGGAGCATACGCCCCTGCACGGAGCCGAGCGAGTTCAGAAAGTCCAGCGCGGAAAGGAGGCGCGGATGCTCCATCGAATAGCCGAAGAAGAAATCGAAGCGGACCTCCGGCCTGTTTGCCTCCAGCCAGTCGCGATAGCGCAGCGCGGCGGCGCAGCTTTCATCCCAGTCCGCGCCGACGGGCCGCCCGTCCCACGAGAGCAGGCAGTAGCGGCAGCGGTTCGCGCAGGGGACGCACAGCGTCTCAAGCATCACGGTCCCGGTCTTCAAGCTCGTCCCTCCCTTAAAAAGCGGGCCGGCGGCCGCCGGCCCGTTCAGCGTTCGTTATTTGTCAGCTTCGCTCTCCGCCTCCGCGGTCTGTTCGCCCGCGGGAACGGCTTCCGCTCCGCCGGCGGGCGCTTCGCCCGCGAATTCACGCGTGAACTCGTCGCCCGTGATCTGTTCGTGCTCGAGCAGGTATTTGGCCACGCGCTCGATGCCCTCGCGGTTCGAGGAGAGGATATCCCTCGCCCTGTCGCTCTGCTCGTCCATGATCCTGCGGACCTCGGCATCGATCTTCGCGGCGAGGTCGTCGGAGAAGTTCTGCTGCTGGGCGAAGCTCTTGCCGAGGAAGACCTCCTGCTGCGCGACGAGGTACACGGGGCCGATCGCGTCGCTCATGCCGTATTCCATGACCATGCTGCGCGCGATCTGGGTGGCGCGCATAAGGTCGTTCTGTGCGCCGGTGCTGATATCCTCAAGCAGCAGCGCTTCCGCCGCGCGCCCGCCGAGCAGCACGCAGATCTCGTCGAGCAGCTTGTTCCTGGTCATGTGGGAATAGGTGTCGTCCGGCAGCTGGCGGGTGTAGCCCGCGGCCTGGCCGCGCGGGATGATCGAAAGCTCGTGGACGGGGTCGCCGTGCGGCGTGCAGTGGGCGACGACCGCGTGACCGACCTCGTGATAGGCGGTGACGCGCAGGTCCTCCGGCTTGATCTGGCGGCTCTTCTTCTCCGGGCCGTAGAACACGCGCTTGATCGCCTCGTCGATATCGGCGTTCGTGATCTCCGTGCGCCTGTTGCGGACGGTCAGTATCGCCGCCTCGTTGAGGATGTTCTCAAGGTCCGCGCCGGTGCTGCCGGGGGTGAGCTTGGCGATCTTTTCAAGGTCGACCTCCTTGGCGAGGTGCTTGTTCTTCGCGTGGACGGCGAGGATCTCCTTCCTGCCCTTGACGTCCGGATAGTTGACGGTGATGCGGCGGTCGAACCTGCCGGGGCGCAGCAGCGCCGGGTCGAGCACGTCCGGCCTGTTGGTGGCGGCCATGACGATGATGCCCTCGTTGTTGGAGAAGCCGTCCATCTCTACGAGCAGCTGGTTGAGCGTCTGCTCCCTTTCATCGTGCCCGCCGCCGAGGCCGGCGCCGCGCTGGCGGCCGACCGCGTTGATCTCGTCGATGAAGATGATCGCGGGAGCGCTGCGCTTCGCGGTCTGGAACATATCGCGCACGCGGCTCGCGCCGACGCCGACGTAGAGCTCCACGAATTCGGAGCTGGAGATGGAGAAGAACGGAACGTTCGCTTCGCCCGCGACAGCGCGCGCGAGCAGGGTCTTGCCCGTGCCCGGAGGGCCGACGAGCAGAACGCCCTTCGGGATCCTCGCGCCCATGTTGAGGAAGTCCTTCGGGCTGCGCAGGAAGTCCACGACCTCCTTGAGCTCCTGCTTTTCCTCATCCGCGCCGGCGACGCTGTCGAAGGTGGTGGTGTTGTTCTCATCCGCCATCCTGGCGCGGCTCTTTGCGAAGTTCGCGCCCTGCTTGCCGCTGTTCGCCCTCGTGATCAGCACGATCGGGACGATCATCGCCGCGAGCAGGATCAGGTACGGCAGCAGCGCTATGTACCACGGGGTGGTGGGCTGCTTGTTGATCTGGAAATAGAAGCCGTAGTTCAGCATCGTCACGTCGTCCGCGGACTTGAAGGTCTCCGGGTACGCCGAGGCGATGAGCCTTGACATCTCGTTCTGGAAGGTCTCCGCCGATTCGACGGTGACGAAGAAGTCGTAGGTCTTGCCGGACTTGAACTTTGTGAACTCATCCTCGGTCACGCCCTCGGTGTAGAGGCCGTAAGCGATCTCCTCGGTGATCTGGACGGCGAAAACGCGGGTGTTATCGCCGTTCGGTTCCGCGGAAAGGCCCGCGCGGACGAGCTGGTAGAACTCCGCCGTCCTGAGTTCGTCGGGCTTTTTATTGAGCGTGCCGTTGCCGGCCAGCACGAGCGCCACGAGCGCACCGAAAATGACGAGGTAGATGACGATCGTGGCCCAGTTTATTCGAGTTTTTTTCAATTCATCCTCCTGAGAAGGGAAAGCGGACCGGGTCCACTCCCCCATTTTCATCTATCCTTTTAATAATACCACAATCAATAGTTTACCGCAAACATAATTTTTTACAATCCCGAAACAAATATGGGGCGGGAATGTGGCAGAGGACACGGAATGCAGCGGCAAATCATTCGTAGGGGCGGCAATCTGCCGCCCGAAGGCGGAATACCCTGAATGATGGAGCGGAGGATCGTTTTCACGGGTCATTTCTTCCTTGCGCGGAAACGCGTACTCGGCGGGCGGCAGAGGATACGGAATACGGCGGCGGGAGCGTTCGTGCAGGTATTTGTTTTTCCATCGCTGCTCTGTTTATTTCGCGGGCGGCAGATTGCCGCCCCTACGGGTCAAAGTCAACATCAGGCCTTCCCCTTGAGGGGAAGGGGGACCGCTTGCGGTGGATGAGGTGTTGGGATGAATCAACTCCGGGGTTTGTCGGTCCGCGGCTTGAACACCTCATCAGTCAGCCTTCGCTTAAACTCGGCTGACAGCGTGCGACCTGCGGATCGCGTCCCCTCAAGGGGAAGCCCTCCGGCTTGGAACGCCTGCCGGCACAGTAGTTCGTAGGGGCGGCAATCTGCCGCCCGAAAGCGTCGGACACGGAATGCAGCGGCGGGAGCGTTCGTGCAGGTATTATGTTTTTCCATCGCGGCATTGTTTGACACGCGGGCGGCAGGTTGCCGCCCCTACGGGTCAAAATAAGCACTCGGGCGGCAGGTTGCCGCCCCTACGGGGCATATAAGCCCGCCATTGGACGCCCGCCGGGAATGCGGGACCCGCGGACAATATCGCCCTGCGGCGTTTTCTCTTTTTATATTTGCTTGTTCCCGTTGACATTTCCCCTGCCCGGGGATAGAATAGGCATGCCCGAAGGGCAGACTGTTAAAGGAGAAATACCATGAAGAAACTCATTTCGTTCATTCTTGCGGCCGTAATGCTCGCCGCATGCCTCACCTTCGTTTCCTGCGCAAAGAAGGAGCAGACCACCGATATCCGCATCGCCGCCCTCAAGGGGCCCACCGGCATGGGCATCGTGAAGCTCATCGGCGACGAATACCCGCATTACAGCGTATCGATCGAGTCCTCGCCCGACGCGCTCGCGCCCCGCTTCATCTCCGGCGACGTGGACGTGGCCTGCGTGCCGATCAATCTGGCCTCCGTGCTCTACAACAAGCTGAACGGCGACGTGCAGGTCCTTGCCGTGAACACCCTCGGCGTGCTCTTCATGCTGGAGAACGGCAATGAGATCGGCGAATTCAAGGACCTTGACGGCAAGCACATCTACGCTACCGGCCAGGGCGCGACGCCGGAATACATCCTCAACTACCTCATGAAGAAGAACGGCGTCGAGGCCGAGGTCGAATACGTCGGCGAACACGCCGCCCTCGCCACAATGCTCGCCTCGGGCGAAGCGCAGATCGGCATGCTGCCCCAGCCGAACGTCACCGCCGCGCTTGCCGGCAGCGAGGACCTCCGCATCGCGATCGACCTCACCGCCGAGTGGGACAGGGTCTCCGAGACGCGGCTCGTGCAGGGCGTGGTCATCGCGAGAAAGAGCTTTGTCGAAGCGAACAAGAACGCGATCGACGTTTTCCTCGACGACTACAAGGCCTCCGCGGAGTTCGTGAACGCGAACGTCGACGAGGCCGCGAAGCTGATCGCCGAAGCGGAGATCCTCCCCAAGGAGGGCCTTGCGAAGGCGGCGATCCCCGGCTGCAACATCACCTTCATCAAGGGTGCGGACATGAAGGCCGCGGTCTCCGGCATGCTTTCCGTGCTGTTTGAGGCGGACGCGAAGAGCGTCGGCGGCCAGCTGCCCGCGGACGACTTCTACTACGGCGCATGAAGCGCGGCAAGGGAAGAAAGCTCATAACCTATGCGGCAGTGGCCGTGTTCTGGCTTGCCCTATGGCAGATCGCTGCCATGGCGGCGGGGAGCGAGCTGCTGCTCCCCTCGCCCGTTTCCACCGCGAAAACGCTTTGGGAGCTGATGAAGACCGGGCGGTTCTGGCTCAGCCTCGGCTCGACCCTGCTGCGCGTTGCGGCAGGCTTCACGCTGGGTGTTATTGCGGGAACGCTGCTCGGCGCGGTCACTGCCTCCGTGCCGTTCGCGGACGCGCTGCTTTCGCCCCTGCGCTCGATCATCAAGGCCACTCCCGTGACCTCGTTCATCGTGCTGCTGCTGCTTTACGTCTCGCCCGTGCGCACGCCCGTCGCCGTTTCGCTGCTGATGGTCACGCCGATCGCGTGGGCCAACGTTTCAAAGGGCGTGACGGGGACCGATCCGCAGCTTTTAGAGATGGCGAAGGTGTTCCGTTTCAGCCGGATGAGGACGCTCAAAAGCGTGTACGTCCCGTCCGTGCTGCCGCATTTCCTCGCGGCGGTGAGCACCGGCTTCGGCTTCGCGTGGAAGAGCTGCGTCGCGGCGGAGGTCATCGCGCTCAGCAGGAACAGCATCGGCAAGGCGCTCTACGAGAGCAAGCTCTACCTTGAAACGGCGGAGCTGTTCGCCTGGACGGCGGCGATAATCCTCATCAGCATGGCGCTCGAGGCGCTGCTCGTGCGCGGGATCGGGAGGCTGGCGAATGATAAGCGTTAAAAACGTTGGCTTTGCCTATAAAAACAGCGTCACGGGAGAAAAGGAAAAGCCCGTTCTCAGCGGCTTTTCGCTCGATATCCCGGAGGGCTCCGCGGTCTGCGTCACGGGGTCGAGCGGCAGGGGCAAAACGACGCTCGCAAAGCTGCTCCTCGGCCTTGAAAAGCCGGACTCGGGCGAGATCTCGGGCCTTGAGGGGAAGCGCGTTTCGGTCGTTTTTCAGGAGGACCGCCTGCTGACGTGGTACAGCGCGAGGCGCAATATCGCCGCCGTGCTGACCGGCTCCCGTGCGGAGAACGCCGCGCTCACGGACGAGCTGCTCCGCGAGACAGAGCTCACCGAGGCCGCGGACAAACCGATCCGCGAGCTTTCGGGCGGGATGCAGCGCCGCGTCTCGATCGCGCGGGCGCTCGCTTTCGGCGGGGATCTGATCATCCTCGACGAGCCGCTCAAGGGGCTGGACGAGGAGCTGAAGCGCCGCATCGTGCCGCGCATCAGAAAACGGTTCAAAACGATCCTGCTCATCACCCACAGCGCGGACGAGGCGAAGCTGTTCGGGTGCGAAAAGACAATCAAACTGGATTGAAGAAATCAAAAGACCGGAGGACGGCAGATCCTCCGGTTTTTTGCTGCCTCGTTTGCGTTTTTCCGCACGGGCGGTTTGACGATCGGCGCCCGGGCATACGACCGTTCGTAGGGGTTGATCAAACATCAGGCCTTCCCCTTGAGGGGATGCGATCCGGCACAGTCGTTCGTAGGGGCGGCAATCTGCCGCCCGCCGCTTACACCGAATACTGCGGCAAATCATTCGTAGGGGCGGCAATCTGCCGCCCGTCGGCAGAGGACACGGAATGATGCGGCGGAGGATCGTTTTCCCGGGTCATTTCTTCCTTGCGCGGAAACGCGTACTCGGCGGGCGGCAAATTGCCGCCCCTACGGGTTTAAGGAAGCCCGCCGGCATGGGAAGCCCGGCGGCATGGCTGTTCCCGTGGAGCTCGGTCAATAAAACTAAAACGGGCGGCAGATTGCCGCCCCTACGGGTTAAGTAAGCCCTCCGGCCTTCCCCTGGAGGGGAAGGGGGACCGCTTGCGGTGGATGAGGTGTTAAAAAAGAAAGGTTCCCCCTAAGGAAAACCTTCAGCAGTTATTCATTATTCATTTTTCAGTCTTCAGTTGGCATGCGCTTTCACACCTCATCAGTCATTTTGCCTAAGCAAAATGACAGCTTCCCCTCAAGGGGAAGCCCGCCGGACCGGTCGTTCGTAGGGGCGGCAATCTGCCGCCCGAAGGTAGAGGATACAGAATACTGCAGAGGATCGTTTTCACGGGTCATTTCTTCCTTACGCGAAAACGCATACTCCGCGGGCGGCAGATTGCCGCCCCTACGGGTTTAAGGAAGCCCGCCGGCATGGGAACGCCCTCCGGCATGGAAGTCCTCCGGCTTGGGCAGCACTCGGGCGGCAGATTGCCGCCCCTACGGGTTTAAGGAAGCCCGCAGGCAGTGAACGCCCGCCGGCAATGCGGCAGCCCGCCGCCCCCGGGCGTTTACGCGTTCCCGGCTCTCACTGCGCCGCCTCGGCGCTTCCCTGCGGGGGCGGGTTGAGCATGGAGAAGTATTCTTTGTAGGCGCTGTCGTAGGCGGCGTTGAAGTCCGCGTCGGCGCCGCCGTGGAGCTTTTCAAAATACAGGTGCTCGTGGTCGGCAAGCTCCGGATGGACGCGGATGATCGTCGCCACGCCGACGTTGGAGCAGACGTCGCCGATCCTCTGCAGCTCTCCGAGCAGGCCGGTAAAGGTCGCGTCGGCGTAGGACTTGCACTCGCCCGTGCTCATGCGCCTGAGGTGGTTGCGGCGCAGCTTCGCGATAAGGTCTCCCGTGACCTGATTGAGCGGCTCTATGCGGGCGGCGGCGTCCACGTCCCTCCTGGCGAAGGTCTGCCGCGTTTCGTCCAGTATGCGCGCGATCGCTTTTTCAAGCACCGCGAGCTCCGTGACGGCGGAGGCCGAGAAGGAGGTGGAGTTGTTCTTCATGTTTTCGGCGTGAGCGGCGATGTTCACGGCATGGTCTCCGAGGCGCTCGAACTCCGAATTGATCTTGTAATACTGGTTCAGTATGGCGACGTGATCGTCGATCTGCAGGTGGGGCAGGAACTCCGCCAAGTATTTTGACAGGGTGTCGGTCATGCGGTCGATCTCCTCCTCTTCCTCAAGCATCAGCTTGTGGACGGCGGGATCGTATTTTTTTAGCAGGCCGAAGGATCTTTCGATATTGCTCCTCGCCGCGTCGAACATCGCGAGGAGGGTCTTGTAGCAGCTTTCCAGCGCGAGCGCGGGAGTGTTGAAGAAGACGGGATTGAGCGCGTCCGTAACGGACTTGTACCTGCTCTCCTTTTCGGGCTTGTCCCTCACGATGCGGAGGCTCAGCTTTTCAAACATCGTCATCGCGGGGAGCAGCGTCAGCGCGCAGATGAGGTTGAATATCGTGTTCGCGTTCGCGATGATGCTCGAATTGACCGGCGCTTCCCACAGCCTGTCCAGCAGGCCGAGCTTGTGCACGACCGTGACGCCGACGAGCACCAGCGCGCTCTTGCATAGGTTGTAAATTATGTTGACGATACCGACCCTGCCGGCGTCGGCCTTGGAGCCGATGGAGATGACTATCGCGGTGGTGACGCAGTCGCCAAGGTACACGCCGACTATGACCGAATAGATGGCCTTGAAGGTGAGCATGCCGGAGGAGGAGAACGCCTGCAGGATGCCTATCGTGGCGGACGAGCTTTGCAGCATGAACGCGACGCCCGCGCCGGTGACGTAGCCGAGGAAGGGGCTCCTGCCGAGGCCGGAGAAGAGCTGTTCTATCACGCCGGACTCCGAGAGCGAATCCACCGCCCCGGTCATGTTGAGCAGGCCGGAGAAGAGGATGCCGAAGCCGATCGCTATTTTGCCTATGGATTTGGAGTTTTTGAAGAAGCTCGTCATTATCAGCAGGATGCCGATGATGAGCGCTATCGGGGCGAGAGTCGAGGGCTGGAAGAAGCGGAGAAACGACGCGTTCGACGAGTCGACGTCCAGCAGGCGGATTATCTGGCCCGTGACCGTGGTGCCGACGTTGGCGCCGACGATGATGCCGAGGGACTGGCGCAGCGTCAGTATGCCCGCGCCGACGAGGCCCGCGGTGAGGACGATGGTCGCCGTGGAGGACTGGATGAGCGCCGTGACGAGCAGGCCGAGGATAAAGGCCTTGATCGGGTTGTTAGTGACCTTGCTCATCGCTTTTTTGAGCGTGCCGGAAGAGTTCTCCTTCAAGGAATCGCCCATGAGCCGCATCCCGTAAAGGAACATGGCCAGCCCGCCGAGCAGGGATATCACGCTGAAGATATCCATAAAACCGTTTGCCTCCAGTCATAGGCCGTCTATCGACCTACGGCAATAATAGCATAATCCCGCCGAGCCGTCAACTGCGGATGCGGCCGCGTGAAAACAGCGCGAGCGCCGTCCCGCGTGGCGATTTTCGCCAAAAAAGAGCTCTCGAAAAAATATATTTTCGATTTTTCGTGTTTTTTCGCAAAAACGTGTCAGAAAACGCGTTTTTGAACTGGTTTATATATAGGCGGATAATTTGCCTCGATCGCCGCAGAGCACGGCAAGTCCCGCCGGAACGAATCGGAAGGCATTTTGCACGTCACGTCACGATCCCTCCAATTCATTTCAAAAAGGAGCAGGCCGGGTGGTCTGCTCCCATTTTTTATATGCGGTCATATGCTGAATCGAGGTTCGCCTTGATCACGAAGTGGATCCCGACTCCGGCGGCGGCGAGCAGTGCGGCAAGGATCAGCACCACGAGCACCGGGGACATGGTCCGGCCGGGCTTCGCGGCGGGCTTCTCCGTGCCGTCCGGCGTTTCGGCCGCTTCGGTCGGCGCCGCGCTCTCGGTCGGTCCGTCCGTTTCAGGGGGCTCGGCGCTCTCGGCGGGCGCCGCGGTCGGCTCCGGCGCTTCGGTGGGCTCCGGCGCGGGGCTAAGCCCCGAGGGGTCGAGCGGGCCGCCGTCCGCGTAGAAAACGATATGCTCGTAGAAATCCGTCTTTACCCTGTCCCCGCCGGTGCGGTCGTACCAGAGGCCGAAGTTCACGGGCGAGTACTCCGCCGGAAACCCCGCCGAGCTGCTCACGGGCGAGGCTTCCGTCCCGAGGATCCACGCGGCGTATTTGCCCGAAAGCTGGGACTGATGCATGCGGTACGCCTGCTGCGAAAGCTCGAACGCGGTCCGGCCGCCGAAGGACGGCAGCGGCTCGTCTATGCGGAACTTTATCGCGTTTTCGGGCCAGAGATGGAGATAGACCTTGATCGGGTCCCAGACGCCGTACTGCGAGGCGGAGCCGGGGTATCTCGCCGCGTTGGGGCTTGCGTCCACCGCGTCGCGGATGGCGTGGCTGAGCGCGGCAGCAGCGGTGCAGCCGTCCTCGCCCGCCGCGTCGTGCGCGAGCACTATCTGCGGCTTGAAGCGGCGCAGCAGCTCTGTCTCGTAGGCGACGATATCGTCATAGCCGTAGCCCGCCTGCTCGAATATCGCCAGCGCGTCCGCCTCCTCGGGGGCGAACCACACGTCCGGCATGGGGCCGACGACCGGGTACCGGTCCAGCCCGCAGGCATAGAGGCCGTTCAGGAACTCATGCAGCCTCGAATGGGAATCGGGGTGCTCCGTGAACAGGCACACCTGCACCTCCGCCCCGCGGTCCACGGCGTCCGCCACGGCTCCGGCGAAGAAGAGATGCTCGTCGCCTGTGCGGCAGGGCATGATCATGATATCGGCCGGGCCCTCCGCCGGGCGCCAGAGCTGAACGAGGTCGGGCAGTTTTTCGCCCTTTGAAAGCACGGTTAGCTCCGAAATGGAGAACGTGCCGGGGAAGCGCAGGATCACCTCGCCCGTGGTTTCGTCCACGCGCTGATACTCGTGCAGGAACCCGTCCCCGCCGCAGGCATGCGAGGCCGTTCCGGTGTTCATGATCCATTCGCCGGGCGCCCTGTCAAAGCGGATATAGACGCCGCCGATCGGTTCGCGCGAGAAGATGCCGATCGCGCCCGGGGGGAATTCGCCGTAGGTGTTTTCGTCCCCGTCGATGAGCCGCGGCTCGATTGGTTCGCCGCTCAGCGTCAGAACGCACTCCTTCGTGATGTCCCGCGCCTGCGTCCCCGTTTCCGCGCGCACGGCGAGCGGGGCGAGCAAAAGCGCCAGGCAGAATAATATCGCTGCAAGCTTTTTGAGCATTTTCATCCTTTATCCTTTCATCGGATGCCTGCATTATAGCATATTCGGGCGCGAAAATGAATACTGCCTGCAGGTTCCCGGCGCAATTTGCGCTCTGCGCTTGAAACCCGGCGCGAAATAGTGCATAATATAGTGGACAGAACACTCAGGAGGTTACCCCGATGAAGCTTTTACAGGACCGCATCGCCAGGGAGGGCAGGGTCTTGCCGGGAAACATCGTGAAGGTGGACGGGTTTTTGAACCACCGCGTCGATCCCGCGCTCCTTCGCGCGCTCGCAAAGGAGTTCAAAGCCCATTTCGCAGGTAAGGAGATCGACCTCATCATGACCTGCGAGGCGAGCGGGATCCCGATCGCGACGATCACGGCGGAGGAGTTCGGCGTGCCGATGCTGTTCGTCAAGAAGGCGAAGAGCGGCAATATCGGCGGCGACGTCTACACGAGCGAGATCCAAAGCTACACCTACGGCAAAACCGTCACGCTGACCTGCTCGAAAAGCTGGCTGCACGAGGGCGACCGCGTGCTGATCGTGGATGATTTCATGGCGAGGGGCGAGGCCATGCGCGGCCTTCGGGACATCATCGCCGCCGCGGGCGCGGAGCTCGTCGGCGTCGGCATCGCGATCGAAAAGGGCTTTCAGGGCGGCGGCGACAGGCTGCGCGCCGAGGGCGTCGACTGCCTGTCCCTCGCGATCATAGAGGAGGCCGGCGAGAACGGCATCCGGTTTCGCGAATAGCGCGCCGATGATCACGCCCGCTTCGATAGATCTTCATATGCACACCACCGCCTCGGACGGGACCTGCACGCCCGGAGAGCTGCTTTCCCGCGTCCGCGAGGCGGGGCTTTCCGTTTTCGCGGTCACGGATCACGACGCGGTGAATGCCTGCACGGAGATCCCCCGGCTGCTGCTTCCCGGCGATCCGCTCTTCATACCCGGCGTCGAGTTCTCCTGCCGCGACGAGGAGGGCAAGTATCACATCCTCGGCTACGGCTTCGATCCCGCCGCCGAACCGTTCGCCGCGCTCGCCGGCGCCGCGCACGGCATCCGCATGGAGAAGGTCCAAAAGAGGCTCGCGGCCCTCGAAAGCGATTTCGGCATGACCTTCCCCGCCGACGAGGTCGCCGAGCTGCTTTCGCGCCCCAACCCCGGCAAGCCCCATATCGGCAATCTGATGGTGAAATACGGCTATGCCGGGACCCGCCGGCAGGCGATCCTCGACGTGCTGAACCGCATCCGCGTGAATACCGGCTTCATCCGGCCGGAGCAGGCGATCGCGGCGATACTCGATTCCGGCGGCGTGCCGGTGCTCGCACATCCGTTCTTCGGCGACGGGGATCAGTGCATCGAAGGCACCGAAATGGAGCGCCGCCTCGCCCGGCTGACGGACTTCGGCCTTCGCGGCGTCGAGGCGTTCTATTCCCGCTTTACGCCCGCGCAGTGCGCCAAGATGCTCGCTTACGCGGAGCGCTTCGGCCTTTTCGCGACGGCGGGCAGCGATTTCCACGGAGCGAACAAGGATATCCCCCTCGGCATGACCGGTCTCTCTGGGGACGAGCTGCCCGCGCCGCTCGCCCGGTTCCTGAAAGCGGTGGGGATCGAAACCTGATCGAGGGGAAGGCCCGATGTTTGATCAACCCGTAGGGGCGGCAATCTGCCGCCCGTTTTGTTTTATCGGACGAAAGCCGAAGGAACGACAAAGCCGCCGGGCTTCCACATGCCGGAGGGCTTACTTAAACCCGTAGGAGCGGCAATTCAGCCGATCGGTTGTTCGAGCAACCGACCCGCGAAAAAAAAATACCGCGATGGAAAAACATAATACCTGCACGAACGCTCCCGCCGCAGTATTCCGTATCCTCTGCCGACGGGCGGCAGGTTGCCGCCCCTACGAATGATCTTGCGACCTGCCGGTTTCCCATGCTTGATGTTTAACACCTCATCCGTCAGTTTGCCTAAGCAAACTGCCACCGTGCGACCTGCCGGATCGCATCCCCTCAAAGGGGAAGGCCTGAAGATTTCTTTTATCCGTAGGGGCGGCAATCTGCCGCCCGTTTTGTTTTATCTGACGAACGCCGAAGGAACGACAAAGCCGCCGGGCTTCCCCTTGCCGACGGGCTTACCTTAACCCGTAGGGGCGGCAATTCAGCCGATCGGTTGCTCTAGCAACCGACCCGCGAAAAAAAAATACCGCGATGGAAAAACATAATACCTGCACGAACG
>JAFXSG010000025.1 GCA_017525875.1 Clostridia bacterium | reverse complement strand
GGACATGGACGTGCCGGACTTGGTGCCGTAGCCGGTGGTGGAGCCGGAAAGGCCGGAGTCAGTCGCGGAATAGATGTTGTAGCCGGGTGCGCTGACCTCGGGCTTGATCCTGAGGTCGGCCGTGCTGCCGTGGCTGCTGAAGTAGACCATGGAAGCGGAGCTCTTCTGGCAGCAGGCGACGCAGAGTGAGTCGGAATAGGTGCCGGGAGAGCCGACGATGCCGTTGTCGGGGTTCATGGCGAGCGCGTAGGTCTTGTAGCTTGAGCCGTAGTACTGGGTGCCGTTCGAGGAACCGTCGTTGCCGGCGGCGCAGGCGATGTTGCAGCCGTGCTGGCAGAGCAGGTCGAAGAGCTCGTCCATCTCGGGATCGTCGGAGGTGTAGCCGCAGCCGGAGCCGAGGCTCATGTTGACGGCGTCAACGTCCAGATAAACGCAGTCCTCGAGCGCGGCGGCAATAACGTCCCATCCGGCGCCGCCGCTCGAACCGAAGACCTTCATGACGATGAGCTGTGCGTCCTTAGCGACGCCGGTATAGCTCGAACCGGAATAGTAGCCGCAGGCGATGCCCGCAACGTGGGAGCCGTGGTCGCTGCCCGCGTCGGCATGCGAAACGTCTGTATCGCTGCCGGCATAGTCGAAGCGGAACGGGATCTTCGCGCTGTAATACAGATTTGACGCGCTGAGCGTTCCGCTGTACTGCTGCTCGCAGTGCATGTTGTTGTTTGCGAGCACGGTGCCGATGGAACTTGAGGTCATCTTGGGGTTGGCGGGAGCGGTGCTGAAGGCCCGGTGGCCTACGACGGCGCCGGTGTCGATCACGGCGATAGTGGTGCCCTTGCCGGTGTAGCCCGCGCTCCACGCGTCGTCACCGTTGATGAAGCCAACGGAGGAGGAGAGCCTGTCGTCCTCGCCCTCGAAGGCTTCGGGAGCATTCCAGCGCGGGGCTTCGAACGCCTTCTCGACGCCCTCGAGCCTCGCGATCTTCTCGATCATATAGCGGGGCATCTCGGCAGCGAAGCCGTTGAAGAGGAGCGTGTACTCATAGGTGATCCGCATCGTGTCGCCCTTGTCGAGCAGGTCGAGGACCGCTTTTTCTACAGCGGTCTGCCTGGTCCTGAGAATGGACGCAATGTCGTTCGCAATCTCGGAATGGACGTCGTCCACGCGTGCGGCGACGGGCTTGTCCTTGAGCTTGACGACGACGGTCACGATCTCGTTGGGGTCGGCGGCCGGTTTTTCCGCTTCCTCGGAAACGCGGAGCGCGTTCGGATTGACGGGGTCGTCGGCGACGCGTACGTTCTCGGCCAAGCTCACGGGCGCGATCGCCGCGACCATGAACAGAGCGAGAAGGATGCATAGCAGCTTTTTCATTCGGTTTTCCTCCTTTTGGGGGTAAATTTATTCAGCCCTTATATTATATCACACGCGTACGCGCCCGTCTATAATCAAGATATGGTTTTATAAACAGGTTTGATGCAAAAAGACCTGCCCGGCGGGCAGGTCCTGCGAGTTTATCGGGGTTTATTTCTTTTTGCCGATCCCGGCTGTGAGCTTGAAAAGAAGCGGGTAAACGCCGAAGCAGACGAAGGCGACGACGGCGTAGCGGAGCGTACGCGTGAGGAGCGAAAGGAAGGAACCGCTTTCGAGAAAATCCTTGCTGAACGGCATTTTGAGCAGCGTGTTCAGCGCGAAGTACACGGCCACGCCGAAGACGACGCGCAGGATCATGCGGAGGGGGCTCCTCGTGTTTTCGAAGTTCACGAACTTGCCCTCGAAGGCTATGCCGAGCGTGAAGCCGAGCAGCATGCCGTAGGAGGAGAAGTAATCGCTGCTCCTGCAGAAGAAGAACCCGGGCAGACCCGCGAGGAGGAAGATCAGGTAGAACACGAAGCGGTTCTTGATTCTGCTCTCGAGGAACGGAACGAGGAAGATGAGGACCAGGCCGAGTGCCCAGCCCGCGAGCACGTCCGTTGGGAAATGCGCGCCGACAGCCACCCGGGAGAAGCCGACGAGCAGCGGCAGCGCGACGGCGAGCGCGAGGGTCCATTTTTTGCGGACCTGTCGGTGGATATCGCCGTACACGGCGGTGGAGTTCGCGGAATGTCCGCTCGGGAAGGAATAGCCCTGCGCAGCGACGTCGTAGATATCGGCGTCGGCGTCTATCTTGCGAAGTAGCTTTATGTTGTCGCTGGCAATATACGGACGCAGGCGCAGCACGACGTTTTTGATCATCGCAGTACAGATCTGAACGGCGATCAGCACGAGGCCGAGGCGCTTGCCCATACGCTTGTTCCAGCTCCAGTAGACGAAGCCGAGGATCAGCACGAGGAGCATCTCCTCGCCGAATACGGAAAGCGCGGAGATCGCGCCGATGCTCCAGTCAGGCAGATGCGCCTGGAGCCATTCCATAAGCCGGAGCTCGAATGGAATGAAAAATATGTTGCCTGCGTCTGTCATTTGGTACCTCCGTTGGATCTTATTCTTGAAGGGGTATCCCCCGTTTGATCATGCTTCAGCTGCTATGCCGGGCCTTCCTCGCGTCCTCAAGGGCCTTGACGGCTTCATCCGTTGCTTTCCCGGGGTGCTTTTCGGCGAGATAAGCGGCGAATCCTTCGGCCGGCGCCTCAAGATCGGGCGACACGACGCCGTATTTCTTCATCGCAATAACTGCGCTGCACTCGATCAAAAAACGCCTTGCGGCTCCCGCGCGGTACTTCTTTGCGAAACCGAAGCCTGACGTGAAGAACTCCGCTATCCTGCCGAGATGCTGCGTGAAGACGGTTCCCGCGCCGATCAGCTCTTTCTCTATCGCGGCGTCATAGACCCGAACGATATCGCCGAGGAAGGAAAAGACCTCGATCGGCCTCGTCCTCCCCGTGAACCACGTGCTGCCAAGCACCGTGTCGAGCCAGCTTTCCGCAAAACCGTTCAGGTCAGGATCGGGCGCGCGAAGATAAAGCTTTTTAAGCATCTCACCGGCTCTTTCGATCATCGAAAAGAACTCTTTTCTGTTGCCTTCATAGATCAGAGCGGAATAGCGGAAGCAGCGCGACGCGTCGTTGATATATATCACTTCGTCGGAAAGACGGCCGGACGCGGACGCAAGCTTATAACTCCACCGTTCGGCCTCGACAGTGTATTCTGATAGCATGCCTGACAGCTTGAATGAACTTGCAAAGCTCAGGCAGCCGCGGGCCGCCTCGGTGAGCATCAGCATCCGCGGCGGCGCCGAG
This sequence comes from Clostridia bacterium, assembly GCA_017525875.1. Lineage (GTDB taxonomy): Bacteria > Bacillota > Clostridia > Christensenellales > CAG-138 > PeH17. The sequence continues at coordinate 142,399 of JAFXSG010000025.1, read as the reverse complement.
TCCTCCCGGACCTGTGCCTTCAGCTCGTCGAACGCGCTGATCAAATGCTGCCTCAGCCTGCGCTGCTTTTCGGGCGTGTAGACCTCGTGCAGCAGAGAAGGATCTTGTGAGGAGAGCATCCCCGGAGGGAGCAGATTGTTGTCGAGGACCGATCGGATCATTCCGTTTGCCGAAACGGCGGTCGTCCCGCAGTTCAGCTTCATTATAATATCGGCTGCGGTCAGGAAGCTGTTTGCGGCAAGGACGATATCGTCGGCGGCTCTGTTCTTTACGTAGCTTTCGTACGCAAACGTTCCGAGGTCGTTGAAGCATTTCGCACAGACGGATATATCCTCGTATTCGGAGCTTTCGCCAAGCGGCATGACTTCATCGCACAGTTCCTTATAAACGTCCCCTGCGCGGCCGCGATCGGACGCGGTCCCTTCCAGCATGTCGGCGGCATTCTCCATATCCTGCACATATTCGCGCAAATGATCGATATTCCCGCTCATCCGGTACGCATCAAGGCGGTACTTTGCGGCTTTCAGCAGCCAGTCCGCCGCCTCCTTCAGGCCCTCAGTTCCTTTGAGCTCCATATAGGCCAGAGGCGATATGGCAGCGTAATCCTCCGCAAGCAGCCTTGCGACAGCCGGATCCGGGTCCCGCTCAAAGTTCTTGCGCCTGAACTCTGCGAGCTCTATAAGATAATTTTTGTCCTTCTTCGAACTCATTTTGACGTTATCCGCCGTACCTGCCGGAAAACGGAGCTCTCCTGTAACCGCGTACCACGCCGCGAAGGAGCGCATCAGCGGAGAACACTTTCGTTTCCGGGATGGTGAACGAGCTGAGCGGGATGGCCTCGAAACCGGCGAAGGGCTCGTACATCGATATGTCGGCGATCTCGGTGATGATCGGGTACTCCCTCGCGTGCATGATGAGCGCTTCGCCCTTCTGCTTGTCGAGACGCTGCAGCTCGGAGGTGGAGATGAGCCTGCGCTCCTTCCCGCCCGCGGTGGTCGTTACGCCGCAAAGCCTGCTGATCTCCTCGAGAAGATCGAGCTCCTTGCTCGTTAAAAACACCCAGTTGTCGCAGTTGCCCTTGATCGTTTCCGCGTCTTCGCCGTATTTGCCGATGAGCTGATGCTTGCTCTGCGCAACGAGGTAGTAGCGCATATTGCGGCTCCTCGCGGCGGAGATCATGGACGGCATATCCGGGATCCTGGGTATGTTGCAGAACTCATCCAGCACGAAGTTGACCCTGACGGGCAGCTGTCCGTTCGGGCATTTCTGCGCTTCGGCGATCAAAAGCTCGTAGATCTGCTTGATAAAGGTCGTGACGAGGAAATGATAGGTGGTTTTTTCATCCGGCACGATGATGTAAAGCGCGGTCTTTTTTCGGCCGACGGTGCGGAAATCGACTGAGCTCCTCGAAAGCATGCCGCAGAGATTTTTCTGCGTTGCGAAGACCCTGATCATCGAATATAGCATGGAGAAGATGCAGTTTCTCGTCTTTTCGGGGTTTGAGAGCACGCTGTCGTAGTTTATTTTGGCGATGGAATCGCTCGGCATGGATTCCGCGAGGCGTTTGAGCGTATCGCAGGTTCCTTCCCGGCAGAGCGCGGCGAGGCTGGTGACGTTTGCCTCTTCCTTGGAAGCGCAGTCCATCAGAAGCAGCAGGTTCGCCAGCGCGTACGACGCCGCCATCTGCGGCCAGAATTGATCCTGCGTGTTCGTAATAAACGGCTCGGAGATCGTTGCTACGAAGTCGTTGAGCATGCTCGTGGCCGCTTCGACGTTCCCGCTGTGATAAAGCTCGTAGGGCAGAGCGAGCGGGTTCCACATATCGCCCCTGCCGATATCCCTGAAATTGAGCACGACGATCTGGTAGCCGTTGGCGCGGGCTATGCCGGAGGTGTTCTGGTACAGTTCGCCCTTGGGATCGGTCGCGATGAAGCTCTCCCCAGCTTTTGTGAAAATATTGAGCATAGGCATGCAGAAAAGCCTTGTTTTCTTGGAGCCGGTCGCGCCGAAGATCATTGTGTGAGTATCACTGCCGTCGATCCAGGCCTTTTTGCCGTCTGAAAGCAGAGGCAGACCGCCGGTCGGATACTTCTTCGCAAAGAGATCGACGTATGTGCCGCTGCTCTTGATCTCGCTTTCGGTCGCCCAGCGCGTTTCCTGGTCCGAAACGACGTATCTTCCGAATCTATAGGAACTCATACCGTCCTCCTCAGTTGTTAAAGCCGATCATGTTCTTTTTCTGCATCCTGATAATGGTGCGTTTTATGTAGTCGCTGCTTGCCGTGAACCCTTCAAGATCCGCCTTTGTGAGAAGCTTTGCGGGGCTGCCCGGCAGTGAATACAGCGTGTAGACTATGTCGTCCGCAAGGCAGTTGATGTTGAACTCACCGCTGAAATAACGGTTCCTGCGAAGCACCTTGATGGACGCGAGCATGGCCTTCCTCGCGTCTTCGTCAAGGCTGATGCCGTAGCCCTCAAGCATGCCCTCGAGCATGTCCAGATAGTGCTCCGCGCCGGGCAGCTTTATCTGAAGATGCTCGACCCTGAGGAACATCGAAACGACGCTGCGCATCTCCTCGATGCCGTCATGCCTGTCCGGATCGTCGGTGACGGAAAGCACGATGAGCCAGTTGCGGCTGTTCTCGGAAAGGTAGCTTAGGAACTCCGAAAAATAGGTCTCATCGTGATGCCCTATCCAGTCGTCTATCCCGATATGGACGATGCCTTTGAAGTGGTTGCGGAACCCGGCTGCGGCCTTGACCTCGTTCATCAGGCGGACGATCTCCGTAAAGCCGGCGTCCGGACTGCAATAGTTGAGGAAGAAATCGAAGTGGTCCACGTCGCCGTAGAAATCCATGAGGTTTTTCCTCGCCAGAAGGAACTCGTTGAGCTCGTCGATAAGCCTTGTGAACTCCACGCCGCGGTCAGCGCAAACAAAAAGATCCGGAAGCAGTATCGGAGCTCTTACGGGGTATTTCTGCAGGTTTTTGGAAAGATTATCCCATTTTTTGAAAAGTGATCTCAGCGGATTGTATTCTGATCTGCGATTGGTTGCCGGATTTTCCATACCTCTGGTTTCCTTTGCTGTGATATATGGATTATACCCAAATCCGGGTTGTCTGTCAATGTTCCGCATATTCGGGCGGTATTGGATATTTTCCGCGCGGTATTGCGGCGCGTACTCTAAATTGTTATAATAAAGTGTAACGATGCGGTCCATCCGCCCGCTTTCGCTGCAAGAAACGCTAACGGAGGGTATATATGAATTCGATAGATACGATGACGGTAAACACGATCCGCACGCTTGCTGCGGACGCTATCCAGAAGGCCAAGAGCGGCCACCCCGGTATGGCGATCGGCGCTGCGCCGATGGCGCTGGCGGTGTTTGAGCAGCTCAGGAAGGACCCCTCCCGCCCCGACTGGCGCGGGCGCGACCGTTTCATCCTCAGCGCCGGGCACGCGTCCATGCTCGACTACGCGCTGCTGCACCTCTTCGGCTACGACGTCTCCCTCGGCGACATCAAGTCCTTCCGCCAGTTCGGCAGCAAGACCGCGGGTCACCCCGAATACGGCAATACCCCCGGCGTTGAAGCGACCACCGGCCCTCTCGGCCAGGGCTTTGCAATGGCGGTCGGTATGGCGATGGCCGAACGGCACCTCGCTGCCGTTTTCAACCGCGAAGGCTTCCCCGTTTTCGATAACTACACCTTCACGCTCATGGGCGACGGCTGCATGATGGAGGGCGTTGCTCAGGAGGCCGCGTCGCTCGCCGGTTCCTTAAAGCTCGGAAAGCTGATCGCGCTGTACGACTGCAACAAGATCACGATCGAAGGCAATACCGACGTGACCTTCACCGAGGACGCCGCCGCGCGCTTCGCTGCCTACGGCTGGCAGGTCATAAGCGTCAGGGACGGCGAGGATATCGCCGCGATACGCGCCGCGATCCGCAAAGCAAAGAAGGAAACGGCCAGACCCTCTCTCATCATCGTGCGCACCAACATCGCTCAGGGCACCGCGAAGCAGGGCTCCGCGTCGAGCCACGGCGCGCCGCTCGGCGAGGACGTCATACAGGACTGGAAGAAGAGCATCGGCTGGGAAAACGAGCCCTTCACCGTTCCGAGGAACGTCCGCGCTCACCTTCGCGCGCTGAAAAAGAAGATCGATCCCGAAGTCAAAGCATACGACGAGATGTTCGCGCGCTATGAGAAAGAATATCCGGAGCTTGCGAAACAGCTTGAGAGCTGGTATTCGCGCGAGCTGCCCGAGGCGCTTCTTGCCGACGAGAGCCTGTTCGAGTTTGAAGACAAGCCCATCGCGACCCGCGCCTGCTCCGGTCAGGTGCTCAACAAGATCGCGAAGCACCTTCCCAACCTCTTCGGCGGCAGCGCCGACCTTGCGCCGACGAACCTCAGTGAGATAAAGGGCGAGCCGTATTTCTCCGCCGACGAGCCCGCTGGCAGGAACATCCATTTCGGCGTGCGCGAGTTCGCTATGGCGGCCGCGATGAACGGCGCATACCTCTACGGCGGCCTGCGCACCTACTGCGCCACTTTCCTGATCTTCACCGATTATCTCAAGCCCGCCGAGAGGCTTTCCGCGCTGATGGGCCTGAACGTTATCTATATCGCCACGCACGACAGCATAGCGGTCGGCGAGGACGGCCCCACGCACCAGCCCATCGAGCAGCTGGACATGTTCCGCGCGACGCCGAACACCTTCGTATTCCGTCCGGCGGACGGCAAAGAGACCGCGGCCTGCTATCTTGCCGCGCTCTCGCTCGACGCCCCCGCGATCCTTGCGCTTTCAAGGCAGAACCTTCCCCAGCTCAAGGGCACCGGCAGGGCTGCGATGAAGGGCGGCTACGTCGTCTCCGAGGCGCGCGATCCCGCAAAGCTCGACGCGATCATCATCGCCACCGGCTCCGAGGTCTCGCTCTCGATCGATGCGCAGAAGCAGCTTGAAGACGCCGGCAGGAGCGTCAGGGTCGTTTCGATGCCCTGCGCGGAGCTGTTCGACGAACAGAGCGAGGAGTACCGCGAGAGCGTGCTGCCTTCCTGCGTTCGCGCACGCGTTGCGGTGGAGGTGCTCGGCGGGATGAGTCTCTGGCGTTTCGTCGGGCTTGACGGCAAGGTCGTTTCGATGAAGAGCTTCGGCGAATCCGCGCCCGGCTCCTTCGTCTACAAGCATTTCGGCTTCACTCCGGAAAACGTCGCCGCCGCGGTGCTTTCCGTGATCAAATAAGCATTTTCGATAAAAAAACAGGGAGGCTGCTCCGGTCGGAACGGCCTCCTTTCGTTATTTTTTCAATTGTTTTTTCAGCAGAAGAACGCCTCGACGTACTGGATGGCTTCCGTCATCAGCTTTTGATCGGAGAAGCGGTGATCGGCCTTGGGGAACTCGATGAAATCGATCCCGTTCGCCTCCGCAAACAGGCGCGAGGACTCGAACGGCGCGACTTCGTCGTTTGAACCGTGCATGATCAGCACGGTATCGGCGATACCGGAATAGTCGTTTGCCGTGACGTCCGCCTTTTTCAGCTCTTCGAGAAACGCGGGCCCGACGGCGATCTTTCTGTCAAAGCCAACAAGGACTTCCTTTCCCTTTCTGAGCTGTGCGCGGTCCTCGTCCGTCAAAAGTGAGCAGATCACCTCGTACATTTTCACCGCCGGGCTTCGAAGCGCGATCATGCGGAACGGATCGCCGTTCTCGGAGCAGTATTTAAGCGCGAGGTACGCGCCGAAGCTGGTGGCGTAACAGTCGACCGAGGCTGCGTGCAGCGTGTCGTTCGCGTATCCGATGACCGAACAGAGGTACGAATCACAGTCCGCAAGGCTGAGCTTCTTGCGCACATCCTCCCCGTGACAGGGCCAGTCAAAGGAGATCACGGCCATATCCTTGTATTTGGGCAGCATGTATTCAGCAAACCTGGCGGCGGAACGGGTGGCCTTGTTGCCGGCAAACCCTCCGCAGTAGATCACAACGCGTTTTGTTTCGCCGTCCCCGCTGTAAAGCAGGCAGCGGATGTTGTTCGAATCATCGTGGATCGAAAAGGCTTTTGTCTTCATAGTTCCCCCACAGGCAGATACTTTGTTCTTTGACCCGTCCTGTCATATTTCGGAGCATTACGGCGTAATTTGTTGCTGAATAAACAAGGACGGTGACTTATGTTTTCATTATTATCGGAGTTCATACGCGAGCTGTTCGTCTTCGTCGGCATGGTCGCGCCGAAGAGCTGTTTCCCCCAGCCGCTCTCTCCGGAACGGGAGGCGGAGCTTGCGCGCGAGCTCAAAAACGGCAGTACGGAAGCGCGGAACGAGCTTATCGAGCACAATCTGAGGCTCGTTGCGCACATCGCGAAAAAATACGCCAACCGCGAGCGCAGCCTCGACGACCTGATCTCCATAGGCACGATCGGCCTCATCAAGGCGATCGGCACCTTCGATCCGGATAAGGCGAAGAGCGTTGCGGCGTACGCCTCACGCTGCGTCGAGAACGAGATACTGATGTCCATCCGCAGCGAGAAAAAACACTGCGGCGAGGTCTCGCTCGAGGAACCGATAGGCGTCGACCGCGACGGCAACGAGATCACGCTTTCGGACGTGATCGCGAGCGACGAAAGCTCCGCGGCGGATACCGTGATACTCAATTCCAACGGGCGTGCGCTGCGTGCCGCCGTGAACGAGGTGCTTACCGCGCGGGAACGCTGCGTTATCGAGCTGCGCTACGGACTTATCGACGGAAGGCTTATGCCCCAGCGCGAGGTCGGCAAACAGCTTTGCATCTCGCGCTCGTACGTTTCGCGCATCGAAAAGAAAGCGCTTGAAAAGCTCAACGCGTGCCTCACGGGGAAGGTCTAACGCCCTGCAATGCCTCGATAGAGCTTTGCTTTCCCCCGCCGCCCCGCGTCGGTTATTGCGCCGACCCTTGAAAGCACGGTGATCGCGCTCTGCGCGCAGTACTGCGTGAGCTTGGCGGACGCAGCGAACTGCTTCACCGTGAACACCTCCGGCAGATCGTCCGGGATCAGGTCCGCGTGGTCTTCGGCGGTCCTCAAAAGCACGAAATCGCGCAGCGCCGTCGGTATGCGCTCATAGCGGATAAGTCCGCTCGAGTGCCGCTTTTTCGGGCCGACGCGCAGGCTGTATTCGTCCATATCTATGAGCATAAGAAGTATCGATATCCTCGGCTCCGCGATAAGGCCGCAAAGCCCGTACAGCTCGCGGTAGGCGGAGAGGAAGCTGCCCTTCTTCGGGCTTTTGCGCGGCCGCGAGAGCTCGCCCGTGGCGCCGTCCAGCCGCAGCAGCCGCTTCTCCGCGGCGATCGGATGCACGATGATGATCCGATCGTCCGTCGATTCGAGGAAGCGTTCCAGCTTTGGACGGAGCTTTGAAAGCCCCACGGTCTGGATCTCGATCAGGCCGTATTCGTTGCGGATATCGGCGACCGAACCCGCGACGTTCTGTTCGTGAAGCTTGGGATCCTCTTCGAAATAGAGCTTCAGCGCGGCGTGCAGCGTCCTTTCGCGCAGGGTGCCGATGCCGCCGTCGCGTACGCCGCGGCGGACGGTCTCACACGCGTCAAAAAAGCGCAGTTTTTCTTCGAGCTGCGCTTGTTCGCTTTGGCGGGAAAGCCTTGTTTCAAACACCCCAAAATTCTTCATCGGTCATGAAAGGATCGCGCCGCTTGCCTTCGGACTCATCTCCGGGGAACAGCAGGCGGCGGTTTTTGAGAAGCCTTGCCGGGTTCACGTCGAATATCAGCTCCGCATAGCGGTGTGAAAACTCGTTTGCTATGAGATCAGCCGCCTCGCGCATGTCGGGCGTGCGCGACTCGGAATCGTGCGCGTCGCTGCCGATAAGCTGCACGGCGCCTATATCGAGCAGCTCGAGCGCCGTCCGCCTTGAACGGTGGCCGAACATGCCCGTCACGCTGCCGCTGTCGAGCTGGAGCGCACAGCCCATATCGACGTAATCAAGCAGGAATTTCGGATCGTCCTGCGCAAAATAGTACCTCTCCGGATGGGCGATCACGGGGCGTATGCCGCGCCGCCTGAGGCGCAGGAGTATCCCGCCGAAATACTCCGGATCCTCGCCGAATTCACATTCTATCAGAAGATGATCGGTCCCGGCAAGGGTCAGGAGCTGACCGTTTTCGAGCCTGTCCAGCGTGTCGTCGTTCGCGAAGGCCTCCATGCCCCTGTGGACGCGGAGCCTTTCGTCGAGTCCGTTGTCCGCGATCAGCTTTTCGAGTCGGCCGAACGCGGCGTCGAGCTCCTCGCCGGCGAAATTATCAAACATCCCGGGGATCGAATGAGGGGTCGCAATGATATCGGTGACGCCGCTGTGCGCGGCGATCTGAGCCATACGCAGCGATTCGGCTTTGGAATATGAACCGTCGTCAACGCCATAGACGATGTGGCAGTGGATATCTATCAACGCTCCCCCTCCTTTCGATGGATCTTAAAGCAGAATATCAGTCCGCATCGGCCTCGCCGATCGCCTCGAGACCGCTCTTCTTCTGCGGCTTGCTGTCGCCGTGCATGACGAAGAGCATCGTGACGAACGAGAGCCCGACGAAAACGACGGCGTACGGGAAGAGCGAGGTCATGCCCGTCTTATCCATCAGCAGGCCGCTGAGGTAAGGCGTGAGCACCTGAGCCGCCATGCTCGCGGTGTAGTAATAGCCGGTGAATTTGCCCACGTTGCCGCCCTTGCAGAGCTCCACGACCATCGGGAAGCTGTTGACGTTGATCGTCGCCCAGCCGATCCCGGCAAGCGCGAACATGCAGTTCATAAGCAGCGCGCTGCTGCCCTTCCTGAGGAAGCAGGCCACGAGGAATGAACCCGCGAGCATCAGAACGCCCGCGAGTATCGTCTTTTTGCGGCCGACCTTGGACGCGATCAGACCGACGGGGATGTATGAGATAATCGCAGCGCCCTGCGCGATCATCAGTGTGAGGTTATAGTCAAGGTCGAGCACCTTGTTGGCATAGACCGAATACTTTGAGGTAACGGCGTTGTAGCCCATGAACCACAGCGCGACGGAGAGCAGCAGCAGGATGAACGAACGGCGTTCGCCCGGCGAAAGCTTCCGTCCTCCCCCGTTCTCGTCGCCCGTGTCTTCCTCGATGCCGAAGCGTTTCCTTGCTTCTTCCGCTTCGTCAACGAACTTCGGCTCGCGCACGGTGATGAGGAAAACGATGAGCGCGAGCAGCATAACGCCCGCGATGACCGCGAAGAACGCGGTATAGCTCATCAGGCTGTTCTTCACGCTGCCCGTCTTGAAGAAGATACCGAGACCGAGCACGAGGATGCCGCCCGCAGAACCCATCAGGTTGATGACCGCGTTGGCTTTGGAGCGCAGGGGCTTGAGCGTCACGTCAGGCATGAGCGCGACCGCCGGAGAGCGGAAGGTGCACATCGCGAGCAGAACGACGAGCAGCACGACTATGAACGCGATGAGCGTTCCGGGATGCCCGGCGCGCACGCCCTGCGCGTAGACCTGCCTCGCGGGGACGTAGATATCGGTATAGAGCTTTCCCGGAGACTTGCCGTCTTCGGAGAAATACTGCCGGATATCGGTGAATTCGGAGCGGTCGACAACGACTACGGCGTTCGGATCGAGGTCGTTTTTAGCTGTCTTTACGTAGTCCGAAAGCTTGATCGCGTTTTCGGGAGCGGAAGCGGGATCGACGATGAAATGTATGCCGTCGGTATTGATGAGCTCCTTGCCGGAAACGGACTCCAGCACGAGGTCGATGCCTTCGCCCGCAGTCATGCTGTCCTGCCGCTTGAGGCCGTCGTAATCGCTGTCGAAGAGAACGCTCTCGACCTGCTGTGCGGTCTTGAGGTTCGCCTTCTGCGCGTTGTCGACGAGCGAAAGCCCGACGAACGCGACGACAGCTACGAGCGTTCCGATGAGGATGTACGGCGTGCGGCGGCCGAGCTTGGTTTTGGTTCTGTCCGAAAGCACGCCGAAGAGCGGCAGCAGAGCGATCGCCAGCACGTTGTCGAGCGCCATGACGATGCCGGAGTTTGCCTGAGACATGCCGAATTTATCGACGAGGATCTTGGGGATTATCGTGTCGTATGCCTGCCAGAACGCGCAGATAAGGAAAAACGCGAGGCCGACAAAGATCGTTCGTTTGTAGTTCAGCTTCATAAGCTTGCCCCCCTTATGAGTATAGTGAGATTATACCATAGGTCTTCCTTCGATTCAATAATCAAAAAGCCGCACCGAACGGCGCAGCCGCATAAGGAGAAGCAGGTTTTCAGCAGAAAAACAACTATAGAATTATTGAGATCCGGGAACACTGTAATGGTCCTCGGATCTCTTTCAATTTGATGCTGAAAACCGCGAAGCGTCTCAAAAGAGGGGATTTTTGTGCCCGTCAAGGCAAAAAGCGCAGGAATACTCGGAGCGTCTTCCGAGCATTTTTAACGCAGGCGGGCGCGAAAAGATCCCTTTTGAGGCTGTTTATCCTTATGCGGATACGCCGAAAGGCGCAGCTTTGACCTCATCGAGCGTCAACTCTCGCCCGGAGCTGCTGCTTTTCTTTTGTTAAATACTCCTGTTAAAGCTTTCAGAACGAAGTATGCGATCAAAGGAACGAGGATGGTCCCGGCCGATATGATCAGCACGTAGACGGTCTGGCCCAAGACGGGGCCGGCGCTTTCGATGACGGCTAATCTGATGTTCTCCAGGAACGGAGCGTTGCTGTGAACGAAGTTGTTGAAGTTCGTATCGATGATCTGCGCAATCGGGCCGGCGATAAGGCAGTATGCCCCGTAGGTGACGATCAGCAGTTTAACGTCCTTCCTTGTGTTGAACTTCGCCAAGCCCTGGAAAACGAACAAAAAAAACGTGAACAGCCCGATACCGTGGAAAAGGACGGTGTGCAGTTCGAAGAAGCTGCCGCCGCGCCCCGTTACGAATCTCCACATGCTCCTGACGGCTTCGTCCGAATAAATGACGTTCGGATAAACAGCCATGAACAGGAACAGGCACATTGATACTACGCCGGCGATGAGAATGAGCCTGTCGCGGTGTTTTCCTTTATAAAAACAAGCCAATGGATGGAAATACAGAAACAGACTGCAGAAATGCAAAGGGATCCAGTAGGTGTCATAGCCGGTGACGATCCCCGTAATCTGCTTTGCAGCTTCGAGCAGCAAAAGTATGACGGTGCAGATCTTCAGCGGCAGCAGCTGAGTTTCGTAGTCCTTGTTTTTTAATAAACGGCTCAGTATAAACGCAAGCGCTATATAAAAGACAAACTGCGGTATCAGGGTATACGCGTGCAGCGGTGTCCAGAACATAAACGATCCTCACATTATTAGATAGGTTTCTTTCTTTGATTTTATCACCGACTCACAGGTTTGTCAAAATGTATGCAGGCGCCGGTATCCCGCGCCCGATCGGATGCGCAGTATTCCCGCTTTGGAGCCGGCTTTTGCGCCTGCATATCAGATATCGATCCAGATCCCGGTATCGTGCATCGAGGCGTTCTCAACGCTTTTATAAAAGCGTTGAGCCTCGTCGTTGCTTGCAGTAAGCGCGATCAGCACGCTTACGCCGCGTTCTTTGCACTCGGCTCTTAATGCGTTGAGAAGCTCCCGAGCCACTCCAAAATGCCTTTCGCTTTTGAGAACGCAGATCCAGTCGAGATATGCGCTCGCACACGCTGCGTCGCTGCGGCTCGATATCACGGACGCGTCGATCCTGCCGATCACTTTTCCGTCTCTGACCGCTATAAAAGACATTGCGTTATTGAAACGCTCGTCGTCAAAGCTTTGTTCGAGCTGCGCTTTGTAGGACTCGTCCGGTTCCCAGAAATAAGTATCGGGCTCCTGACGGCGCAGCTCAAGTTCAAACCCGATGACGAGGGGGACGTCTGTCTTTTCAAGCGGCTTGATCATAAAGGTTTTGTTCATTTTTTTCATGAGATTGCCCTTTCTTTTAAAATAATAGTTTGAGCATATCGATTTCTTCTTTTTTAATATCAGAAAAATGTGAATAAGTCAATCCGGAAAGTGAAGTCTGCGGCGGGGCGGGTGTGGTTATTTGCTTTTTGCCTTTGCGGTATTGACAGAAGAAATGAGAATCTTTTTGACTTCCACGCACTTCTCAAGAATTGTTTTATTGGAATAATACCCACTCTCGAGCAATAGTTCGATCCAGTATTCGGTTTCAGAACACTCTTTGAGAGCTATTTGCAGTTTTGCGATAAAATCCGCCGTACCGTGCGCGTACTGCGCCTCTCGCACGTTTGCGCCGACGGATGTGCCGGAACGAAGAAACTGATTGATAAGCGCGCTTTCGCACTTTGAGATCCTTAATTCTTTGCACACCTTGATAACTTCAAGCGCAAGTTCTTTTGATTTGATCATCAGCGGACTTTCATTCATTTTTTTCTCCTTTGTTACTTCTCCTTCTTCACTATTCACTATTACCTCTTACCTCCCGAAAATCCTGCGCGGGAAGGAGCGGAGGGGAAAGGTTTAGTGAAGAGTGAAGAGTGAAGAGTGAATAAGGAAAAATCCTGCTTGCGCAGGATTTTTGGAGGCACCATCCAGAATCGAACTGGAGATGGCGATTTTGCAGACCGCTGCCTTACCGCTTGGCTATGGTGCCTTGTATTAACATGGCTACGCAGCGTGTTCTGCATAGCCATGTTGTTTGGAGCGGGAAACGGGGCTCGAACCCGCCACCTCCGCCTTGGCAAGGCGGCGCTCTACCAAATGAGCTATTCCCGCGGTGGTGCCTCAGAGTGGAGTCGAACCACCGACACAGGGATTTTCAGTCCCTTGCTCTACCAACTGAGCTACCGAGGCAAATGGCGATCCGAAGGGGGCTCGAACCCCTGACCTCCAGCGTGACAGGCTGGCATTCTAACCAACTGAACTACCGGACCACATTGGTGGGAACAACAGGGCTCGAACCTGTGACCCTCTGCTTGTAAGGCAGATGCTCTCCCAGCTGAGCTATGCTCCCGAACCTTTTGAAAGCTTACTTTCAAACGGCTTGCCTATTATAATACCGCCCGGCTGAATTGTCAAGCCTTTTTTTCACAAGGTCCGATATATATCATCGGGCCCTGACGGAAGATATGCTTAACCGTCTCCGCTCAGTTATGCCAAAAACGCTTTACAGCCGTGAACGCGCGCTCCGCCGTGCGCATAAGCCGCTCCCTGTCGCTTTCGAACAGTCGGCCGTTTTCGCCTGTCACTGTGGAAAAAACGGGGACATCCACTCCTTCGAGCACCTTCTCCCAGCCTTTGCCGAGGCAACCCGCAATAACGAGCGGTACCGCGTGCTGCGCCCTGGAGCGCGCGATCACCTCGCCGGTCGCTTTCATGGAATCGATGCTTGTCGCATCGAACCGGCCTTCGCCTGTGACGACGATATCGCTGCCCGCAATGCGCTTGTCAAAGCCGAGCCGATCGAGCACGGTACCGGCTCCGTTCACGAGCTTTGCGCCGAGCAGCGCCGCAAGCATGCCTCCCATGGCTCCGGCGGCGCCTGATCCCTGTTCGGAGCTTACTTCCCTGCCCGCGATCGCGTTATACCGCCCGGCAATGTTCCTTACGCCCCGTTCGAGCCGCTCAAGGTCCTCTTCGTCGGCGCCCTTCTGCGGGCCGAATACGGCCGTTGCTCCGTTTTTGCCGTACATCGGATTCGTTACGTCGCACAGAACGGTGATCTCCGCCTGCCGCACGAGCGGATCGAGGCCGGAAAGATCTATCCCGCGGACGAACTCCATGTTGGATGCGCAGCCTTCAAAGACGTTGTCGACCCCGTCGGTGAACTTCACGCTGAGCGCGGTCGCTGCGCCGATGCCCGCATCGTTGGTCGCGGAACCGCCTATGCCGATCAGGAGCTGTTTCGCGCCGTTTTTGAGAGCGTCGGCGATAAGTTCGCCTGTGCCGAAGCTCGTCGCGTCGACGGGATCGGGCTTGCCGCGCACGAGTGACAGGCCGGATGCGGCCGCCATTTCGATCACAACGGTCTCGTTCCCGATGAAATAATACGACGCTTCGACCTTGGTCCAATCCGGTCCGGTGACTGTCAGCGTGCGTTTGCGGCCGTTCAGCGTGCGCGCCAGCACTTCCGCGGTACCGTCGCCGCCGTCCGCAGCGGGAACGGGGATCAAAGTGCAGCCCGGCAGCACCTTTCGCGCAGCAGCCTTCAGCACGTCGATGACCTCGAACTGTGTCATGCTGCCCTTAAACTTATCCGGCGCAAGCGCGATCTTTATCGGATATGCCCTTCCGAAGCTCTCCTTCGGCAAGCGTTTGATCGGACAGTTTACTTCCCCGCCGGAAAGCTTCCCGTCCGCATCGAATTCGCCTAAATACTCGGCATTTTCAATATGGAAGATCGCGTTCGTCTGGATTATCGGCCTGTGCGGAGCGAGCGCGCTCATAATGAACGGATCCGCAGTGATCGCTTCATAGAGCCTGCGTGTGCGCTTGAGGCCCTGCCCCATCGTGATGACGGTAAGTATACGCTCGTCGTCGTTTTCGTCAAGCTTATGGCGGGCGGTGTATAGCTTCATTCCTTCAAAGAGAGCGGGCTCCGCGCGCGATAAAAGCAGGCCGAGCGCATGCTCCCGCTGATCCGTTCCGGCAGTTTCATCCGCGGCGTCAAACCTGAGACCGAGTGCAAACCTGAGTACTTCCATTTTATGACCTCATTACGAAATTATTCAAAACTGAAACCGGCGCCCGAATACGCGCAGCGGACCGCGGCTCCGGCCTTTGCCGCGCCTGAAAGGAGCAGTTCGGTGACCGGCTTTTCGACGAATCGAGCAGCCGCTTTTTTAACGGCGAACGCTCCGTTCTCATTGAGCTCGGACGCTGCTTTTTCGGCGATCGCCGCGGGTACTTCCCGCGAAAACTCAAGCGATACGCCCATACGGGCTGTGCGGGCCGAAAGTTCATCAAGGCAATCCTTTGCCACAAGCTCCGCTGCGCCTTTATCAAATCGTGCAAAGCGCGCGATGCAGTCGGCTGAGGAAACAAGCTCCGATGGAAGCAGCGCCGGAGGCAGAGTGCCGTCATCTTCCGCGCCGGATTTCGCAAAGCCGACGGAGCGGCCGCCTTCGTGCCCGGCGGTGCAGGCGACGAGCACGATGCAGCTGCGGAAGCTGACGGTGCGCCCGCGGTTGTCGGTCAGGCAGCCGTCTTTGATCACCTTTGAAATGATGCTCAATGCCTCGTCTGATGCAAGCTCCGCGTTATCGAAAAGCAATACGGCATAAGGCTTTCTGCGCACGGCTTCGGTCAGCCTGCCGCCCTCGTCGGAGTCCTTATAGCCAAGCGGCGCGCCGACGAGGTTCACGGCCTTGCTCTCATCCCGGTAGTCGGCCATATCAAAGCGCAGCAGCGCGGCTGGCGAGCTGTAGAGGCTTTCTGCAAGTTTCTCCGCGAGATAGGTCTTTCCAAGGCCGCTCCGGCCCGCAAGAATGATCGAAGCGATTGGTCTTGCGGCGTCCGAAAGGCCCGAGAAGCCGCGGCGCACGGCGGAACAGACTGCGGAGACCGCGTCGGGTTGGCCGTGAACGGCAGCGTTCAGCTGTTTTTCAAGGGCGATAACGCGCCGCGAAAGCGCTTCGGGCGATACGTCCGCCGGGATGCCGGAGAGCTCCGACGCGACTTTTGTTATATCCGCGCGGGTCAGAGTGCGTTTATATGCCTTTGCGCCGGCACCCGCGAGCAGCAGCTTTTCCTGTGCGCGGAGCTCTGCGGCAGTCCGGAAATCTCCGGCGGCGAGCGCCGCTTCAAGCTGCCCGCGCACGGCGTCAAGCTCCGTGTTTTTCGAGTCCTTCCCGGCTTTTTCGGGAGCAAGGCGAACGAACGCGGCGGCTTCGTCGAGCAGGTCGATGGCCTTATCGGGAAGGCAGCGGTCGGGCATACATCTTATTGAGCAATCGACGCAGGCGGCGAGCGCGTCGTCGGTTATCTCAACGCCGTGGTGCGCTTCATAACGGCTCCTGAGCCCTTTAAGTATGACCACCGCTTCATCGCGCGAAGGTTCTTCCACGGTGACCGGTGAGAACCGGCGTTCGAGCGCCGCGTCCTTTTCGATGTGTTTCCTGTATTCATCGAAAGTGGTTGCGCCGATCACTCTGAGCCCTCCGCGGGCGAGCGCCGGCTTGAGGATGTTCGCCGCGTCGACGCTGCCCTCCGCAGCGCCTGCGCCTACGATATTATGGAGCTCGTCTATAAAAAGGATCGTGTTTTCGTCAACGGAATCGAGCACGGCTTTGAGCCGCTGTTCGAACTCGCCCCTGTATTTGGTCCCGGCGATGAGCGCGCCGAGATCGAGCGAAACGAGTTTGGCGTTTTTCAGCTCGTCCGGAACGTTTCCTTCGGCTATGCGCTGCGCAAAACCCTCCACGATCGCCGATTTGCCCACGCCGGGGCGGCCGACGAGGACGGGATTATTCTTGCCCCTGCGAAGCAGCGTCTGAGAGAGCCTTGAAAGCTCGTTCTCGCATCCGATAAGCGGATCGAGCCGCCCCTCGCGGGCAGCGGCAGTAAGATCCGTCAAAAAGCGCAGCGGATCGTCGTTCCCTTCGGCCTGCTCTCCGCTCTCTCTATAAGCGTCTTTCCCGCCTTCGAAGGCGCGCCTGCGATTCTGCTCGCCGAAAACGGGCGCGCTGAGTGGGTCGGCTCCGAATTCACAGCTGCCTCTTTCATCGAATTCGTTTTTGCTTATGGCGTCCGGATCCTCCGGTTCAGTCGGACGGTCGTCCGACAGACTTGTAAGGCTTTTTTTAATAAGCGAAAAGTCCTGAAGTAGGATCTCCAGGATGCGGCAGGCAAAGATCTCTTCGCCGCGCAGGATCCCGAGAAGGATATGCTTCGTCCCGATCTCGGAAGCGCGGTCTCCTTTAGCCTCGTAAAGCGCAAGCTCGAGTACGCGCTTTGCGTCGGCTGTGTAGCCCGTGCTGTCCGTAAACTGCCTGCGTGCGGTATCGGGGATGACCGTATCCGCGTACGGCAGGATCGTTTCCTCAGTAATGCCCGCTTCATTGAGCGCCGTGCGCGCTGCGCCATGCGCCTGTGCAAGGCCGAGCAGGATATGCTCCGACCCGACGAAGCCGTGCCCGAGCCGCGCGGACGCCGCCCTCGCAAGCTCGAGCGCATCTATTGAGTTTTTGCTGTATTGTTCAGTCTTCATAAAGAAAGGCGCCTGACCGAAACTCAGTCAAGCGTATCTCCGTACTTATGTTTTTTCTTGAAGTTGCGGTGCATGTGGACGTTCATAACGAGCCCCACGCCTATCATGTTGGTAAGCATGTTCGAGCCGCCGTAGCTGATGAACGGCAGCGGGATGCCGGTGACCGGCATTATGCCCATCGTCATGCCGATATTCTCGAAGATATGCGCGGCGAACATCGCAACGACGCCCACCGCAATGCAGGTGCCGAAGCTGTCCTTTGCGCGCGCGGCGATATAGAGCCAGCGCAGCATCAGCGCGAAGAACGCGACGATCAGTATCGCGCTGCCGACAAAGCCCACGCCCTCCGTGATGCCGCTGAAGATGAAGTCGGTATGCCTCGCGGGAACGTAGCGCAGCTGCGCAAGCGTCTGCTCTCGGAAAAAGCCCTTGCCGAGCAGCCGGCCCGAGCCTATCGCCATCTTCGACTGGTTGACCTGATACTTCGCGTCGTCGCTTGCGGCATCCGGATTGATGAACACGTCGATGCGCTGGCGCTGGTTTTTCGTCAGCACGAACGCGTATACAGCCGGCAGGCCGACGCCCGCGAGAACCGCGGCGATGACAACGTACAGCCAGTAGATCCTCGCGACGAAGAATATGGCGATCATTATGACAAGCAGAACGCTCGCCGTGCCGTAGTCGGGCTGAAGGACGATCAGAATGAACGGCAGCGCGGTGAGTCCCGCCGCCGTCATAACGTCCTTGAAGCGGCGCAGGCCTCCCTGCTCGTCCATCGCCGTGGAGACGAACTTTGAAAGCGTGATTATGAGCGCGATCTTGCTCAGCTCGCCGGGCTGTATCGCTCGCTCGAGGGAGTCGAAGACGAACCAGCCCTGCGCGCCGCCGCGGACTTTGCCGAACACGAACAGCAGCGCGAGCAGACCGATGACAGCGGCGTAGATCCAGAGCGCGAAGGGCTTTATAAAGCTGTAATCGAGCAGTAAGACGATTATCATCGCCGCAAAGCCGATCATGAAGTTGATGACGTGCTTTTGCAGGTACTCAACGTTGAACTTGCTCCAGTAATCGGCAAAGCCGCTCTCGCTCCCGTCAAAGGGCTTTGCCATGACGGAGGCGAGCGCGACCGTTCCGAACGCAACGAGCGCAAGGACGATGATAAGCGTGAACCAATCTATTCTTTTGAGACTTTCTTTATTGAAAAGGCTCATTTCAAGCCGCCGGACCGGCGGTACCTTTCATCAGATAACGTATTTTTCCTGCTTGACGGCGGAGGACTTGAGCTCCGCGAGTTTTTCGTCGTAGCCGGGCTTGCCGAGCAGCGCGTAGGTTGCGTTCTTGCCCTCTTCAACGCCGGGCTGGTCGAAAGCGTCGATGCCCAAAAGCTCGCCCGCGAACGCGGTCTGCATTTCGAACAGCATCAGCAGCTGGCCGAGCGTGAACTCGTTGACCTCCGGGATGAGGACGGTCTTGTTCATGTGGCCGCTGACGGTGACGGCGTGTTCGGTCGCGATGCGCTCCGCGGTGATGAGCTCGTTGAGCGTGTGCCCGGAGAGGAAGGCGACGTTCGGGATATCGTCGAAGGCGTGCGGGATCGTGACTTCCGTGCGGAAGTTCATAACGCCGAGGAAGGTGATCGTCTTGTCGAACGGACCGTCGGTGTAGAGCTGGACCTGGGAGTGCTGGTCTGTCACGCCGAGCGACTTGACCGGGGTCTGGCCGAAGCGCTTCATCTCGCCGTTCACGGTCTTTTTCTTGCCGAGGGATTCCGCCCAGAGCTGCGCGTACCAGTCGGACATGTACTTGAGCGAGTCCGCATAGGGCATCAGCACGCCGACGTTCGCGCCGTGGTCCTCCATCGCGAGCACTTCGAGGCCGGCGAGCACCAGCGCGGGGTTCTTTTCGGGTTCGGGCACGGAGCAGAGCTCGTCCATAAAGCCCGCGCCGTCGAGCAGCGTGCGGATATCCACGCCCGCGACAGCTGCGGGAAGCAGACCTACCGGGCAAAGCTCCGAGAACCTGCCGCCCACGCCGTCCGGAACGACGAAGGTGCGGAGGTTGTATTTTCTTGCGATACCGACCAGATTGCCCTTTTCCTTATCAGTAGTGGCGATGAGATGGTCGCGAAGGCCCTCTTCACCGAACCTGTCGAGCAGCAGGCGCGTTACGATGAGCAGCTGCGCCATGGTCTCCGAGGTGCTGCCGGACTTGGTGATGACGTTGAAAACGGTGTTGTCAAGGTCGATGACGTCGAACAGAGCGGTCATGCGCTCCGGGTCGATATTGTCCTCAACGAAGATGCGCGGGCTGCCCGTGCGCTCCTTGCCGAGGTCGTTGTGATGGAGGTGGCAAAGCGCCTGCTGAACGGCGATCGGGCCGAGAGCGCTGCCGCCGATGCCGAGCACGACGAAGTTTTCCGCGGTTTCGCGCACGAACGCAGCCGCTTCGAGGATGGAGTCGACTACGGCGGGCATCGTCTTATAGAGATCGCGCCAGCGCATCATGTCGCGCTTCGCGTTAGCCGATTCAAAAGCGGCTTTGAGCCGGGGCTGCATATCGGCGATCTCCTGCTCGGTGACGCCGTGCTCGCCAACGGCAGTTGACAGCATGTTGTTGTAGTCCACGCGCACGCGCATAGCTTTTCTGATCTCGGAATCAGTATAGATCGTCGCTCGTTCGGTCATTCTATTATACCTCCAGATTCAGGCTTTTATCATTATAACACAGATCGGTCAAAAAATGAATATCCTTTTGATTTTTCCTGAGCATGAATATGAAAACGGCCTGTCGTACGCTCGTACGACAGGCCCGGCTTGTTCAGATAGTTTACAGTCTTTCGGGGACTTTGGCGTTGACGGCCTCGGTCAGCTCGCGGATCTTCGCGAGTACGGCCTCGCACGCGCCTTCCGCGCTGATATCTTCGCGGAAGCTCTTATCGCGTGCGGCAAGCTCGAAGCAGCCGCGCTGGAGCGTCTTGGGGCTGATGACCACGCGCACGGGAGCCGCGAGCAGGTCCGCGTCGGAGAACATGACGCCTGCGGAGACCGCGCGGTCGTCATACAGCACTTCGGCGCCTGCCTTTTCGAGCTCTTCATAAAGCTTGTCCGCGGCGGCTCTGACGTTCTCGTCGTCGATCCTGAGGGCGCAGATCTGCACCTGCCAGGGCGCGATGGTGATCGGCCAGATGGGGCCGTAATCGTCGTGATGCGCCTCGCAGACGGAGGCGATCAGGCGGCCGACGCCGATGCCGTAGCAGCCCATGATCGGGTTCTTTCTTTCGCCGTTCTCGCTGTCGTAGGTCATGCCCATTGCCTCGGTATAGCGCTTGCCGAGCTGGAAGATGTTGCCCACCTCGATGCCGCGGCTGATCTTGAGCGAATGCTTGCCGCAGCCGGGGCAGACGCCGCCCGCAACGGCCTTGCAAAGGTCGAAATAAACGGTGTTTTCGGGAAGATCGCGCGCGGGAGTGAAGCCCGTGAAGTGGTACTCCTCCCTGTTCGCGCCGCAGACGAGGTTCGTCGCTCCGACGAGCGAGCGGTCGAACAGCACGGTCGCCTTCGTTTCAAGGCCGACGGGGCCGATATTGCCGGCCGCGAGGTTCGCGTTCGTGAGGTCCTGCGCGGGATGAATCTCCGCCTTGAGATAATTCGTGAGCTTTGTCTCGTTGATCTCGCGGTCGCCGCGGCAGAAGACGAGCACGTAGGAATCGTCCTCATTGCGCTGATAGACGACGGCCTTGCAGGATTTTTCAGAGCTCATGTGCAGCATTTCGCCGACGTCCTCGATGGTCTTGGCTTCGCCGGTGAAAACCTCGGTGAGCGGCAGGAGCTCCGCGTCGGCCGTGTTCTCGGTGATCGCGTCGCAGGCCTCCATATTGGCGCGGAAGCCGCACTCCGGGCAGGTCACGATCGTATCCTCGCCGATATCGGTCAGGAGCATGAACTCATGGCTGACCTTGCCTCCCATCATTCCGCTGTCGGACTTGACGGCAAGCACCTCCGGCACGCCGGCGCGCGCGTAGATGCGCTCGTAGGCACGGTAGGCGCGCTCGTAGTACTTTTCAAGGTCCTCCTGCGAGGTGTGGAAGGAATACGCGTCCTTCATGGTGAACTCGCGTACGCGGATCAGGCCTCCCCTTGCGCGGGGCTCGTCGCGGAACTTGGTCTGGATCTGGTAGATCATGAAAGGATACTTCTGGTAGGTCCCCGCAACGTTCATCGCGAGCTGGACCGCCGCTTCCTCATGGGTCATGCCGAGGACCATGTCCGCGCCGCTCCTGTCCTTGAAGCGGAGCAGCTCCCTGCCGATGGAATCGAACCTGCCGGAGCTCTGCCAGAGCGTGGCGGGCATTACGACCGGGAAGAGGACCTCCTGGCCGTCGATCGCGTCCATCTCCTCGCGCAGGATCTGCTCGATCTTGTTCTGGATGCGCTTCGCGGGCATGAAAAGCGAATAGATGCCGTTGCCGACCTGCTTCATGTAGCCGCCGCGCGTCATCAGATTCTGGCTTTCGATATCGTACGCACGTTCCTTGAAACGCTCGCCGAGAATATTCTTGACCTTCATATTTCCCCCAATTACTCTATTCATGAGTTCGGAGCTGTTTTTCACAGCTCCGAACTGCCGAAACTATTTGTTTTTCGCTTTGGATCAATACATGCCTGCGCCGCCCATTGCCGCCGCGGGATCGGGCGTTTCGGGCTTCGGGATATCGCAGACGATGCTCTCGGTGGTGAGGATCATGGCCGCAACGGAGGCCGCGTTCTGAAGAGCGCACCTCGTGACCATGGTCGGGTCGATGATGCCCTTTTCGACCATCATGCCGTACTCGCCCTTCGCGGCGTCGTAGCCGTAGCCGGGCTTGCCCTCTGCGCGTACGTTCGCAACGATGACGCTGCCCTCAAGGCCCGCGCATGCGGCGATCTGACGGAGGGGTTCTTCAAGCGCGCGGACGACGATGGAGACGCCGGTGCGGAAATCGCCCTCTGCATCCTTCTCAACGTCCTTGACGCGGTCGATGACGTTCACGAGCGCGATGCCGCCGCCGGGAACGATGCCCTCGAGCGCTGCAGCGCGGGTCGCGTTGAGCGCGTCCTCGATGCGCATCTTGATCTCCTTCATCTCGGGCTCGGTGGCTGCGCCGACTGCGATGACCGCAACGCCGCCCGCCATCTTGGCGAGACGCTCCTTGAGTTTTTCTTTATCGTATTCGCTGGTGCTCTCGGCGATCTGAGCGCGGATCTGCTTCACGCGGGCCGCGATCTCATCCTGGCTGCCGGCGCCTTCTACGATGGTGGTGCTGTCCTTATCTACGCGGACCTGCCTTGCGGTGCCGAGCATGTCGAGCGTGGTCTCTTTGATATCCATGCCGAGCTCGTCGGAAATGACCGTGCCGCCGGTGAGGATCGCGATATCCTTGAGCATTTCCTTGCGCCTGTCGCCAAAGCCGGGGGCCTTGACCGCGACGCAGGTGAAGATGCCGCGGAGCTTGTTCACAACGAGGGTCGCGAGCGCGTCGCCTTCAACGTCCTCGGCGATGATGAGCAGCTTCCTGCCTGCCTGAGCGATGGGCTCGAGCACGGGGAGGATCTCCTGGATGTTGCTGATCTTCTTTTCGGTGATGAGGATGTAGGGGTTTTCGAGCAGCGCTTCCATTTTGTCGGGATCGGTGACCATGTATGCGGACGCATAGCCGCGGTCGAACTGCATGCCCTCAACGACGTTGAGCTCGGTCTTCATGCTCTTGCCCTCTTCGATGGTGATGACGCCGTCCTTGCCGACCTTCTCCATCGCGTCGGAGATGAGAGCTCCGACCTTTTCGTCGCCCGCGGAGATGGATGCGACCTGAGCGATCTCGGTCTTGCCGGATACCTCTTTGCTCATCTCCTTAAGGCCCTCGACAGCCGCCTCGACGGCCGCCTCGATGCCCTTCCTCATGACCATCGGGTTTGCGCCCGCGGCCACGTTCTTCATGCCCTCGCGGACGATCGCCTGAGCGAGCACGGTGGCGGTGGTGGTGCCGTCGCCTGCGACGTCGTTGGTCTTCGCCGCGACTTCGCGCACGAGCTGTGCGCCCATGTTCTCGAAGGGATCCTCGAGCTCGATCTCCTTGGCGATGGTGACGCCGTCGTTGGTGATGAGCGGAGCGCCGTATTTCTTCTCGAGAACTACGTTGCAGCCCTTGGGGCCGAGGGTCATTTTGACCGTATTTGCAAGAGTGTTGAGGCCGGCTTCAAGCGCGCGCCTTGCTTCTTCTCCGTGTTTGATCTGCTTTGCCATGATAAAACTCCTTTCGACTGATACTTACTCAACAACTGCGAGGATATCGCTCTGACGGACGATGATGTATTCCTGACCGTCGAGCTTGATCTCGTTGCCCGCATACTTGGAATAGAAGACCTTGTCGCCGGCCTTGACCGTCATTTCGATCTCCTTGCCGTCAACAATGCCGCCGGGGCCGACCGCGATGACGTCCGCCATCATCGGCTTTTCCTTGGCGTTGCCCGCGAGGATAAGGCCGCTCTTGGTGGTCTCTTCCGTTTCGCAGCTTTTGAGCACGACTTTGTCAAACAAGGGTCTGAGTTTCATAATACTGCCTCCTTAGGTGATCGCGGGCGGGTATACAGTGCATACTGCGCCCACGGTAATTATTTTCCGATAATTGGTATTATATTCATGCGCAAAATTATGTCAAGCGAGCAGAAAGCGCAAACGATAATATATATCCGGTTTTGTCAAAATCCTGTTGCAATCTCTCCACATTGCCGTTATAATATAAATGATTTTTACGGAAAGGAGGCCGCTTGCAATGCGCAAAGTTTCATTCGTCCGGGTACGCTCTATCGCACGCAGCAGCTATAGCTATGCCCTTTTTTGCCCCTCTCTGCGGCCTCATGATTAGTTTTCCGGTCAAACGAGCTTAACGGAACGCGAGCCGCAGGTATATGCCCCGGCTCGTTTTGTTTTAGGAGATATGCGCTGAGCGCACAAGGTAATAATATGGAAAAGAAGACTGAAAAAGTTAAACTCACAAAAGAAGAAAAGATCAAAAAGAAGCAGCGCGCCGCTTCGATAAGAAAGCTTATAGGCGAGTTCAGCCGCGGCACCGTGCACCACTTCGTGACCGGAATGATCGCTATACTGACTGCGAACCTTTCCGCCTACTGCATCCCGCTCATCACGAGCTTCACGATCGACTACGTGCTGCTCGATTACGCCGAGGCGGGTTATCAGGGCGGAATGGTCGTTGCACCGTGGATCGAAAAGCTCGTTGAAGGCTTTGGCGGGAAGGCGTTCCTCGTCGACCACCTGTATCTGATGGGGATCGCGCTCATCCTTATGACCGGCATAAACGCCTTCTCCGTGTATCTGCGCCGCAGCGAGGTCGCCAGGGGCTCGGAGCTGCTTGCCTACAACATGCGCACGAGGCTGTACGACCACCTTGCGAACGTTCCTTATGATTATCATAAGCATATCTCGAGCGGAGACATCATCCAGCGCTGCACGTCCGACGTGGATACCATCCGCCGCTTCGTTCAGAACCAGCTGCTCGAGATCGTCCGTACGGTCACGATGGTCATTATCGCCGCGTTCATCATGCTTCGCATGAACGCGATGCTCTCGCTCTACTCCGTCATGATGATGCCCCTGCTTGCGGTCGCTGCGTACATTTACTGCAAGAACGTCAAGAAGGACTTCACCGCGTCCGACGAAGCGGAGGGCGTGCTCTCCGCCGCCATTCAGGAGAACGCCGCTGGGATGCGCGTCGTGCGTGCATTCGGTCAGCAGAGGTCGGAGCTCGATTCCTTCACCGCAAAGAACAAGGACTACACCCAAAAGAACCTGCGCCTCAACAGGCTGATGGCGATGTTCTGGGGCATTTCCGACACCTTCGGCTATATCCAGATCGGCATTTCGCTCGTGGTCGGTATCGTTTTCACCATCCGCGGAAGGATCTCCGTCGGCGAGATGCTCGTATTCTCGAGCTACACCTCGATGCTCGTCTGGCCGGTACGCCAGCTCGGCAGGATCCTTGCGGACCTTGAGAAGGCCGGCGTTTCGCTCGGCAGGCTCAACGAGATCCTCGAAGTCCCGGTCGAAGCGGAGCCCGGCAAGGCGCTCCGGCCCGAGATCCGCGGCGCCGTTGAGATCCGCGGCGTGGGCTTCGGCTACGAGGACGGTCAGGACGTGCTTAAGGATATCAGCTTCACAGCCCGGCCCGGAGAGACCGTGGCGATCCTCGGTTCCACCGGCAGCGGCAAGTCCAGCCTCGTTCAGCTGCTTCAAAGGCTCTACACCGTCCGCGAGGGCGAGATCCTGATCGACGGCATAAACATCAACGATATCGAACGGCATCATCTGAGGAAGAACATCGGCATCGTGCTCCAGGAGCCGTTCCTCTATTCGAGGACGATCATGGAGAACATCCGCATCGTGGACCCCGAAGCGCCCGAAGCAGAGGTGTATGACGCCGCTTCGGTCGCCTCCGTGCACGACGTCATCACCTCGTTTGAAAAGGGTTACGACACGGTCGTCGGCGAAAAGGGCATCACGCTGTCCGGCGGACAGAAGCAGCGCGTCGCAATCGCGCGCATGCTGATGCAGAAGGCGCCGATCATCATCCTCGACGACTCGATGAGCGCCGTCGATACCGAGACGGACGCCGCCATCCGCGACGCGCTCCAGGCACGGCGCGAGGGTACGACCACGTTCATCATCTCCCACAGGATCACAACGCTCTGCCGTGCGGACAAGATCCTCGTGCTTGAAAACGGCCGACTCGTCCAGGAGGGCACTCACAGCGAGCTCGCCCGCGCAGACGGCCTGTATAAGCGCATCGCCGATATCCAGAACCTGCTCGAGGACGAGCTGAACTCCGGCGATGATTCCACTGACTCCGGAAACGGAAACGGAAAGGAGGCGATCTGAATGGAAGACCTTCAGACCAGCGCTCTTCGTGAAGAAGAATTCAGCAAAAAGATAGATCTCAAGCTTTGGAAGCGGCTGCTCCGCTACGCGCTGCGCTACCGTTGGCTTTTCGTAGGCGTCATCTTTCTGATGCTCGTCGTCGCGTTCGTGGACATCCTCTACCCCCAGCTCACCCGCTACGCGATCGACAACATCGTTGCGGAGGGCGAGGCGGGCCTGCGCAAGCTCCTCCCGTTCGGGCTCGTTTACCTCGGCTTCGTCCTCTTCCAGGGCGCGGGCGTCGTGTCGTTCATCCTGTTCTGCGGCAAGCTCGAGGTGAAGATCGCGTACGACATCCGTCAGGACGCGTTCAAAAAGCTTCAGCAGCTTTCCTTCTCTTATTATGACAAGACGGCCGTGGGCTACATCATGGCGCGAATGGTCGGCGATATCCCCCGCCTTTCCGAGATGATCGCGTGGAGCCTGACCGATATCTTCTGGTCGAGCGGCTACATCATCGGCTGCATCATCTTCCTGCTTGCTATGAACTGGAAGCTCGGCCTCGTGATCCTCACTGTGCTTCCCCCGCTCGCGGTCATCAGCGTGTATTTCCAGCGCAGGATCCTCAGGCAGCACCGCATCGTGCGCAAGCAGAACTCCCGCATCACGAGCGCCTTCAACGAGGGCATCATGGGCGCCGTAACGACCAAGACCCTCGTGCGCGAGGAAAAGAACTTCGAGGAGTTCAAGGCCGAAGCCGGCACTATGAAGAAGGCCTCGATCCGCGCCGCGGTGCTCTCCGCGATGTTCACGCCCATCGTTATGACGCTCGGCTCCATCGCGACCGCCATCGCGCTCTACGCGGGCGGCAGGACGGTCATCGCACCCACGATCTTCGGAACGACGATGACCATTGGCGTGCTGTCCTCCTTCATTTCGTACAGTACCAACCTTTTCGACCCGATGCAGCAGCTTGCCGGCATCTTCGCGGAGCTGCAGAGCGCGCAGGCCAGCGCCGAGCGCGTCATCTCCCTGCTCGATACGCCCTGCGACATCACCGATTCCGACGAGGTCATCGAGAAGTACGGCGACTGCTTCGACCCGAAGCGCGAGAACTGGGAGGAGATCGAGGGCGGAGTCGAGTTCCGCGACGTTTCCTTCAGCTATAAGGAGGGCGAAAAGGTGCTCGATCACTTTGATCTGACCGTCCGACCCGGCGAAAAGATCGCGCTCGTCGGCGAGACAGGCGCGGGCAAGAGCACGATCGTCAACCTCGTTTGCCGCTTCTATGAGCCGACCGGGGGCGCGATCCTTATCGACGGCATCGACTACCGCGAGCGCAGCCAGCTCTGGCTGCAGGACCGCCTCGGCTATGTGCTGCAGAGCCCGCATCTGTTCAGCGGGAGCATCAGGGACAATATCCGCTACGGGCGCAAGGACGCGACGGACGAAGAGGTCGTCCGCGCCGCTCAGATGGTGCATGCCGACAGCTTCATCGAAAGCCTTGAAAAGGGCTACGACACCGAAGTGGGCGAAGGCGGCGCAAGGCTCTCCACGGGCCAGAAGCAGCTGATCAGCTTCGCGAGGGTCATCCTCGCGGATCCGCGCATTTTCGTGCTCGACGAGGCGACGAGCTCCATCGATACGGAGACCGAAGCGCTGATACAGAACGCGATCGGCACGGTGCTTCAGAACAGGACCAGCTTCATCGTGGCGCACAGGCTTTCGACGATCCGCTCCTGTGACCGCATCCTCGTTATCCGCGGCGGAAAGATCACCGAGAGCGGCACCCACCGCGAACTGCTGAAACTGCGCGGCTACTACTACGACCTCTACACCACCCAGTTCACCGAAAACAGCACTCGGGACGTGCTGAACTGACGGATAATATGGATCTGCCTGCAGGATTTACCGAAAGAATGAAGACCGTGCTCGGAGAAGAGTTCGACGCGTTCATCGCGCAGTACGATCTCCCGCCCGTGCGCGGTCTTCGCGTCAACACGCTCCGGCTCTCGAAGGAGCGTTTTCTCGAGCTTTCGCCGTGGAAGGTCGGCCGGAGCGAAACGCTGGACGAGGGGCTCGTCCTCCTGGAAGAAGCGGAGCATATCGGCACCCACCCGTACCATATCGCCGGGCTGTTCTATATGCAGGAGCCGAGCGCGATGAGCGTTATTGCCGAGGCGGGGATCGAACCCGGAATGAAGGTGCTCGATCTTTGCGCCGCACCGGGCGGAAAGAGCGGCGGCGCGGCGGCGCGGCTCCGCGGCAAAGGCCTGCTCGTTTCAAACGAGATCGTCCCCTCCCGCGCCAAACAGCTTGCGAGGAACCTCGAACGGCTCGGCGTGACAAACGCCGTCGTGACGAGCGCTCACCCGGATGCGGTCGCAAACGCTCTGCCGGGATACTTCGACCGCGTGATAGTCGACGCGCCCTGCTCCGGCGAGGGGATGTTCCGCAAGGACCCGCAGGCGATCGCTGAATGGTCCTTAGAGCACGTTGCTTCCTGCGCCGTGCGCCAGCGTGCGATCATGGAGAGCGCCGCGCGATGCGTCGCGCCGGGAGGCAAGCTCATTTATTCCACCTGCACGTTTTCGCAGGAAGAAAACGAAGGCGTGATCGAAGGTTTCCTGTCGGATCATCCCGACTTTTCCCCGGAAATGACCCGCCGCCTTTATCCGCACACCTGCACGGGCGAAGGTCATTTCGCCGCGAGGCTCGTTCGCAGCGGTAGCCTTGATCGATCCGCCGCGGTCGGCAGGAAGGATGAACGAAACGCCGCTAAGAAAAGCTCAGCGCTCCGCTTGCCCGACAAATCGCTCGAAAGACCCGTTCGGGAGTTCCTTTCCGCGTCGGTCGAAAACGCGTCCGCTCTGCCTCTTTGCGTTTACGGGCAAAAGCTCGTTTACTGCCCGTTCGAATACCCGGACGAGCTCGCTTCACTGCCGATCGTTTCTTTCGGGGTCGAGGTCGGTGAATTCACAAAGGGCAGGCTCAGGCCTTCGCACGCGTTCTTTATGGCGGCGCACGGGCTCGGCTACCGCAAATGCTTCGATTTCGCACCGGACGATCCGCTCCTGCTTTCATTCCTCGGAGGGAATACGCTGCCCGTCTCGGAAAGTGACGCCGAAGAGTTCTCCGGCTGTTTCTGCCCGGTGACGGTCAGCGGCTTCGCCGTCGGTTTCGGCAAGGTCTCGGACGGTCAGCTGAAGAACCATCTTCCGAGGGGGCTTACCGTCGGCTCGTACAGATAACGCTTTCCCGTCTTGAGCTTCCTAAAAGGAGGCTCTTTTCTTTTCGCTTTCGTCCGCCGTTTTTTCATCATGAATAATATAATCGTTCAACCGCTTGAAAATATTGCGTCAAAGGGTTAAAATAAGGTTTTGTGGAAACACGGGAGCACCGCTCCGAACTTTGTGAAAAGGTAGTTTTTATGAACGATAAAATCCGCAATATTGCGATCATTGCACACGTCGACCACGGCAAGACGACGCTGGTCGATCAGCTGCTCCGCCAGAGCGGCGTATTCCGCGCGAACGAGGCCGTTCAGGAGCGCGTTATGGACTCCAACGATCTCGAGCGTGAGCGCGGCATCACCATCCTTTCAAAGAATACCGCGGTAAACTACAAGGGCTACCGCATCAATATCGTTGACACTCCCGGCCACGCCGATTTCGGCGGCGAGGTTGAGCGCATCCTCAAGATGGTTGACGGCGTCCTGCTTCTTGTCGACGCGTTCGAGGGCTGCATGCCCCAGACCCGTTTCGTGCTCCGCAAGGCGCTGGAGCTCGGCAAGATCCCCGTCGTGGTCATCAACAAGATCGATCGCCCCGGCGCACGCCCCTACGAGGTGGTCTCCGAAACGCTGGACCTGTTCCTTGAGCTCGGCGCGACGGACGAACAGTGCGATTTTCCGATCATCTACGCCTCCGCGAAGCAGGGTATCTCCGGCTTTGAGCCCGATAAGCTCGAAAACACGATGCAGCCGCTGTTCGACACGATCATTTCCTCGGTCCCCGCGCCCGGCGGCGAGGAGGACGAACCCCTGCAGCTGCTCATTTCAACGGTCGATTACGACGATTACGTAGGCCGTATCGGCGTGGGCCGCATAGAACGCGGCACCGCCGTCCGCAACCGCACGGTCTCCGTCTGCACTTTGGGCGGCGAGCCCAGGGAAGCAAAGCTTTCCAGGCTGTACAGGTTCGAAGGTCTGAAGCGCGTTGAGGTCGACTCCGTCGGCGCGGGCGACATAGTTGCCGTCGCGGGCATCGCGGGGATCTCCATCGGCGAGACCGTCTGCGACCCGCTGAACGTCGAGCCTCTGCCGTTCGTACATATCGACGAGCCGACGGTCAGCATGGACTTCATCGTCAACACCAGCCCCTTCGCCGGCCGCGAGGGCAAGTACGTGACCTCCCGCAATCTCCGCGACCGTCTCTTCAAAGAGGTCGAAACGAACGTATCCATGCGCGTTGAGACGACCGACTCCACCGACGCGTTCAAGGTCAGCGGCCGCGGCGAGCTGCATCTCTCCATCCTCATCGAGACGATGCGCCGCCAGGATTACGAATTCGCCGTCTCCCGCCCGCGCGTTATCATGAAGCGCGACGAGCACGGCCATCTGCTCGAGCCCATCGAGGAGCTCACCGTCGACGTTCCGAGCGAATACATGGGCACCGTCATGGAGAAGCTCGGCTCCCGACGCGCGGTCATGAACAACATGATCAGCGATGACGAGGGCAGCGTCAGACTCGTTTTCGACATCCCTGCCCGAGGCCTCATGGGCTACCGCAGCGAGCTGCTGACCGATACCCGCGGCAACGGCGTGATGAGCCACATCTTCAAGGGCTACGAACCCTTCACCGGCGAGATCGCGGAGCGCACTCGCGGCAGCCTCGTCGCAAGCGAGAGCGGCGAAGCCAACTCCTACGGCCTGTTCAACACGCAGGACCGCGGCAGGCTGTTCGTCAGCCCCGGCGACCCGATCTACGAAGGTCAGATCGTGGGCGAATGCTCGCGCAACGAGGATATCACCGTCAACGTCTGCAAAAAGAAGCATGTCACCAACATGCGCGCTTCCGGCTCCGACGAAGCGCTGAGGCTCACTCCCCCGCTCGAATTCAGCCTCGAGCAGTGCCTTGAGTTCATCCGCGACGACGAGCTCGTGGAAGTTACGCCCAAATCCATCCGCATGCGCAAGCGCCTTCTCACGAAGGACCAGCGCGTCAAGGATTTCAACCGCAAGCAGGCCCAGTCGCTCGAGGATCAGCAGGGTTGATCAATTAACCGTAAAGAATGGATGCTCTTCTCGACAAGCTTTCGCAGCTTATAAACGTCACGCCCTGGCTCGGCCCCGTGGCCGCGCTCGTTTCCGGCGTTCTTACTTCGCTGATGCCGTGTTCGCTTTCGACGATACCTCTTATAATAGGCTACGTCGGCGGCGCAGGCGAGAGCGGCGAAATGCCGAGCTCGCGCCGCGCGTTCTGGCTCAGCCTGCTTTTTGCGCTGGGTTCCGCGGTCGTGTTCTGCGTGTTCGGGCTCATCGCCTCGCTGATCGGCGGGCTGCTTGAAAAGTCCGAATTCTGGCTGCATATCGCAATGGGCGTCCTTCTCGTTCTGATGGCGCTGCAGATGTGGGACGTTATCAACATCATCCCCTCCGGCAGCTCGATCATGGCGAAAAACCGCCTCACCGGCTGGTTCGGCGCGTTCATCGCGGGCGTCCTCGCCGGCGTATTCGCTTCGCACTGCGCGCTTCCGGTCGTGATCGCGCTGATGGCGGTCGCCGCAGGCGCGGGCAAAGGCAGCACCCTGTTCGGCGTTCTGCTGCTGCTGTTCTTCTCGATCGGTCACGCCGTGCTCTCCGTCGTCGCCGGGACGAGCGTCGGCTTCGTTCAGAAGCTCATGGCAAGCCCCAAATACGAGCGTGTGAGCAGGATCATCAGGATCGTCCTCGGCGTCTTCATCCTGCTGATCGCAGTGTATCTCTTTATCGACGCGTTCACCGAAGGCATGCATTAAGGCTTGCTTTCTTTATATAGCAAACAGTTGTATCACCTGAAAATGCAGGAGGTTTTCATGCAAAACGAGGACAAGACCGCAAGGACATGGGTCGAGATCGACCTCAAGGCTCTCAAACACAACCTCGACTACGCCAAGCGCAATATCGGCCGAAAGGTCATCTGCGTCATCAAAGCGGACGCATACGGCCACGGCGCGGTACAGTGCGGAAAATATCTTGAAGCAAACGGCGCCGATATGTTCGCCGTCGCAACCTTTTGGGAAGCGCTCGAGCTGCGCGACGCCGGCATCAAACTGCCCATCCTCGTCCTCGGCTATACCGATCCCGTCCACGCTGAGCAGATCGCAGCGCTCGACCTTGAACAGACGATCGTTGACGAAGCGCACGCCGTCGCCATGAACCGCGCGGCAAAGGAGCTTGGCGTGACCGTCAAGGTGCACGTCGGCATCGACACGGGCATGAGCCGCATCGGCATCTTCGCGCAGGCGAACCACCGCGAAGCCGTGGACGCCGTGGAGCGCATCTGCAACATGAGCAATCTGGACGTCACCGGCATGTATACCCACTTTGCCGCGGCGGACGACCCCGCTCAATATGATTTCACCTCGTTCCAATATCGCAACTACGCGACCGTGTTTAACGGCCTTGCGGAGCGCGGCATCCGCATCCCGAACTGCCACGTTTCCAATTCCGCTGCGATCCTTTCAAGCCCCGTGCATTTCGACTCCATCCGCGAGGGAATCATCCTCTACGGCCTTTATCCTAACAGCCGTCCCGTCGAATACGGCGTGCTCGAGCCCGTAATGACGCTGAAATCCCGCGTTACGCAGGTGCGCGAGCTCCCCGCCGGCGCCACGGTCAGCTACGGAAGGACCTTCACCGTGACCGAGCCCATCAGGAGCGCGGTCATTTGCGCGGGCTATGCGGACGGGTACAACCGCCGGCTCTCCAATCAGGCGCGTATCGCTATCAACAACCGGTTCTATCCCCAGATCGGAAGGATCTGCATGGACGTTGCCATGGCGAACGTCACCGGCGGCGACGTGAAACCCGGCGACGAGGCGATCCTGTTCGGCAAGGGCGGCATGAGCCTTGAGGAGGTCTCCCAGATCGTCGGGACCATCAACTATGAGCTTGCGTGCCTTGTATCAAAGCGCGTCCCGAGGGTGTATATCGGCTGAAACTGCTTTATAAAACTCCGGGGATATATGACCGGAGTTTTTCTCTTTTCCGGGATTGCCTATTGCAATGCGGGAATAATATGGTATAATAACACAAATATATTAAATCAAAGAATCTAAACAGAAAGGGTTTTTATATGGAATACACGATCGACGTAAAGAACATGTGCTGCGTCCGCAAAGGCGCGGTGCACGAACCCGCCCCAATACCCGAAGAGGGCCAGTGGGTAAAGGCGAAGCAGATTAGCGATATCAGCGCCTTCACTCACGGCATCGGTTGGTGCGCTCCCCAACAGGGCGCCTGCAAGCTGACGCTCAACGTCAAGGACGGCGTCATCGAGGAAGCGCTCGTGGAGACCATCGGCTGCAGCGGCATGACGCACTCCGCGGCTATGGCGGCGGAGATCCTTCCCGGCAAGACTCTCCTCGAAGCGCTCAATACCGACCTCGTCTGCGACGCGATCAACACCGCCATGCGCGAGCTCTTCCTCCAGATCGTCTACGGCCGCAGCCAGAGCGCGTTCTCCGAGAACGGGCTTTCGATCGGCGCAGGCCTCGAAGACCTCGGCAAAGGCCTTTGCAGCATGATCGGCACCACCTACAGCACCCGCGCAAAGGGCGCACGCTATCTGAACCTCACCGAGGGCTATATCACCAGGCTCGCGCTCGACGAGAACGACGAGATCATCGGTTATGAGTTCGTCAACCTCGGCAAAATGATGGAAGCGATCAAGGCCGGCGAAACGCCCAACGACGCTTACGCAAAATTCGTTAAGACCTACGGCAGGTTCAACGAAGCCGCCAAGGTCATCGACCCCCGCAAGGAATGAGGTGGAAACCATGATCACTTTTGAAGGCTACGAAAGAAGGATCTCCAAGATCAACTACATCCTCAACGACCACAAGATCTCCGGCCTTGAGGAAGCAAAGAATATAGTCGAAGCGAAGGGCATCGACGTGCGTTCGATCGTTCAGGGCATACAGCCCATCGCTTTCGAGAACGCCGTTTGGGCATACACCGTCGGCGCCGCGATCGCGATCAAGCACCGCGCGAAGACCGCCGCTAAGGCCGCCGAATACATCGGCCAGGGCCTGCAGAGCTTCTGCATCCCCGGTTCCGTCGCAGATCACCGCAAGGTAGGCATCGGCCACGGCAACCTCGGCGCGATGCTCCTCAAGGAAGAGACCAAGTGCTTCGCGTTCCTCGCCGGCCACGAGAGCTTTGCCGCGGCGGAAGGCGCGATCGGCATCGCACGCACCGCGAACAAGGTCCGCCAGGAGCCCCTCAAGGTCATCCTCAACGGCCTCGGCAAGGACGCTTCCTACATCATCTCCCGCATCAACGGCTTCACCCACGTCGAGACCGAGCTGAACCGCTTCACCGGCGAGCTCGAGATCAAGTGGGAAAAGGCGTTCAGCAAGGGCGAGAGGAGCGCTGTCCGCTGCTACGGCGCGGACGACGTCAACGAGGGCGTTGCGATCATGCGCTATGAGAACGTGGACGTCTCCATCACCGGCAACTCCACCAACCCCACCCGCTTCCAGCACCCGGTCGCAGGCACCTACAAGAAGTGGTGCATCGAGAACAAGAAAAAGTATTTCTCCGTCGCGTCCGGCGGCGGCACCGGCCGTACCCTGCACCCCGACAACATGGCCGCCGGTCCCGCAAGCTACGGTCTGACCGATACCATGGGCCGTATGCATTCCGACGCGCAGTTCGCAGGCTCCAGCTCCGTTCCGGCGCACGTTGAGATGATGGGCCTCATCGGCATGGGCAACAACCCGATGGTCGGCGCGACCGTCGCGACCGCAGTCGCCATCGAAGAAGCGATGAAGAAATAATCAGGCCGCATCAAAGGCTTCCGCAGAACGCGGGAGCCTTTTTGATTCTTCTGTAAGCTTTGTGTATTTTTCCTGTCTTATAGGGTGAGGAGCGAATGCCCTATGAAAGGACACACCATGAAGGACGAGGAGATCATCGCACTGTATTTCGGCAGGGATGCGCGCGCCGCTGCCGAAACGAAAGCGAGCTGCGGAGCATATTGCTTCACCGTTGCGAACAATATTCTGCACAGCGCCGAGGACGCCGAGGAGTGCGTCAACGACGCGCTGCTCGCCGCATGGGATTCCATCCCGCCCACAAGGCCAGGAAACCTTCGGCTCTACCTTGCCAAGCTGACACGGAATATCGCCGTCAACCGCTACAATACGCTTCACGCCGAAAAACGCGGAGGCGGCGAGACCGCGCTGGTGCTCGATGAGCTCTCGGAGTGTATCCCGTCCGAAAACAGCGTTATTGGCGAGATCGACGCAAAGCAGTTGTCGCGCGCCGTGAACGCCTTCCTGCACACGCTCAGCCGCCGCGACGCGGGCGTCTTCATCCGCCGCTGTTTTTATGCGGAACCGATCGCCGAGATCGCAAAGCGGTTCCGGATCAGCGAGAACAACGCTTCGGTCATCCTTTCGAGAACAAGGCAAAAGCTCCGATCCTATCTTGAAAAGGAGGGTCTACTCAATGAAGAATGAAGATCTGTTCAATGCTTTTTCCGATATCGACGAAAGCCTTTTGGCAAAAAGCGAAAAGCCTTCCGCCTTCCCCGCCCGTTACGCGGCCGTCGCCGCCGTCTGCGCATCCGCCGTGCTGCTGCTCGTTTTCGGTATTTTCAAGCTTATAAACAACCGCAGCGCCGTGCCAGGCGAGCAGATGGCCGCAGCAACGCCGGCGCCGACCGCCGCTCCGAGAATCACCCGCGCTCCCGAGATCGAAACGGAGCATGAGTACATCCACGGCTGGAGCTTCGATATGGCGATGGATATCTCACCGTATATCTTCGAGGGCGTATGCCTGAGCGCGCCGGATAGCGCCGGAGATACCGATATGTACTCCCCCATGCCTTCGTACGTTTTCCGCGTTGAAAGGGTCTTCCGCGGCGATCTCGAGTCCGGCGATGAGATCATAGTTCGATCCGCGGAGGATTTCGGTTTCGCGGTCGGCAAAACGCATCTGATCCTTGCGGAAGCCTATGCCTCCGTCTTCGAACAGATCGAGCTGTATTTTGCCCCGCTTGCCGCGTGTCGTGAAGATCGTAACGGCGTTATTCTCGGCGATGACCTCGTCGGCCTCGAGCAGCTTGATCATGACAGCGTTATCGAGTATCTGACCGGGATGCTTCCCTCTCATCCGTACACGGGGACCGGTACCGTGATCGGAGCCTACTGCACCTCGACAGCACTTCCCGCCATCGTGGATTATTCCGATCTGATCATCTCGGTCCGCCCGGAAAGAGTGCTGATAAACGAATTCCACGCAAGGACAACATACCTCTGCACCGTCACCGATACCTTCAAGGGCAGCTGCGAAGAGACGATACGGGTGACTGCATTCAAGAACAGCATGCAGCTTGGCGACAGCTATCTGCTGCTGCTCATACAGCTGGATCCGGCTTACGCCTTCTATGAATTGAGCTCCGTAAAAAGTGTGCTCCCCCTTTCTTCGGATGAAGCTCAAGCCGTGATCGGGCTTATCGAATGACCTCGAGCCTCCCACTGCGGGTACGGAAAACCGTGCCCGCTTTTCTGTTATTATATACACCCCGAAGCGCTCAAAAAGCGAAAAACGGGGTTCCTTTTTATATCGTTCTGTGGTATAATTACTGTGTATGCATGGGCCTTCGAGAAAGGTCCGTATCCAACCCATAAAATCAAAGCAGGAGGCAATATTTCTATGGAAAATGTAAAGGTCGCACTTTGGGGCTTCGGCGCAATGGGCTCCGGCATCGCAAAGGTCCTTCTCGGCAAAAAGGGCGTTGACATCGTCGGCGTCTGCGACATTCACCCGGCGCGCGTCGGCAAGAGCATCTTCGACCTGCTCGGCGTTGAGCAGAACGGCCGCGAGGACGTTTTCGTGAACCCGAAGATCGAGGAAGTCGTTCATGACGGCAACTGCGATATCTGCGTTATCGCCACCGATTCCTTCACCCGCAAGGCGTTCAACAAGATCAAGTATGTTGTCGAACAGAACGTCAACGTGGTCTCCACCGCGGAGGAGATGAGCTACCCCAAGGCGCAGGAACCCGAGCTTGCGGCTGAAATGGACAGGCTTGCCAAGGAGCACGGCGTTTCCATCCTCGGCACCGGCATCAACCCCGGCCTCATGATGGACCTGCTCGCCATCTGCCTCACCGGCTGCATGACCGACGTTGAGAAGGTCACCTGCCGCCGCGTAAACAGCCTCTCCCCCTTCGGCCCCGCCGTTATGGAGGAGCAGGGCGTGGGTCTCACCGTCGACGCGTTCATGAAGGGCGTTGAGGACGGCACGCTCGCAGGCCACGTCGGCTTTGCGGAGTCCGTCGGCATGATCAGCGAAGCGCTCGGCTGGAAGGTAGAGAAGTTCGAGCAGCAGATGAAGCCCATCGTCACGAGCGTTGACCGCAAGTCCCCCTACGGCTTTGCCAAGGCGGGCGACGTTGCCGGCGTCAACATGACCGGCCAGGGCTGGGTCGACGGCGAAGTCAAGATCGACATGATCCATCCCCAGCAGATCGAACCCGAGATGGAAGGCACCCACACCGGCGACTACATCGTTCTGAACGGCACCCCCGAAGTCAATATGAGCATCCGTCCCGAGGTCGACGGCGGCATCGGCACGATCGCTATGGTCGTGAATATGATACCCCACGTCATCAACGCACGCCCCGGTCTCAAGACCATGCTCGACCTGCCCGTGCCGCGCGCGATCATGGGCGATTTCCGCGACTACATCGAGAAATAATTCAGGTTTGGAGAAGCTCTTTGCCGGGCTTCTCCTTCCATTCCGTTTAACATAAGTTAAGCACAGCAGGAGGTTAAAATGGCAAAGAAAGGCGATTGGGTCCAGGTGCACAGCATCGTTCTTCAGCCCGAAGAGCGCTCAGACGCACTCCCTGAGGACACCAAACAGCATCCCCTCGAAATGTGGGTAAAGGGCTGGCTACAGCAGGACGCGGAGCTCGGCGACGAGGTGGAGGTCATCACCCGCACCGGCCGTCACGCAGAGGGCAAGCTCGTGGATGAGGCACCCTATTTCACTCATAACTTCGGTTTCCTCGTTCCCGAAGTGCTCAAGATCGGCGATATGGTGCGCGAGATCACTTTCGGAGGTGAAAAATGATGGATAACAGCTATGCGGCGATAATGGCACGCAAGAACGATATCATTAAAGAAGCCGTCGGAATGGATTTTGATCAGTTCGAAAAACCCGGCATAGGTTTCGATTACGAAGCGATGATGGCTGCGACCGGCTACACCATCGACGAGATCAGGCGCGTTCAGTCCCTGTTCTCCATCGGCAACACTCCGATCATCGAGCTCAAGAACCTCACCGCGCTCGCAAGGAAATGCGCTGCTCCCGGCAAGGGCGCGCGCATCTTCATCAAGGATGAAGCCACCAACCCGAGCGGAAGCTTCAAGGCGCGCCGTGCCTGCACGAGCGTTTATCAGGCAAAGAAGCTCGGCTACAAGGGCGTAGTCACCGCAACGAGCGGCAACTACGGCGCTGCGGTCGCCTGCTGCGCGGCTATGGCAGGCCTCAAGTGCATCGTTGTTCAGGAGT
Source organism: Clostridia bacterium (assembly GCA_017525875.1). GTDB lineage: Bacteria > Bacillota > Clostridia > Christensenellales > CAG-138 > PeH17. Next base: position 103,515 of record JAFXSG010000025.1, on the reverse strand, counting down.
GCTACGACAGCAAGGCCGTCGGTCAGCCCGAGATCATCGAAAAGGCCCGCAAGTGCGAGGCGCTCGGCGCGGAAGTCGTTCAGCTCACGGTCGGACCGGAGCTTTTCAGCACCGTGCTCCGTCTTTTAGAGGAGACCGGCTACTTCAACGCCTCGCTCTACACCCCGTTCGGCATCGCGGGCGTCGAGACCCTTGGCTATGAGATCGCGGAGCAGTTCCGCGCGAAAGTCGGCAAGGATCCCGACGTGGTCGTCTGCACCAACGCGGGCGGCGGCAACCTGACCGGCACCGCGCGCGGCCTCCGCAAGGCCGGCTGCAGCGCCAAGGTCATCGCTGCTTCCGTCAACCTCTCCGGCCTGCACATGGCGAGCGACGAGCAGTTCAACAAAAAGAGCTTCACCACCGGCCACACCGGTTTCGGCGTTCCCTACGCGGTCAATCCCGACCATTCCGACGTTCCGCGGAGCGCCGCAAGGCCCCTGCGCTACATGGACCGCTACGTGACCGTCACCCAGGGCAGCGTGTTCTACATCACCGAATGCCTCGCCTCCCTCGAAGGCCTTGAGAAGGGCCCCGCCGGCAATACGTCCCTCGCGGCGGCGTTCCGCCTTGCGCAGGATATGGACGAGGATCAGATCATCGTGGTTCAGGAGACCGAGTACACCGGCGCAGGCAAGCACATCAATCCCCAGCTCTCTTTCGCCCGCCGGAACGGTATCGATATCCGCTTCGGCGACCCGAAGGACGAGGTCCCCGGCAAGAGCATCATCCTGCCCGCACACCCCTCCCTCATCCAGGTCACCGATCTCGATCTCGACCACATGCGCAAGTCGAGGATCAAGAGGGCTGTCGGCACGCATAAGGACGAGCTCACAGACGAGGATATCAGGTTCCTCATGGAAGAAACGAACGCGAGCGAAGAGTTCGTGCGCGGCGTTGTCGCTTCCCTGTAAATAAATCGAAAAGGAAAAATAATTATGAAGAGAAACGATGATTACACCGAGCGCAGAGCTCACCTCGCGGATCTGACCGACGAGCAGCTCGAGGCAAGGTTCTGGGAGCTTGCGAACAAGCTCGTGGATCCTCTCCTCCAGATGGGCTATGAATACACCTCCCCCGCCGTCGAGCGTTCCGTGCTGCTCCGCATGGGCTTCTCCTCCATCGAGGCGAAGGCCATCGTCGAGGGCTGCATCAAGCACGACGTCATCTCCCACGGCGCGGGCCACGTCGTCTACCGCCTTTCCAAAGAGGAGGATATGCCCCTCCGCGAAGCGGGCCTTGCCCTCGCGGGAGGCAAGCTTTGGGAAAAGGCCGAGGAGCTTTTCAAAGGAGGTAACGAGTAATGAGCGACTATAAACTTGATCCGAATAAGCCGATCGACGTTGCTGAGATCCTGAAGGACCTTGAGTCCTACCGTCCCCGCCGCAGGGGCTGGACCTGGCGCAAGCCGGTGGATCACCTGCACATGGGTCCGTTCGAGTATCTCGACTGCACCGAGCCGCTGAAAGCCAGCGTCCCCCTTCCCCCGGCCCATTACTTCGGCGACATCGATCCCCAGCCCGGCCCGGTCATCACCACCGAGATCGCTTCCGGCCGCTTTGAGGACGATATCCGCCGTATGCGCATGGCGGCGCACCATGGCGCGGACCATATCATGGTCATCCGCACCGCCGGTCAGAGCCACTTCGACGGCCTGATCGAAGGCACTCCGCAGGGCATGGGCGGCGTTCCGATCACGAGGAAGCAGGTCCGCGCGCAGCGCAAGGCGCTCGACATGATCGAGGACGAAGTCGGCAGGCCCATCAACTATCACAGCTACGTTTCCGGCGTCGCAGGCCCGGATATCGCCGTCATGTTCGCCGAGGAAGGCGTCAACGGCGTTCATCAGGACCCGCAGTACAACGTTATCTACCGCAATATCAACATGATCCGTTCCTTCGTCGACGCGTGCGAGAGCAAGAAGCTGATCGCGTGGGCCGGCATGGCGCAGATCGACGGCGCTCACAACGCGAACGCGACCGCGCGCGAAGCGTGGAAGGTCATGCCCGAGCTGATGGTCCAGCACGGCATCAACGCTATCTTCTCCGCAAGGGTCGGCATCAACAAGAAGAACATCTGCCTCTCCACCGTTCCGCCGACCGCAACGCCCGCACCCTGCGTACACATGGACCTGCCCTACGCCGTCGCGCTTCGCGACCTGTTCCATGAGTACCGCATGCGCGCACAGATGAACACCAAGTACATCGAGTCCAGCACCCGTGAAGCGACCGTCACCCACGTGCTCAACATGTTCATCTCCAAGCTGACCAGCGCGGACATCCAGTCCACCATCACCCCCGATGAGGGCAGGAACGTTCCGTGGCACATCTACAACATCGAAGCCTGCGACACCGCGAAGCAGACGCTCGTCGGTCTCGACGGTTTGATGGAGATGGTCGAGCTCAAGAAGGACGGTTATCTCCGTGAAAAAGCGCGCGAGCTCAAGGAGCGCGCCATCATGTTCATGGAAGAGATGATCGAACTTGGCGGCTACTTCAACGCCGTACAGGAAGGCATGTTCGTCGACAGCGGCATCTACCCCGAGCGCAACGGCGACGGCATCGCGAGGAAGATCGACGGCGGCATCGGCGCCGGCACCATCTTCAAGCGTGCGAAGGACTACATGGCCCCCGTCACCGCGCACTACGGCTACAACAACGTTGCTCAGTACGGCAAGGAATACGAGCAGAACCCGTCCGCACTCATCGGCGGCTGCACTCTCGAGTGCCCCGAGAAGATCATTTACATCGACGAGCTCGACGAGCAGGACAACGTCAACGTCCGTATGAACGAGGTCAAGGACTTCGTTCCCGGCGGCAAGCAGATCCGCCCCGAAATGGAGTGGCTTGCGGACGGCACGGTCATGCTGACCATGTTCTTCCCCGCCCCGAAGCCCATCGCGGAAGCAGCCGCGCTTGAATGCGCAAAGCGCATGAACCTCACCGAGTGCGAGGTCATCAGCCGCGAGATCATGCACCCGCAGGACGGTACCCGCATCGAGGTCAAGGGCAAGGTGCCCTTCGCGATCGACGTTGATTCCCTCGTGATCCCCAAGGAGCCCGACGTGCTTTCCGACGACGTTATCCGCAAGGATATCGAGCGCCGTCCCATGAAGATCGTCGCCGCGACCGTGGGCGAGGATGAACACTCCGTCGGCCTTCGCGAGATCATCGACATCAAGCACGGCGGTATCGAGAAGTACGGCATGGAGGTCGTCTATCTCGGAACCTCCTGCCCGCCCGAGAAGCTCGTCAACGCGGCCGTTGAGCTGAACGCGGACGCTATCATGGCCTCGACCATCATCAGCCACGACGATATCCACTACAAGAACATCGCGAAGATCGACCAGATCGCCCGCGAGATGGGTATCCGCGATAAGATCATCTTCATCGCGGGCGGCACCCAGGTCACACCGGAGCTTGCAAGGAAAGCCGGCGCGGACGAAGGCTTTGGCCGCGGCAGCCACGGCGTGCACAACGCCACATTCCTGATCAAGCGCAGGTGGGAGATGGAAGCCGCAGAAGCCGCGAAGAACGGCAAGAAAGATAACTGACCGACTTTATAACGCGGAGCGGCTTTGGGTCATCCCGGAAGCCGTTCCGCAAATTATTGCTTATGTTTATTGATATTCTTGTTGCCGAGATCGGTTCCACAACGACGCTTGTAAACGCCTTTTCCGGCGTGAAGTCCGGCTGCCCGCGCTTCATCGGGCAGGGTCAGGCGCCTACCAGCGTTCTCGCAGGCGACGTGCGCATCGGCCTCACCGCCGCCGTCGACGATCTTGCGGGAAATCTCGGAGCAGATAAGATCGAATACGGAGAGATGTTCGCGACCTCAAGCGCCGCGGGCGGTCTTCGCATGACCGTTCACGGCCTCGTCTACGATATGACCGTCAAGGCGGCACAGGCCGCGGCGCTCGGCGCTGGTGCGATCATCAAGCACGCGACGGCCGGCAAGCTGAATGAGTTCGATATCGACGATATCCGTGCGATAGATCCCAACCTGATCCTCCTTGCGGGCGGTACCGATTACGGTGAGAGAGAGACCGCCGTTCACAACGCGAAGCTCATCGCCGCCTCGGGGCTGAAAACTCCGGTCATCTACGGCGGCAATATCCAGAACCACAGGATCATCGAAAAGATCTTTTCCGAAGCAGGCGTACCGTATTACATCACCGAAAACGTTTATCCGAAGCTCGACCTGTTGAATATCGAGCCCGCAAGGCGCATCATCCACAGCGTTTTTGAGGAGCATATCGTCAAAGCCGCCGGCATGGAGCACATCCGCGACATGGTAAACGGCAAGATCATCCCCACGCCCGGCGCCGTTATGGAGGCCGCGCAGCTGCTCCAGGGAGAGCTCGGAGACCTCGCCGTCATCGACATCGGCGGCGCCACGACGGACGTACACTCCGTCACCGCGGGTTCCGACGAAGTGGCCGTGCTTCAGACCACGCCCGAGCCCTTTGCAAAGCGCACCGTGGAGGGCGATCTGGGCCTGTTCGTGAACGCGAAAAACCTTGTAAAGATGATCGGCAGCGACAAGCTTGCCGAGGAACTCGGCATCGACATGGACGCCGTTATGGCCAACTATAAGCCTATCCCCGAAACCGAGGAGCAGTTCAGGCTGACGGAGCGGCTCTGCTATGAAGCCGGGCTCACCGCCATTCAGCGCCACGCCGGAGCGTTCCGCTATATCTACACGCCCCGGGGCAGGCAGACCATTGCGGAGGGCAAGGACCTTACCGTTATCAAATACCTCATCGGCACCGGCGGAGCGCTCACGAGGCTCCACCATCACGAGGAGATCGCAAGGCGCATAGCGGACTGCAATACGGGCGGGATGATGCTCTATCCCCGCCCGGGAAGGCTCCGTCTGCTGTTTGACAACCACTATATCATGGCTTCATTAGGCGTTCTCAGCAAGACTTACCCCGAGGCCGCGCTCGACCTTATGAAGCAGAGCCTGGGCATCAAAGAGGACTGATTATGTATCCGAGACTTGTTATCGACCTGAAAAAACTTCGTGAAAACCTCGATTGGCTGACTGCAAAATGCCATGCTATTGGCATTAAAGTTGCCGTCGTTACTAAGGTTTTCTGTGCCGATCCCGAGATCTGCGCCGTTATCGACGCGAGCGACGCGGACGGGTTTGCGGACTCCCGCGTGCAGAATCTTCGCTCGATCCGAACAAACAAGCCCAAGCAGCTCCTCAGGATCGCGATGCAGAGCGAAGCCGAGGCTGTCGTACGATCGGCCGACATCTCCATGCAGAGCAGTATCGATACCATCCGCCTGCTTGGCGCAGCCGCACGAAAGCTCGGCAAAACGCATAAGATCATTCTGATGATCGACATGGGCGACCTGCGCGAGGGAATTTTCTTCAAAAACGAGGACCGCATCTTTGAAACAGTCGAAGCGATACTCGCGGAGGACGGTCTCGAGCTGTACGGCGTGGGCGTGAACCTCACCTGCTACGGCGCGATCGTTCCCGATGAGACGAACGTCGGCGGGCTCGTGCGGTTTGCGGAGCGGATCCGCGAAAAATACGGCGTCCCCCTCCCCGTCGTCTCCGGCGGGAACTCCTCGATGATGACGATGCTGACGGAAAACCGTGTTCCCGAAGGCGTAACGCAGCTTCGCCTCGGCGAGAGCTTCGTGCTCGGCAACAACACGGAATCCGGTCTCCCGATGGCCGAACTCAATACCGACTGCTTCGTGCTCGAAGCTGAGCTCGTTGAAGTTCAGCCAAAGCCCAGCAAGCCCATCGGCATGAGCGGTCTGAACGCGTTCGGAGAGCGCGTGACGTTCGAGGACCGCGGGCCTATGATCCGCGGGATCCTTGCGATCGGCAGGCAGGACGTCAACCCGGACGGGCTCGTTCCGCTCGATAACGGCGTTGAGATCATCGGCGCGAGCAGCGACCACCTGCTCGTTAATCTGAACGGCAGTCCCGATCACAAGGTCGGCGATGTTCTCAGGTTCATTCCCGATTACGGCGCTCTTTTAAAGCTCTGTACTGCCGAGAAATACGTTGAGAGAGTTTATATAAACGGCGGCGAAGACTGACGCACCGCCTTCGGAGGTTTGATATGGCATACATAAAGATCAATGATATGTTGAAAAAACGCGGCAAGAAGGAAGTCCGCGTCGTTCCTTCCGCGCTTCCCGGCGAAAGGATAAAGGTGCTCATCGGCGGCTGCAGCCACTGCGCAAAGCTTCGTGACAACACGCTCGAAGCAGCCGAAAGGCTCGGCATCCCTTCAAGCGAGATCGAGATCGTGACCGACCTTGCCCGCATAATGCGCATGGGGATCATGACCACGCCCGCGCTGATAGTCGACGGAAGGCTCGTCAGCATGGGCAAAGTGCTCGACGTTGAAGCGGTAATGAAGCTCATCAAAAAGCCCGACGAAACGGCGGAATAAACTTCATCATAGAATAAACGCCTCCCGCATAGTATCATGCGGGAGGTGTTTTATGTTTTCTGTTCTTGAGTTCGTAAGGTGGGCGCTGACCCACGTTCAAAAGGATTCCGTTCCCGAAGGTGCGGCCCTCGCATCCTCCGACGCGCTGTGCGCGCTCGATCCCTGGCAATACCTTTTCGGCAGTATCATGGTGAAGACCACTCCGGCAAACCTCGATTATTTCTACAACGAACACTATGCAGACGAGATGACTCGAACCGAATTTGATGCTGTTACGGCAAACTGGAGCCCAAACGGCTACGCAACGGACTGCCAGGGACTTCTTGACGCCTGGCTCACTTACGAGATGGATGAACCGACTGACGTTAACGTAAACCATAACTGGCTCTATTGGTGCACGGATAAATACAGGATCGATGAAGTATCAAGGCCGTACCTGATCGGCGAGGCGGTGTTTTCTGCCAATTCAGCCGGGCGAATGACGCACGTCGGCTGGATCTGCGGCAGTGTTTTGGGAGAACCGCTTGTTGTAGAAGCGCGCGGAATCCGCTACGGAGTGACCATTTCCAGGCTCTCTGAGCGCAGCTTCACTCATCGCGGGCTGATGACCAAGCTGTTTGAATATGACGGCGGCAGGGCCGTTGAACCGATCAGGCTCGAACTGAAATCGCCTATGATCCGGGGAGATGCGATCCTCGCGCTGCAGTTTGCGCTGAACGGCCTCGGCTACACGGACGCGGACGGGAAACCGCTTACCGAGGACGGAAAATGCGGCAGACGAACCCTGTATGCGGTCGATAAGTTTGTTGAGATCCAGTCCGGAGGGACTGCGGTGAAGTTCGTTTTGCACAGTGAAGACGGCGAAAAAGTCCTCAGGATGATCGTTGAGAAGCCTTGATTTTGAGTTTCAGGCGGAACGAACGACACTAAATTGATATATTTTAAAAACATAGTGACAAATCTGTTTTCATCTGCTATAATAAGAAACTGTGCAAGCCAATGTGGCTCAGTTGGTAGAGCAGCGCATTCGTAATGCGCGGGTCAAGGGTTCGAGTCCCTTCATTGGCTCCATTCGGGGCGTAGCGCAGTTTGGTAGCGCGTTTGGTTCGGGACCAAAAGGCCGTGGGTTCAAATCCCGTCGCCCCGACCATAACGAAAGAGAGGCTAAATGCCTCTCTTTTGTTATGTTTTGAATCGAAGGGATTTGAAGGGCGGAACAGCAAGGGCAACAGTGTTGCGCTTGCCCGCCCCGGGTTTTGCAGAGGCGCGAAGTGCGAAGCGGAGTGAGCGAGCACAAGACGCATCTCTGCGAAACAAATCCCGTCGCCCCGACCATAACGAAAGAGAGGCTAAATGCCTCTCTTTTGTAATGTATTGAATCGAAGAGATTTGAATGGCGGATCAGCGAACTTTCCGGTGGATGGTTTTCCCGCCCCGGCTTTTTCGCCGCAGGGCGAGTGCGAAGCGGAGTGAGAAAAAGCGAGCGCAGCGAACCCCGCAAAAGAGCGTTAGCGACGGTGAGCCGCGGCGAGCGCGCTTGCAACCGAGCAGGCAAGCCGAGCGGAGTCTTTTGCGGAGAGGAGGAACAGCGGAATGAGCGAGCTTTCGCATACTTGCGGAAGCGAACTATATGGAGCTTGCAGCGACGAGGAGAAACGATGCGCGAAAAAGAAATCCCGTCGCCCCGACCATAACAGCGGGTTTGCGGGTTTTTTGCAGCAGGTTGAAAAGCTCATAAGTTCTGAGTATAATAAATCGTGAAAAGAAACCGACAAATTTCGGTTTAATGAGGCGGAGGATGTTTTTTTCAAAACACAACAAGAACATTACGTATATAAACCATTACAGCGGTCTGCTTGAAGTTGAGGGCGAGGGCGTACTCTGCCCGGAAGACACCGAGTTATGGCACGAATCAAGCAGAAATTGGGCAAAAGAATATGATACGCTCAGCGTGACCGAAGGGATAACCGGAATTTGCGGTGGTTTTATCGAATTCTTTTCGCATATAGACTGCCTTATCCTCAGCCGAACGGTAGGATCACTTGCTGCATCGCCTGAACTTCTGAAACTCTGGCGTAAAAGAAAGGTTATGATCTGCGGTGAATACGACACCTTTGCCGAAAGGTTCGCGGGTGAGAACGGCCTTAAATTTCTTCACAGCGACATTCATCTGGCTGACGATGACATAGAGATCGCGCACGAACACGATATTATAACTCTGCGTTTTTTTGAAGACGGCTCAAGCGATATCCATTACAACTGTTTCACCCCGGGAAGCTCGGCGGGCAGTTACGGCGGAGGCGAATACGCCAACCCTTTACCTCGGGACTTTTATGTCGGCTGTACCATTGAAGATTTCGCAAACATTTTTAACGAGAGAGTGCGCGGGCAGATTTTGTCAAACGAAACACTTAAGCGGTTTCTTGAGATTTCGAATGAAAGGCTCGGGGACTCCGGCAAGAAAAAGAATTGATCCCGGCAATTACCGGTTTATCACGCCGAGCGCGCGTTTCTTTTGACGTTCTTTCTATGGTTTGGTATGCTTTTGGGCACGCTTACACATCAAAGAAACCTCTCTTGTCTGCCGTGGCAAGAGAGGTTTCTTTATTGTTTCATGGAATTGAATATGATATAATTGTTTCAACAAATCGGGATTTGTAGGGGGCTGCTATGAGTAAAACAAAAGCTATTACATACGCATTGTTTGCAGCTGTGTTTTATGCCATCAATGTACCGATATCCAAAGTACTTCTCAGTAATGTCGGACCGACTACAATGGCCGCGCTCCTGTATCTTGGCGCGGGGATCGGAATAGGGATCCTTTCGCTGTTCAACAAGAAAGGCAGAAAGAGTTCAGAAAAAATGTCAAGGAAGGACCTGCCTTTTGTGATCGGTATGATCGTTCTTGATATTGCCGCACCGATTTTCCTGATGCTTGGGATCAGCTATGGTTTGTCCGCAAACGCATCCCTGCTCGGGAATTTCGAGATCGCTGCAACAACCGTGATCGCCCTTTTCATTTTCAAAGAGGCTGTTTCCAAAAGATTGTGGGCGGCAATCGCTTTGATCACACTTTCCAGCATCCTGCTGTCTTTTGAAGGAACTGACAGCTTCCACTTCTCCTACGGCTCTCTGCTTGTACTTGCCGCAACGGTATGCTGGGGCTTTGAGAATAACTGTACGAGAAACATATCTTCAAAAAGCACTTACGAGATCGTAGTGCTGAAAGGTATCTTCTCCGGATTGGGTGCGCTTGTGATTGCGCTCATCAAGCGAGAGCCCATGCCGGAAATCCGGTATATGGTTGCTGCGCTGCTGCTTGGCTTTGTGGCCTATGGACTGAGTATTTTCCTTTACGTTCGGGCGCAGAATGCCCTCGGCGCGGCAAAGACCAGCGCATACTATGCAGTCGCGCCGTTCGTAGGGGCTTTCCTGTCTTTTGTGGTTCTTGGAGAACAACTGTCATGGATGTACTTTGTCGCATTGATCGTCATGGCCGGCGGATCTGCGCTTGTTGTCGCAGATACCTTGATAAGGCATCACGCGCACGAGCATCAACATACATTTACGCATACCCATAATGGAACAACGCATACGCATACAGTCACTCATTCTCACGACCATAATCATTATGTGACGGATGACAGACACGGTCATCATCACAAGAGCGGAGAACTGGAACTGCTGCCGGGAGCTTTACATCATTAAATTCCTGTTTGTCGCGCCGAACGAGCGGATCATTTTGGCGTTCCCTTCATGACTTTGCAGCATTTTGACGCGCTTACAAATCAAAGGGACCTCTTCTGCCTGCCAAGACAATAGAGGTTTTTCTGTTGTTCCATCCATTTGAATATGATATAATCATATCAATGAATCGGGATTTGCAGAGGTGAAATATGACTGCCGGAGAATGGATCACAGTGATCATCGTCTTTTCTTTTGCCGGGGTGCTGATGCTTCTTAGCATACGATCATTTTTAGAGAAGGGCTTTTTGTTGAACAATGCATACCTGTATGCTTCATAGGAAGAACGAAAAACGATGAATAAGAAGCCGTGCTATAAACAGTCTGCGATTGTTTTTTGCATTTTGAGTGAAGTTTTCATAGTTATCGGCATATCTCTCATACTTCATAATGACCGGCTTTTTTTGCTTGAGATACCCTTGGCGTCCGGCGTCATCATTTATGCAATTGTGTCGCCGTACTGATCAATAAGCGGATAAAAGAATGATCGAATTCCAGTATATGGAGGCGGAAGATGGACTATATAGTTGATGACAAGCAACTGGATGCAGCCGTTTTTCTTTCCTTTGTGAACAAAATATGGCCGGGCAGCTATGATGCGCAGCGTACGCAAAACGCCTTATCCAAAACACTGAACATAACAGCTTATGACGGTGCAAAGCTGGTAGGATGCCTGCGCATCCTTTCGGACGGTTATTATTTCGGGACCATCACCGAATTGCTTGTTCTTCCGGAGTATCAGAACAAAGGTATCGGAAGCAGCCTTCTTCAATTGGCAAAATCCAACACGCCGACAATGCTGTATTTCGGCTCGCAGCCCGGAGTCGAAGGCTTCTATGAGAAGAACGGCTGCAGGAAGGGCATGCAGTCCTTCATAATTGAAAAGAAAAGAAAATAGGCATATCGGCGCATCCGCATAAGGATGCGCCGTTCCCGTTCATTTTGAACTCATCAAATACAAAACGAGATCGTAATAAACTATTGAAAGAAACACGGATTTGTGTTATTCTTGAAGTTGATGGAATATGCGGTTTTTCGCATACAGAACAAATACGAAAGGATAAATGTTATGGCCGAATACTCATTTGATATCATCGTTCTCGGCGGCGGTCCCGGCGGTTATGAATGCGCCATCCGCTGCGCTCAATACGGCAAAAAGGTCGCCCTCGTCGAAGCGCGCGACCTTGGCGGCACCTGTCTCAACCGCGGCTGCATCCCCACCAAAGCTCTGCTTCATGGCGCGGAGATCTATGAGACCGCGAAAAACGCGGCTGACTGCGGCGTTATGACCGGCGAAGTCGGACTTGATTTTGCAAAGCTCGCCGAATACAAGGACGGTATCGTCGCCAAATTGCGCAGCGGCGTTGCCGGCCTTGAAAAGGCGCACGGCGTTAAAGTCATCAAGGGCTTCGGAAAGGTCGTTGACGAGCATACCCTCACCGTCGCGGACGGCGAAGGTGAGGAGACCTTCACCTTCGATAAGCTCATCCTCGCGACCGGCAGCTCCCCCGCCCGCCCGCCTATCCCCGGCATTGACGGGCAGAACGTCGTCACCTCCGATGAGATCCTTTCCATGACGGAACTGCCCGAGAGCTTCGTCATCATCGGCGGCGGCGTTATCGGCATCGAGTTCGCGACGCTGTTTGCGACCCTCGGCAAACCCGTCACCGTTATTGAAATGATGCCCAGCATCATGCCCGGCGTGGATCCCGATATCGTGCGCCTGATCTCCCGCGTGCTCAAGAAAAAGAAAGTCAGCGTCATCAACAACGCTAAGGTCACCGGCATCGAAGGCGGTGAAAACGTTACCGTACGTTATGAGCTTAACGGCGCGGAGAAGACCGCGGAAGGCGCCTGCTGCGTCGTTTCCGTCGGCCGCCGCGCGATGACCGCGAATATCGGCCTTGAAAACCTCGGTATCGAGATGAACCGCGCGTTCGTGGTCATCGACGAGCACTGCCGCACGAACGTCCCGAACGTTTACGCGATCGGCGATATCACCGGCAAGATCCAGCTTGCGCACGTCGCGAGCGCGCAGGGCTTCGTTGCCGCCGCCAACGCCTGCGAGGTCAAGGAAGAGGTCATGGATTATTCCGTAGTTCCTTCCTGCATCTACACCTCGCCCGAGATCGCTTTCGTCGGTCTCAGCGAGGAAAAATGCAAGGCGCAGGAGATCGAATACAAGGTCGGCTCCTTCAACGTTGCGGGCAACGGCAGAGCGATGATCATGGGCGACGCGCTTGGCACCGCGAAGCTGATCGCGACGCCTGACGGCAAGCTTCTCGGCGCACAGCTCATGGCGCCCCGCGCTACCGACATGATCGCCGAGCTTGCTGCCGTGCTCAAGATGGGCGGCACGATCGAGGATATCTCCTCCACCATTCATCCGCATCCCACCGTCAGCGAATCCGTTTACGAAGCGGCGCACGATTTCGAAGGCCTTTGCTGCCACGCGCTGCCGAAGAAGAAATGATTGGGAGGTCAATATGGCTTGTTTTGAATGCATGAAGGCTAAGCTCGAAAAATACGGCCAGCAGCACCTGCTCCGCTATTATGACGAGCTCACTGAAGATCAAAAGGCGGCGCTCCTTGCGCAGATAGACGACACCGATTTTTCCGTCGTACGCGTTGGAAAATCCGACGAAGTGCGCGGCGTGATCACCCCCATCCCCTGCACCGAGCTCGACGAGATCAACGCGCGCCGCGATGAGTATGAGGCGGCCGGTCTTGAAGAGATCCGCGCGGGCAAGGTCGGCGCCGTGCTGCTCGCCGGCGGCATGGGCACGCGCCTCGGCTCCGACGGGCCGAAGGGTGTTTACAATATCGGCGTTACCCGTGACCTCTACATCTTCGAGTGCCTTTTCCGCAATCTGATGGACGTTACCGATAAGGCCGGCAATCCCATCCACCTGTTCATAATGACGAGCGACAAGAACCACGACGCGACCGTCAGCTTCCTCAATGAAAAGAACTATTTCGGCTATGACGGCAGCTTCGTCCACTTCTTCCGCCAGGAGATGGCTCCCGCCGCGGATTATAACGGCAAGGTCTATCTTGAAGACAAATTCCGCCTCTCCACCTCGCCTAACGGCAACGGCGGCTGGTACTCCTCCATGGCTAAGGGCGGTATGCTCGACATCGTCCGCAAAAGCGGCATCGAGTGGCTGAACGTATTTGCGGTGGATAACGTGCTCCAGCGCATTGCCGATCCCGTCTTTATCGGGGCGACGAAGCTTGCGAACTGCGTCGTTGGCGCGAAGGTCATCAAAAAAGCCGCTCCCGACGAGCGCGTCGGCGTTATCTGCCTTGAGGACGGGCATCCCTCAGTTGTGGAATACTACGAGCTGACCGACGAGATGATGAATGCAAAGACCGAAGACGGCAAGCCCGCATACAACTTCGGCGTCATCCTCAACTATCTGTTCCGCGTTCCGGAGCTGAGCGCGATCGTCGATGCGAAGATGCCTCTTCACGTAGTCGAGAAGAAGATCCCCTGCCTCGACGCGGACGGTAATCTTTTCAAGCCCGAAAAGCCGAACGGTTATAAGTACGAGACCCTGATCCTCGACATGATCCATCTGCTCGACAGCTGCCTCGTTTTCGAGGTGGAGCGCAAGCGCGAGTTCGCTCCTATCAAGAACCCGACCGGTATCGATTCGGTCGAAAGCGCGAGGGAGCTCCTCAGGCTGAACGGCGTGGAGCTCTGATAGATCAATTACGAAAGGGCAGTCATTTGACTGCCCTTTTTGTTATTAAAGCTATGGAAAATCACTTGCCAGCTATTACCAGCTTTTCGATCAGCAGGCTGGGTGAACCGAATCTGCCGAAGCCGGGGATGCCGAAGCGCAGATCTGAGCCAACGGCAAGTATGCTCGTCATCATGCTGATGAAATTACCGGCACAGGTGATCTGGTCGACCGAGCGGATGATGTTCCCTCCCTCGACGAGCAGACCTTTCGCGATCAGCGAAAAATCTCCGCTCACGGGGTTGAGACCCGCGTGCATGCCGCTGAGCTCCGTGATGATGAGGCCGGAATCGAGCTCCGATACGAGCTCGTTATAGCTCTTTTCGCCTTTGACGATGTAGAAATTGCTTGGCGCTGTGTCCACCGGCGCGGAGGCGCCTCCCCTGCCCGCGTTGGAGGTGGACTGCACGCCGTCCTTAAGGGCCGTTTTGAGGTTGTAGAGATAGCCCTGAAGCACGCCGTCCTTGACAACTTCGGTCAGCACGGAAGGCACGCCCTCGTCGTCGAACTCGCGAGGATTGTCCTTTTCGAACGGGTCGTCGAGGATCGTCACGGCGCTCGAGGCTATTCTTTCCCCCTTCTTGCCTGCGAGGAGCGAAAGGCCTTTCTGCACGCGGTCCGCAAAGAACATGGAGGAGAATGCCTGGAGCAGGTCTCCCGCAACGTCGTTCCTGAGCAGGACGCGGTACTCGCCGGACTCGACGGGTTTTGCGTTGAACTGCATCAGTGCGTTGTCTACGCTTTCTTTAATGATCTCGTCATACTGCATCACGTCGGGACCGAATTTGAACGCGTAGGCTTCGCGCTCTTCCTCTCCCTGACGAAGGATCGGGCCGACGACTGCGTAGGAATACTTTTCTTCGGCGTCGGCATGCAGGCCCTTGGTATTGTAGATATGCTTTCCGGAGACGCCGGTGGAGACGGCGCAGTAGCCGAGCCTGTTCACGCGGTCGTCAAAAGCGAGGGTGTCGCGCTCCAGATTGAGTGCGATATTGATCTTTTCATCCTCGGTCAGATCGACGACGGGATTGGGCTTACGCTCGATCACCGGGTATTCGCAGCTGTCCTGCATCGGGTTCTCATCGGTATTCTCGATCGCTTTTGCGTTATCGATCGCGTGAGCGACGAGGCTCTCCGGATCCTCGAACGCTTCGGTATAAGCATAGCCGCTTTTGCCGCCGAAGATGACGCGGAGGTTGAAGCCGTTGTCGCGCTCCACCGAATATTTAATTATCTCCGCATTGAGCACGTTGACCGAAAAGCCGTCGTTTGAAACGGAGTAAACCTCCGCCGCTTCACAGCCGTTTTCAAGCGCCAAGCGGAAGCATTCGTCCTTGAACTGTTCAAAAGTCATTATAAAGCACCTCCTTTGCCGCCGACGGTGATCTCGCTGACGCGGATCCTGGGCTGGCCTACGTTGGTGGGAATGCTGCCTGAGACGGAACCGCACATGCCGGGAGCCATCCACATGCGCCTGCCGATGCGGTCGATCTTCATAAGGACGTCCGCGCCTTTGCCGATCAGCGTTGCGCCGCGGACCGGGCAGAGGATCTTGCCGTCCTTGACCCAATAGCCTTCGCTGACGGCGAAGTTAAATTCACCGGTGAGCGGGTTGACGGAGCCGCCGCCCATCTTCGCGGCGAAGAGGCCGCTGCCCATCGTGCGGATCATCTCCTCTTCGTCATCCTGACCGGGTGCGAAGAAGGTGTTGGTCATTCGGGAGGTCGGCGCGAAGGTGTAGTTCTGCCTTCTGCCGCTGCCGGTGACGGGATGGTCCATCAGGCGCGAGCCGAGGATATCCACAAGATAGGTCTTGAGGATGCCGTTTTCGATCAGGTGATTGCACTGCGCCGGATTGCCCTCGTCATCGTAGTGCATCGAGCCCCATTCTCCCGGGAGCGTTCCGTCGTCCACCGCGTTGACGATCGGGCTTGCGATCTGCTGGCCGAGCTTGCCGCAGAAAACGGAGTTGCCCCTGCCGACGCTCGTTGCCTCGAGGGCGTGAACGCAGGCCTCGTGCAGGATGACGCCTCCGAAGCCGCCGTCTATCACGACGGGCACGGCGCCTGCCGGGCACTCGGGTGCGTGCAGCATTGTGACAGCCGTCTTTGCCGCTTCACGCCCGACAGCGGAGGGGTCTATGCGGTCGCGGTAAGCTTCGAAGCCCATGCCGTATCCGGGAGAGACGCCGCCGGTCTGCGCTTCGCCGTTCGCCATCGCAACCGCCTGAACAGAGAGCCTCGTGCGGGGACGGACGTCCTCCGCGTGTACGCCTTCGCTGTTGTAGACGGCAATACGGTGCGTGACGTCCATAAAGTTCGCCACGACCTGAGTTATCTCGCCCGACTGCGACCTTGCGGCGGAAGTAGCCGTGCGAAGCAGCTGCATGCGCTTTGCGTTGTCGATCTCGCTGAACGGGATCTGCGCGCAGGACCTGCCGACGCGCTCAACGCAGATCGACTTGGCTTCGGATGACTTGGTCCCTTTGAGGGCGGACGCCGCAGCTCTTGCCGCAGCGATCAGCGCCTCGTCGCTCGTGTCCGCGGTGTAGGCATAGGCCGAACGCGTGCCGGAAAGCACGCGCACGCCGGCGCCGACCTTTCGGTTGTAGTTCGCGTTTTCCACTTTGCCGTCGATCATCGAAAGCGTGTTCGATTCCGTATCCTGCAGATACAGCTCCGAAAAATCTCCGCCCGTGCGGAGCGCTTCGTCCAAAACGGCTGTTACGATGCTGCTTTTGATCAAGTTTAGCACCTCCAAATATAGTTTTACATATACATTATACCATTAAGCAAGAATATTGTAAACCTTTCCGATATGGCAAAAGAGGCGTTGTGAAACGCCTCCCCTGCCGAAAGGATAATGAAGTTCCTTGGATCCGTCAGAGCTCGATCAGACCCATTGCCAGCCTCAGTATAACAAGCGCGTCGTCAACGCTTATGGAGCCGTCGCCGTTCATATCGCCCAATGAGATCTGGTCCGGCGCAAGCTCGAGGATGCCCATTGCGGAGCGGAGCACAAGCAGAGCGTCGGCAACGGAGACTGTTCCGTCTTCATCGACGTCACCGGGTTCCACTGTCTTTAAGGCAAAGCGAGCTATAAGACCCGGCTCAATACCTATAATGCTCGTAAAATCATAATCCCAATCTGTTGAAACGATCTGCCCAGCGATGTTGACCCATCCAACAAAAACGCTTCCTTCGTCAGGTACGGCAAAAACGCGTGCGACAATTTCACCATCATTATTCGAATAACCATACGAAACGGTGCCGCTTCCTTCCATGCCCTCAACCATTACGAAATCAAGAGCAAGCTCCGGATTGTTCATAAGGAAGAACTGCGTTATCCTGTTCTGGGTACAATAAAACTGACGGAGCAAAGGACAGTGAGAGACGTCGATCTCGGTGAGCTCGTTAACACTGCAATCAAGATACTTAAGATTAGGACAATGAGTTACATCAAGCGATGTGAGGTGATTATCCGAGCAATACAGACCGCAGAGCGCTAAACAGTGCGACAGATCAAGCTCGGTCAGTTCATTCAAAGTACAGTTTACGATGAGCGGTGTTTCCAACTCAGCAGGCAAGATCAGTTCCTCCAATCCGCATGCGCCGCACGTCACGCTGTATAGCAAATTGCAGTTAGATAAATCAAGGGAGCTGATATTGCTGAACGCACAGTTCAAAAAACAAAGTTGAGGCGCTCCTGAAACATCCAGCTCAGTAATCTGTGTATCACTGCATCCAATGCTATACAGAAGCGGCTTGTTGCTGAGATCCAATTCGGATACTAAGGTTCCATCACAGAAAACTCTTTGCATTGCAGGGCAATCAGAAATGTTAAGATCTGCGAGGGCATAGTTGTAGTCAGCAGCCACATACCACAGGTTACGGCAATTCGACAAGTTTGCTGAAACTACATCATCTTTCTCAAACGACACAGCTTCAATCCATTGACAATTACTCAGATCCAGTTCTCCACACAGGCATAGATTGTCAAGGTAAACCGATTCCAAGAAATGAAGGCCATCATGCTCTGTCCATGTGATAATACGATTATCTCCGGTACCTATCCAAGTGTTCGGATCATTGACATCGTAATCAGAGTTGAGCTTATAACCGTTTTTTACCCCGTCTCCATCGGTCTGCTCAAGGAAGGAAGCAATTGCGTTGTAATCGTGCTCGTTGTAGCCTTCGGGTACGGTCCATTCGCTTGCAGCCTCTGCCATTAAACGCATCTGGGTCAGCGAATATGGTGAGGTCACTGCAAGTAAAAGCAGAAGCGCCGTCAAAACGGCAAAGATACGGTTTTTCATTAGTTACCTCCTTATTGCCATTGATCAAGTATTATGATTAACGGCTGTTATGCATTTATTATAAGCAATGTATATTTGATTGTCAATAGCCATTTAGCTTGATTTGTGAAAATTTTCATGTTACAATAAATGGGATAATATTCAGAGAGGACGGTCATTTAATGGATATCGATCACAGAATTGTCCCACTGCATGAAGCAAGGATATATCTTATGGAGCGTCTGTCTGACATAAGGACATCCGATAGAATCGCAAAGTTGAAAACAGTATCATCAAGGATGAATAATTCTGATTTTGCATTCTACGATAGAATAGTAAAGCTGCAAAACGAGCTTGATGCGAGGTTTGAAACGGATCACCTTATTCGGCAGTATTTTACTCCGCTGAAAACCAAGCACAGCACTGTTGCAGATTTCCCGATCACTATCGGAGGGATGCTGCTTGCACTTTCCGGCGAGATGGACGAGCCCTTCGGTTTCGACGAAATGATCGCTATGTACAAATCATGGCCAAAGGAGCGACTCATCAGGTTTTTCTTCATGACCTCAATCGCGTATTTTTTCTCTGATCCCTCTGAAACTGAAAGTGGTATATCGGGCTTTGTTGCCGCAGCCGATGAACTGCTTACAGATTATAAGGATAAATGGGCGCTTGTGGACGCCGCCACAAATCCGTTTCCGCATCTTGAAAGGCTTCGTCCGCTCGTGACAAATGTTGCAAAGGAAATTGAGCTCAGAAGCCGTGGACTTGAGCCATACCTTATAAATACAGCGCACGAATTAAGCTCTTTCGGAGATAATGAAAAGATAATCCATTCAATATTGAAGGTCAAGCTTCCTGATGAATGGATCAAGGATGCGGTCGTCAGGCTCAGTCTGTTCTCATTTGATGAATTCAACTTTTACTCCTCGCCGTATGACGAAGGTGCAGCTTCTTCCGACTCAAAAAACGGTTCGAACGAGTCAAGGGTGCTCATAGTCGGCGGGGTCTATATGGCAGTGGTGACGAGAGCGGACGAAGATTTCGGTAAAGCTGAAACACATCTCGACCTTTTGAAAAAGATTTCAGATCCCATGCGCTTCAATATACTGCACGATATGTGCGACAGGGAGGCCTATGGTCAGGAGCTTGCTGAAAAATACAAGACCACGCGAAGCGCAATGTACTATCACCTTGAAAAGCTTATGGGTATCGGAATGATAGAACTCAGGTCTTCTGAATACCGTATGCTTTACACAATGAACAAACGCAACGTCTATGATAAACTAAACTCACTGCGCGATTATCTTTTGAATGGTTGGAAGCCGGAGGATGACGAGGAATAAGCAAGGTGAAACGAAAGCAAGCCGGGAGGATGGACTTCCCGGCTTGTGCACTTTATGGGTTTTGTTTCGGATCGGATTGGTTATTTTGTAAGCTCTTCCATCTCGTCGAGCAGCTCGTTGAAGAGCCTGAGCGCGTCCTCGATGGGCTTCGGGGACGCCATATCGACGCCCGCGATCTTGAGCAGGGAGATCGGGTCGGTGCTCGAGCCGCCGCTGAGGAAGCGGAGGTAATCATCCACGGCGGGCTTGCCTTCAGTAAGGATGCGGTTCGCGATGGCGACGGCGGCGGAGAAGCCGGTCGCGTACTGGAACACGTAGTAGTTGTAGAAGAAATGCGGGATGCGCGCCCACTCCACGGAGATCAGCTTGTCGACAACGAGGTCGTCGCCGAAGTACTTCTTGTTGAGCGCGTAATAAGCTTCGTTCATCACGTCGGCTGTCAGCGTTTCCCCCGCCTCGACCTTTTCGTTCATCCAAAGCTCAAACTCCGCGAACATGGTCTGGCGATAAACGGTCCCGCGGAACTGCTCGAGGAAGTGGTTGAGAAGGTATGCCTTTTCCTTCTTATCGGTCGTTTTGCCGAGCAGATGCCTCATCAGCAGCACCTCGTTGCAGGTGGAGGCGACCTCCGCAACGAAGATGACGTAATCGCGGTAGGCGACGGGCTGATTCTTGATGGAGTAATAGGTGTGCATGGAGTGGCCCATCTCGTGAGCGATCGTGAACATGCTGTCGAGCGTGTCCTTCTGGTTGAGCAGCACGTAGGGGTGCGGGTCGCCGCCGGCGGAATAGGCGCCGCTGCGTTTGCCCTCGTTCTCGTACACGTCGATCCAGCGGTTCTCAAAGCCGGACTTAAGCACGGTGAGGTATTCCTCGCCGAGAGGCGCGAGCGCTTCGACGATGATCTCCTTCGCCTTCTCGTACGGGATCTCGGTATCGGCGTCCGCGATGATCGGCATATAGAGGTCGTACATGTGCATTTCGTCGAGCCCCATCAGCTTTTTGCGCAGGGCGACGTAGCGATGCAGGTACTTGAGGTTGGCGTTTACGGTGTCGATCAGATTATGATAGACGGATTCCGGGACTTCGGTGCGCGAGAGCGCCGCTTCGAGGTTGCTGCCGTATTTCCTTGCCCTTGAGAAGAAGGTGAGCTGCTTCATCTGCGCGTTCAGGAAAGCGGCGGAGGTGTTCTTGTAGCTGTCGAATGTGCCGTGCAGGGATTCGAACGCCTGGCGGCGGACTTCCCTTTCGGGGTTTTCAAGAAGGGGCACGTAGGAGCCCTGGGTGACCTGGAGCTCGTTGCCCGCGGCGTCGTGGACGGAGGGGAACTTAAGATCGGCGTTGCGGAAGGTGCCTGCGATCTCGGAGGCGGAATCGGCCACTTCGCCGACGGAGGCGAGCAGTTTTTCCTCCGCGTCGGACAGCACGTGATCCTTCTGGCTGCGAAGCTTGTCGAGCTTGCGGCGGTAGAGCTTGAGCTCCGGCTTTGCATCATAGAAGCCTTCAAGTACCTCGTCCGGGATCGCGAGCAGCTCGGGCGTGTCAAAGCTTGCCGCGCTTGAGACAGCAACGTAGACGCCCATGAAACGGCCCTTCATTCCCTGATAATAGCTGTTGCCTGTGTCCTCATCGGCGCGGCGCATGCAGTACTCCGCAGCGCGGACCAGCTTGACCTCGACCTCGTCCGAATAACGGAGATACTCATAGAGCGTTTCGGCGCTCTCGCCGAGCCTGCCGACGAATTTTGAGATCTTTTCGGGAACGCCGCGCAGTTCTTCGAGTGCTTCATTCCAAAGCTCGTCGGTCGCGAAGATATCTTCGAGCGCCCAGGTGTATTCCTTTTTGACTTCGTTCCTCTTGGGGATCTGTTTCGGTTTTGCCATTTTTTCCTCCTGTCAGCACGCAAAGGTGCTGTTGTTTATCAAGTTATATTATAGCATATTTCTGGCATCACGGAAAGCGTGCGATGCTATGTTTCATTGGCTTTTTTATAAAGGGATCAGTCGTTCGTGCTGTCTCCGCTGCCGTGTATGTCGATCACGTCGCCGAGATAGGTCGGCTCCGGCTTGAAGATGCACTTCACAAAGTCCTTATCCCGCGCGAGGATCTCCCGCAGTTCTCGGCGCGTGCTCCCGGCGTACCAGTCCTCCGCCGCCACGCCGTACGCCTCGATACCGAGCTTTTCGGCTATGTAGAGCGCACGGTAAAGGTGGAAGCGGTGCGTCACGATGATGATCCTTTGGGCGTTGAACACCGCTTTCGCGCGGTAGATGCTGTCGTAGGTCGAAAAGCCTGCGTGATCCATGAACACGTCCGATGAAGCCACGCCGTTTTCGATCAGGTAATCCTTCATCGCCTGCACCTCGTTGTAGTCCGTCTTCCCGTGATCGCCGCTCATCAGGAGCTTATCGCTAACGCCGGTCCTGTAAACGTCGAGAGCGAGCTGAACCCGGTCCCGCAGCATCGGGCTCATGCTCCCGTTTGAATACACGCGGCAGCCGAGCGCAAGGATGCAGTCGGCCTTTTCAAGCTCCGCCGCCTCCTCGATCGTGATTATCCGCTTTTCCCGGCCTGCCTTTACGACCGCGTTCGGAACGAATACCGCCGCGGCAGCGAAAGCGGCGAGCAGGAGCAGCGCCAGCAGCACTTTGCCCGCGGTTTTTCTTTTTGCTTTGGCTTTCTTTTTCATTACGTTTCTCTCAGCGCCTCTTTCTTTTGTATTCTATGCCGGGCACGGAAAGCAGTTTTTCCCGCAGCTCGTCCACGGTGCCGCCCTCGACCGTTGCCTTGTCAACAACCAAAAAGCGCTTATTGTCAGGGAAGATCATAAAATAATCGTCTGTTTCTGTCAGCTTCACCAAGCCGGAATAGGCGACGCTTGCGCTTTCGTTCATGCCTTCGGCGTTCGTACGCGCCGTCAGAGCGTCGTCAGTGAAGACGAATTCGTTGACGGTGTCCCGATAGGCGCCGCTGCGCTTATACATCCGCCGCGGAAGCGTGAGCTGCATCACGACGCCGATAATGATGAATGCGAGCGGTAAAACGACCAGAGCGATATCCCAGAGGCTTAGAAAGCCGCGTCGGATCAGTTCGCTGATGCTGTATCCGGAGCCGGTTATTTGAATGAGATACACGATGTTGTAAATGAACACGCCCAGATAGAGCAAAAAAAGAAGGAGGCGTATGATCTTCGTTTTCGGACGCACCGCGCCGGCGACCAGCTTCGCGTAGCGCATATCGACTTTGCATTTTGCTGTGATATTCATGAACTTCTCCCTTCCCGCAGAGCGGCTTGCCGTATCGTTTGGTTTTATTGATTATATCACACATAATGAAGAAAAGAAACTCACTCCTGCTGACCGAAAAGCGGACCGTCCTGACCACGGAGCTTTTTCTTCCAAATCACCTTAAACGTTTCGCCAAATCTTTTTTTCAAAAACCTGTTCAATTTTTCTTCGATCTGTGTTATGATATAGTTGAGATTATAGGTAATGTGGGAAAGTATGGGCTTTCCCTTCCGATAACGCAAGTAAGTGTATTGAAGGAGGACCGCATGCACTTTGATGATATAATCTACGCGATAGGCAACGGATTTGCGCAGTTCCGGTTTCAGGATCTGCTCGATATCCTTATCATTGCCTTCATCGTTTATAAAATAATAGACGTTTCGATAAACACGAGGGCGTATCAACTGCTCAAGGGCCTCGGGCTTCTGCTCGTTATCATGCTATTGAGTACGTTATTCAACCTTTACACGGTCAGCTATCTGCTGAATACCCTGCTCGTTTCGGGAATCGTTATCGTGTTCGTGCTGTTCCAGCCGGAGCTGCGCCGCGGCCTTGCCCACATCGGCGGCAGGTTCAAGCTCAACCTGGCCGGCAGATCCGGAACGGACGGCAGCAAGATCGTTAAGGAAATGACGAATTCGCTCATTCGCCTTTCCAAGCGCAAGGTCGGCGCCCTGATCGTCATCGAAAGGGATCAGAGGCTGGACGAATACCTGCCCACCGGCACCTGCGTCGACGCGCAGATCTCCGGAGCGCTCATCGAGAACATCTTCGAGCCGAACACGCCTCTGCACGACGGCGCCGTCATCATCCGCGACGGGCGCATCCACTACGCGGCATGCGTGCTCCCGCTGTTCAACGACCCGAACATCTCCCGCGAACTCGGCACGCGCCACCGTGCCGCGCTCGGCATCTCTTCCGTGTCGGACTGCCTGACCCTCGTCGTTTCCGAGGAGACCGGCGTTATCTCGTACGCCGAGAACGGCAAGCTGACCCGTTATCTCGACAAAGCCGCGCTTACCGAACTGCTCGAAAAGGAGTACACGCCCGCCGAGCCCGAGAAACCGCTCGCAACATTTGCAAAGAGGATCTTCAAAAATGCTAAGAGTAAATAACATGACCATAGACGACGGAAATGATCGGGACGATTTCTCCGCGACCGGGAACCTGCCCCCCGTTGAAAGGACGGGCGCTTCCGATAAGGCGGAAAGGGACCGCAAGTTTTCAAATACGATGACGGGCACGGTCAGTACCGTCAGTTATCAGAATACCGTGAAGGACGAAAAGGATCTGCCGTGGCACAAGCGCAAGCTCGCGCGGAAGCTGCGCTATGCCTTTATCGCGCTGCTCGTTGCGATCACGCTTTGGGGCTACGTGCTGATGAGCGAAAACCCGGTCCGCATCAAGCGTATCGAAAACGTGAGCGTCAGTTTTGCCGGTGGTAACGAGGCGGACCTGAAAGCCCGCGGCCTCATCATCAGCGGCGATATCGACACCGTTCTGACGAACGTCGACGTGAACGTCCGCACGACGCTCAACGATCTGCCGCGCTTCAAAAACAGTGTAGGCGATATCGTGACTGCGACCGTCAACATCGGCGACATCCGCGAACCCGGTACCTACACCAGAAGGATCGCCGCCACTTCCACGATCGGCGCTGTTGAATCCGTTGAGCCCTCCGAGATCACGATCACGGTTGAAAACTACGTTAAGAGGCAGGTCCCCGTTACCTGCTCGTTTGAGGGCGAGCTGCCCGACGGCTATTGGCACGACGAACCCTCGCTCGACACTTCCATCCTCGAGGTGCTCGGCCCGGAAAGCACGCTCAAGCTCATTTCAAGAGCGATCTGCGTTGTGGATCTGAGCGAACGCACGGACCCCGTCTTTGACTCGTTCGCCATCGATCTGCTCGACCATGAAGGAAACGTGATCGACTCCTCCTTCGTCAAGGATACTGTTCTTGCGACGGTCGTGCGCATGAACATCCTGCCCTATATAGACATCCCGCTCGATCAGTACATCACCGCCATCGGCGATCTCAATGAGGATTACGAGATCAGCAGCATAAGCATCAACCCCGCATTCCTCAGCGTCGCGGCTACCGAAGCAACACTGCAGGCGATCCCGTCATCCGTCTCGATCGAACCCATAAACGTTTCCGAGTTCAACGAGACCGGCACCTACATCCAGAAGGTCAGTATGCTCGGCCTGCCTTCCGACGTGACGCTGCTTTCGGACAACAACTTTATTGTAACGATAGAGGTCGAGGACAAGTCCATCACTACGAGCCTCACCTGCTCTGTCGACGACGCCAACATCACCGGCCGTGACGACCAGTATAAATACCAGTTCACGAGCAGGAACTGCATCGTTGAGTTCACAGGTCCCGCAAGGTTAATTAAGAACTTAACCGCCGAGGACGTGATCCTCGAGATCGACGTTTCAGGTCTTTCCCGTGGGTATAACGAGCTGACGCCGATCGTCAGGATCGTCGGCGACCCCGCTTGGGCCGAGGACGGAAGCGTACAGATCAGTTCGGGAAAGATCATCTGCGTCCTGACCACGGCGACGGGCGCATAACCGACAGAATAACGGAGCATTAAATGCAGCTTATAGCAACCAATCTCGATCTACCGTTCAACGCGGATGAAGCGGCGCTCCCTCTGCTGCTCTCATCACATATCCGCATACCCGCAGCCGAGATACAGGACCTGCGCATCGTGCGCCATTCCCTCGACGCGAGGGACAAGGCCGATATCCGAAGCATCTATTCGGTGCTCTTCGAGCTTTCGCCCGAGAACACAAAGCGGATCGCAGAGCTCGGTCTTAAAAACGTGGGCCGCGCGCCCGTGCACGAGAGCGCCCAGCCGGTTTTCGGCGAGCAGGCGCAGCCCGCGCCGGTCGTTGTCGTCGGCCTCGGTCCCGCCGGCCTTTTTGCGGCGCACGAGCTTGCAAAATACGGCTATAAAGTCATTGTTATCGAACGCGGCAAGCCGATTTCGGAGCGTAAAAAGGACGTTGAGACCTTCTTTTCGACCGCCGTGCTCGATACAAACAGCAACATTATGTTCGGCGAAGGCGGCGCAGGCACGTTCTCGGACGGCAAGCTGACCACGCGCATCAAGGACCCTCGCGCGAAGGACGTTCTCGACACGCTCATCGGGTTCGGCGCGGACAGGAATATCGCCATCGAGGCCAAGCCGCATATCGGGACGGACGTTCTCAGCGAAGTCGTGCTCCGCATGCGCGGCTCGCTTGAAGAGGCCGGCGTTGAGATTCGCTTTAACACGACCCTGACCGGGCTTGAATCAAAGGACGGAACGATCACCGCAGTGAGCGTTAACGGAGGCGAAAGGATCGAATGCTGTGCCTGCGTGCTTGCGATCGGTCAGGCCGCGAGGGATACCTACCGTATGCTCGCGGCAAGCGGGCTTGAACTCTCGCCGAAGCCCTTCGCCGTCGGCGTTCGCATAGAACACCCGCAGGATATGATCGACCGTTCGCAGTACGGCAAATTCGCGGGGCATCCGCGCCTCGGAGCCGCAGAGTACAGGCTCACGGGCAAGAGCGGCAATCGCGGCGTGTACACCTTCTGCATGTGTCCCGGCGGTGTTGTGGTCGCGTCGTCCTCCGACAAGGATCAGGTCGTGACGAACGGCATGAGCTATCACGCAAGGAACGGCAAAAACGCGAACTCCGCGATCATCGTTCAGGTAAATCCCGCCGACTTCGGCGCCGATCCGCTCGGCGGCATGATCTTCCAGGAGAAGAT
The DNA here is from genome assembly GCA_017525875.1 of Clostridia bacterium. Classification (GTDB taxonomy): domain Bacteria; phylum Bacillota; class Clostridia; order Christensenellales; family CAG-138; genus PeH17. The sequence continues at coordinate 76,860 of JAFXSG010000025.1, read as the reverse complement.
CGAGAACGCGGCGTTCAGGCTTGGCGGCGGCGATTACACCGCTCCTGCTGTCCGCGTCGGTGATTTCCTTGCGGGCAGGAAGCCCTCCGGTTTCGGCGGCGTTCAGCCGACCTACCGTCCCGGCGTTGCGGCGAAGGATATCTCCCGCTGCCTGCCGCCCACGATCGTGAACGGCATCAGGGACGGCATCCATGCTTTTGCAAGGCAGATACGGAATTTCGATATGTACGACGCGGTGCTCACCGCAGTTGAAAGCCGTTCGAGCGCTCCCGTGCGGATCATGCGCGGCGAGCTCGGCGAAGCGACCCGCATGAAGGGGCTCTACCCCGTGGGCGAGGGCGCGGGCTACGCGGGCGGCATCGTAAGCGCCGCTGTTGACGGAATGCGCGCAGCGGAGCGGATCATGGGCAGGTACAAGCCCGGGAAATAATTAACGGATCTGGTATCAAAATGAAGAAATACATCATCGTTATCGGCAATTTCGGTTCCGGCAAAACGGAGCTTTCACTCAACCTCGCTTTCGACGCGGCGAAGAACAACAAGGTCACGCTGGTTGACCTCGATATCATCAACCCCTATTTCCGTTCGTCGGAACGCAAAAAAGAGCTTGAAGCCGCCGGCGTCCGCCTGCTCTGCCCCAACTACGTTTCCGCAGGCGTTGAAGTCCCGAGCCTGCCGGCCGAGATCTATTCCGTGTTTTCCGACATGAGCGACGTCGTTATCTTCGACGTCGGCGGAGACGCGGCGGGCGCTATCGCGCTCGGTCAGTACAGGCGTTTCTTCAAGGACGTCGAAAACGTGGAAACGCTTTACGTCATCAATATGCGCCGTCCGTTCAGCTGTGAGCTCGACCTCAACCTCGACATGATCTCGAAGGTCACCGAAGCGGGCAGGATCAGGATCGACGCGCTCGTGAACAACACAAATCTGTCGCAGGAGACTTCGATCGCGGAACTCATCGACGGCTATGACATGGTGCGCAGGGTATCGCTCGAGACCGGTCTGCCCGTGAAGTACACCACCGGCTGCGAGCCTGTGATCGGCGAATTCGCGAAGTATGCCGAAGAAAAAGGCCTCGATAAGCGCTTCGTCGGCGAGATCCTCCCTATCGCGCGTTATATCCACAGGGACTGGGCAAGCTTCACCGAAAGCGGTCTCTGATGCTTACGGGCCGGGCAAAACCTATTATCGATCCTTTGCTGACCGTCGCCTTCACGGGGCACAGAGCGGACTCCCTGCCCTGGGGCTTTGACGCCGGCTCTCCCCGCTGCATAGATTTTCGCGCAAGGCTGAGGCAAAGCGTGACCGACCTGTATCGCGAAGGCAAACGCGTCTTTTTGAGCGGCATGGCAAGCGGCGTGGACACGATCGCCGCAGAGGAAGTGCTGACCCTCAGGCCGGAGCTTGCAGACATCCGCCTCATCTGCGTTTTCCCCTACCCGATGTGGGACGAAGCTGCGCTTCGCATCGCTTCCGAGGCTGACGGCAGCTTTGCCGTTTGCGATGAATACTGCGCGGGCTGTATGCAGCTTCGCAACCGTTTTCTTGTTGAAAACGCTTCCTGCCTTATCGCAGGCTATGACGGCAGGCTTACGGGCGGCACCTATAGGACCATCCTGCTTGCCGAAGAAAAGGGGCTCCCGGTTCGCTTTATCCGGCCCTGAGCCCGTTTATTATGGAGTTATCTATGCCTTTACTGGGTGTCAATAATTTAAAAAAATCATTCGTGACGCGTGTTCTGTTCGAGGGTATCTCCTTCGACGTCGAATACGGCGACCACATCGGTTTTGTGGGCGTGAACGGCTGCGGAAAGTCAACGCTGTTCCGCATGATCCTCGGCGAAGAGCCCGCCGACGAAGGCTATATATCGATAAGCTCCGAAGCAAAGATCGGCAGCATGCAGCAGACCGTTTCGAACGATTCGCTTCCGCTGTATGACTACACGCTGGAAGTCTTTTCCGGGCTGATACGCGCCGAAGAGGAGCTTGACAGGATCGCTTCGACTATCGCGGAGACCGGCATAGCCGATGCACGCATCCTCGACAGGCAGCAGCGCCTGCATGACCGTTATTACGACAACGGCGGCGCGACCTACCGCGCGCGGACCCGCTCCACCCTGCTCGGCCTTGGCTTTACGGACGACGAGCTTTCCCGCCCGATGAGCACTTTCAGCGGCGGTCAGCGCAACAAGGCTCAGCTTGCAAGGCTTCTGCTGTCCGACGCGAATCTTTTGCTCCTTGACGAGCCGACCAACCACCTTGATATCTCTTCGATCGAATGGCTTGAGAATTTCCTCTCGGCCTACCGCGGCGCGTTCATCGTTATCTCGCACGATCGTTACTTCCTCGACAAGGTCACTAACCGAACGATCGAGATGAAGGATCGCCGGCTTTACATCTCGCGCGGGAACTATTCCCGCCATATCGAGCTGCGCAGCACCGCCCGCGAGCTTGAGATGCGCGAATACCTCCGCAAGAAAAAGGAGATCCGCCGCATCGAAGGCATGGTCGAACAGCAGCGCCGCTGGGGCCAGGCGCACAATTTTATTACCGCTGCCTCCAAGCAGAAGCAGGCCGACAGGATCCGCGAAACGCTCGTTGAGCCCGAGCGCGACAGCGCATCCATCCATTTCCATTTCGAGGCGAAAGAAGTGAGCGGCAACGACGTGCTCGTTGCGAAGCAGCTTTCAAAATCCTTCGACGGCAAGCCGGTGTTCAAAAACGTCGATCTGCTGATCAAGAAGGGCGAAAAAGTGTTTATCCTCGGCGATAACGGCTGCGGAAAGACAACTCTGCTCAATATCCTTGCGGGCAGGCTGCGCGCTACCTCCGGCAGCTTCTATCTCGGCGCGCACGTCGAGGCGGCGTATTACGAGCAGACGCTTGGCTCTTTCGACCCGAACAATACCGTACTTCGCGAGGTTTGGGACAGATACTATACGACCATTTCCCACAAGGATATCTGCAACGCGCTTGCGGCTTTCCTGTTCCGTGGAGACGACGTGAACAAACAGCTCGGTTTGCTCTCGGGCGGCGAGCTTGCGAGGGTCCAGCTGCTCAAGCTGATGCTCACCAAATGCAACCTGCTGCTGCTCGACGAGCCGACCAACCATCTCGATATCGCTTCACGCGAAGCGCTCGAGTCTGCGCTCGACGAATACAACGGCACGATGGTGATCGTCACGCACGACCGCTACCTTGTGAACAGGCTTGCGGACAGGATCTTCCACATGACCGCAGACGGGCTCGAGGAATACATCGGCAGCTATGACGATTACATCGAAGCGCTTTCGAAAAAGCAGCAGAACGCGGCTGACTCTGAAAAAAGCCTATCGAAAAACGCGCTTGACTACCGCGACCGCAAGCTTGCCCAAAGCCTTATAAACCGCGCAAAGGGCGAGGCCGAGCGCTGTGAAAAAGCCGTTGTAAAGGCCGAAGCGGAGCTTGAGCAGCTCGATCATGAGCTGGCCTCCCCCGCCGCCTCTTCCGACTATAAAAAAGCGATCGAGCTTTCCGCAAAGGCGGACAAACTGCGCGGCGAGCTTGAAAATCTCTATAAAAAATGGGAGGAAGCCGAAGCGCGCCTTGCCGAGCTCACCGGCTCCGGCAGCGATTAACGAAAACTTGACCGCATCGAAAGATGCTTTTGCTTTGATATGAAAGGAGACTAATTTGTCCTCTAAGAAAACTGAAAAACTGAAAATAATACCGCTCGGCGGTCTCGGCGAGATAGGCAAGAACCTGACCGTTATCGAATACGGAAACGACATGATCGTCGTCGACTGCGGTCTTGCCTTCCCCGATGAAGATATGCTCGGTATCGATATGGTCCTTCCGGACATTTCATACCTTGAAACGAACAGAGAAAAGCTTCGTGCGTTCGTGATCACCCACGGCCATGAGGATCATATCGGCGGCCTGCCCTATGCGCTCGACAAGGTCAACGTCCCCGTTTACGGCACCCGCTTCACGCTTGCGCTGATCGAGCACAAGCTCGAAGAGCATAATATGCTGGATATCCAGCTCAACTGCATCGACGCGGGCGATACGGTGACGCTCGGCTGTTTCACGATCGAGTTCATCAAGGTAAGCCACTCCATCGCCGGCGCCGTCGCGCTCGCTATCACCACCCCGCTCGGCGTCGTCATCCACACGGGTGACTTCAAGGTCGACTATACGCCGATCGACGACGAGCCCATCGACATCAACCGCTTTGCCGCATACGGCGCGGACGGCGTGCTTGCGCTGATGATGGACAGCACCAACGCGGAGCTCGAAGGCGTTACCCCCTCCGAAAGGGAGCTTGGCAAGACTTTTGAAAAGGTGTTCTCCGAAGCCGAGGGCCGCGTGATAGTCGCCTCGTTCGCGTCGAACGTGTACCGCATCCAGCAGGTCATAGATACCGCTGTTGCGCACGGAAGAGTGGTGTGCTTCCAGGGCCGTTCGATGGTGAACATCGCTAGGATCGCCTATGAGCTCGGTTATCTTGACCTACCCGAAAACAGCGTGGTCGATATCGAACAGCTCAAGAACTACGACAACAGCCGCGTCTGCGTTATGACGACAGGCAGCCAGGGCGAATCCATGAGCGGCCTGTTCCGCATGGCGAACGCAAACCACAGGCTGATCGTCGGCAAGGGCGACACTGTCATCATCTCCGCTTCCGCCATTCCCGGCAACGAGGTCAGCGTCGGCAGAGTCATAAATCAGCTTTTCAAGCGCGGAGCGAACGTTATCTACGACCGGCTTGCGGACGTTCACGTTTCCGGTCACGCCAGGCGCGAGGAGCTGAAAATGATGTTCCACATAATCAAGCCCAGGTATTTCATCCCCGTTCACGGCGAAACGAGGCATTTGTACCGCCACGCCCGCCTTGCAGAGGAGATGGGCATCGATCCGGGCAATATCTTCGTGCTCGACAACGGCAATGTGCTTGAGATCAGCGGTAAGGAAGCAAAGCTCGGCAGCGGCGTCGCCTCCGGGTCCATCCTGGTGGACGGTCTCGGCATCGGAGACGTGGGTACTACCGTGCTGCGCGAGCGCCGCCTGCTCTCCCAGGAAGGCCTGTTCTCGATCATCATCCCGCTTGCAAAATCAAGCGACGAGCTGATCGGTCTGCCGGAGATCATCACGAGGGGCTTCATCTATCTGAAGGATTCCGACGAGCTGATCAACGAGGCCAAGCACTATGCTTTCGACCTTTCGCTTCAGCTGCTCGAAAAGCATCCCGGGCCTGACCGCACGGCTTTCACCGCGGCAATGAAGAGCGCTATGAAGGCATTCCTTTTGAGCAAAACCAAGCGCACTCCGATCATCGTCCCGATCGTGGTCGAGATCGAACGCTGAACCGCGTCGCTTTCCCGCGCGTTATATCGGTAAAGGATCTTTTATGAACGATATTGAACAAGCAGCAAACGAGCTTGCCGCACTCCTTCGGTCAAGCCGCGAATACAGTGAATTCAAGTCCGCGCAGGACGCAGCGTTTTCAAACGCCGCAACAAAAGCGCTGCTCGACGATTACCGCAAGCTCCAGCTCAAGGTGCAGGCGGCGGAGCTCGCCGGAGGCGCGGACGAGGAGGATATGCTGCGCTTGCAAAAGCTCGGAGAACTGCTGCAGATGAATCCCGTTTCAAGCGAATACCTGTTTGCACAGTTCCGTTTGAATAATCTCCTCGGCAAGGTCTATAAGACCCTTGCCGACGCCGTAGATGCGGATCTCAGCAGCGTCTGCGACTGACCTGCCGCGTATTTTCGGAGGCAACACCAATGAAATCCAATGATATTAAAAACAGATCGCACGCTGAGCCAATGCCCGAAGCTCCCGAGACGGCTGTTGACGCCGATTTCGGGTTTGTGAGCGAACCGGGCGATGACGCGGAAGCGCCTCGCCCCGCGCCTTTTGACGACGACGGTTTTGACTACTTCGACCCGGAGCACGACGACGAAGCTTCGTTTGCGCAAAGCGTCTCCGTTCCCGAAGGCGTCGACCCCGCCGGTCCTCACAAGCAGCAAAACGAAAAAGAGCCCAAAGCGCCGCGCCCCGGTTTGCTTTCCGGCATTGCTTCCGTGTTCAACAGGAACGGAAAAGCCGGTAAGACCGGTAAGCGCAAGGCTGCTGACGAAAAGGATTTTGAGCTGAACGACGATGATTTTCAGGATATCAGCGGCGGGATCAGGAACGGCGGACCCGCTGAGGATGAAACGAGCGCTGACGTTTCGGATGATTACGGCGCGAAAGGGCCGGACATGGCAGAGTTCCAGGACGGAGATCTTTCAAAGAACGATGAGGGACGCATCTTTTCAACGCAGAACATCAGCGTCATTCCCAAGAAAGTCGAGCGTGAAGCAGAAAAGCCTTCAAGGCCGTCCTCAGGCTGGCAAAGCGACGAATACGAGCCTGCCGGGGAGACCTACGAGCAGGATGACGACACCGAGGACAGAAAGGCAAAGTTTAAAAAACGCATGAAAGTTTTTTGGAAAGTTTGGTCCATAATCCGTATTCCGGTCATCATCGCCGCAACGGTGCTGATCGTTTACGTTCTGCTGCGCAAGGTCGGAACGAAGCTGCTGAACGATTACATCATGCCCGTCGATCCGAACGACCCGACGCCGATCGTTGTGACGATCCCGACCGGAAGCGGCGCCTCAAATATCGCGAAGATCCTCTACGAAGCGGGCGGAGAAGGCGAAAAAGGGCTTATCTCGCACAAGGCCGTCTTCAAGGTCTACGTCGATTTTATCGGCAAATCCAGCCGACTTCAGGCGGGTACCTATATTCTTTCAAGGAATATGAGCATCCCCGATATTGTTGACACGATCTGCCGCGGCGTTCCCCCGAGGGAGATCGTCAAGCTCCGTGTCCCGGAAGGCATGACGATCGAAGCCATGGCCGCCAAGCTCGTTGAGGACGGCATACTCTCAAGCCCCGATCATTTCATCGAGCTTTGTGTTACGGGCGAGGCGTTCGTGAAGGATCATCCGTTCATCGCGGATATCCCCGCCGACGAGAGCGGCGAACGCCCGTACGCGCTCGAGGGCTTCCTGTTCCCCGATACCTATGAGATCTACGTTGATTCCAACGAGGAGACCATCATCGACAAGATGCTCTCCCGCTTTGAGCAGATCTTCGGCAGCGTCTATACCGCAAGGGCTGCGGAGCTCGGTCTCAGCATGTATCAGGTAGTGACGCTCGCTTCCACCATCGAGAAGGAAGCAAGGCTGACCGACGACTTCGCCCGCGTTTCCGCCGTGTTCTTCAACAGGATAAGGAACAATATGAGCCTTGATTCGGACGCGACGCTCGAATACGTTCTGCATACAGGTTCGCTGCATCTGACCGATGAGCAGCTCGCTACCGTTTCCGGCTACAACACCCACACGAACACCGGACTTCCGCTCGGCCCCGTCTCCAACCCCGGCGATATCGCCCTCAAAGCCGTCCTCTACCCCAACGAGGAGTTCCTTTCGGAGCAGTACCTGTTCTTCTGCCTTATGGATCCCGATACCGGTGCGCTCGTATACGCAAAAACGATTTCCGAGCACAACGCGAACGTCGCAAAATACAGCCCGCTCTGGTAACAAATATGAGCTTTAAAGGATTTTCAGCGGAAACCTTCCGGTTCCTTCTTGAGATAACCTTCAACAACAACGTGGAGTGGTTCAACGAGAACCGCAAGCGTTTTGAGCAGTACGTGCGCGACCCGATGCGCGAACTCGCGGCGGAGCTCATGCCCACGGCGCTCTCGATCGACCCGGAGTTCAACCCGCGGATCGCTTCGAGCGTTTCCCGCATACGGCGCGACACGCGCTTCACCTATGATAAATCGCCCTTCCGCAACCATATGTGGATCGGATTCCGCTACCCGAATACGCGGATCAGCGAGGGCTGCTGCATCTACTTCGAGATCACGCCCGACGGATATTCCTACGGTTTTGGCTTTTATGCCGCGACCAGTGAATTCATGGCAGCGTACAGGAAGCGCCTTATCGCCGATCCGGCCGGGTTCCTGCAGCTTGCGCACAAGCTTGAAAGGCAGGGCTTCAGTTACGACGCCGACGCGTACAAGCGCGACCGTTTCCCGGATGCTTCCCCGGAGATCAAGCCCTATATCAACGTCAGAAGCTTTGCATGGAGCAAGCATTTCAGCGAGACGAAGGATATCATCGCCCCTTGCGACATAGCGGACAGGCTGAAGGCGGAGATGGAGACGATGCGGCCGATGTACGAGCTCATGCTGGCTGTCTGTTCGGCTGCTTCCGGAAAATGAGGATGATATGAAAAGGTTTCTTGTGATCGTGGATATGCAGAAGGACTTTGTGGACGGCGCGCTCGGCTCCAAAGAAGCCCTGGCGATCGTCCCGCCTGCAGCGGAGAAGATCAAGAGTTTCCCGGGAACGATCATCGCCACATTCGACACGCATTTTGAGGATTATCTTACGACCGCGGAAGGCGCGAAGCTCCCCGTCCCCCACTGCATTTTCGGTACGGACGGTTGGCAGCTCGATGCAGGGATCGCGAAAGCGCTCGAGGGAAAAAGCTTTATCCCGGTCAAGAAGCGCACGTTCGGCTCCGTGGATCTTCCGCATATCATCGCAAGCTGTGCGCTGAATGAAGCGTTTTCGATCGAACTCATCGGCCTGTGCACGGATATCTGCGTCGTAAGCAACGCATTGCTGCTTAAAGCGGCTTTTCCGGAGGCCCCTATCATAGTCGACGCGGCCTGCTGCGCCGGAGTTACCCCCGCTGCACACGAAGCCGCGCTTGCGACAATGCGCAGCTGTCAGATCGACGTCATAAACGGCTGAACGGAGAAAAGCTTGTCCGCCCGAAGCAAAAACAAGGAGCATAGCGAAAACACTTCAAGCGCAGAAAGCGGTCGCCGCTCTCTGCCTTTTCGGATGCTTGATCTTGTGATCGTTGCCGCCGTCGTGCTCGTCAGCCTGCTTCCACTGCTGTTTCTTTCAAAGGCAGATGCAAAAACTGCCGATACCGTGATCGTGACCTGGCACGGCGAGGTCATCTACCGCGGGAGCCTCGATAAAGACGCGGAGATCACCACGCCCGACGGGTTCAACACGATCGTTATCGAAAACGGCGAAGCACGCATGGCGCACGCGGAATGCGCCGATGAACGCTGTGTTCGTTCCGGCGCGGCCACGCCTGCAAGACCCATCGTATGCCTGCCGAACAGGGTCATCGTGACCGTCACCGGGAGCGAGGAGGCGGACAGCGTTTCATGGTAAACTCCTCAAAATCAGCTGCGAATACGAAAAAGCTTGTGCTTGCGGCCATTCTGACAGCTGCGGCGATCATTATGCACACGGTCGAAACGATGCTTCCCCCGCTTATGATCGGCGTTCCGGTGCGGCTCGGCCTTGCGAATATCTTTACGCTCTGTGCGCTGATATTGCTCGGCGCGCCGTACGCGCTTGCGATAGCAGTGCTTCGCTGCCTGGTGGCTGCGCTGATCACCGGCGCCGTTTCGCAGCTTCCGTACAGCCTTGCCGGCGCTCTGCTTTCGTTTTCGGCGATGCTGCTGCTTGACGGTCTGCGAAGGAAAGACCGCATCTCCGCCGTCGGCGAAAGCGTGTTCGGTTCATTCGCGTTCAACGTCGGTCAGCTGGCCGTCGGCATCCTCATCGCCGGGAACGCAATGCTGTTTTACTTCCCGATAATGAGCCTGCTTTCGGTCCCGACGGGCATTTTTACCGGGGCTGCCGCCCACTATATCTGCAAAGGAATTGCAAAACTTCCGTATGTTAAAGGAATCTGACAGGAAAAAGGCGGAGCTGCTTGCTCCCGCCGGCAATATGGAACGGCTGATCACGGCGATACGCTTCGGAGCGGACGCCGTTTATCTCGGCACGACCGCGTTTTCTTTGAGAAACATGGCCGATAATTTCACGATCGAAGAGCTACGCGCCGCGGTCAGCTACGCGCACGAGCGTAACGTCAAGGTCTACGTGACGGTAAACGCTTTCATGCGGGACAGCGAGCTTAACGATCTGCCCCGGACGCTCATAGAGCTTGCGAACGCAGGAGCTGACGCGCTGATCATCAACGATCCCTCCGTTATCCGCACCGCAAGGCGCGTTGTGCCGGACCTTCCGCTCCATCTCAGCACGCAGGCAAACACGCTGAATTCCGAAGCCGCTCTTTTCTGGCACGAACAGGGCATAAGCCGCATCGTGCTCGCGCGGGAGCTGAAGCTCTCCGAGATCGCAGAGATGCGCAGGCGTCTGCCCGAAACGCTTGAACTCGAAGCGTTCGTGCACGGCGCGATGTGCGTCAGCTACTCCGGCCGTTGTCTTCTCAGCAATTATATCGCCGGTCGGGACAGCAACAGGGGCGAATGCGTTCAGCCCTGCCGCTGGAGTTTCGAGTTCCGCGAGCGCGGCAGGAACGGCGAGTTCTTCACTCTTGAAACGGAGCCTTCCGGCAGTTATATCCTCAATTCAAGGGATATGTGCATGGTGGAGCATCTCGATGAGATCATCGATTCCGGTATCGTCAGCCTCAAGATCGAGGGCAGGATGAAGTCCATCCTTTACGTCGCCACGGTCGTAAACGCTTACCGTATGGCGCTTGACGGGGCGGATATGGGTATCGTGCTGGACGAACTGCGCCGCGTCAGCCACAGGCCGTACACGACGGGCTTTATGCTCGAAAACGATCACGAGATGACCGCGCCCGATTCAGGCTCATACGTTCAGGATTACCGCATCGCCGCGGTCGTGCTCGGCTATGACCCGGAAAACAAGACCGCGCTCATCGAGCAGCGCAACCGCTTCTTTGACGGCGACGAGCTCTCCATCCTCTCCCCCGGCGACGTTACGAGGACATTCCGTGTAAACGGCATCCGCACCGTGGAGGGCGAAGCTGTCGGAGGCGCGCCGCATCCCTGCGAAAGGCTTATCATCGGCTGCGCCGAAAAGCTGCGGGAAGGCGACATCCTTCGTCAGCTCAATTGATCATCACGCTTTCAGCAGGCGGGCAGGCATCCTGTCCGCCTTTTTTGTTTCCTTGGTCAGCGCTATACCGCGCGGGCTGAGGACACGCCTCAGGTACAGCATGCTGATAACGAGCCGCAGCGCCTCTCCGATACATTGGGCGATGAGAAAGCCGTAAAAATGAAGCGTCGGAACGGCAGTGAGCAGCCAGATCAGAACGAGCTGCATCGATTCGCCGATCAGGGCAAACAGGAGCACTTTCCGCTGCTTCATAAGGCCGTTCAGCACCGTTGCCGTCAGTATCTGAAAGTAGATCACAGCTGTTTTTATTGTCAGCAGTTCAAAGCAAAATGCCGTCGGGACCGTGCCGAACAGCGCACCGGAGATATTCCCGGCAAAGCGCATCAACGGGATATTGATCAGTATCACGGTCAACAGCGCCGCGCGAAAGCTGCGCATCGTGAGCTGCCTGACGCGGTCCATATCCCCTTTCGCGGACGCCGCCGAGACCGACGGCAGGAGAACCGTTGAAACGGCGCCGACAAAGGTCATCGGCATCATAACTATCGGCAGTGCCGCCGCGTTCAGCACGCCGATTGACGAAAGCGCCTGCGCGCGGGTGAAGCCGGCAAGCATGAGCCTTCCCGGCAGCAGCAGCGACGCCGCGGAAGCGAATACCGTGCCGACGATGCTCGTCAGCCCCGCCGGAGCAAGTATCGAAACGATCGATCTTACGGAAGTATCGGCGCCGAGATACGGTCCGCCGCGACTTCCGAAAAGGCGTTTATACGACGACAGCAAAAAGCTGACGCTGAAGAATTCGCTTGCGAGCATGCCTCCGAAGATCAGTGCGACCTTGCCGTGATCTGTCCCGGAAGCGACGTTCTTCAGGGCAATATAGACGAGCAGGAAGCGAATGCTCTGCTCCATGAGTTCAGATGCCGCCGTCTTTGCGACGTGACCTGCGGCAACGTGGATTGACTTTTGTATGTTCTCTATGCCGGTCATAAAGATACAGCCGAGCACGAGCACTATCGAGAGCGCCGCCTCCCTGTCCCCGATGAGGTTGGCGGCAAGCCTCTCCCGAAAGACGAACATCGGCGCGGCCATCAGACCGAACAGCAGCAGGAACAGCCCGAGCGCCGTTCTGAACAGCGCGCGTATGCCGTTGGCGGCGTTCGATCCCCCGGCGATGCGCGCACCGACCGTGAGCACGGCCACGTTAAGCCCCGCGATGCAGACTGAGACCATGATGGAATACACCTGCATCACGAGCGACTGCAGTCCGAGCGTTTCGCTGCCGGCAAGCTTTGTGAGCATCAGCCGGTAGAAGAACCACAGTACCTGCAGCGCGAGGTTTGAGAGCGTCAAAACTATTATCCGCTTTTTTGCCGCGCCGATGTACCCTTTCTTCGTCCTTTTTTTCCTGTGAATATTAAAAAAATCCCTCATGCGAAATCTTACGCGATGAGGGTTTTCTTTATGACAGGACGGTATTCAGCAACCGGGTTTGAAGATCTTGTGACGGTACCAGAACGATTCGTCCTTCGTGAGCACGAGCAGGTCTATCGGCCCGCCGCAGGTCGCTACCTTCATCTCAAATCGCTGGGATTTGATCGTGAGGTCGATCAGGAACTCCGCAAAGTCCACGGCGTCCTTGAGGGGCATAAGCACGTGGTTCACGAGCATCGGCGGGTTTCCGTTCAGAAGCTTTGTGATCGCCGCCTGTTCTCCTGACCAGATCGAAGCGTAGCGCAGCTTGCCGTTTTCGATATTGCTCCGCTTTATCTCCTTGTTGACGCTGTAAACGAAAGGCTCCTCCTCTTCGTAGCCGCAGACGAAGAAATTGACCTGCGGGAAGAACTCCTTCGCGTAATCTTGAAGCTTGTGGGCCACCTGAGTTACGGTATCGCTTTTATCGACCTTGTCGATCTCGAACGAACGGATGAAATCGGAAACGGTCTTGCCGTTCAGAATGCCGATGCCGCAGGCGGAAATGCCGACTTTGACCTTGCTCAAAAGCATTATCTTTTGCGCGTTATCGGATTGGGCGAGCATCTGCACAGGCGGCTGGCCGGGCTGATTCATGCGATTGAGCACCCGCGGTTCCGCGTGGACCTGGGGCGGCTGCCCCGGCCTGACCTGAGTTATGCCGACGGTCTGACGGCTTTCCGCCGCCATTACGATACCGTCCGGAACAAAAACAGCGCACATGACTGACATAGATTTATCCTCCCAAATTCGTTATAGAGTCTCTCTTCCGTAGAGCGCAGCGCCGACGAGACCGGCGTCGTTGCCGAGCTTTGCGCAGACGATAGGCGTCGGCGTGCGGAAGAACGACTGTTTCGCCGTCAGCTCGATAAGCGGTTCGGTCAGGAAATCGCCCGCGCCGCTGACCCCGCCGCCTATCGCGATCATCTCGGGATCGAGAATATTGATGTATGAACCGAGCGCGTTCGCAAGGTCGCTTAAGTATTGAGTCCAGATCGCTCCGCACGCGGGATCGCCCTGCTTCGCGGCGTCGATCAGGGCTTTTGCGTCGAATTTGTTGGAGGCGGCAAGCTTTTCGTAGTATGCCTTCGTCTCGCCTTCGGCGCTTTCAAACAGCTTTGCCGCTTCCCGATTGAGCCTTGTGGCGGAGCACAGCGTTTCGATGCAGCCGCGTCTTCCGCAGGTGCAGTGCTCACCGTGGAGATCCATCTGAACGTGTCCCGCTTCAACGCCGTTGCCCCGGCCTCCATGGAAAAGCTTGCCGTCAAGCACGATCCCCACGCCGATACCCGTCCCGATAGTGACGAGCATGGAGGTCTTCGTTTCGGCGAGCGCGCCGAGCCGCTGCTCCGCGAGCGCTGCGGCGTCGGCATCGTTCAGTAGGCTCACAGGCTTGTTCATGGCCTTGCAGGCGGCGTCGCGGAAATGAGAATCATGCAGGCCGAGGTTGTATGCGTCTATCACGATGCCGCGTTCCGTATCGACGCTCCCCGGGATGCAGACGCCGACCGACGGCACGTCTTCGAGCGGTACGTTCGATTCCCGGCAGACGCCTTCGGCAAGCGTTTTCAGCTCGTTTGCGATAAAGCTCTCGTCGCCGGCCTCCGAGCCGGAATCGTTCTTTCTGAAAGGCCTCGAAAGCTTTTTGATTATCCTGTACCCGTCGTCCATCAGTGCGCAGACCACGTTCGTTCCGCCGATATCAAAGCCGATGCTGTACATGTTGTTTTCTCCTCTTTCAACGGTTTCCCGATCGTTCAAAAGATAATTGTTTATGAAATAGGCAACGCCGTTCTCGGTGCAGGGCGGCACTATCACATCCGCAATGGCCTTCAGCTTTTCGTTCCCGTTTTCGACGACGACGCCGACGCCCGCGTATTCTATCATTTCGTAATCGAGCGTATTGTCGCCGATGGCTGCCACGTTCTCGCGCTCTATCCCGAGCATTTTCGCAAGCTGAGCAACGGCGGTGCCTTTGTTCTGACCGAGGCGGTTGAACTCGATGAATCCCGGCGAAGAACCGGAGACCGCAACCCTGCCCTCAAAATGCTTTTGGAAGAACGGCAGCAGCTCCGGGACGCGTTCCGGCTCGGTTATGATGAGCACCTTCGGAACGGCCGACCAGACTTTTTTGCGGATGTCCGGATCGATCCTGCTCGGAAGATTGAGCGCTGCGACGTAATTGCTGGCGTATTTATGCGGCTTTTCATAGACGATGCAGTCGCCTTGGTAGAGATGGGCGTGAAGATCCATTTCGTTTGCCATCCCAAGTATCTCGTGCACGTAGCTATTCTCGAGCTCGGTCGTGAAGATCGGCTTGTCCGTGCTTGCGTCCATTATAACGGCGCCGCCGTAGTTGATGACGAACGTGTCGAGCCCGAGCTGCTTCACGACGCGGGACGCGCCGAAATAGCCGCGCCCTGTCGCGAGCGTGACGTAAATGCCCGCTTCCCTTGCGGCGCGGATCGCCCTGAGGTTCTCTTCCGAGACCGGGCCGGACTTGTAGACGAGCGTATCGTCGATGTCGGTAACAAGGAGTTTGATGTTCATTCTGTCTCCGGATCCGTGTTCTGAGGGTGGAAATAGTCGTAAACGCTCTGCGCTGCGCGTATATTCATTCCGCGGACGCTTCGAAGCTCGGCAACGTCCGCCATGCTTATCGCGTCGATCGTTTGGAAATGCCCGTACAGTTCGCGTTTGCGCGCGTCGCCGATACCGGGTATCTCATCGAGCTTTGAATAGAGGGAACTCTTTGCCCTAAGGCTCCGGTGATAAGTGATCGCAAAGCGGTGCGCTTCGTCGCGGATGCGCTGCAAAAGCTGGAGTGCCGGACTGCTGCGCGGCAGCACGATGGGTTCATCGCTTTCCGGCAGAATGATCTCTTCATTTTGCTCCGCAAGACCGATCGCCGGGATGTGCGAAAGCCCGAACTCCGAAAGCACTTCAAGCGCAACGTTAAGCTGGCCTCGGCCGCCGTCAACGACGAGCAGGTCGGGCAGCTCGGCAAACTTTTCGTCACCGGCAAGCGTCCGCTCGAACCTTCGGGTCAGATGCTCGCGCATGGCGAGGTAATCGTCCCCGTTCGCGTCCTGTTTTGTTCTGAAACGGCGATACAGCGTTTTATCGGGCTTGCCGTCGATAAACACGACCATGGAGCCTACCGTATCCCTGCCCTGCATGTGGGAGTTGTCGAAGCATTCCATCCTGTGCGGCGTCAGCTCGAGCCCTATCACGCGGCAGAGCTCATTGAGCGCGCCCTCGCCGCGTTCCCATTCCCGATGGATGAGCTCGCGGCTCCTTGCAAGCGTCTGCTGCGCGTTGAGCCTCGCCATTTCGCCCTGCTTCAGTTTTTCGCCGCGCTGCGGGACGTGGATCCTGACCGCATGCCCGCTTTGCTCGGTGAGCAGCTTTTCAAGCGCTTCGCGCTCGTCCGCCTCGTCCATTATCACGATCTCACGCGGGACGTCGCCGGAATCGATATAGAACTGTGCGAGGAATTGGGAGATGACTTCCGAAAACGGCTCGTTCATCGAGTCGAGCTTGAAGCTCTCCGCAACGATCACGTTGCCGCCTCGCACGAAAAGACCGTAGGCAAGCGTTGAAAACTCGTCCCTCGCGAGAGCGAACACGTCGTAGCACTTATCGCTTGCGGAGGCGGCCGTCTGCTTTTCGGTTATGGTCTTTACGGCTTTTATCCTGTCGCGGATGCGCGCCGCTTTTTCGAAATTGAGCGCGTCGGACTCCTTCTGCATCTGCTCTGTGAGCTCTTTTATATACGCGCTGCCGTTGCCGCGGAAGAGAGAGGCGATCTCGTTCACGAGCGCGTGGTATTCCTCCCGCGTGACCTTTCCGGTGCAGGGTGCACAGCATTTGCCGATATGATACATCAGGCAGGGCCTCTCGTGCCGCGCGATCATCTTTGAGATATCGTTTTTGCACTGGCGGACCGGGAAGTTCTCGCGCACGGCGGTTATGATCTCGCGCAGCTGTACCGCGCTCAAAAACGGGCCGAAGTATTTGGCGCCGTCCTTTTTGAAGCGCCTAACGATCTCCACCCGGGGAAAATCCCTGCGAAAATCGATGCGAACGTACGGAAAGTGCTTGTCATCCTTGAGCAGTATGTTATAATACGGTTGGTTCTGCTTGATGAGGTTGCATTCGAGGTTAAGCGCTTCGGTCTCGTTGCCGACGATGATGAAATCGAGATCCTCGATGTTCGACACCATTGCGCGGACCTTCTCCGTGTGATTTCGGGAGGACTGGAAATACTGGCGGACCCTGTTCTTCAGGTTCACCGCCTTGCCGACATAGATCAGCTCTCCCCTGCCGTTATACATTTTGTAAACGCCGGGCTTGTCGGGCAGCAGCTTCAGTTTTTCCTCTATCACGTTGTTCATAGCCCTATTATAATCTTTTTTGGGCAAAATGTGAACCGTTTATCGGTCAAAATCGTTTAATAAGCGAAGGCCGGATCAAAAAGCCGCCGCGCTTTCGGTCCTTCAAGCAATAATAAGGAGACTACGATCATGAAAAAACATATCAGGAATATCGCGCTTGCGCTTGCTCTCATTCTTGCGCTTTCCGCCTTTGCGGGCTGCAATAAGGTCACGCCCGGCAATCAGAATGCCGATCCGACCGCCGCTCCCGTCGGCTCCATCCATCTCGCAGCCGGTACCGGCTACGCTGCAAAAGGCGATATCGAAAAGGCATACATCGCCTCTATGAACCGTTTTACCGTCGCTCTTATGGACAACATGGGCGAGGACTGGACCGGCGTGGTATCGCCGCTCTCATTCGCGATGATGCTTGAGCTGCTTGCTAACGGCGCGGGTGAACAGGACAGTAAGGTGATACTCGACGCGCTTATGACCGAGCTCGGCATGGAGGCGACGAACGAGAACGCCGCACGACTCATCACCGCGCTCGAGCGCTCCGTTAAGGCCGTTACCGGTGCGGACGCGGACAAAGTCAGGAGAGCCGATGGCTCCGCAAAGCTGAATCTGCTGAGCGCGATCCTCGTTGCGAACGGCGAGCGTTTCAGCGAGGATTTCGAGCACAACGCGGCCGACTACTACAACGCTTCGATCGGCGCTATCGATTTTACGAACACGCAGGCCGCGCTTGAAGAGATCAACGGCTGGGTCAGCAATAATACCAACGGGCTCATCCCCGCGCTGTTTGACGATATCTCAGCCGATACGACCATGGCGCTTCTCAACGCACTTTATTTCAACGCCAGATGGGAAAAGCCGTTCGTCGCCTACCGCGGCTTCGATGAGGCCGACAGCATTTTCCACGGAGTGAACGGCGACGCGGCCGTCAGCATGCTGCGCTGTGACGGTGAGAAATTCGCATACGGCGAGTTCGGCGGACATCAGGTCGTGCTCGTGCCTTACGCAGGCGGCGAGTTCTATATGGCGGTCGTCCTTCCCGAAAAGTCCTCCTCCCCCGCCGCCGCGCTTGCAGCCGTCATCGATCATTTCGGCGAATGCAGCGAAGCTTCCGTTTCGCTGACAATGCCCTCGATCGAGCTCAGCACCAAGTTCGACGCGATGGAGATCCTTCCCGGCCTCGGTCTTGAAGGCGTCTCAAGCGGCAACATGCAGTTCGGAGGGATCGTTGACAACGCGACCATTCAGCTCACCCAGTTCGTGCACGCTTCCGTGCTCAAAGTGACCGAAGCCGGCACCGAAGCCGCCGCCGCGACCGGCGTTACCGGAACGAAAAACGGCGGAACGATATTCGTGGACATGGAGCACAGCCTCGTCTGCAACCGTCCTTACGCGATGGCGATCGTTCACGCCTCCACCGGCGCGGTGCTGTTTGCCTCCACCGTGAACGACATTCCCGCAAACTGAGTCATACTTCTTTTCCGGCACCCGCACCGCGCGGGTGCCTTTTTAGTATAGCTGTCACAAAGCTTTATAAAATATAAACTGCTTCAAAAAAATTGACTGTTTCGCTGCTTTTTCCATGCTCGCATGCACAGCAGCAGAGCATCCGGTCGATGACGCCGGAACCGCCGGACCGAACCTGACCAAAGCGCCCTACTCCACTCCTGCTCCGACCGCAGAAGTAACGATCGAGGAGGATGGTATGCACGTACACGGTTGGAGGATCGAAGAGAGCGTCGATGCTTTCGCCTGTATCTTCGAAGGAACATGCGTTGAAAAAAACATCGATCCGCAGCTTAATACTGCCGATATGACTTTTCTTGTTGAGAACGTTTATCGCGGGTCGGTCGAGCCCGGATCGAACGTTAACGTTGTGGGGAACGATATTGATTTCTATCACGAAGGTTCCCGCTATATCCTGTTTACGAGGCGGCTTGCCTCCGTTTACAGCGGGAAGGAGCTGTATTACTTCACGTCCACCCCGATCGGAGAAAGCGATGACGACCTCTGCATCTGTGGGCTTGAAGACGTTAACGGGGAGCCTATCGAAAGCGTTGTTTCCCGCATCGAATCGCATATCGCAGATCATCCTTATGCCGGCATAGATGAGGTCTTCGGAGCATACTGCACCTCCGATGATTATTCGGATATCATAGCGTTTTCGGAGCGCGCGGCGGTCGTGCGCCCCACCCTTATTTACAGCAACGAGGGAGACCGCACCTGCTATACCTGCACCGTCGTTTCCGAGCTTAAGGGTAGCTTCGGCAGGGACAGCATCCTGGTCGTCTCCTTCAAGGAAAGCATGAAGATCGGAAGCGACTACATCGTTCTGCTCACCTTGGGCGGAAATAAGGACGGATCGAGCTATTTGATGAGCTCGCAAAAGAGCCTTATCGAGATCGGCAGTCCTGACGCCGAAACCGTTCTTGAGTATTTCAATTAACGGGACCTGCCGTTATTGCCCGCAAAGAGTCCGGTCTGCCGCCGGGCTCTTCTTTTTCGAATTGGTCCCGGATCTGCTTATCATACATACGGCAAACTCAGCTTTTCCTTTATATATTGCCTGATTTCTTTACACAGCCGAGGAATTGTGCTATAATATGTTAATATGGATATTGATGGCTATGCTTTCCTATGTCCCTATGATCAAAGATCGGCATGACGCCGATACATATAACTGGAGGATTTTATGTCAGAACCCACTAAAGTCGAAAACGGTAAAGCCACGTTCGCTCTGCACGTCAGCGCAGAGGACTACGTTAAGGCGCTCGAATCGAATTATCGCCATGAAGCCCATCGCTACGCGGTCCCCGGCTTCCGCAAGGGCAAGGCTCCCCGCAAGGTCATCGAGCAGGCATACGGCCCCGATGCTTTCTGGGGCAGAGAGCTCGATCAGCTCCTGCAGAACGCTCTGTTTGACGCTCTTGAGGAGAACAAGCTCCTCCCCGAGCTTCAGCCCAGCTTTACCATTGATTCGTTTTCCGAGGAGGACGGCGTTGATTTTACCGCCGACGTCGTTCTTAGGCCCGAGGTCAAGCTCGGTCAGTATAAGGGTATAGAAGCCCCCAAAGCTGAGTATAATGTCACGGATGAGGACGTTGACGCAGAGATCCTCAAGCGCCGTGAGGCAGTCGCTACCACCGAGACCGTTGAGCGTCCCGTCGAAGACGGTGACAACGTCGTGCTCGATTTTGCCGGTTTCCTCGGCGACGAGCAGTTTGAGGGCGGCACCGCGGAGAACTACACTCTCAAGATCGGTTCCCACACCTTCATCCCCGGCTTTGAAGAGCAGATGATCGGCATGAACATCGGCGAGACCCGCGATCTCCACGTCACCTTCCCCGAGGATTACCAGGCGGAGCACCTTGCCGGCAAGGAAGTCGTCTTCAAGGTGACCGTTCACTCCATCACCGTTGACCGCGTGCCCGAGTTCGACGACGAATTCGTTAAGGACACCTCCGAATTCGACACCGTTGATGAATACAGGGCGAACGTTCGCAAGGAGCTTGAAGAGGCTGCCGAGCACCGCGCTGTCGAGACCCGCAAGAACGCGATCATCGAAAAGGCGATCGACAACGCTTCCGTTGAGATCCACGAGGATATCATCAAGGAAGAGGTCGACATGCAGGTCAAGAGGCTCGACGATCAGATGCATCAGTTCGGCTCCGACATCAACGCCTATCTGCAGTATGCAAACATGACGCTTGAGGATCTTCGCAAGGAATATACCGAAAGCGCAAAGCGCAACCTGAAAGCGCAGTACGTGCTCTTCAAGATCATCGACGAAGAGAAGATCGAGCCCACCGAAGAAGATTATCGCTCCGTCGTTCACAGCCAGGGCCATCAGCAGGGCCAGCATTGGGACGATGCGAAGATCGACGAAGAGCTCAAGAAGAACCGCCAGAAGTACGCGTCCTCCGCTCTCTTCGAAGCGACCGTCCGCTTCCTCGTCGAGAACGCCGCTGCCGAAGAATAATCCGGCTGCAATCCACCGAATACAGGAGACCAATATGAGCACACTTGTCCCCATTGTTGTTGAACAGACCAACAAAGGCGAACGTTCCTACGATATTTATTCCCGCCTTCTTAAGGACAGGATCATTTTCCTCGGCTCCGTTATCGATGACGACGTTGCGAACGCAGTCGTCGCACAGATGCTTTTCCTCGAAGCCGACGATCCCGACAAGGACATCTACCTCTATATCAACAGCCCCGGCGGCAGCATCAGCGCAGGCATGGCTATCTACGACACCATGCAGTATATCCGTTGTGAGGTCTCCACGATCTGCATCGGTCTGGCGGCCTCCATGGGCGCTTTCCTGCTCGCTGCGGGAGCTAAGGGCAAGCGCAAATCACTGCCCAACAGCGAGATCATGATCCACCAGCCCCTCGGCGGCATGAGCGGCCAGGCTTCGGACATCAAGATCCATGCCGATCATATCATCCGCATCCGCCAGAGGATGAACGAGATACTCGCCGAGCGCACCGGCAATTCCGTGGAGAAGGTCGCGAGCGATACCGACCGCGACAATTTCCTCACCGCTCAGGAAGCGCTCGAATACGGTATCATCGACGAGATCGTTCCTCCCAAACGTTAATTTTCGCCATTCGCAGCGCAGAAAGGAGCCTGCCGGCAAAGCTTTGATCCTTTGCCGCAGGCACGGTATTTATTCATAATATGGCAAAACACTCTGACAACGATACGATTAAGTGCTCGTTCTGCGGCAAAAGCAGGGACGAGGTCGAAAGGATCCTCGCCGGCCCCGGCGTTTACATCTGCAATGAATGCATCGATATCTGCAGAGAGATCCTTGAAGAGACTCCGTCCGCTGACGACGATCAGCCTGTCACCGCGCACGAGCTGCCGAAGCCCAAGGAGATCGTTGCGGCGCTTGACGATTACGTTATCGGTCAGGAGCACGCAAAGCGCACCCTTGCGGTTGCGGTGTATAACCACTACAAGCGTATCTATGCACCCAAGACAAAGACCGAAGCCGAGCTCGGCAAGAGCAATATAGTCATGCTCGGGCCGACCGGCTGCGGCAAGACGCTGCTTGCGGAAACGCTGGCAAAGATCCTCGACGTGCCTTTTGCGGTGGCCGATGCTACCGCGCTCACCGAGGCCGGCTACGTCGGCGAGGACGTTGAGAACATCCTTCTCAAGCTGCTCCAGGCCTGTGATTACGACGTTGAGCGTGCGCAGAAGGGCATCGTCTACATCGACGAGATTGATAAGATCGCGCGAAAGAGCGAGAATCCTTCCATCACGAGGGACGTTTCCGGCGAGGGCGTTCAGCAGGCGCTGCTCAAGATCCTCGAGGGCACAGTCGCATCCGTACCCCCGCAGGGCGGCAGGAAGCATCCGCATCAGGAGTTCATCCAGATCGACACGACCAACATCCTGTTCATCTGCGGCGGCGCGTTTGCCGGCATCGAATCCATCATCCAAAAACGGACCGGCAAAAAGAGCATGGGCTTTGGCGCCGACGTGCAGTCCAACGTCAAAAAGGATATCGGCGAGACGCTGAAGGATATCCTGCCCGAGGACCTGCTCAAGTTCGGACTCATCCCGGAGTTCATCGGCCGTGTTCCCGTCATCGTGACGCTCGATCAGCTTACGGAAGAGGCGATGATAAGCATCCTCACCGAACCCAAGAACGCGCTCGTGAAGCAGTATCAGCGCCTGTTTGAGATGGATAACGTCCAGCTCGAGTTCGAACCCGAGGCGCTGACCGAGGTCGCAAAGCTGACCATCAAGCGCAACACCGGCGCGAGAGGTCTGCGCGCCATCCTTGAGGACGTTATGCTCCCCGTGATGTACGAAACGCCTTCGAGGACGGACGTAGCCAAGGTCATCGTGACGCTCGCCTCGGTCCGCAAGACCGAGCCGCCTAAGTTCGTGCTTCGCACCGGCAGTGTGGGCGAGGGTCAGATCGCATAACAATACCGCAAAGGAGAAAACATGAAGATCATTCGCGCAGAATACAACGGAGAAAGCTTTTATGCCGTTCTCGACGGCAGCCGCGTTAAGAGGCTCGTTCACGAGCCGTACAGCGGGATCGAGCCGAGCGGAGAAGAATATGAGCTTGATTCCGTGAAACTGCTTCCCCCGTGCGAGCCTTCCAAGATCGTCTGCATAGGCAAGAATTACAAAGCCCATGCTGATGAAATGGGCGAAGGTCAGCCGCCGGAGCCCGTGCTCTTCATCAAGCCGAACACCTGCATCGTCGGAAACGGCGACGGCGTTGTGTACCCCGAGATCAGTCACCGCGTCGATTACGAAGGCGAGCTCGGCGTCGTTATCGGAAAGCGCGCGACAAAAGTCGAAAAAGGTCATGCTTCCGAATACGTTTTCGGTTATACCTGCCTCAACGACGTCACCGCGCGAGATATCCAGAAATCTCCCACGCAGGGCACTCAGTGGACGCGCGGCAAGGGCTTCGACACGTTCTGCCCCATCGGTCCGCACATTGAGACCGAACTCGATCCCTATAACGCCGATATCTGCACGCGCCTGAACGGCGAGGTCAGGCAAAGCTCCAATACGAGCCTTATGACCCACGGCGTTGACAGCCTGATATGCTTCATCACGGAGGGTATGACGCTGCTCCCCGGCGACATCGTAGCGACGGGAACGCCGGAGGGCATCGGCAGCATGCAGCGCGGCGACGAAGTCGAAGTTGAGATCGAAGGCATAGGCGTTCTGCGCAGCAGGATAATCTGAAATCGAGTCTTCGGCGGGTTTTCTGCCGAAGACGTTTTTATACTATGGACGGTTTGACACTTGCAGCCTCCGTCGTAGAGCTTCAATGCCTTGTCGGAGGAAAGATAGAAAAAATACAGCAGCCCGAGAAATACGAGCTGCTATTTTCGGTTCACACAAACAGCGGGAGCAAACGGCTTTTGGTCTCCTCATCAAGTGAGAACTGCCGCATTCAGCTGACCTCGGACAAGCGCCTCTCCCCCGCCGAAGCTCCGAATTTTCTTATGCTGCTTCGAAAGCATCTGACGGGTGCGAGGATCGTTTCGATCGAACAGCCCAATCTCGACAGGATCGTTCTCATCCGTTTTGAGGCCTTTACCGAACTGCACGCGAGCACGAGCTTTACCCTCGCCTGTGAGATCATGGGTAGGTACTCCAATATCATTCTCGTCGATGAGAGCGGAAGCATCGTCGATTCGATCCGCCGTGTTTCCGCCGGGATGAGTACGGTGCGCCTCATCCTGCCGAAGATCAGGTACGAGTTCCCTCCGCTCCAGGACAAGCGCTGCATCCTCGATCTTTCCGCGGACGATGTGCGGTGCATATTCGAAAGCTCCTTTGCACGCCCGGAAAAGGCGCTCGCGGGTTCCGTCTTCGGTCTTGCTCCGAACGTGGCTTCAATACTCATTCAAACGCTTGAAAACGGGCTTGAAGCTTCGTTCGTCCACGTTGACGCGGCATCGCTTGCGGACGCGGTCATGGCTTTTTACGACGATCTGATGCACTCAAGGACCGAGCCTTCGATAGTACGCGTCGGTGAGAAGAGCCTTCTTCTTCCGTTCACGCCAAGCGGCTCTGCGGCGGAGAGTTTCCCTTCCGTTTCTGAAGCCGCGGATGAGTTTTACCGCATGCGCGCGCAGCAGGAAAGCGTCCACAGGCGGACGGCGTCGCTCGACAAAGTGCTTTCAAACGCGATCCAGAGGATCGAACGCAAAGCGGAGAAGTTTGCTCTTTCCATCGGAGACGAGGCGGAGATAGAGCGCTTGCGCCTCTGCGGCGAGCTGCTTACCGCGCACATGTATTCGATAAAGAGCGGTTCACGCGAGGCCGCCGTTCAGAACTATTACCTCGATCCGCCCGAGACCGTCGTTATCCCGCTCGACGAAACGCTTTCCGTCTCCGATAACGCGCAGCAGTACTACAAGAAATACAGAAAGGCAAAGTCCGCTCGCGAGATCGCGACCGTAAAACATGAGGAGGCGGCAAACGAGCTTGCGTACCTTCGCGGTATCAATGAGGACCTTGCTTCGTGCCTGACTGACGCAGATTTTGAAGAGATAAGGCAGGAGCTTGAGGCCGGCGGCTACGTCCGGTCCAGCCAGAAGAAAAGGATCAAGCTCCCCGCGTCAAAGCCGCATCACTTCGTTTCGTCCGACGGGATCGATATCTATGTTGGCAAAAACAACATTCAGAACGACAGGCTGACCTTCCGCGAGTCATCATCGGATGATATCTGGCTGCACACAAAGGATATCCACGGCTCGCACGTCATAATAAGGGCATTCGGCGCCGCGGTGCCGGACAGCACCTTGCTCGAAGCGGCGATCCTTGCCGCGCTTCACTCGCAGGCAAAAGCCGCGCCTTCGGTGCCCGTGGACTACACGAAGCGAAAATACGTTAAGAAGCCGAATGGCGCGAAGCCGGGTATGGTCATCTACACCAATCAAAAAACGCTGATCGTTAACCCGGATCCGCTGCTTGCGGACAAGCTCCGGAAATGAAAAGAGGACGGCTGATGCACCGACAGGCCGTCCTTTTACATTAGCAGATCTTTAAGGTTTTCGAGCTCGTCGCCGAATATCGCCTTATTTATCGCATTTGCGATCATCCCCGACATGTCCTGAACGATCTGATCGATGTTTTTCGGCGTGACGATCATATTGTCAAGATGCTTTTCCGCCGCTCCTTGAGTAAGCGTTTCAATTACCTTTTCGTCCTCCCCCTGCCCCGATTCCTTTGCTATGATCGAGATTATGTCCCTGGCGATCGTTGAAGCGTGCACGACGAGCGGAACGCCGATCGCGATCACCGGAACGCCGAGGGTCCGGCTGCTTATATCCGCCCGCCGGTTGCCTACGCCCGATCCGGGACTGATGCCCGCGTCAGAAAGCTGGATCGTGCTGTTGATCCGCGCCGCTCGGCGCGAGGCAAGCGAATCGATCACGATTATGCAGTCCGGATCCGTTCGTTCCGCGACTCCTTTGATTATCTCCATTGTTTCAACGCCTGTGATACCGAGAACGCCCGGCGCTATCGCAGAAACGCTCGCCAAATCACTTTTAAAAACTTCCGGCAAATGCTGCTTCACGTGCCTTGTTATAATTATCTTTTCTATCGTCTTCGGGCCGAGCGAATCCGGAGTTACGTTTCTGTTTCCGAGGCCGACGATCAAAAAACTGCTTTTCGGAACGTCGAGCCGGATAAGACCGCGCAGCTCCTGAGCAAGTCTGTTCGATACCGCGTCGAACGCCTCCCTCGGCCTGTCGGAAAGCGCATCCGAATCGAGAGACACGTAGTTGCCCATTGCCTTGCCGACTTTTGCGGCGGCATTCGCCGTGAAGATCCCGATACGCTTTATTGCGATCTCTCCGTCCTGTTCGTTCTGCTCCGATATCCCCTGTATTTCGGGATTGAGCTCCCGAAGCTCCATTGCAAGATCTGTGTATATGCCTGACATTCGTACCTCCCTGCTTTCCGGATTAGTTTGCCCCGCCTGAGCAAAATAAAACGCAAAGCAGCCGGCGAGCACAATATATTGAAATGTTATTGAATAATTTGAAAAAAAGGCTTGCAAGTTGTTGCATTTAGTGCTATAATACTAATGTTTGAGTATTTACAAGGAGGTGAACCGATTTGGCAAACATTAAGTCAGCAATGAAGCGCGTTCAGGTTTCCCGCGAGCAGAATATGCGTAACCGTATGATCCTTTCCGAGACCAAGACCGCTATCAAGAAGTTTGACAAGGCTTTGGAGTCTAAAGACGAGGCTGCTATTGAAGAAGCATATACCGCCGCAGTCAGCAAGGTTGACAAAGCTGTCACCAAGGGCGTTATTCACAGGAACGCAGCCAATCGTAAAAAGGCTCAGCTTGCAAAAAAGCATGATGCCAAATAAGGTTTATCGTTCGATCAACCAATAAGCAAGACCGGCTTTCGAGCCGGTCTTTTCTGTTGCTTTAATGTTTTCGTTCCCAGTCGAAGGCTATCATCACGGCTTCGAGTTCCGTTGAGATACCGCCCCCTGCCCCGGTGATGTTATTATAGACGATCAGCGAGATGTCTGCAAGCAGCGAGCGCAGGCTTTCGTAGCTGTATTTGAGCGCTGCTTTGCAGGCCATTTCGTTAGCGTATGAATTGCCCTCCATCTTTTGAGCTGCCTGCTTGGGACTCATACCCGTCTGCATCAGCTTTTTCCCCTGGAGCATCAGCTTGAGCCTTGATTCGAGGAAGCCGACGACTTTTCGCGGTGCGTCCCTGTCCTCGTTCAGAAGCGCTCGGAGCGAACGCATCCCGTCCTTCACTTTACCTGCCGTGAAGCAATCGAGCATGCTGAAAACCTTTGATTCAACGTTCCCGATCACGCTCGATGAAACGAGCTCCGCGGTAATTGTGCCGCCCGGCCCCACTCTGTCGATCAGCTTTTGCAGTTCGTTGCTGACGTTCGACATATCGGAACCGACTACGCCGACAAACGTTCTCGCGACGCCTGCGGAAAGCGACACGCCGTTTGAAACTGCGGTCGCCATGCACCACTTCATTGCATCGCCGGGTTCGACCTTTGTGAAAAGAACGTCCCTGTCGACCTTTGCAAAGCGTTTTAAAAGAGCGGAGTTGGCGTCGAGCTTATCCTTCAGACATATCAGCAGGACCGTTGACGGCGACATGCGATCGATATACTCCATCAGTTTGCCGGCGTCGGTAGATTTTGCAAGCTCCCGGGCGATCACGAGCGTTTTTTCCATGAACAGCGGCATGGTCTCGCAGATCTCACTGAGTTTCGCAACGTCCGGCTCGTAAAGGACCGTCAGGTTGAAAGCACGAAGATCCTCCGGGATGAGCTCCTGCGCGGTCCTGATGGCCGCTTCTTTGAAGAAATCCTCATCGCCGTGGATGAGATACGCTCCGCTTATGGCGCCGTTATTGAGCTTTTCAAGAAACCTTTCCTTTTTCATGCCCTTATTATACCTGCAAAATAAACGGTTGTAAACAACACCATCATGCATGCCGCGTATATAGATCGCTTGCTGCGCGGTCGCAGCGTGTACTCGGAGACCGCAAACAGCATCACAAGCCAGATCACGCAGCAAATCATCGAGGGCGGCCTGAACCGGAACTCGGCAAAAGGCAGCCTTCCGAGAAGCGACAGGAGCTTTTCAACGCAGAAGAGTATGCTGCGCGGTACTATGGCGGCTGCAGAAGCTATGCCCGGGGAGATGAATGCAATTACAGTAATAGCAAAAGCCGTTATGATAACGATCGAGAACAGCGGAACAACGGCCAGGTTGGCAATAAGCGCGTATGGCGTAAAGCTCTTGAAATAGCGCATTTGGAACGAAAAAGTGCCCAATGCCGCAGCTAAGCAAACAGCCGCAGGCTGAGCAATGAACGCAGGTACGTGCGCTTTTGAAATGCCCTTGCCAAGAGACCTTGTGAGCAGGATAATGCCGAAGCAGGCCGAAAACGATAGTTGGAACCCGATCGAATAGAGCTGATACGGGCAGAAAGCAAGTATCGCTACAGCAGCGATCGAAAGTGCGGAGAGCGAATCGCGCTGCCTTCCGAAGCAGTCCGCGGCGAGCATTGTAAACATCATTATCGCCGCTCTCACAAGTCCCGGAGCATAGGCGGCAACGGTGCAGTAAACGAGCATGAACGCGCCGAGAAGAACGAGCTTAAGCCATTTCTTCCGTTTCGGTATCAATGCCGAGACACACGCGACGAGGATACTCATATGCAGGCCGGATATCGCGAGAAGATGCGAAGTGCCGACCGCACTGAAGACGGTGTATCGTTCATCCCCAACTTCGTTTTTAACGCCTATGATAAGCGCGTTGAATATACCGGAATCACTGCCGAAGGCTCCGTCTATTCGGTCCTTTATGCTGTTTCTCAGGCCCATCGTGAGCTCTGTGAGAGGCGCGTTGTGCGAGGACAAAACGTTTATCTCCCTCGCCGAAGCCACGCAGCCGATCCCGATCGAAAGCTTTGAAGAATACTCGCTGTACTGGTCAGTCCTGCTGCGAAGCATCCTGCAGTCGGCCAGCGCGCTGACCTCATCGCCGATCCTGAGCTCCGGGCTATCATTAAGAAGCAGCTCGATCCGCTTGTTATAGCTTTCGCCGTTTACAGTGCAGCGCTTAAGTATGAGCACCGCAGCGTCGTCCGATCTGTACGAATCGATAACCACCCCTGATATGGAGCAGTTTCCGGCCTGAAACGCCTTCGGTTTATTCAGAAAAGCTAACGAAAGCCCGATGATGATCGCAATAACGAAAACGGCAAAGCGTTTTGATCTGAGTATGAAGAGCGCTCCCGCGAAGACAGCAAGCAGGACCGCAAGCAATATCACTCCGGTGTTTTCAAGCGATCCGCAAGCGGCGACGCCGAGCATCAAGCCCAACGCGAATACGAATACCGGGCGATAGTTCGCGATCCTGTTTTTGTTCAGTATCTCCGGAGCGAGCTCCATTCAGTTTACATCACTACGGCCATTGCCTCGATCTCAACGAGCGCGCCTGCTGGCAGCGCCGCAACTTCAACGCAGCTCCTTGCCGGGAAGGGTTCCGGGATCAGCATACCGTAAAGCTTGTTGACCTGCGCGAAATCGGACATATTCTTCACGAAAACGGTGGTCTTTACGATCCCGCCGAGGGAAGAACCTGCGGCTTCAAGCACGGCTTTGAGATTGTTGATCGCCTGGATCGTCTGCGCTTCAACGCCGGTCGCAAGCGCTCCGGTCTCGGGATTCAGGCCGATCTGACCGGATGTGAAAACCATTTTGCCGACCTTTACGCAGTGGCTGTACGGACCGATGGCCTTGGGTGCATTTTCGGAATTGACAACTTGTTTCATTTTAGTTCCTCCGTTATTGTTTGTGTATCGTAATGGGCTCAGCCATTTTGATGCTTTTCCAAAGTTTTTTTGATATCGTTGTTCCACAGGATGAACGCATTCTCTCCTGTATCGCTGTAATACCTCTTGCGAACGCCTGCTTTTGTGAAATCCAGCGAAGCATACAGATCTTGCGCTTTGTAGTTGAATTCGCGGACTTCCAGCGTCATGGAGCTTGCTCCGCGCGAGGCGCCTTCCCGCATCATTTTGAGGATCATCCCTCGAGCTATCCCCAGCCTGCGGTATTCCGGGATGACAGCGATATTCGTCATGTGCGCTTCGTCAAACATTATCCAGCAGCCTGCGTAGCCGACGATCCTGCCATCCCGTTCAGCTACGACGTAATACGCGATGTCGTTGTTTCGCGTCAGCTCGCCGATAAGCGATTCAACGCTCCACGGCTGAGTGAAGCAGCTACACTCTATCGCATAGACCTGCTCGATATCCGGCAGGGTCATTTCCCTCAATACTGTTTCAGTTTCCATTGCGTATCTCCTCCATGGAGCAGCATGCCGTGACCGCATACACCTTTTCTGCGCCCTTGCGTTTGAGTTCCAGAGCACATTCTCGAAGCGTGCTGCCGGTCGTGCGGACGTCGTCGATCAGGATGACGCTCAGCCCTTTGCACTCCGCACGCGCTTCAAACGCGCCTTTGACGTTTTCTATTCGCTCCTGCCTCTTGATGCGGGCCTGGTTAGGCGTATCCTTGATCCTGAAAAGCAGGTCTTCGCGAACGGGAACGCCGGTACTTTCGGCTATCACTTCCGCAAGCACGGCACTTTGGTTATATCCCCTGCTTTTGAGCCTGTTTGCGTGGAGCGAGACCGGAACGATGCAGTCCGCTTTCCAGTCCTCCGGGATGCAGATAAAGTGCGTCAAAAACTCCTTTTTGTAGACTGCACCGTGATATTTGAACGGGATCATGGCGTTTTTGACCGTTTCATTATACAGCAGCGGCGAGGAAAAGCCGTCTGCGCCTTCGATGCTTCCGGGGTCCGATGCGAAAAGCAAGCTCTTCTCGCAGCTTTCGCAAATGCCGTAGTCGTTGACAACGGCCTCCGCTCCGCAGCAATGGCATTTCAGGTGCTGCGGAAAAAGCAAATTCAAAAGAGCTTTGCCGAGCTTTTTCGATGCGCAGTTCATGCGTCGCTCCTCTGCTCCGCAAGGAAATATCCGAGCGCGCTGTACCGCTTGCGGGCATTTGTGTTGCCTATCATGAACTCCAGGCATTCATGCGTACCGAGGATGATCACCCGATCCTTAGCCCTCGTTATGGCGGTGTATAGGATGTTCCGGTTGAAGAGCATCCTCGGGCCGTTTACGAGCGGCAGTACCACGCACGGGAATTCGCTGCCCTGGCTTTTATGCACGGAAATGCAGTATGCAAGCTCGAGCTCGTCGAATTGCGCGGCATTATAATCGGCGGAGCGTTCGTCGTCGAACAGCACGGTGATGAACCTGCTGTCGGTATCAATGCTCATGACCGTTCCGATATCGCCGTTGAAAACGCCGGTGCCCTCAACGGACGGCTTGCCCGCAATACTCCTTACCCACTCGAGGTTGTAGTTGTTCTTGATCTGCATCACGCGGTCGCCTTCACGGAAGATCGTTTCGCCAAAGGCGATCTCGGCTTTGGACGGATCCGGAGGGTTAAGCTCCGCCTGAAGGCGAGCGTTGATATTCTGAACGCCGATAAGGTTCTTCTTCATCGGCGAGAGGACTTGAACCTCGTTCGACTTGCCGAGGTACGCGTAATCGGCGCACACGTTCAGCACTGAGTTGAGCGCTACTTCCTGGTTATTGCATCGATAGAAAAGGAAATCATCGGAATCGCCGTCAAGCACCGGCATTTTGCCGTTGTTTACGAGGTGAGCGTTCGTAACGATACGGCTCTTCCCCGCCTGGCGGAAGATCTCGTTAAGCCTTATAACGGGGACGATGTCTGCATGAACGATATCGGAAAGCACGTTGCCGGGGCCAACGGAAGGAAGCTGGTCAACGTCTCCTACCATAATGAGGCGGG
This sequence comes from Clostridia bacterium, assembly GCA_017525875.1. Lineage (GTDB taxonomy): Bacteria > Bacillota > Clostridia > Christensenellales > CAG-138 > PeH17. The sequence goes on along the minus strand of JAFXSG010000025.1, from coordinate 45,130 downwards.
TCCCCGGCGCTATCGCTTTCAGCAGTGAGTGGAAGAGCGAGATGTCTACCATGGACATTTCATCGATTATCACCGCATCCGCTTCGAGCGGGCAGTCTTCATTGATGCTGAACTCCTCGCAGCTTGCGTTGTATTCAAGCAGGCGGTGGATCGTTTTTGCTTCCACGTCGGTCGTGTCGGTTATGCGTTTTGCCGCCCGCCCCGTAGGTGCGGCAAGCACGAATTCGATTCCCTGCGATGCGAGGATATCTATGATAAAGCGAAGGATGGTCGTTTTGCCCGTGCCGGGTCCGCCCGTGATGACAAGCACGCCGTCCAGGATGCTGCGGCGCACCGCTTCCCGCTGCGCTTGGGCAAGGTTTGAACCGAATTTGCGCTCAAGCCTCCTGATCTCATCGTCGATATCGAACAGCCTGAGGTTTTCTATGCTTCGGCAGAGCTCGCAAAGCATCTCGGCGGAGTGCTTTTCGAGGTAGAACATCGTCTTCAAAAAAACGTGACGAACGCCGTCAAGCTGTTTTTCGGCAAGCTCGCCGGATACGATCATCTTTTCGATGATGCCGGAAACCGTTTCGGTGTCGAGCTCGAGCACGTTGTTTGATGCGTACATTACGAGAAGGTCGAACGGAAGGCAGGTGTTGCCCTCCGACGCCGCATTTGAAAGCGCATATTTTACGCCGGCACGAATGCGGAAAGTGGATTCCCGCTCATAGCCGGCCTCCTGAGCGATCTTGTCCGCCGTTTTGAAGCCTATGTTCTCGACGTCGTCTATGAGCCTGTACGGATTATCCCGAACGATCTGAACGCAGTTTTCGCCGTAAAGCTTATAGATCTTCATCGCCATATTCAGCGAAAGGCCCAACTGCTGCATGCCTATGATAACGTCCTGCATGCCGACCTTTTCGTTGTACGATTCCACGATCGTTTTCAGCTTTTTGGGACCGATGCCCGATATCTTCAGAAGTTCATTCGGTGAGTTCTTTATGATATCGAGCGACTCCTGACCGAATTTGTCGATGATCATCCTTGCGGTCGCTTTGCCTATGCCGCGAATAAAACCGCTCGAAAGATAGGCAAGCATCGCGTCTACCGTCGTAGGGAGGCTGACCCTGTACGATTCTACCGTAAGCTGCGGCCCGTACTGCGGATGCTCCGTTTCCCTGCCTGTGAAGACCACCGTCTCGCCGATATTGAGCGCAGGCATAATGCCGACAGCAACGCCCGTTTCGCCGCTCGCCGTTTCATACGAAAGCACCGTCCAGCCGTTGTTGTCATTGCGGTATTTGATGTTTAATATCGTGCCGGTTACTTCCACAGGGACCTCTGGTCATTTGTCAGTTTACGCTATTATATTACCACATTTTGTGCCGTATGGCAAATGTTTTACAAAATATGGCACAGGTCAAAAAAGAACCTGTGCCTTGATTGAAGCTTTGACTCAGTTGGAGGCTTTCGTATCGCAGTACATGCAGCGGTACTCTGCGGTCTCGGGATTTGTAAGGATGAAGATATGCCTGATCTCCTGCTCGGTCGTCGTTATGCAGCGGGGGTTCTTGCAGCGGAGCACGCCCTCGATCCTCTCGGGGAGCTTGAGGTTGCGCTTTTCAATGACCTTGCCGTCCCTGATGATGTTGATCGTTGCGGTCGGGCAGATGAAGGCGAGGATGCCGAGGTCGAGGTCGATATCGGAAGCGATCTTGATGATATCCTTCCTGCCGTTTCTGTTGCTCGCCGCGTTTTTGATGATCGCGATCTGACAGTCGAGCTTATCGAGGTTCAGCATGTTATAGATCTGCATCGCCTTGCCGGCGGTGATGTGGTCGATGACGATACCGTTGATGATGGAATCGATATTCATTTGTTTGCCTCCTCAAGCAGTTTCATAATAAGGGCCATGCGGATGAACTTGCCGTATCTTGCCTGGCGGAAGTAGCAGGCGCGCGGGTCGTCGTCCACGGCAACGGAGATCTCGTTCACGCGGGGCAGCGGATGCAGCACGATGAGATCCTGTTTTGCCATCGCCATCTTTTCGGGCGTCAGAACGTAACAGTCTTTCAGTCGGAGGTAATCCTCTTCGTTGAAGAAACGCTCACGCTGTACGCGGGTCATGTAGAGCACGTCGAGCTTTTCGATCACGTTTTCAAGAGCGGTGGTCTGCTCATAAGGGATGCCCTTCGCTTTGATGTAAGTGTTCTTGACGTAGCTGGGGACCTTGAGCTCTTCGGGCGAGATGAGAACGAACCTGACGCCCGGGTAGCGGCTCATAGCGGCTATCAGGGAATGGACGGTGCGGCCGAACTTGAGGTCTCCGCAGAGGCCGATGGTCAGGTCGTTGAACCTGCCCTTCTCGCGCTTGATGGTGATGAGGTCGGTCAGGGTCTGGGTCGGGTGGTTGTGGCCGCCGTCGCCCGCGTTGATGATCGGTACCGTCGCCTTGCTCGCACCGACGATCGGTGCGCCTTCCTTGGGATGACGCATCGCGATGATGTCCGCATAGCCGCTCACGACGGCAATGGTGTCCGCAACGCTCTCGCCCTTCGCGGCGGAGCTTGAGCTTGCCTCAGAGAAGCCGAGCACGCGGCCGCCGAGCTCCAGCATCGCCGCTTCAAAAGAGAGTCGGGTGCGTGTCGAAGGCTCGAAGAACAGCGTCGCAAGGGTCTTGTATTTGCAGGCTTCACGGTACTTTTCGGGATGATCGATTATGTCGTTGCCGACAGCGATCAACTCGTCGATCTCTTCAACTGAAAGGTCAAGAATGTCTATCAGATTTCTCATGTTTTCCTCCGGTTCGTAGTATTGGTATTTGAGTTACTGTTTGATCCAGCTTTCGTCCGACGGATCATTGCGGAAAGCAATAAGCCGTTCCACATCATCAGGCTTGATGCATCCCGTCTGTGCGGCTTCAGAGACGATGGTATCGAAGTCGGAAAGGCTGACGTTGCGCACGTTCGCTTCTTTGAGCCTGTCAAGCCCCTTCTTCATTCCGTAGGTAAAGATGCTGACGATGCCGAGGACAACAGCGCCGGCCTCACGCAGAGCTTCGACCACGTCGATGGCGCTGCCGGCGGTGGAGATCAGGTCTTCGACCACGACGACCTTCTGCCCTGCCTCAAGCTTGCCCTCGATCCTGTTGTTGCGGCCGTGGTCCTTGTTGCCGGAGCGCACGTAGCCCATCGGGAGACCCATGATATGCGCTGTTATCGCGGCGTGAGCGATGCCCGCGGTGCTCGTGCCCATCAGCACTTCCGCATCCGGGAACTCGCGGCGAACGGTCTCCGCGAGGCAGCTTTCCACGTCCGTACGGATCAGCGGAGCGGTCAGTGTGAGCCTGTTGTCGCAATAGATCGGGCTCTTGATCCCGCTTGCCCAGGTAAACGGCTCGTCCGGGCGAAGAAACACCGCGCCGATCGATAGCAGATCGTTCGCGATCAGCTTTTTGATCTCTGTGATCCTCTGGTTATTGTTTTCCATATTCTCCCCCTTATTGTTGATCAACGAATTCACGAATGCAGCGCTCGTATGCGGCAACAGGATCCTCGGCAGCGGTGATAGGCCGCCCTACGACGATGTAGTCCGAGCCGATCAGTTTTGCCTGCTCCGGCGTCATGACGCGCACCTGGTCGCCCTTGTCGCCGTCCGCAAAGCGTACGCCGGGAGTGACCGTGAGGAAGTCGTCACCGCAGACTTCGTGGACCTTTGCGGCTTCAAGCGGTGAACAAACGACGCCGTCGAGACCTGCGGCCTTGGCGTTTTCAGCATAGCTCATCACGACCTTATCGATCGGCTGATCTATGAGCAGCTCTTCGCGCATCGCATCCTGACTTGTTGATGTCAGCTGCGTGACGGCGATCAGTATCGGCCTTGTGCCGTCCTCGCGGGTCAGGCCCTTTATCGCCGCTTCCATCATCGCCCGAGTACCGGCTGCGTGCAGATTGCACATGTCTGCATCAAGCGCCGAAAGTACCTTCATCGCTTTCATGACCGTGTTCGGTATGTCGTGAAGCTTGAGGTCGAGAAAGATCTTATGCCCCCTCGCCTTGATCTCGCGAACGATCGCGGGGCCCTCCGCGTAGAAGAGCTCCATTCCGATCTTTACGAACGGTTTTCTGCCGTCGAATTTATCGAGAAAACTCATTACGGCGTCTTTGCTTGCGAAATCGCAGGCAACGATCACGTCCTTACCCATTATGCGCACCTCCGATAATATCAGTCAATTTGTTTATTCCGTAATTCCGCATCACGCCGGGAAGCTCTTTTATGATCTTCGGGCAGGCAAACGGATCGACGAGGTTCGCTGCGCCGACCTGTACTGCGGCAGCACCGGCAAGCATCATTTCGATCACGTCCGCTGCGCTTGAAATGCCGCCCATACCGATGATCGGGATCTTAACGGCTTCGTATACCTGGTAGACCATCCTTACAGCGACCGGGAATACAGCCCGGCCTGAGTACCCGCCCATCTTGTTCGCAAGGATGGGTCTGCGCGTTTTAAGGTCGATCCTCATTCCGAGCAGCGTGTTTATAAGGCTGATGCCGTCTGCGCCCGCGTCCTCGCAGGCTTTGGCTATGGCAGCGATATCCGCGGCGTTCGGGCTGAGCTTCATCACAACGGGCTTTGTTGTAACCGCCTTGACTGCCCTCGTCACCTCAGCGGCGGCGGCTGGATCGGTGCCGAAGCTCATTCCGCCGTTATGCACGTTCGGGCAGCTGATGTTGACCTCTATCATGCCGACCTGATCGCATGCGTTCAGCAGTTCGCTCGTCTTCGCGTATTCGTCGACGGAAAAACCGCCGACGTTCGCGATAACCTTTTTTCTGAAACACTTTTCGAGCTTCGGCAGCTCTTCGTTTATGACCGCGTGAACGCCCGGGTTCTGCAGCCCGATAGAGTTCAGCATTCCCTCGGGGCACTCTGCTATGCGGGGTGTGGCGTTCCCGAAACGCGGCTCGAACGTCGTTCCCTTGAACGAAAACGAGCCGAGAACGTTGATGTCATACAGTTCCGCGAATTCGTGACCGTAGCCGAAGGTCCCGCTCGCCGGAATGATCGGGTTGTCCAGTTCCAAGCCGCAGAGGCTGATCTTCATATCAGGAGAATTCGTCATTTTTCGAGCTCCTCCCAGATTATATCTTCCGAATTGAACACGGGGCCGTCCTTGCAGATGCGCTTTGCGCCCTGCCTTGTTTTGATGGAGCAGCCCATGCACGCGCCGAAGCCGCAGCCCATTCGCTCTTCAAAGCTGTATTGGCCGGCGGAGCTGACAACGCTGCGGATGGCTTTATACATCGGCAGAGGTCCGCAGGTGTAGAAAAAGCTGTATGCAAGGCCGCGAACGGCGTCCGTCACAAAGCCCTTGACGCCATAGCTCCCGTCGGCGGTGGTCACGATGACTTCTGCGCCAAGCTTTCTGAGTTCACGCTCGCAGTAGACTTCATTAGCGGTATTGAATCCGATAACGCACTGTACGCGCCTGCCCTCGCTGATAAGCCTTTTAGTGAGGTTTATCATTGGCGGAACGCCTCCGCCGCCGGCGATAAGGAGCGGGCTGTCACCGCTGAGCGAAGTGTCGAAGCCGTTGCCAAGGCCGACGAGAAGATCGAGCTTTTCGCCCGCGTGCAGCGTGCTCATGTACTCCGTTCCCGCGCCGACAGTCTTGTAGATCAGCGTTAAGCCGCTGCCCGTGCAGTCGCAGACGGAGATCGGCCTGCGAAGGAAAAAGCCGTTGAGCTTTATGTTGACAAACTGCCCGGGCCTGACAATGGCCGAAGCGTCGCCGGAGAGCTCCATCCTGAAGGTTTTATCGGCTATCTTTTCGTTTTCTGTTATCGTAAAGATATTCTGGCTCAGCATTATCGATCCTTTCGTTCGGCCTGAAACATGGGGTCGGCGTATGCCGTCCTGCCGCCGCAAACGGTGAGCAGGCATTTGCCGTAAACCTGCATCCCGACGAACGGCGAAGCTTTCCCCATGGATAGGAAATCGTTGTCGTCTATCCGGTAAAGCTTTTCGACGTCGACCACGGCAAAGTCATCCGAAACGTCGATATTGAAGCGTTTGGCGGGGTTGATGCTCATCAGCTCGATCAGCTTTTCAAGCGTAATGACGCCGGTTTTGACGAATTTGGTGTACATCACCGGGAACGCGGTCTCGAGCCCGACGACGCCGAAAGCGCTCTTTTCAAGCCCGCGCGACTTCTCCTCCCGCGAATGCGGCGCGTGATCGGTCGCGATCATGTCTATCGTACCGTCGACGATACCCTCGATCAGAGCTTCCCTGTCCGCCTTGGAACGCAGCGGGGGGTTCATCTTGAAGCGGCCGTCTTCAATAAGGTCCTCATCCGTAAAGACGAGATAATGCGGCCCGGTCTCACAGGTCACGTCGAGGCCGTCGGCCTTTGCCTTGCGAATGAGCGCCACGGACTCTTTTGTGGAGATATGGCAGACGTGATAGCTGCAGCCCGTTTCGCGGACGAGCCCGATATCGCGCTCGATCTGCTTCCATTCGCTCTCGCTTGAGATGCCGCGGTGGCCGTGCGCTTTAGCATAGGTCCCGGTGTGGATATAGCCGCCGAAGAGCAGCGAGTTATCTTCACAGTGCGCCGCGATGGGTTTGCCGAGCTTCTTTGCAAGCAGCATCGCGCTGCGCATCATCTCCCCGCTCTGCACTCCCCTGCCGTCATCCGAAAAGCCGACGACATACGGCGCCATAGCCTCCATATCGGAAAGCGCTTCGCCCTTTTCGCCCCTTGTTATCGAGCCGTACGGAATCGTCCTGATAACGGAATCGCGCTTTATCAGCTCAAGCTGAGCGGAAAGGTTTTCGGCAGTATCAGGAACGGGGTTCAGATTCGGCATCGGGCAAACGGCTGTGTAGCCGCCGTGCGCCGCCGCCTCGGTCCCCGTTTTTATAGTTTCTTTATAAGAAAAACCCGGCTCGCGAAGATGAACGTGAACATCTACGAGACCGGGAATAGTGAGGCAATGGTCGGAATTGAGGAACGGAAAACCAGGACGATCAAGCCGGCTGCCGGGCCTGGTTGAGCAAAGCTGGGTTTTGACGCGCTCGATAGCGTTTCCGATCATATCGATCATACTTCCTCCGTGCGGCCGTGTGCGATCCCGGTAATAAAAAATCCTGCCTGAGCGGCAAGATGCAATATACCTATGGAGAGCCACAGCGTATTCTGTTCGTCTTGCCGGCATCAAAGTACCGTTCGCCGCCTCACAGGGCCGCCTTAAAGATCGGGATTATTTTAACAGCAATACCCGAAATTGTCAATGATCCGAAGACCCGGCACGCAAATATAATCTTTCGCTGCGGGCTCACGCTTTCGCTTTTCGGCGTGTTTCGTCTTATTTTGCATATAAAACTTCATTTCAACTGTTGCAATCGTTATTCGGATGTAGTAAAATCATCTGGGTATGATCCCGATAATCATTAAGGAGTAACTATCATGGAAGAAGAAAGAGATTTTGTTGTTTTTACCGATGACGACGGTAATGATTTTGAGCTTGACGTTATCGACTACTTCGATTACAACGGTAAGGAATACGCCGTGCTCATCGATGCAAACGAAGAGTGCGACTGCGAGGATGACGAGGAGTGCGACTGCGAGCACAGCGTCTACATTATGCAGATCATCGTGAACGAAGAAGAGGATACCGAGGAGTTCGTCTCCCCCGCTGAGGAAGATATGGATGCGCTCATCGAGATCGTTCAGGCCAGGATGGAAGACGAAGACTGCTGCTGTGATGAAGGCTGCGATTGCGAAGACTGCAACGGCGGCGACAACAAATAATCAAGCACCGTGAAAAGCTGCTGCACCGCGGCAGCTTTTGTGTTTTTGGCGGCTTTCAATTGACATGTCAAGCCCGGAAATGATAAAATAACAGTATAAGGAATCCATCAGACCGATATGCGAGGCAGGCATGGCAGGGACCGTAATTTTTAAAGATCAAAAGCTTTTTTCATCAACGAGTGTGGATAACAGATTCATCGCCGGATACATGGCCGATGCGCCGGAAGGCGCCGTCAAGGTGTATCTGTATTCCCTAATGCTCCTGTCGTGCGGCGGCGGGAACGGCGAAGATATCGCTTCTGCGCTTTCAATGACCGAGGAGCAGGTCAATGACGCGCTTATGTATTGGGAAAAGCAGGGCCTCGTGCGTGCCTCATACGGGGAAAACGGCAGCCTGGCTGTCCAGTTCCTCCCCTTCTCCGAGATCTCTTCAGGCAGCGAGCTAAATAGCGGCGCGCAGAATTATCACGAACTCGTTTCAAAGCTCCAGGAGGTGCTCGGCACACGCAATCTGTCCGGGACCGACCTGAAAAAGATCTATGACTGGATCGAGGTGTTCGGCTTTGATGAGGACGCTTCGGTCGAGATCGTTCGTCACTGCATTGAGATCAAAGGCGCGCGCGTGCACATCAACTATATGGATTCCGTTGCGAAGCGCCTTGCTGCAGACGGCATCCTCACCCTTGATTCCGTTCGCGAGAGCTTCGAACGCCAGACAGAGCTTTCGGGCGGTGCGGCAGTGATCCTGAAACGGTGGAATCTGAGCCGCCGCCCGACTGAGGACGAAGTTGCGCTCTATGATAAATGGGTCCGTGAATGGGGCTTTACCGAGGAAGCGATCTCCCTTGCGCTTTCGGATATGGTGGCCGTGGACAGGCCGAACTTCAAATACCTTGACGCGATCCTTTCAAGCTACCATGAGAAAGGCAGCGTTTCCGCTGATGACATGCGCGAGGTCTTACGCGAGCAGGATATGATCGCGGAACTTGCAAGGCAGGCGTTTACGCGCGCCGGTCTGAAGCGAAACGCGAGCGCGAACGACCGAAGGCAGTTCGAATTCTGGGTGCGCGAATATGCCATGAGCGCTGAACTTATCCTGTACGCAGCGGAGCTTTCCGCAAAGAAAGGCACTCCCTTTGCGGAGATGAAGCGGCTCATCACGACCTGGCATGAGAAAGGCATCGCAAGCTTCCAGGCCGCGAAGGAGTTCCAGCAGACGGCGGAGTCCGAACAGCGTTCCGGCTCCGCAAAAGGCAGATCGGTCAACCGCGCTCTCAATTACAAGCAGCGCAAGTACACAAAAGAAGAGCTCAAAAAGCTTGGCATAGACTTCGGAGAGGATGACGACGATGAGGATTAAATCCGCAGCATTTACAAAAGCACTGCATGATGAGCTTGCAGACCGCAGGATGCGTGTAAAACGGCTCAAAGACGCGCGTACTGACGAGGTCTATAAGGCCGTTCCCGAAATGCGTTCGCTCGACGAAAGCCTTAACGCGATCGTATTCGATCTCGGGAAACAGGTCATGAACAGCGACGACCCCGCTGAGACAAAAGCGCTCGCAGAAAAGGTCATTGCCGACAGGAAAGCGGAGCGCACGCGTTTGCTGAAGGAGCACGGTTTTCCTGAAGACTATCTCGAGCCCAAATGTATCTGCCCCGACTGCATGGACACCGGCAGGATCGGCAGGGAGCTCTGCCACTGCGTGACGCAGCTCGCGGTCAGAGCCGCTTTCGACGACGCAGGAGTCAATTCCGAGGAAAGCTTTGAAAACTTCGATCTCGGGCTTCAGAAGGAGCCCAAGAACAGGAAGAAGATGAGCAAACTGCTTGCCGAAGCGATGGAATATGCGGATAATTTCCCGAACGCGGAGCAGAAGGACCTCGTCTATTTCGGCCCCACCGGCGTCGGCAAGACCTATCTGCTGAACTGCATCGGCGGACGCGTTCTCAAAAGAGGATACTCGGTTTTGAAGATCAACGCGTACAGGCTGATCCAGATGACGCTCGACAACCTGCGCAGTTCTCCCGAGGACAAACCCGATTTCAGCATACCGGATCTGCTTATCATCGACGATCTCGGTACAGAGCCGATGATCAACACGATCACGGTGGAAACCTTGCTTTCGATACTGTGCGACAGGCAGGATTCCGGGAAGGCAACGATATTTGCAACTAACCTTGAGATAATCGAGGACGGTGATTCTCCGATGAAGAACGAGACGCTCGAAAGCGCGTATGGCGAACGCTTCGTGTCAAGGCTCATGGATCCGCGTCGCGCGAAGATCCGCGCGGTGAAGACCGGCAACGTCAGGCTCGTTCTCAACTGATATCTTTAAGAAAGAAGCTCGCTTTCATTGCTAAGGCGAGCTTTTTTGCTATTCAGTATCTTCACCGTTTTCAACGGACCGGCCTGTTCCCTTTTTGGCAAACGGGTTTTCTATCTCCGGTTCCAGCAGAGTTTCGACCTGATCCATATCGCTTGCCTGCCCTGTTTCGGTCTTCCTGTTTATCCGATCGACGATCTTCTCATAAAGACTTGTGATCCTTTTCTGCTGCCAGAACATGATCAGGAAGAACAGAAGAAGCGGCAGTGTATAGAGCGCGGCCTGCAGGAAGTCTCCGCCGATAAGCTTTTTGCCGACTGCACAGAGCGTGAGGATCGTCGGAACACATCCGATGCTGATAGCCGCCATAAAGGAAACGAAGCTGACTTTGGTTTTTGCTGCAACGTAAGGGATAAACCCGTTCGGAAGGATCGGGAAAGTAGTCGCGAGGAACACCATGAACGCGGGATGGTTGGACGACAGTATCGCGTTCTGCTTTTTCTTATGCTTTTCCTTTGCTTTTGAAGTCGACGGCAGCAGTTTTTCAAGGCCGGAGCCGAGCTTGCGCACGAGGATAAAGATGACCGCATTGGCTGATACGTACCCGAGGAAGCAAACGAGGAAGCCCTTCCAAACGCCGAAAACGATCCCCACAGCGACCTGTATGGGGATGCTCGGCAGGAAGATCGTTACGATCTGAATGAACTGCAGGAAGAACGCAACGGCATAGCCTTTTAAGTCGTGGAACTGGTCGAGATAGGCTTTCACGTCGTCGCCCGTTCCGTGGGCTATCGTGTCAATGACGCCCGGAAGGATACTTTCGACCGCAACAAAGATAAGCCCGAGCACGATAATAATCAGAACCGCCTGTATGAGTATCTTTATGATCTTGTTCCTTTTTTCCTGCAAAGCAGTCTTTTACTCCATGTGTATTCTTTCGGCGATCTCAAGCGCCGTCGGCGTGGCGGCGAGACCGCCCTTGGAAGTCTCTTTGAGGTCGACGTTCATCATTCTGCCCACACTGCGCATGGCTGATACCACTTCGTCAAACGGGATGATGCTCGTTATCCCGGCAAGCGCCATATCCGCGCAGAGCACCGCATTGGCTGCACCCATCGCGTTGCGCTTGATACAGGGGCACTCGACGAGCCCGGCGACGGGGTCGCAAACAAGGCCGAGAATGTTTTTGAGGGCCATTGCGGCGGCCGAAAGCGCCATAGCGGGAGATGCTCCGCACAGCTCGGCAAGCGCAGCCGCCGCCATAGCGGAAGCGGTGCCGATCTCTGCCTGACAGCCTCCCTCCGCTCCTGAAATGCTCGCGTTCTTCGCTATTATCGCACCGACGGCGCCGGCGGCAAACAGGCCGTTCACAAGGTCCCGGTCGGTAAAGCTGTGCTTTTCGCTGCACATGACAAGCACGGCGGGGATAACTCCGGACGAGCCGGCGGTCGGCGCCGCAACGATCTTGCCCATCGACGCGTTCACTTCCGCAACCGCTATCGCTGCGGCGCAGATCTTCGTCATGTCCGGACCCATATTTGCCTTATCCGCATAGTCAAGCAGTTTTTCGGCATTGTCGTCCGCAAGGCCCGTCATCGTATGCTGTTTATTGTAAAAGCCCTCACGGATGGCTTCCTGCATCGTCATGAGGTTTTCGAACATTTCGTTCACGAGATCATCGCGGCTTCGTTCGCTCGTCTCGATCTCTTTGCGCAGCATTACCTCAGCAATCGTAATGCCTTCCGCTTCGCATATGGAAAGAAGCTCCTTTCCGGATGAAAAACCGTATTTCATACCACGCATATCTCCTTGATATCCTTAACTTTTTCCCGGATAAGACCGATCACATCACGCGAAACTGTGCTGTCAGATTCGATGACCATGCATGCATCCATACGTTTTGCATTTCTGAATACTTTCATGAACGCAACGTTGTATTCCTTCTCCGCAAGAACGGCTGTTACGGCGGAGATAACGCCGGGCTCGTCGTTGTAAAACACGATCAGAGTCGGGTACTCGCCGGTGAACGATACTTCCATGCCGTTTATCTCGGTGATCTCGATGTTGCCGCCGCCGACGGATGCGCCAACGAGCGTGAACTCCCTGCCGGTTTCGGAAACCACATGTATCCTCGTTGTGTTCGGATGATCGGGTTCACGGTCGTTCTTCCGCACGCTGAACTCAACGCCCTCACTCTTTGCGAGCAGAACGGAGTACCTGACTCGCGCATCGTCCGGCTCTATCCCGAGTATTCCGGCCAGCACGGCTCTGTCCGTGCCGTGGCCGAAGCCCGTTTCGGCAAACGAACCGAACAACTCGATATCGGCTGACTTCACGTGTTCTCCACATAGGAGCCTGTGCGCAACAAGGCCGATGCGGACCGCACCTGCCGTGTGGGAGCTTGACGGGCCGACCATACGAGGCCCGATGATGTCAAAAACGCTGAATTCCTTCATGATCAGATCCACTGATAAATAATACTTTTGAATTATAACAAAAACTCGTTCATTTAACAAGCGAAACCATTGTCGAGCGATGATACGGCTTCAAGACCTTTGTCAAAAAGTTCGATTTGATATGATTAAGGCTGCTCCCCGAGGAAGCAGCCTGATGCATTCAGGTCTCAAAGTTCATCGCGGAGCATCGGCATGCTCATGCAGCGCGGGCCGCCTCTGCCGCGGCTCAGCTCTCCGCCCGGTATCGGGCTGACCTTGACGCCGGCTTTATCGATCAGTTCGTTTGTGATCGAATTGCGGTCGTAGGTGATGATGCTGCCGGGCGCCATAGCGAGCGAGTTCGCGCCCATGTTCCAGTGCTCACGGCGGTACTGGATCGGATCGCCGCCGGCAACTTCAACAAAGGTGACCTTATCAAGGCCGAGAGCGCGCTCGAGTATCCTTTCTACGGGATCGGTAGTGAGGCTGATGCTGATTTCTCCGTTGCCCGCGGGAGTGATCTCGTAAACGTCGAACCACTTGTGAGCAATGCACGGATGAGCGAGGAACTTGTCCCGGTCGATGTGCGTCATCAGCACGTCCAAGTGCATATAGGTGCGCGTGTTCGGATTTTTGAAGAGCAGTACTTTTTCGTAACCGCGCGCAAACAGCGTCTTTGCAAGCCTTTCCACAGCCGCGACGGTGGTGCGCTCGCCGCTGCCGATCGCAACGCATTTATCGGAAAGGGAAAGCACGTCGCCGCCTTCAATGCCGTCACCGCAGTTGTAGTCGTAGAGCAGATCGACCTTGCCCTTGCCGAAGAGCACGTGGTTGTGGTGGATGTAACGGATGAAGAGCGTTTCTCTCATCCTCGCGGGCATGCACATGGCGGAGATCGCAATGCCGGTGCCGAGGCTGAAACTGATATCGCGCGTGAAATACAGGTTAGGGAGCGGATCGGTCAGGAAGGGATAGTCCTCTTTCACGTAATATTGGATGGGCTTTTTCTTCAGGCCGGCAAGATCGTCCCTTGTGATGCCCTTTGCGACCGTGTCGAAGAGTTTTTCAGCCGGAGTTGCGCGAAGGTATTCGCGCACGGCTTCCGACAGGCTGAGGCCGTGAACGCCAAGCTCAACGAAGTCGTCGATAAAAGCGTTTTTAACAGCTTCATCCTTCACAACGTCTGTGAACATGTCTTCAATGTAAACAACTTCAACGCCGTTTGAACGGAGAATGTTTGCGAAGACGTCGTGCTCCTCCCCCGCTCTTTTCAAGTCGGGAGTGTCTTCGGCAAGCATCCGCTCGAGATAATCCGGCATCAGGTTTGAAAGCTCAACGCCGGGACGGTGAAGCATTACACGGCGAAGTTTACCGATCTCGGACTTGACATTTATGAATCCGCTCATTTGTATCCTCCACAAAAGAAAGCAGCCAGCTTTCGATTTCCATAGTATTATAACACATCAGCACTTTTAATGTAAATAAACCGCGTGTATATTAATTCGCGAAAAAAAAAGCATCCGCCGGGATGCTCTTTCGGTAAATGTCGATTTATTTGCCCGCAAGGGTGTTCTGGAAAGACTGGAACCAATCGAGGAGAGGTTCGCGGAAGATATAGCAGAGTACCGCGGCAACTATCAGGATTATGACGGCAATAAGCAGGAAGATCAGGCAGGATCTTGCATAGGACTTGCTGTTATCGTTTATGCCTTTCGCAAACGCCATAACGAACATTACGATGATGCCGATCACGGGGATGCAGAACACGATCGAACGCCAGATAAAGCCCCAGGTCGAAAGAGGCTTGCAGGGAGCAAGTTCCCTCTTTTTCTTTTCTTTTGAAACGACAACGGCGGGAGCTGCCGCAGCGGCGGTGTTTACATAAGGTTTCGGTGCTGCTGCAGGAGCCGGAGCAGGCTTTGCGGGCGGTTCTTCGGGTTTTGTTTCGGCAGCAGTGTTTTCAGCAGGCTGAGGTCCACCGAATTTGGCTCCGCAGTTGGTGCAGAATTTTTCGTTGCCCTCGCTCTCATAACCGCAAATGGGACACTTCATGTTATTACTTCCTTTCTTTATTTTGACCGCCTGTTAAGGCAAGTACGGTTCTAACCGTATATTATCACATTTTCAGTAAAATGTATATAGTTTTATGAAAATAGTTGCTGCATCGCGGCGTATCTTATAAAGAACAGGAGAGTTTGCCCTAAGCAAGCTCTCCTTATTATCAATTATCCTGTTCGAGTTCGGCGTTGGCCTCTTTTTCGAGAACGGTGTATGCGATCTTGCCTACGAGCGTCTTCGGGAGCTCTTTGCGGAACTCGATCGTGTACGGCATGGCATACTTTGCAATATGCTTGCGGCAGTACGCAAGGATCTGCTGTCTGAGCTCTTCGCTCGGTTCAACGCCCTCCCTCGGGACAACGTACGCAAGCACTTTCTGCATCTTGTAGGAATCCTTGACGCCTATAACGCAGCTCATCTGGACCGCTTCGTGTCCGTCGATGATGTTTTCGAGCTGAGAGGGGTAGACGTTGTATCCGCTCGTGATTATCATGCGCTTGATGCGCTGCTTGAAATAGATGAATCCGTCCTCATCCATGCTGCCCAGGTCGCCCGTGTGCAGCCAGATCTGCCCGTCCGTATGTTTGCGGAGCGTGTTTGCGTTTTCTTCCGGATGATTAAGATAGCCGATCATCACCGAAGGACCGCGCAGGCAGATCTCGCCGAGCTCGCCGTACGGCACTTCTTCATTCGTGCCGACGCCGCAGATCTTATAGTACGTATCTGGGAACGGAAGGCCTATGCTGCATTCCCTCTCCTCGGTGTACGGTGTGAGGCAACTTGCGGTAACGCATTCCGTAGTGCCGTACCCCTCGCGAACGTGGACTTTTGCGCCGTGTGCCTCAAGATATTCATCGAAACGATGCTTGAGCTCGATAGACAGCGAGTCGCCGCCGGAGAAGACGCCGCGCAGGAAATCGAGCTTTACGCCGTCGAGATAGGGATTGCGGGTAATCGCTTCAAAAAGGGTCGGAACGCCGGCGATAAAGTTAGGTTTTTCGGTCTTGATAAGGTCGGCATACTTTTTGACGTTGAACTGAGGCACGAGGATGCTCGTTCCACCAAGCTCCAGCATGGTGTGGATGCATACGCCAAGCCCGAAGCCGTGGAAGATCGGCATTGCAGCGAGCATGCTCGAATGGTAGATCTCGGCATGCGCCATCGTTGCTGTCTGAAGGCCGAGGGCGTTGAAATTGAGATTGCTGAGCATGATGCCCTTTGTTACGCCGGTAGTTCCGCCGGAAAACAGAATGACGGCAGCATCCTTGCCCTTGGTCTTCACAAGATGCTTGTTAAGATCCACAGTCTTTCCGCCCCTGATGAACTCCGGCCAGCGGATCACCGACGTATCGTTTTTGTCGACCTTGTTCTTCTTTACGTTCATCAGCTTGAACGCAGTGTTTTTTATGAACCCGAGCTCATCCGCCGCGGTCGTGATTATCAGCCTCGTGAGCTTGTATTCCTTCTGGACTTCCGCGAGCTTGCTATAGAACTGGTCAAGCGTCAGCAGATACTTGCTGTTGACTTCTTTGAGATAGTGCACGATCTCGCCAACTGCGGAAAGCGGATGGATCATGCTTGCGATCGCACCGATGCGGTTGAGCGCGTACATGCAGAACACTGCCTGGGGCACGTTCGGCATGCAGATGGTGACACAGTCGCCTTTCTTGACGCCTAACGCGACGAAACCCGCGGCAGCGCTGTCGATCTTTTCAACAACGGTCTTATAGCTGAAACGCTTGCCCATGAAGGAGATCGCAGTAAAATCCGGTTCTTTCTCGGCGGAATTGATGACCGCATCGGCAATGCTGTAATCGGGGTACTCAAGGTGGAACGGTACTTCACCATAGTATTTAAGCCACGGAGCCTCAGCTTCGGGCTTGTTTGTTTTTAAAGCTTCCATGTGTTTACCTTTCAGAAATCAAATCAGAGATCAATATCTACGGGAGTATCTATCGGCAGATCGAGCAGTTCGGGGTTTTCAAGCAGCTTTTTGCAGATCCGGACGCTCTTTGCAAAGTACACGCCGTCCGCGATCCTCTCATCGACCGTCAGGCCGAGACGAAGCGCGTCGCGCATTTCGTAAGTGCCGTCGTCGTTGAAGTACGGGTGCTTGTGCTTTTCATCGATGATCGCAAAGAGCGAGTTCGTGCCCCAGTTGGTGAGATGGTGATAGCTCGCGTGCATCTTTATGCTGCCGAGATTTGTAACGAAGACCGTTGAATTGTAAGGATCGTCTTTTGTGATGTCGCTCGGCACCCAGCCGTGGTAATCGAGCCACATCAGCAGACCGGTCACGATCCTGAGCAGCCACCTCGGGAGCCTTGTCAGCTTATCCATCGTGTCGGTAGTGCCGTCAACAACGTTGCGCTCGCGCACGTCGGTCACGAAATGCTCGACCTTGTCGTGGATCTGGTCGATCGGCGCGGCGCCGTTTCTGTCGATCTTTATGATCGCCACCGCCTCATAGGAGTGATCCTCAAATTTCTTCTTCACGATAAAAGAAATGCTGAGCTCCTTGCGTTCGTAGCACCTGTGGCCCGCAATGAACCAGTTAAGACTGGGGCGGAGAGCGATGGTCTTTACGAGCGCTGCGCTCAGCACGTGAAAGATGGTGTATTTGAATGCCGGATCCGAGGCGTTTTTCTTTGCGACGTATTCGTTTACAGCGGTCAGGTCTATGAGCTCGCTCATAACGGCTTCGTTGTCGCATCTTCCGGGGAGGAGATAGGGCATGAACTTATGCATCGGGTCGAGGTCCCGAAGCAGGTATGCGTCCTTGCGGTCTCCCCTGCGTCGTTTACGTGTTTCTTCCATGTTTTCCCCCTGTGTAACGGAATGATGAATAATGAATGAATGACCCGTTACAACATTCCGATTATATCAATTTTTATTGATTATGTCAATAAATCCCGATTTATGCAAAAAATAAATCCCGGTCCTGAGCCGAACCGGGAAAGTTTTGTTTCGATCAAAATCTGAAGTATATGAACGGATTGTAGCCGCTTGAAACGAGCGAAGCAGTGCACAGCGTGAGCGAAGCGAGCACGAGCACGATATCCACCCATTTGCCCCAGCTTGCGGAAAGGTATTTGTTATGAAGGTTCTTAAGCAGCGGTGAAGAACCGACGGCAGCGACGATCAGCACAGGGAGGTACGAAACGATGTACACCCATGCGTCGTGAGTCACAAAGCCGCCTGCGCCGCCGCCGAACAGCGTGCCGAGGAACGGGATGAGCTGCTTCATATCCGTGAAATCGAACAGCGCCCAGCCGAGCACGACGAGAACGAACATATACATATTCGACATGAACCCGGGAAGCTTTTTGATGTACTTTCCGAGGAACAGCTTTTCGATCATGATCAGCAGGCCGAAATACAGCCCCCACAGAGCAAAGTTCCAGCTTGCGCCGTGCCACAGACCGGTCAGGCCCCAAACGACCGCGGTGTTGATGAGGGTCCGTCCTATGCCCTTTCTGTTTCCGCCGAGCGGTATGTAGACGTATTCCTTGAACCAGGTGCTGAGGGAGATATGCCACCTGCGCCAAAACTCCGAAATGTTCTTTGAGATGTAGGGATAGTCGAAGTTCCTGAGGAACTCAAAGCCGAACATCCTTCCGAGACCGATCGCCATGTCGGAATAGCCGCTGAAATCGAAATAGATCTGGAAGCTGAAAGCGATGATACCGACCCACGACGCGAGGATGCCGTTGGTCGCGTACTGGGCTTTGAGCACCTCCCAGAGTGCGGCAAGCTGATTGGCGACGAGCACCTTTTTTGCGAGGCCGACGCTGAACAGCTTTACGCCCGAAGCAAACTGTTCGACGTTCTCTTTTCTGCCTTCGAGCTGATCGGCCACGTCGCGATAGCGCACGATCGGGCCTGCGATCAGCTGCGGGAACAGGGAGACGTACGTGCCAAAGTAGACTGGGTTCTTCTGAACGGTCGTCTCTTCACGGTAGACGTCTATAACGTAGCTCATCGCCTGGAACGTATAGAAAGAGATGCCTATCGGCAGAGGTATCGCCGGCGTTGCATACGAGCGCAGGAACGGGAAGATGCTCTTAAGAGTATCAACGAAAAGGCCGGTGTATTTGAAGATCGCGAGCAGGAGCAGGTTGATGATCACGGCAACGGTAAGTACCGCTCTTGCTTTCTTCTTGTTTTCGCGGAACCTGCCCACAAGGAGGCCGGCAGTGTAGTTCATGAGGATCGAAAAGATCATCAGCACCACAAAGGTCGGCTCGCCCCAGCCGTAGAAAACGAGGCTGAGCAGGCAAAGGATCACGTTTCTGTAAACGCGGTTAGGCACTGCGTAATACAGTGCCAAAGTGATCGCGAAATATATGAAAATGAATAAAAGGCTTGAGAAAACCATCAGCCGATGTTATCCTTCATGATCTTCATTAATGCGTCGTAGTTTTCTCCGACGACAAGATAGACAAAACTGCCGACGGTCTTGACTTCGACGGGTTCAAGTTTTGCGGCCTGCTGAGGGCTGTAATCCTTCGACACGTTTTTGATGCGGTCAAGGTGATTTGTAAGCTTTGACGCAAGTTCCGAAGCATACTCTTCGTCGTTTGCTTCGAAGATAGCGACCTCGCCCGCGTCAATCGAGTAGTTATCGCTCATCGCGAATACCCATTGCTTTACCTTCGAGGAGTCGATGCCGTAAACCTCAAACAAGTCTCGTTCCGGGACGGCGGTCAGCGCAGGCAGATGCCCGCTCTCAAGCAGCTTTTGATATACTTCATTAACGTCGGCGGGCGTCTTTGGCTTATTGGCGCCGGAGCACGCAGCAAGCGCAGTGAACGCCAATACCAGCACAAGTGCCAATAACAATACTTTTGTCGGGGATGAGAGATTCTTATTCATATTTATCCTTTCTGCTCGTTCACTGAGGCAGCGTGAACACGATGGGACCGATGCCCTTGAGATGCCTTGCCGCCACGCTTCTCAGGACGTCTGCCCAAACGTCATATGCCGCGTCGGACTGGTGCACGTAATGATCGCTGCTGTACACATCGGGTACGAAGCCTTCTTCATCGATCAGGTGGCTTGCTATATTGATGAATTCGTATCCCTTTCTGTTGCACATCTGAACGAGACGCTGATTGAGCAAGTACAGGTTCCTGTTGTTAAGCTTTGTCTTCTCGCTGCCCTTATACATATACATCGTGCTTATGATGAAGATGCTGGCGTTCGGTGACAACTCTTTTATCCTGTCGGTAAGCTGATCAAATCGCTCTGCTGTGCCGTCAACCCCCACGATCGCGATGTCGTTCAGGCCAAACAGAAGAAACACTTTATTTGCGCCCATCATCGCGATCGAATCCCAGAGATAATGCTGTTCGCCCGCGTACATCGGGTGCAGACTGCTGTCGCTTATGGGATCGAATGCGTGGATGACGCCGTAGCTTCCCTCACAAAGGAAATGAGTCTGCCCGAAAAAGTTCGGGTCATTCTCCAGTTTTTGTCTGTTATAGGTCTTCCAGCCGATGGTTATCGAGTCTCCGCAGAACACGGCGTCACTGAACCATGCTTCACAGTTCGCCTGTGAAACGCCGTATAGATCTGTTGGCATCGTGAACCTCGCAGGCTTTGACGCGGTCCCGATAGAAACATAGTTGTAGGGGACCGGCGGTTGGGTATCGGGAACGGCTGTCGGAACAGCTGTCGGAACGGCTGTCGGCGCCTCGGTCGGCACTTCGGTCGGAGCTTCGGTCGGGACTTCGGTCGGGAGCGACGCCGGCTCTGTCCCGGAAGGAGCTTCTGTTTCGACCGCTCCGTGAGTCGGGCCTGCATCGGGCGGCGCACTGTACGCAGGAACTTCGGATTCGGGTGCTGCGGTCTGGCGAGCGTCGGGATCGGTATTTGAATTACAGCCGAGGAGCGATCCGCTCATCAGTATGCAGGCAAGTATTATCGCGATCAGCGTGTTTAACGAATTCCTTCGCAAAGTATTCGGCTGCACTCGGCAGCTTTTGCCTCCGTCTGTTTTGGTCTTTTTCAGGGAAACTCCGACTTTCAGCCGGTGTTTTCCATAGTTATTTATTTTACCATAAAGTCTATACGATGTCAATCGGAGCGGTTCGGCAGAAAAAGCCTTTATACAGCTGCTTTCAACATTAAGGTGTCATCGGTATTACAGAAAACGCAATGATAATTAACTATTGACAAAATCCGCCGAAGTATAGATAATAATAGTGGTTGAAGACCATATCATATATTTGGAGGAAATGAAATGGCACAAACGATAAAACGCGCTTCCGACAATAAGGAAGCCACCGAAACCGCCGCAAAGACGATCTCCAAGAAGGCTCAAAACGTTGTCCAGACTGCGAGTGCGGGCGACAAGAAGAGCGCGCTTGGCTACCGTATCGGCGCGATCGCGCTTTGGCTGGTCGCCATCGGCTGCGAGGTCCTCGCCATCATGGCGCTCCTCAAAGACTTTGCTATCAGGTTCACCCGCAACGGCAACACGAACATGCTCATCACGCTGATCCTTTTCATCGTGCTTGACCTTATCTTCGCTATCATCGCGGCGCAGCTTTGGAAGAAAGCAAACCATATCAATCCGCCGAGTGAGAAGAACAAGTTCACCTTCTATCTCATCAGCGAATTCGGCGTGATCATGGCCTGCATCTGCTTCATTCCCCTTATCATCATCCTTCTCAAGAACGATAAGCTCGACAAGAAGACCAAGACGATCGCTTCTATCGTTGCGATCGCAGCGCTGCTTATCACCGGTTTTGCATCCGCAGACTACAATCCGATCTCCGCGGAGCAGAAAACCGAGGCTGAGAACGTATTCAACGGCACCTCTATCTATTGGACTCCGTTTGGTCATAAGTATCATATGCATTATAACGCAGATGATCCCGAAGATTGCTGCGGTGCGATTCGCAACTCCGCCACTATCTATGAAGGCGATATAACCGAATCCATCGAGTCCGGCCGCACCTCCGTGTGCTCCTACTGCAGGAATTGGTGGGACAAGCAGGTCGAAAACGGCGTTGAAGGTTTCTCGGCAATAGATTGGACCCAGCTCAACATTGAGGCCGACGTTGTTGACGGCGAATAGGAGGAAAACAATGGCTGATTTTGATCTTAATTCAATCGGTGAAGCGCTGGCAAACGGCGGTCTTTCCGCGATCGGCAAGCGCACAAAGGTAAAGCAGGCGGATATCGCCAAGGTCCTCTCCGAAGGCATCCCCTCCCTGCTTCAGGGCATGCAGACCAATGCATCCACTGAGGAAGGCGCAGCGTCACTTTGCAAAGCGCTCGAATCCCACAGCAAGGACGATATCAGTGACGTCAAGACGTTCTTAAAGGGCGCGGACCTTGAGGACGGCAAGAAGATCCTCGGCCACGTTTTCGGCGAGAGGCAGACTGAAACCATTCAGCAGCTTTCCGCTGATACCGGCGTTTCCGAGGGCAAGACCCGCAGCATCCTTTCGATGGTCGCTCCCCTGCTCCTCTCCCAGCTTGGCGGTCAGCAGCAGCAGGCTCAGTCCTCCGGCGGCGGGTTCAACGTGCTCAGCCTCTTGGGCGGTCTCCTTGGCGGAGGCAACGGCGGCGGTACGGCGAGCCTCGCAAGCGGTCTGCTCGGCAGCCTGCTTGGCGGATCGAACAACAATTCCGGCGGCATTCTCAACACCATCCTCAATCTGTTCCACTGATCCTGTATAAAAGCAAAAGCCCGCAGCTCAACGGCTGCGGGCCTTTTTTGTTATCTCAGCTAAGAGGTATGCGCGCTGTCAGCTGCTCTGTCAGCTTTTCGCTGTCCTTGTTCACGATATAGTAAACATAAAGCCCCCTGGACTTCACGGCTGTTTTGATTATCACAGCATACTGTTCCGGGCTGTAATGCTCTGCTGCCCTTGCGGCGCTTGCGAGCCTTGCCTCGAGTATACGCGACAGCGTCGAAGCATAGTCGGGGTCTTCCAGCCGGAACACGCCGATCTCGTCCGCAAGCAGCGTATCGCTTGACGACACGAGCGTGTACTCCTCTATCCGTGACAGGTCGATGCCGTAGATCTCACCGATAACCGCGGCGTCGGCTGCCTGCATTTTTGGGAAAGTTCCCTTGTCTTTAACAAACTCAACGAGTTCATCCGTGGCCTCGTACATCGTGCTTCCGCGCTCAAAGCAGCCTGTGACAGTCACACAGGCGAGCAGAAGCAGTATCACACAAACTGTAAGTGCTTTTCTTTTCAAAGCATTCACTCCTTTATGAAGCATTATCCGCCGCATCGGTCTTTTTCTCGGCGAGATCAATTAACGTTTCAAACATATCATCGCGCTGATAGGCGCGAACCATGGAATAGCAGGAATCGTGAGTGACGATAACGTGGTCATACATTGCTATGCCGATCGCATTGAGAAGGTATTGGATTGCCGCTGTCGTTTCAATGTCGTTTTTCGAAGGCATTACCGAACCCGAAGGATGATTATGAGCAATGATCACGGCGGACGCGTTCACGGAGATAGCGGTGTCGACGATCCATCTCGGCAGGGCCGCCACGTTATCCGAAAAACCGTCCGTTCGTTTTGCGATCTTTATCACTCTGTTCTTTGAGTCAAGGCACAGCACCGCGAAAACCTCAGCGGTCTGCCTGAACAGCAGATTGTGGCAGGCTTTGAAAGCCTGATCCGTGTTCACGATCTCGATATCGTACGCCTCACTGTGATCGATCGCGGAGCCGATGTCGCCCACAAGCTTGATAAGCACAGCGGTGTTTTCGGAAATCCCCTCCGCACAAAGGTCGCTCACGCTTGCCTTGAACACGAGCTTAAGCGAGCCGAAACGGTTGATCAGCCTGTGCGCAAGCGGATTCACGTCTCTGCGCGGTATTGCATAGAACAGAAGCATTTCAAGTATCTGATGATCGGCATAATCATCGAGACTGCCGCGTTTCAGATACCTTTGACGAACGCTTTTTCTGTGCCCTTGATGCAGGTTTTCTGTCTTCTCATTCATCTGAAGATCCTTACGGCGCTACTTTGCGGCATTACAGTAGGCGGCTGCGGTTTTCATGATATCGGAAAATCTGTGCTCTGCTATCAGTTTGTTGTTCAGAATTGAAGAGCTGATCCCGAATGCACATGCCCCTGCGGACTTGAAATCAGCAATGTTCTTAAGGGTGACGCCTGCGACCGCAGCGCACCTGATATGCCTGAGCGGCACTGTGACTGCCTTGAAGTATTCCGCTCCGAGAGCGCCTGCGGGAAATACTTTAACGATATCCGCGCCGAAGGACGCCGCAGCGGTTATCTCGGTCGGCGTCATCGCTCCGGGGATCGAGCCCATGCCGAGTCCTTTGGTCATCCCGATAACGGTCTTATCGGTGTTCGGCGAAACGATGTATTGCGCTCCGCTGTTGTATGCTATTCTGACCTGTTCTTCGGTGAGCACCGTTCCCGCGCCGATCGTCATGCGTCCGCCGAAACGTTCGCAAAGCTTTTCGACAGCGCGCGAAGTCCTGAGAAGGTCTCCGTTCTGCTCGAAAGTCACTTCCACAGCACGGATGCCGCCGTCGTAAACAGCCTGAACTGCGCTCAGCAGGTCATCGCCGTACACGCCTCTTGTGATTGCGATTATCCTGCTCTCCAGGATCGTTTTAACTGAAAAATCGGATCTGTTTGCTTTTCCCGCAAATCCGTAAAAACCGTTGTCCATTATGCACCTATTCCAGGCCGCGGAAGCCGTTCTGGCGGAAAGCCTCGTAAACGGCTATCGCGACCGAGTTTGACAGATTGAGCGAGCGAAGGCTCTTCCTCATCGGGATACGGACGGCGTCGTCCTTTCGCCTTGACAGGATGGCTTCGCCGAGGCCCGCCGTTTCCTTTCCGAACACGAGAAAGTCTCCCGGTTTGTACTCCGCTTCCGCGTAGTTCTTATCGGCATGGGTCGAAAACAGGAAGAATCTGGAGTCCGGATATTTGTTTTCGAGCTCTTCGAAGCTGTCATAATAAAACAGCTTGAGCTCGCTCCAGTAATCGAGGCCGGCTCTTTTAAGATAGCGATCGTCTACCGAAAACCCGAGCGGGCGGACGAGGTGCAGCGTGCACCCCGTTACCGCGCAGGTCCTCGAAATATTGCCGGTATTCTGCGGTATCTCCGGCTCGACAAGCACTACGTTGAACATGATCAGCTGCGCAGGTCGGCGTCGAGCCTGAATTTGAGCGATTTCAGGATCGCTTTGACCGCCTGGCCTATCTCCTCATCGTTGAGGGTATGATCGTCGTTGCGCAGCTCGAAGCGGAAGGCCATGCTCTTTTTGCCTGCAGGGATGCCCTTTTCGCCGGGCACCTTGGGATAGAACACGTCGAAGCAGTAGACGTTCTCGATCAGCGCCTTGGTCTTGACGGCCGAGATCACGTCGATCACGGTCTGAGACTCGACTTCGCTGTCGACGATGATCGCGATGTCGCGCGGAACGATCGGGAACTTCGGCAGCGGCTTGAACTTTCGCTCCGCATTCGCTTTTGCGATCAGCTTGTTGAAATCGATCTCCGCGATGAACGGTGAAACGGGCAGATCGAAGCCTTTCTTCACCTGGGGATGTACGCAGCCGATCTCGCCGATGCTCTCGCCGTCAACAAGGATAACGGCTTTCTGGCCGGGATGCAGGTACTCCCCGCCCCCGCGCTCATAGCGAACGCCGGTAATGCCGAGGGAACCGAAGAGCTGTTCGAGCACGCCCTTAAGGGTGAAGAAGCTCTCGCCCGTGCCGAAGCAGACAGCGCCGAGCATCCTGCGCTCTTCGGGCAGATCGTCATTGTTGTTGAAATGGACGTTTCCTACCTCGAAGAAGCGGCTGTGGCCGGTCTTTCTGTTGCAGTTGAGCTGAACGGTGCGGAGCATCCCGCCGATCAGCGTGGTGCGCATGAGGCTCTGATCCTCGCCGAACGGGTTCCTGAGGCGCACCGTCTGGCGCTTTTCGTCATCCTCCGGCAGGAGCAGCAGATCGTACTCCTGAGGGGAAGTGAAGTTGTAGTTATACAGCTCCATGAATCCCATGGACGCCATGTAGTCCTTTATTTTATCCTCGAGCGCGAAGCTCTCTCCGAGCCTGCCCTGGAAGGTCTTGCCGACCATCAGGGTGGGCTCGATGTTGTCGTAGCCGTAGAGCCTGCCGACCTCCTCGGCGATATCCCAGTCGGTCTCTATGCCGTCTTCGATATCCGTACGGAAATGCGGCACCTTAACGACCAGCTTATCGCCGTTCACTTCCGCATCGATATTGATGCCGGAAAGCAGTTCCGCCATCCTTTCGCCGGAGAGCTCGGTATGAAGTATCTCGTTGATGTGCGCGATATCCGCAACGGCCGTCTTTTCCGCGGGTTCCTTCGCGGTAACGTTGATCATGCTGCCGATGACCTTGCCCGCGCCGAGCATATCCACGAGCTCGATAGCCCTGTTGATCGCCTTCTCGGCGTTCACAGCTTCAACGCCCTTGGTGAAGCGGGCGGAGGAATCGGTCGAATGACGGAGCTTGCGGGTCGTATGCCTGATATTTTCCGGGAGGAATACGGCGCTTTCAAAGAGCGTGACCTTGGTATCCCCGGTGATCTCCGAATTGAGCCCGCCCATCACGCCCGCTATGCCGACGCCCTTATGCGGGTCGGCGATCAGGAGCATATCCGCGCTCATGGTGCGTTCCTTGCCGTCAAGCGTAGTCACGACTTCGCCTTCCCGTGCGTTGCGGACGACGATATGCGCGTCCTCGATGCAGGCAAGATCGAACGCATGCATAGGATGACCGTATTCGAGCAGGACGTAGTTGGTGATATCGACGATGTTGTTGATCGGCCGCAGACCCGCGAGCTTCAGCCTGAGCTGCATCCACCTGGGCGAGGGTTCGATCTTCAGATCGGTAACCACTCTCGCAAGGTAGCGCGGACAAAGCGTCGGGTTGAGAACGGTGACCTTTGCATAGTCCTCCGCGTTTCCCTCGCCTTTGATCTCTTTGATCTCTGGCTCCTTCATCCTCTGCCCGAGTGCGCTCGCGGCTTCGCGGCAGATGCCGATGATGCTCTGGCAGTCGGGACGGTTGGGAGTGAGCTCGATATCGAAGATGACTTCGTTCAGATCGAGCGCATCGGCGATGGGCTGACCGTTCACGTGCTTTTCATTGAGTATCAGAACGCTGTCGTTGCTCGCGCCTTCATACTCGGCGTCCGTGATGCCGAGCTCCGCTCCGCCGCAGAACATGCCTACGCTCTGCACGCCGCGCATCTTCGTTGGGTGTATCTCCATGCCGTCCGCAAGCACCGCGCCGTCGAGCGCGACGGGGACCTGGCAGCCTTCATAGACGTTGGTCGCATTGGTAACGATCGTGACGGGTTCTTCCCTGCCGATATCGACAGCGCAGACTCTCAAGCGCTCGGCATTCGGATGCTGCTCGATCTTTTCGATCGTGCAGACGTAAACGCCCGTCGCCTTCATCTCAGGGATTATCTCCGCGACCTCGAAGCCGCGCAGGAGCATGCGGTTCGCGAACTCCTCGGGGGTCACGTTGAATTCTACAAAATCTTTTAACCATTTAAGAGGCAGTTTCATGATCTATCTCCTATTCTCAGCGGTCACAGCTGGCGCAGGAACCTTGCGTCGCCCTCGTACAGAAGGCGGATGTCGTTGATGCCGTATTTGAGGCAGGCAACGCGGTCAACGCCGACGCCGAACGCGAACGCTCGCCATTCGTTCGGATCCAGGCCGCAGTTCTCGATCTCGTGGGGGTTGGTGATGCCGCAGCCCATGATCTCCATCCAGCCGGTGCCCTTGCAGGAGCTGCAGCCGACGCCGCCGCAGATAGTGCAGCTGATATCGACTTCCGCGGAAGGCTCCGTGAACGGGAAATAGCTGGGGCGCAGCCTCGACTTCACGTTTTCGCCGAATACCGCCTTGACGAAAGTATCGATCGTTCCTTTGAGATCTGCGATCGTCAGATTGCGGTCCACGACCAGGCCCTCCATCTGCATGAAGACGGGGCTGTGGCTCGCATCCGGCTCGTCCACGCGGAACACCCTGCCCGGAATAACGACGCGGAACGGGGGCTTGAGCGTCATGAGCGCACGCGCTTCGCAGGGCGAGGTGTGCGTTCTGAGAAGCACCTTATCGTTTATATAGAAGGTATCCTGCATATCCCTCGCCGGGTGATTGAGGGGCAGGTTAAGCTTTGTGAAGTTGTAATCGTCGTACTCCACTTCGGGGCCTTCGAAGGTCGTGAACCCGAGGCCGATCAGCGCGTCGCGGATCTCGCGGTAGACGACAGTCAGCGGGCTGAGCTTGCCGGCGGGCACGTCGACAACGCCCGGCAGAGTGACGTCGATCGTCTCCTGACGAATCTTGAATTCTTCAGCGCGCTTTGCGATCTGGCTCCTGACCTGCTCGAACTTTTCGGTCAGATGCTGTTTGACCTCGTTTGCTTCTTTTCCGAGCTTTGCCCTCTCTTCGGGGGCAAGCTTTGACATGGTGCGCAGGATCGCTGTCAGCGCGCCGTTTCTGCCGAGGAACGCAACGGTAAGCTCGGAGAGATCGTTTTCATTTTCGACTTCCTGAAGCTTGCTCAGCGCTTCCTCCCGGATCTTTATCAGTTCGTCAAGCATAAAAAACTCCTTTTCGCTTGAATAAATATAGGCGCATTCATCCCAAAGGGACGAGCGCGCCTATCTCGTGGTACCACCCTGAATTCGCAAAACCTGATCAGGCTTTGCCTCAAACGAGCTGTATCGGGCTCACCCGGTCCCGACTACGCACCGCCTGCGCGGCTTCACCGGAACGGCTCGGGAGGGAACATTGTGAACTTTATCCGCGACCTGCTCCCAGCTATGCAGGTCTCTCTGTGCCGGACGCCGCTCTTTTTCTCCGTCTGCGCCTGTATGAACTTTGTTATAATACCATAGCGGATGCCGGCTGTCAAGCGATTTTATCGCCGTGTTTCACGGTTCAATACCTGTTTTCGGTCTTTCTGTAGCCGGTCTTGCCGTCCACAACGTTCATGACTGTTCCCCCGTTCACGAACGCATGGATATTCTCTGCGGCGATCTTCACGATCCTGTCATGGGTCTGCTGCAGATGATAGTAGCCCGAGATATGCGGCGTGATGAGAGCATTGCGGCATTTCCAGAGCGGATGGTCTTTCGGGAGCGGTTCGGGATCGGTAACATCCACTCCGGCAAGGATGTGACCTTCGTTAAGTACCTTTACGAGCGCGTCGGTGTCTATCGCGCTTCCGCGGCCGACGTTCAGCAGTATCGCCCCGTGTTTCATCGCACGGAGGCGTGCTTCATTGAATAGCTTTTTGCTCTGCTCGGACTGCGGCAGCGACAGCGCGACGATATCCGCTGTGGGCAGGATGAGATCGAGATCGTTCAGCGTGTGAAGTTCGTCGATGTAGTCGGGTCTGTCGTGGATGGTCCTTCTTATTCCGATGCAGTACGAGCCGAGCGCCTTGCACCGTTTTGCGAATTCGCCGCCGATATCACCAAGACCTACGCAGAGCACGCGAGCGCCTTCAAAGCTGGTTACCCTGCCCTCGTCCTTCCATTCGGATTCGAGCTGGTTGTCTCTGTAAAGGTGGAGCTTTTTCATCAGCATCAGCGCATTGCCGAGCATGTGTTCGCTTATAGCAAGGCCGTACGCGCCGCTCGCGTTTGCAAGCAGCACTCCCTCAGGCATAATGCCCGCATAGGCGTCCGAACCCGCCATGCTGAGCTGCAGGAACTTCAGCTTTTTGCAGAGGCAGAGCTTATCCGTCGGGACGCCTCCCACGATTATCTCCGCCTCTCCGAGCAGATCGTCGCCCGGCTTGCGGTCGAAGACGAATTCTTCCCCGGGGCAGGCTGCCTCGAGCAATTCGATGTGTTTCTTGACTACGGGTATCGTTACGACTATTTTCATAGCTGCTCCTTATGAGTTTTTATTCACTCCTATTCTATCGCAAATCCTGTTTTTGTCAATGCGGCAGACGCTGAAGATCGATATTCGTTTGCAGCTGATATTTCCATGTATATATTTATAAAATGGGGTTGAAAAAGCGGTTCCGTAATGATAGAATTTCAAGCTGTCAAAGCGTGTCGCTTTTTGCGTCTGCGTCCTGTTCGGAGGAAACCATGGAAAAGAAACCGTCACTCAAAGAAAGGCTGAAGATCGATCCCAAGACTTTGCTCGTCGACGTGATCTTCGATATCGTCGGCTGCGTGCTTTACGGAGCCGGCATGTTCAACTTTGCCCACGCAGCGAACTTTGCGCCGGGCGGCGTGACCGGTATCGCGTTCATTCTCAACCGTCTCACAGACGGCGCGATCAAGATCGGTCTCGGCACGGTCCTTATAAATATCCCGATCGTGCTGATCTGCTTCAAGGCGCTCGGCCTGCGCTTCTTCTTCCGCTCCGCGAAGACCATCATTTTCTCCGCTGTGATCGTGGACTACCTGATGCCGATGCTTCCCGTTTACGAGGGCGAGCCCATGCTTGCGGCTATCTTCGGCGGTATCCTCGCCGGCGCGGGGCTTGCATGCATCTATATGCGCGATTCGTCGACCGGCGGCTCGGACTTCGTCATCATGGCGATCCGCAAAAAGAACCCTCAGCTTTCGCTAGGGCTCATCTCGCTCGCCGTTGACGGGATCGTCATCCTGTTCGGCGGCATCGTTTACGGCACGATCGACGCGGCTCTCTACGGCCTCATCATGACCATCACGTACAGCCTGATCATCGATAAGATCATGTACGGCAACGATTCGAGAAAGCTCATGACGATCATCACCACAAAGGGCGACGATATCTCAAACCGCATCAATCAGGATATCGAGCGCGGCGTTACGGTCCTGAACGGCAAAGGCGCTTACACCGGCGCCGACAAGAACGTTCTCCTCTGCGCCTGTTCCAAGACTGAAGTCTTCAAGGTGAAGCGTATCGCACATGAGGTGGACAATAAATCCTTCGTAATGGTCAGCTCGATCGACGCGGCGTACGGCGAAGGCTTCAAGCGCCACGACGCACAGTGATGCAGCCTGCAGCAGCCCTGCCTTTCGGCGGGGCTTTTTCTTTGTTTATGTCCCTGTTCCGCGCTTGATCCAGCAGTTTTCACTGTTGCTGTTTTTCTGTATTCGTGGTATAATAAAATTTAGGATGCTAAAGCACCAAAGATAACCAAACAATAATGTTTCGGAGGCTGAAAAAATGACCAAACTGTCTGTAACCGACGTCCCCGTTCGCGGCAAGCGTGTTCTCGTTCGCGTAGACTTCAACGTACCGCTCGATGAAAACCTTGTTATCACCGATGAAAGCCGCATCGTCGGCGCACTTCCAACCGTTCGTTACCTCATTGAGAACGGCGCAAAGACCATCCTCTGTTCCCATCTCGGCCGTCCGAAGGGCAAATTCGTTCCCGAAATGAGCCTTGCTCCCGTTGCAAAGCGCCTTGCGGAGCTCCTGCCCGGAGTAAACGTGATCTTCGCAAACGATATCATCGGCGAAGACGCAAAGAAAAAAGCCTCCGAACTCAAGGACGGCGAAGTGCTGCTGCTTGAGAACCTCCGTTTCCACAAAGAAGAGGAGAAGAACGATCCCGAGTTTGCAAAAGCCCTTTCCGAATATGCCGAGCTCTACGTTTCCGACGCATTCGGCACCGTACATCGCGCTCATGCTTCCACCGAGGGCGTTGCGCATTATCTGCCCGCTGTCTGCGGCTTCCTCATCGAGAAGGAGCTGCGCGTTATGGGCGGAGCGCTTACCGAGCCCGCCCGTCCTTTCGTTGCCATCCTCGGCGGCAAAAAGGTCGGTGACAAGATCGGCGTTATCAGGAACCTGCTCAACAAGTGCGACACGCTGCTTATCGGCGGCGCTATGAGCTACACCTTCTTCAAGGCAATGGGTTATGAGATCGGCGACTCTCTGCTTGACGCGGAGAGCATCGACCTTGCGAAAGAGCTTCTTGAGGAAGCAAAGGAAAAGGGCGTTCGCATGCTCCTCCCCGTTGACTGTGTCGTCGGCAAGGAGTTTGCTCCCGACACCGAGCACATGACCGTTCCCTTCGACAAGATGCCCGCAGGTTATCTGGGCCTTGATATCGGCGAAGAAACCGCAAAGCTCTACGGCGACGCTATCCGCGAGGCCAAGACCGTTGTCTGGAACGGTCCCATGGGCGTTTTCGAAATGGACGCGTTTGCCAAGGGCACCGAGGCTGTTGCACGCGCCTGCGCCGAATGCGAGGGCACCACGATCATCGGCGGCGGCGACTCCGCCTCCGCTATCAACAAGTTCGGCCTTGGCGAGAAGATGAGCCACATCTCCACCGGCGGCGGCGCAAGTCTTGAGTTCCTCGAGGGCAAGACCCTGCCCGGCGTTGCGGCGCTTATGGATCGCCCCTGCCGCAGGATCATGATCGCCGGCAACTGGAAGATGAACAAAAACAAGGAAGAAGCAAAGCAGCTTGTCGAAGCGCTCAAGCCCCTTGTGACCGAAGCTGAGTGCGACGTCGTCGTTTGCCCGCCGTTCGTAGATCTCTGCTGCTGCGCAAAGCACCTTGAAGGCAGCAATATCAAGCTCGGTTCCCAGAATATCCACTGGGCGGCAAAGGGCGCGTTCACCGGCGAGATCAGCGCAGATATGCTCAAGACCATCGGCGTAAGTTACGCTATCATCGGCCACAGCGAGCGCAGGCAGTACTTCGGCGAGACCGACGAGACCGTCAATATGCGCACCAGGGCAGCGCTTGATAATGAGATCATCCCGATCGTCTGCGTCGGCGAATCCCTCGAGCAGCGCGAAGCCGGCATTACCGATATGGTGCTCGCAGGCCAGGTCCGCGCGCTTTACAGCGGCATCGAAGCAGAACAGGCGGCGAAGATCATCATTGCTTATGAACCCATTTGGGCGATCGGCACGGGCAAGACCGCTACCAACGAGGAAGCCAACCGCACTATCGGCGCTATCCGCAAGGTAGTTGCAGAGCTCTACGGCATAGAGTTTGCACAGAACACCCGCATTCTCTACGGCGGCAGCATGAACGCAAAGAATGCAGCGGGCCTTAAGGCGATGCCCGAGATCGACGGCGGTCTTATCGGCGGCGCGAGCCTTGTAGCCGAGGACTTTGCAAAGGTCATTCTCTCCTGACAGGGTAAATGATAAACTTCCGGCTCCGGTTTTCCCGGTGCGGTTCATGCCGCAGCAGGCGCACGGAGCCGGTTTTCTAATAAAGGCGGGATCAACTTGAAAAAACTTACAGCATTGATCATCATGGACGGTTTCGGCTACACTCCCGAAACCAAAGGAAACTCGATCGCGATCGACGGTGCGAAGAATATCCACGCGCTTATGGACAAGTATCCGCACACGCTCATCGGCGCATCCGGCCGCGATGTGGGTCTGCCTGCGGGGCAGATGGGCAATTCCGAGGTCGGACATACCAACATCGGTGCGGGCAGGGTCGTTTTCCAGGATCTTACCAGGATCTCGGACGCCTGCGCTGACGGTTCTATAGCTCAAAACCCCGCATTTGTCGGCGCAGTCGAAAACTGCAAAGAGCACGACTCAGCGCTGCATCTTTGGGGCCTGCTTTCGGACGGCGGCGTTCACAGCCATATCGAGCATTTGTTCACCCTGATCGACGCAGCAAAAGCGGCGGGGCTCACTAAGGTATTCGTGCATTGCTTTATGGACGGGCGCGACACCGCGGTCGACAGCGGTATCGGCTTCGTGCGGAGCCTTGAAGAAAAGCTCAGCTCAGCCGGCTGCGGTAAGATCGCGACAGTTATGGGCAGATACTATGCGATGGACCGCAACAGCAATTTTGACCGCACTGAGAAAGCTTATGCGGCGCTTGTGTATGGCGAGGGCTTGAGATTTTCAAGTGCAGTCGAAGCGATGCAGTCTTCATACGATAAGGGTGTGACCGACGAATTCGTTATCCCGAGCGTCATCACGGAGAACGGCCGACCGACCGCGAAAGTCATGCCTCATGACAGCATCCTCTTCTTCAACTTCCGTCCGGACCGCGCGAGGCAGATCACGCGTGCGTTCATCGACCGTGATTTTCCGCAGTTCGAACGCAGATACGGTTATTTCCCCGTTCATTACGTCTGCATGAGCCAGTATTCGGCGGATTTTGCGGACAGAGTCGATATCATGTTCCGCCCGCAGAAGCTCAATAACACGATGGGTGAATACATGGCGAGACTTGGCAAGACCCAGCTTCGCATCGCCGAAACGGAGAAATACGCCCACGTCACGTTTTTCTTCAACGGCGGCATCGAACGCGTGTATGATGGCGAGGACAGGATCCTCGTCCCCTCTCCCGACGTTGCTACCTACGATCTCAAGCCCGAAATGAGTGCTTATGAGGTGACCGAAAAGGCTGTGGAGTGCATCAATTCCGGCAAATACGATCTCATGGTGCTGAACTTCGCAAACCCGGATATGGTCGGCCATACCGGCGTTCTCGAAGCCGCGGTCAAAGCCGTCGGTACCGTTGACGCATGCGTTCAAAAGCTTGTTGACGCGATCCTTGCTAACGGCGGGAGCTGCCTTATCACAGCCGATCACGGCAACTGCGAACAGATGTTCGATGAAAAGGGTGAACCGTTCACGCCGCACACCACCAACCCCGTTCCGCTCATCTACGTTTCCCCTGCTCCCGGAAAGGAGCGGCTTATCGAGGGCGGAAAGCTCTGCGATCTTGCCCCGACGCTTCTGCACATAATGGAGCTGCCCGTTCCCGATGAGATGACGGGGCATTGCCTTTTGGAAGAAGTTAAATGATCATTACAGACAACAGCAAAAACGGCGGTGATGATCACCGCCGTTTTGTGTTTTGATACTTATCGGGATTTAAGGTAGTTTTCCGCTCCGTCGGCTATTGCCTGAACCAACTGCTGCTGATAGTTCGGATCCTGGAGCAGCAGCTCCTCATCGTGGTTCGAAAGGAATCCGCATTCAACAAGGATAGCCGGGCAAATGGGCTCGCGTACGACCATCAGATTACCGGTGTAAACGTTTTTCCTTGCGGTCGAGGAGATCTTTGTTATTTCCTCGATAACGGCTTTTGCGAGCTTTTCGCCCTCGGTTCCGTTCTTATAGCTGTAGACCCTTGCGCCGCAAACGCTCCGGTCAGTGCCGAGCGCGTTCTGATGGATACTGACGGAAATGTCGAAGATGTCCAGCTTCATAACGTTTTTACGCCAGCGCATATCGGAGTTTTTATCCGAAGCGCAGGCATAGTCGCCCATCCTGGTCATGAACACGTAGTATCTTTTTGACGCAAAGTATTCCGCGAGCTTACGCGATATCGCAAGGTTGATATCGGCTTCCGTGGCGTTTGTGTCGATGCCTACCGTGCCGCCGTCAAATCCGCCGTGGCCCACGTCGAGCAGGATGATCGTTTCGCTCTTGGGAAGCTGCTTAAGGTACTCAAGCCTTGTATGTACGTCCTGCATCGTTCCTTCTGTTACGCAGTAAGGAATGCTCGGATAGGGGCTTTGGGGGATGACCGGGCCTTGAGGCTCCGGGGGCTCCGTGGGCTCCGTTGGCACTGCGGTGGGTTCCGGAGTAACGATCTCGGGTGTTTCGGTGACAGGAGCGCTGCTCTCGGCCGGCTCCGGAGACGCGCTGTTCTCCGCGTCTATGACGGCGGTCGGCGCCGCTGAATTCATGGGAAGGATCCCGTTGTTTACTGCGTTTGAGCAGGTGCCGTTCGTTATCAGGCATGCAAGCAGGATAACGAGCAAAACTATTAAAACAAGAATGCCCACTACAAGGACTTTTCTTATCAGATCTTGCTGCCTCACTTCAATGATCTCACTTTCATAATACGATTCACCCGGCGCACTGCCCGGTCCCGAAAACGCGAACCTATCATGCACCGCTTTCAACTCGTACTATTATGACAGAAATCAGAAATAAAATCAATGCCTTGTGAGGCCATTTTTCATTATATTTGTTATTTCGAAGCAATATTATACATTATGTCATTTTCCTTTTTAATCGATTGCGGCCATTTCAGCCGAGCTTCCCGGATCGGCTTTAAAGCTTTACTTTGAAGCTTGATTGGGTTATAATAATACCGAAATCTGTGTAAGGAGTCTTAACAATGGGCATTATTCTCGGTATAGATGTCGGAGGATCAACGACGAAGATCGTAGGCCTCAGGTCCGACGGATCTCTCATTTCAACGATGATGGTCCGCGCGTACGATCAGATAACGTCGCTCTACGGTGCGCTCGGGCACTATATCAACGATAACCGGATCTCGCTCGCGGACGTTGAGGATATCTTCGTTACCGGCGTCGGTTCATCTTACCTGACCGGCGATATCTACGGCATCCCCACCCACCGGATCGATGAATTCTCGGCCATTGCGCGCGGCGGACTCGCACTTGCAAAGGTCGATGAAGCTATCGTCGTCAGCATGGGCACGGGTACTGCGTTCGTGAGTGCAGGTCCTGATGGCTATTCGCATATCGGCGGCAGCGGCGTCGGCGGCGGACTCCTTCTCGGGCTTGGCAAAAAGCTCGCGAATGCTTCCGATTTCGAGAGCCTTTGCTCCATCGCCGCGACGGGCAATCTTTCAAACGTCGACCTTACCGTCGGCGATATTTCAAAGAGCGATATCGAAAAGCTCAGCTCCGAAATGACCGCTGCGAACCTTGCCAATATAAAGGACGGGGCGACCGACGGAGACCTTGCGCTCGGTCTGATCAATATGGTGCTTCAGACCATACTGACGCTTGCTTCGTTCGCCTGCCGTGATTCCGGCATCAACAGCGTTATTCTCACCGGTTCGCTGACGGAGCTGCAATGGCTCGAGCCCCTTGTGGAATGGTTCCGCTCGATGTCCTCCGTCAACTATATCATACCGCCCGACGCCGCGTTTGCGACCGCTGTCGGCGCGGCGCTGCATTTCAAGGACGTAAAGTAACCGACCGATCAAAGGGTGGGCCTCCCCCCATCCTTTTTTACATTTTGGTTTTCGGAGTAAAAACGAGCGCGCACAGATAGCCGAGGAATACTGCCGCTGTTATGCCCGCGGCGGTCGCTTTAACGCCGCCGCTTACAGCGCCGAGCAGTCCGTCCTCCGCCGCGCCCTCGATCGCGCCTTTTGCGAGCGAATACCCAAATCCGGTCAGCGGGACCGAAGCGCCTGCGCCGCCGATCTTTATTATCGGTTCATAAACGCCGATCGCAGTCAGTATCGCGCCCGCAGTCACGAACGCAACGAGAATGCGTGCAGGCGTCAGTCGTGTCAGGCTCATCAAAAGCTGACCTATCGTGCATATCGCTCCGCCGATCAGGAATGCAAGCAAATAATCGGAAAGACTGCTCATAATTACCCCTCAGTTTTCTATATGTTCGAGCACGACGGCATGAGATATGCAAGGTATGCTCTCGCCCTGCATGCTGCTTGTCGGGCTCAGCAATGCGCCTGTTGCCAGAAACAGCACACGTTTGAGTTCTCCCGTTTCGATGAGCGGGAGAAAATGGCTGCTCAGCACGCTTGCGGCACAGCCGCAGCCGCTGCCCCCGCAAACTGCGGTTTTATCGTCTCCGAAAATCAGCTTTCCGCAGTCATTATGATTTCGTTCAATATCGACGCCTTCTTTCCCGCACAGTTCATAAAGCATTTCGGAACCGAACTTTGCAAGATCCCCAGTTATTATCAGATCATAATCGGATGCGGTCCTGTTAAAGTCTCTTAGGTTTGAAACGATCGTTTTGCAGGCTGCCGGAGCCATTGCGGCGCCCATGTTGTTTGCGTCCGTAATGCCGTAGTCCTCCACGCAGCCTATCGTTCCGCCCGTCAGAGCGACGTGGCTGAACGGAGGATCCTGAATCGAATTCATCATTTCTTTGTCGGCGACAATTATGCTGCCCGCGCCGGTCACCGTTCTTTGGGCCGTAGGTACGGGCTGTACGCCCATTTCCAGAGGGAACCTCAGCTGTCTTTCCACAGAGGAAAAGTGGCTGCTTGCGGTGCATGCGGCCAGGTTTGAAAAGCCGGCCTCCGTCAGCATTCCCGCGAGCATCAGCGCTTCTGTAATTGTCGAACAGGCGGAATACAGTCCGAGAAAAGGAGCGCGTATCTCGCGCGCGGCAAACCCCGCCGATATTATCTGATCGAGCAGATCTCCTCCGATCAGCAGGCTGAGGTCATCGGTCGTTTTGCCGATCTTGAAGAGTGCCGTTCGGACCGCGCTTTCGAACATACGGCTTTCCGCCTTTTCCCAGCTTTTCAGCCCGAGCGTATCATCCCTGCATACAACGTCGAAGCAGCTGCCGAGCGGTCCTTCGCCCTCTTTTTCTCCCACAAACGAAGCCGAGGAAACAACTCTCGGCTTTGATCTCAGTACGAATGAATTTCTCCCTGTCAAGCACGCTTACCTCCCGATAGAATTCGCGGTTAGTTTGCGCCTGCGGCTTTGATTTATGCAAAAAGACCCAAGCCCGCCGTGCGGCGAGCCGGGTCGCGCTTCATTGCCTGAATTATGATCTGAACCCGGATCAGTCCTCTATCTTCATTACCTCGGTAGTCTCATCCATCCAAAGCCTCTCGACGTTGTAATACTCGCGCTCTTCGGGATGGAAGATGTGAACGAGGATGTTCGAATAGTCCAGAACGATCCAGCGGCCTTCGGAATAGCCTTCTCTGCGGCGCAGCTCGAGTCGCGCTTCGGCGGCCTTGTCTTCTATCTCATCGCAGATAGATTTGACGTGGATCGCAGAAGTTCCGCTCATGAATACGAACCAATCCGCAATGATCGTTTTATCCGCAACACGCACGGCTACGATATCCGTCGCCTTTTTCGATTCCGCCGCGTTCATGATGACGCGTACACAGTCGCGCAGCTCCTGCGCGAGTTTCATTTCAAGTTCCGAAATGAATGACTTACTTTCGGTTTTCTGTTCCAATTTGTGCCTCCGTATGCTTATGATTTTATTCTTGTTTCTATAGCCGCAAGCGTGCTCATCGTGGAGCTGTGAACGGGTTTGCCGATGGATTCGGTGTATTCCACGTTGTTGCGAATGACCGCGGCAACAGCCTCATCCAGGTTTTTGTATGCAAGCTTGCGCATTGAAGCGACGCTGCGGTACTCGCGCGTCGGTTCGAGCTTGTCCGCAAGGAAGATCACTTCATCAAACGGCGTCATATCCGGGCTGCCCAAAGTATGACGCTCTATCGCGGTCAATATCTCCGGATCCTCGATACCGAATTCGGCTTTTGCAGTCATAGCGCCGAGCCTTGCATGGATCAGGTAGGGGTTCTGTTCTTCATCCGCAGTCGGTACAAAGCCTACGCGCCGCATGCATGCCGAGAGCTTTTCTCCGCGCAGCTTCGCACAGTCATGAACGAGCGCGCACAGCCTTGCTTTTTCGGTATCGAGCCCGTGTTTTTCGGCAAGCAGGATCGCTTCCCGCACAGTCAGTAAAGAGTGGCGAAGCCGCTCCGGATCGAGCGATCCGGCGAGCTTTTCTTTGATCTGCTTCAGTTCGTCCGGCATGTAGAGCATGTTTTCATAGATAAACAGCTCCGTTTGGAACGGCACGATATCGCTGATCGGCTTTGCTTCGAGCATCCTTCGCCTGACTTCCGTTGAAGAGATATCCGGCCCGCATACTCTTGTGACGATTATGTTGCCGCCGAAGTCGGTTTCGATCCGTTTTTCAAGCGCTTTGAGATCCTCCTCCTGCCCCATTCGCTGAACGGCCGTCAGCTGCGAAAGCTCCAGGATGCGATCCGGCCGGTACCAAGTCGGAAAGTTTGCAAGCATATCCGCCCCGACGATGAAGTAAAGCTCGGCTTCCGGATACAGCTTTTTGAACTGTTCGAGGGTCTCTGCCGTGTAGCTCACGCCTCCCCTGGCGATCTCGATATCCGAAGCTATCAGACCGCGCTTGTACCACAGCGTTTGCTTCATCATTTTAAAGCGGACTGCAGCAGGCGTTCTTGAAGGATCGTGCTTATGCGGCGGGTCTGCGGCAACGACGAAAAAGACCTTGCTTAGGCCAAGTTCGTTTTTGACCGCTTTCGCGATCGATATGTGCCCGTTATGCACCGGGTCGAATGTTCCGCCGTAGATACCGATCTTCATGACTATATTATACCTCATTTCAAGGGTTTTGTGAATTGCCTTTAAGAAATATTAGAATAATAACGTCATGAAAGATGAATTGATGAAGGGTTATGAACGAAGCTTCAGGGGCAAAAACGCGGTCGCTGCTTGGATCGATGCATGTTTCTTCGCCTTGCTGGCCGCGCTCGCTTCCTTTGTTGTCTCCGGAAAGATCGCAAACGCATTGCTTGCCCGCGTTTTCGCGGCGGCGTCAGTGTTTGTTTCGGTCATCCTGGTAAACGATTCGGTCAGGAAGATCAGGTTTCATGATCATATTGCGGGTTTGAGGGCCGAAACCGGCCGGCTCCTCTTTCGGGAAAGGCTGCTGTGTATGGATCGGGCGGGTTTTGTTTCGGTGGTCATCGCTACGGCCTGCGTTCGCGGCGACGAGCTTTTTGTTTTTCAAAAATCGGAACCGATCTGCCCGGACGATATCTTCGAAGTAATGCGTTCATCGGGGTCAAAGCAATGTGCCGTCGTTTCAGTCTCGGATCTGCGCAATGACGCGAAAGAGCTGGTATCAAGGCCCGGCTTTCGCAGCATCAGTTTCAAAACAGCCGAGAGTATCCCGCAGCTCGCCGATCGCTTTTCGCCGACGGAAGAGGAGATCGACGATCGGATCATTGAGGACTCGGAGCGCAGAAAAAAAGAGCGAGCCGATATAAGGCTGTTTCTGCATCCCGGCAGAGCGGCAAAGTACTTTGCGCTCGGAGGTTTTCTGTTTGTCGCCTCGTTTGTTTCTTCGCGGTCGCTGTATCTTCGTTTGCTTGCCTCGATAACGCTTTCGGCCGCTGCATTGATCTTTATGAAAGGTCAGATCCCGCGGCGGCCGAAGAAGGCTTGATGATATTCGATTATCAGTTCCCGTTATTCTCCGGAGGAGCGTTAGGGTCGGGTGAATCGTCAAACTTCAGCAGTTCCCTTGCGATCTGGAACTTGAGCGTTGTGTACGGACTGAGGTCCGGCACGTCGAGCATAACGATCACGACGCGTTCATCCTCCGGATCGACGTTTTCACGGTAGCCCGCAAACCAGGAGATGATCCTGCTCTTGTCTCCGCCGATCTCAGCGGAACCCGTTTTGCCCGCAACGTCAACGTTCGTGACGCGCAGGGAACGGCCTGTGCCGTTCTTTGTGGGATCGACAACGCCTTCGAGCATCGGCCTGATTATGCTGATGGTCTGGTCGGAGATCGCATCTTCGATCCAGACGGAATACTCGGTCCTTTCAACGCATTCGTAATTGATGCCCTCGGTCCTGTAGAAGGAATCGGTGATGCGCGGGACGGGCAGATCTCCCCCGTTTTGCATTGCGCAGAACATAGTCGCAAGCTGCAGCGGGGTCACGAGCACCTGACCCTGACCGTAGCCCGTGTCGGCAAGCATTTTGAAGTTCATGGACGCCATGTCGCCGATCACCTGCGTTCTTGCCGTCGTCAGTTCGAACGGGAGCGATGAAGACATTCCGAGACCGTTGAGGTAATCCACAAACGTTTCCGCGCCCATCATCAGCGCACAGTTTGCGAAATAGATATTGTCCGAATGAAGCATGCAGTTGGTCATGTTCAGCGGGAGCGTTCTGTTGTTGACCTGCGTGCGCTTTATCCTCGGCCAGATCCACGGACCGTAGCCGGTCGGCGTCCAATAATCCTCATCGATCCAGCCGCGGAACTCATAGTCCGCCGTCATCGTTTTTGAATCGAGCGCCGCCGCTGCGGTAAAGACTTTGAACGTGGATCCGGGGGGATACAGGCCGCGCTTTGTCCTGTCGAGGAAAGGCGTGTTCGCCTGCTCGGACAGCGCTTTGTATTCCTCCGCAGAGAAGCCCGTGACGAACTTGTTGAGATCGAACGTCGGATACGAAGCCATCGCTTCGACCATGCCGGTCACGGGATTCATAACGATGACAGCTCCCGATGTGTCGTCGCCGTACAGGACGATATCAAGAAGCTCTTCCGTGCGCTTCTGCAGGTCGAAATCGATCGTCAGATGGACGTCGAGACCGTTCTCACGCTCTTTTCGGTAAAGAACTTTTTTAATGGAACCGTCATCGTTTCTGATGTAGTAGTAGAAGCCGTCCTTACCGCGAAGCTTTGTTTCATAGAGCCTTTCTATGCCTGATTTACCGACGATGCTGTCGGTCGTATAGAGCCCGTCCGCGATGGCTCGTCCTTCGTTCAGCGATCTGACTTCTTCTTCGGAAGCCGAGCCCACGTAGCCGAGATTGTGCGCGAGCAGCGAACCGTACGGATAAAGCCTTGCCGTGCCGTAGTTTTTTGTGTCGATATGGATGCCCGGTATCGCCTTCAAAGCCTCGAGCGTCGTGCTGTCGACCGCGTCCGGACGGAACTGTCGTATCATCATAAAATCGTTGACAACGCTCTTGAACGATTTTTCGAGAGGTTCTTCGTCGTCGAATTCGATGATCTCGTACAGGCTGTTATATAGGTCGTTCAGTTCCTTTGCGCAGTATTTATGCAGCGTTTCTGTTTTGGAAAGGTAGCTGCCGACCTTCTCCGACGCCTCTTCTTCTGTTATGCCTTCGGCTGCTGCGATGCGTTTTGCTATCTCGCTGTAATCAACGATCTCAGAAAAAACAGCATAGACCGTCACAAGGTCGACTGTCTCCGCTATAACGGTGCCGTCACGCGTCAGTATATCGCCGCGCTTTGCGGGAAGCGTGGCTCTGCCGAACTGTTCTCCCCATTCAAGATCAGGAAAGATCACGGAAGGCTGCCACAGGACTCGCCAAACGCCGTCCTCAGCAACAAGCGGCATCTCGCAGTCGAAGCTGAGCTCGCCGGCCTCCTCGCAGTTATATGTTACGGTATAGCTGATATTGCGTCTTGATTCGCCTACGGTCTCATCGCCGGTTTTATTGAACCTGATCCCGTTGATCCTGAAAACGTTGAGGACCCGATTATAGAAGCTTTCAAAATCGAGCTGGCTGATAGTATTCTCGCCGGGAGTTATGCTGCTGTCCGCGCTGTTTGAGGGGGCTACCTTTGCGCTGA
Source organism: Clostridia bacterium (assembly GCA_017525875.1). Classification (GTDB taxonomy): domain Bacteria; phylum Bacillota; class Clostridia; order Christensenellales; family CAG-138; genus PeH17. The sequence continues at coordinate 2,382 of JAFXSG010000025.1, read as the reverse complement.
TGAACGAATATGCTTCGATAAACTGCTTGTTCGAAACAGCAGTCATGAACATTTCAAATACGTTTTTATCCGAAACACCGATCGTCTCCGGATCGCATGCACAGGTCATGAGCACCAGTAAAACGAGCAGCAAGCTGATGATCCTTTTCATTATTTCACCCCTCGCGGAATATCGCTGCGCAATGGCAGGAAAGTTTCAAATCAATGAGCGCCGGAAACAGCTCATATTATGTTTATTATACCATACGGCGTTTCCCAATTCAATCACAAAATAAGAAAAACCGCAAGTTGTTGCGGTTTTGGATACGCGTCAGATACTACCGGCTGTTTTTGCCGTCATAACACAACGTCTTCGAGCGATCTTTCTTTGGTCACTTTTTCACCGAGGACGTTTGCGGAGTGCTCCGTCCAGAATGCCGAATACGGGGTCCCGGCAAGTCTTCTGTTCCTCGGTTTTCTTCCGGTCGCCCAAAGCAGCGAGGGCAGGCCTATCAGCGGCAGGTACAGCGGGCCGAGGACCAGCGACTGGATCGTGTGCCCATATTCATGAACAAGCAGCGCGCGGGACGCGGCTTCGTCCGAAAGCCTGTCTTTCGATCGCCTGTCGGTCAACCTGTGGCCGGAAACAAAAACAAACATTCCGAGGGAAACGCTTGAAAGTGAATCCCACTGCGTTACAACAGCTCCGTGGTACATGAAATGCCTTTTCCGGAAATTGAGCAAAAACACAATAAACCCGGTAAATGACTGCAGTATCCCCCAGGTCGTCTGTACAAGTATATAAAGTATTCCTCTCAATAGCTTCACAGCGCTTGTCCTCTTATTAATGATAACACAAAATCGGATCAAAATAAAGTGTGTCGACAGTTCATTTGCAGGGTAGTCCGTTTCTTTCTGCCATGGTATAAATGTGATAGAAAAAGCAGGTCTGCTTGACTAGTCATTAACAAAACGCTATAATACAACAAGATAAACACTGCGGATGTGGTGGAACGGCATACACAGCGGACTTAAAATCCGCCGGCGAAAGCTTGGGGGTTCAAATCCCCCCATCCGCACCACGTCGTCGCGGACTTCGCCTAGTTCGCGACGATTTCTTTATTTCATAAAAAATCGTCGCATCACCTTGCTCCGTCGCTCCTCCTTTCCGCAAAAGGTCACGCTCGGCTCACCTGTTCGCTTGTAAACGCGCTCACGACGGTTCGCTGTCGCTACCAACCTTTTGCGGGGGATCCGTTGTCGTCATCCGCACCAAAAGAAAGAGAGGCTTTATGCCTCTTTTTCTTTTGTATAATAAGGAATTTGAAGCCGCGAACAGCTAACGCGCCTGTGACGCGTTTGCCGCGGCCGGTTTTTCGTCGCAGGGCGAGAACGAGCGGAGTGAGCGAGTTCGAGACCCGATGCGCGAAAAACAAATTCCCCCATCCGCAGAAAAGGATTGCTGTCTTAACAAAGGCAGCGATCTTTTTTCTTTTTTCGACAACAGCAATTGAATAATATTCCTGATTGATTTTTGCCGCATTTGCATTTATAATACAGAAGAACTCAATGAAAGGTGCGTACACCAATGATTATTACTATCGCCTGAAAACTGAACAGATGTGCAGAACACGGTGGGTGGTATACCTCCCTGGTTTTGGCGCACCGTTTTAGGGTAACTTCTGATAGTGGGAACCGCAGAATGTAGCCACGACGGGAGCTGTTTTGAAGCGGTATTTTCGCACCTTTTTCAGGTGTCGACGCCATACAGGAACGATTACATATCAAATTTTATGTTCAAGGAGAAAAACCAATTATGATAATTAAACTGGAACCTATAAATAATAATAACAGAGATGCTGTTTTGGCCCTTTCCGTGCGGGAGGATCAGCCTTTCGTCGCAACAAATGAAGTTTCGCTGCGACAGGCGGACGAGGCCAACGCGGAGCAGCCCGGCGTGGCCCGGCCCTTTGCCATCTATGCAGATGAGAAGCTGGTGGGCTTTTGCATGTTCGCATTCAATCCTGAGGACGAGGATGAGGACGACCGCTACTGGCTCTGGCGGTTCATGATCGACAAAAACGAACAGGGCAAGGGCTACGGTCAGGCCGCGCTGCAGGATATCATCAAGTATTTCAAGGCCAACGGCGCTGACCGTCTGTTCCTGTCGACCGAGCCGGAGAACGAGCTGGGTCTGCACGTCTATCATAAAGCCGGCTTCCGGGAGACCGGCATCATCGACGGCGATGAGGCTGTGCTGATGCGGATGCTCAAAGGTCCCAACCGGATCATAAAGAATTTTTACGGTGTGGATGTGGATAAGGCAATGCGCATCAAGGGCAGGAAGGGCTACGGCGTGAGCATTGCCGTCCATGACGGAGACGGTGATTTCCTCACCTACTG